>NZ_JBYSXN010000003.1:0-373145 GCF_058782275.1 Sphingomonas sp. FW306-05-A
CCCGGTAGCTCGTCAGGCTCATAACCTGAAGGTCACAGGTTCAAATCCTGTCCCCGCAACCAAACGCTAAACGACAACGCCGCCCTCACGGGCGGCGTTGTCGTTTGTGCTGGATACCGAGAAATATACGGTCTTCTCAGTCGTCACACTGCGTTAGACACGCCGCGAGCTCGCGCGGGGCTGCAATTGATCGAGTGCGTCGGCATTGTCGCGACCCCAGCTATAGAGCAACTCAATCGGCTCTACGAAACGCTGCCCCAGATCGGTCAGACGGTATTCGACCATTGGTGGTAACGTGCTTTGCACGTGTCGGCTTAGCAAACCGCTGGCTTCGAGGTCGCGAACGGTCTGCGTCAGCATCTTCTTAGAAATCCCCGGCAGGCTGCGCTGCAACACTCCGGTGCGTGCCACGCCGCCGTGCCGCGCGTGGAGCGTGTGAAGCACCATGCTGGTCCACTTGGTCGCGAAAAGTTCCAGCACGCGCCGCGGCGCACAATCCTCGCGCCAATCCGCGTCGGGCGTTCCCGGTTGCATGTGGTTACCTCCTGGTGCCTGGGGACGTGAATGGTGCCGTCTAGAAGCACAGGCCATCGCTGCCTAGCTTTGTCCGAACACAGGAGATATGTATGGCGAAGACGGCATTGGTAGTGGGCGCGAGCGGGATCGTTGGCAGCGCCACGGCGCGCTTGCTAGTCGAACAAGGCTGGACCGTACACGGGCTGGCGAGACGCCCGGTGAACCAGGCGGGCGTGCAACCGGTCCCTGCGGATCTGCTTGATGCGGATGCAACAGCGACGGCGCTGCGCGATCTCGATCCGGATGCGGTGTTCATCACCACGTGGCTGCGGCAGGACAGCGAGGCGGAGAACATCCGCGTCAATTCGGCAATGGTGCGCAACCTGCTCGACGGTCTGCCCAAGCCAAAGGGGCCGCGCCACGTCGCGCTCGTCACGGGACTCAAGCACTATCTCGGGCCGTTCGAAGCGTATGGCAAGGGCGCGCTGCCGCAAACGCCGTTCCGCGAGGAGCAGGGGCGGCTCGACGTCGAGAACTTCTATTATGCGCAGGAGGACGAAGTGTTCGCCGCCGCCGCGCGCGACGGTTTCACCTGGGGCGTGCATCGCCCGCATACGGTGATCGGGCTAGCGGTTGGCAATGCGATGAACATGGGGACGACGCTCGCGGTCTATGCGACCCTGTGTCGGGAAACGGGGCGTCCGTTCACCTTCCCCGGATCGGCGGCGCAATGGTCCGGGCTGACCGACATGACCGACGCGGGGCAGCTCGCCCGGCAGTTGCTGTGGGCGACCGAAACCGAGGCGGCGCATGACGAGGCGTTCAACATCGTCAACGGCGACGTCTTCCGGTGGCAGTGGATGTGGGCGCGGATCGCCGACTGGTTCGGTATCGAGGCAGCGCCGTTCGACGGCACCGTGCGGCCGCTCGAACAGCAGATGGCGGACGATGCGGGCTTGTGGCGGGAGATCGCCGCGCGCGAGGGGCTGGTCGAGTCCGACCTCGATCGTCTCGCGTCGCCGTGGCACACCGATGCGGACCTTGGCCGACCGATCGAAGTGGTGACGGACATGGGCAAGAGCCGCCGCTTGGGCTTTACCGCCTATCAGCCGACCGACGACGCGTTCTTCGCGCTGTTCGAGCGGCTGCGCGCCGATCGTCTGATCCCGTAAGGCTGGGCCTGCCGTTCTCACCCCCGCGCGTGCCTACCGAAGATCCGGTCGCCGCGTGGGGGCATGGAAATCCGGCGGCTTGTCAGCGATCCAGCGCAGGAAACGCCCGATGTCCGGGCGCGTCTTCAGGACATCCAAATCCGCGAAATCCGCGGCGAGGTCGCGGTTCGACACACAGGCGTGGATGATCCGAT
Organism: Sphingomonas sp. FW306-05-A; assembly: GCF_058782275.1. NCBI lineage: Bacteria > Pseudomonadati > Pseudomonadota > Alphaproteobacteria > Sphingomonadales > Sphingomonadaceae > Sphingomonas > Sphingomonas sp. FW306-05-A. The sequence continues at coordinate 1,883 of NZ_JBYSXN010000003.1, forward strand.
GGCAAATCGGATGCACCGGCACGACCTCGGTACCGCCGCGGCTCTTGGGGATACGGTGATGCCATTCGACTTTTCGGCCCAGCGCGCGGTCGCAGAGCGCGCAGCGTTCGGGGTCAGTGGCGGCAATCGCTAAAGCTTCGGCCTGTTTCAGCCCGATCATCCGCTTTACACGTCCACCCATCGACCAAAGATGGTGACGCGGGATTGCACTGCCAAGCCATTACCCAACGTTTGAAATCAGCGTGTATGCCGGGACAGGAACGCCCACATCGCTTCGTTGTCGACGACCGACCAGCTGTGTTTGCCGCCGCGCTTTACGCGCGCGGCGACGGTCACATCGCCGTCGCAGCGGGCATAGCCCTGTTCATACACCTCGGCCCCGAGATTGCGCGCATACGGTTCGCTACAGTGGTTCAACGCCGCCCACCGCTGCAGGGCGACGGTTTGAGGATACTGCCAATAGGGTGCGCCGCCCCCGGTGATCGGGTTGGTCGTGTCGGCATCGCCCGAAAACGCCAGCACGGGTAGCGGCGTGGTGGGGCGGCAGCTCGCAGGATCGGCCCGCGAACGGTCTGCCGCGAGCGGGCGTCCGGCGCGCAAACCGACGACCGGGGCGATCGCGGCGAAGCGGCGTGGGACAACGCACCCGAGCAACGACGTCATCCGCCCTCCGCCCGACAATCCGGTTGCGTAGACACGTTTGACATCGACGCAGCCGGTCGCCGCCAGCCGGTCGATCAGTCCGGTGAGATAGGCCACATCATCGCGCGCGTCCTTGCCTGGCAGTGCGCCGGTGACGGTCGGCACACCGGGGATGTTCCATACATAGCCTTGCCCCGCGGTGATCCCGCCATTGGGAGAGACGATGACAAAACTATGCGCATCGGCAGTTGCGGCAAGACCGCTTTCGCGCAGCATCTCCGCGCCGGTGCCCGTGCTGCCATGCAGCAGAATGACGAGCGGCATGGGGCCGACTTTGCTGCCCAAGTGGATCACCCCACGCTCAGGCAGGGCATCGAGAGCATCGATGCGACACTGGGCGAAGGCGGCACTGGCACTGAAACAGGCACAGAGGGCGAGCACAAGGCGGAGCAAAAGCATGATGCAAGCTTATGCCGCCAGGATGCGTATGCCTAGCACCGGGGATGATCGCCGCACCGTAACGCCCTTCGCTTGTCGTCGCCGTAAGCTGGATCACGCGCTGATGCGGGGTTCGGCCTGTGAATGGTGTAGTTCCAACCCCGGTCGCCGTATGCCGGTCAGACGCTCACTACCGCGCCACCGGATGTCGTCACGCGGCGAAAGGCCTTGCTGAGCGCGTCGATCGAATAGGGTTTACGCAACAACTCGAACTCGCCGGCACCCTCCTTGGACAGGATCTCGCTATAACCGCTGGTCAGGATGATCGGCATTGCCGGGTCGTTCCGCCGGATCTCGTGCGCGAGCTCTATGCCGTTCATGCCGGGCATCATCACGTCCGAGAAAACGACATCGAACGCTTCGACCGGTTGCGCCAGGCGATCGAGCGCATCGCGGGCATTGCGCGCCAGCACGATTCGATGGCCAAGATCCCGCAACGCCGCGACCGCAAAGTCGCCGACTTCGGGGTTGTCCTCGACGACCAGAATACTCAGCGATGTAGCGGCCTCGCGCTGGATCGGTACCTCGGCAGCCTCCACTAGGGCCACGTCATGTTCGCGCGGCAGGAACAGCGTGAACGCCGCCCCCCGGCCCAGTTCGCTTGTCACCACCACCTCGCCGCCCGATTGCTTGGCGAACCCGAACACCTGCGAAAGCCCCAGGCCCGTTCCGTGCCCAACGCCCTTGGACGTATAGAAAGGCTCAAAAATTCGGTCGAGCAGATCGGGGGCGATCCCGGTACCGGTATCGGTGATCGCGATCGCGACCCAATCGCCGATCCGTTCCTCATGACCGCGGATCGCAGGAATACGGTCGCTAGGCTCCACCGTAATCGTCAGCCGGCCTTCCTGCTGCATCGCATCGCGTGCATTGACCGCCATGTTGACGATCGCGGTTTCGAACTGGCTGACATCGGCGTTGGTGAAGCACGGCACGGACGGCGAGTGCAGGTCGACCGCGATCAGCGCCCCCGCCAGCATTTCCATCATGTCGTTGAGCCCGCGGATCGTCGCGCCCACGTCGAAGATCTCGGGCGTCAGCGACGACCGCCGCGCGAACGCGAGCAACTGGCTGGTCAGGTTCGCCGCGCGGTCCGATGTCTCGGCGATCGCGTCGATATAGCGGTCGCGTCGGCTCTCGTTGAGTCCCGGTCGGCGCAGCAATTCGGTCGATCCGCGGATGACGGTCAGCAGATTGTTGAAGTCGTGCGCGATCCCCCCGGTCAGCTGACCAAGCGTTTCCATCTTCTGTGCCTGACGCAGCGCATCATGCGCGCGGGTCAATTCCTCGGTGCGCTCGGCGACGCGGCGTTCGAGCGTGCTGTTGACGTCCTGCACCGCCGCGAACAGCCGTGCATTGTCGATCGCGATGGCTGCCTGCGCCGCAATTCCGCTCAGCAGCCGCTCGTGCCGTTCGGTAAAGCGACCGGGGGCGGGATGCCCGAACAGCAACCCGCCAAGCACTTCGCCCGATCGCGAGACGACCGGTGCTGCAAGATAGCTGCGCACCGGAAGATGCCCAAGCGGCATCCCGTTGTGCGGCGCGTTGCGACCGTAGCGCGGGTCGGCGAGAATATCGTCCGAGCGGAACACCCCTTCGTTACGGAACGTCGGCCCGAACACCGCGGTCGACCGCGGACGACCCAGTTTCTCAAAGTCCCCGCGGGACGCGCCCGACAACGTGTAGAGATGCAGACGTTCGCCGGTCTCATCCATCAGGTTGTGGAAATAGGCACCGAAACGCGCGCCGGTCAGTTCGACCCCCGCATCCGTGACCATCTGTACCAGCGGTTCCTGGTCGAGTTCGGCCGCCAGCGCGGCACCTGTACGGTTGAGGGTTTCGAGCGTCTGCGTTTCCGCAATCAGGCTCTGTTCCATCGCTACGGCGGACGTCACTTCGATCACCGTGGCGAGCACGCCCGCGGGATGTCCGTCGGGAGCCATCACGGGGGCGTAGCTCAGGTCGAAGAAGACCTGCTCGGGCGCGTCGTTCCGAAACAGCGTGATTTCCTGCCGCGAAAAGGTCAGGGCGCGACCCGCCAGACATTGCTCCAGCACATTGCCGTTGAACGCGGCGGCTTCCGGCCATGCGTCCCTGACCCCCCGGCCCAGGATTGCGGGATGGCTGCGTCCCGCAATCAATGCGTATCGCGCGTTATACAACAGGATACCGTCTTCGCCCCACATCAACGCAAGCGGTAGCGGAGACTGCAGAAGGATCCCTGTAGCGACCTGGAGATGTGGGGGCCAGCTCTCCAGCGGGCCGAGCGGCGTCTCGGCCCAGTCATGCGCTGCGATCAACGCCGCCATGCGATCTCCACTATGGAGGAATCCCGGCACGCCGTGCATTCTTGAAGGCTCCGCATATGATTGAGGGTTGAATTGGGCTCCCTCAACCAACGACGCTCGGCGAAGATGCACTGCAACGACCTTTATCACTCGCCTCAAGCGAAAACCACCGTCGCAGTCCCACTACGGCACGATGCCGGTGCATTCCGTGGAGCTTCGCGCAGGTCAAGGATACGGCATTTTAACAGAAAATCGGCGATACGGCGGTATGCGAAAGGCAACATGGTCCGTCACGTCCGACCCCGCTCGGAAGCTCCTGCATATGACGATCGCAGGGTTCTTTACCCCCGATGACGTCGCTGGTTTCCAAAGCGCCGTTGCGAGCGAAATTGGCAGGTTGCGGCCATTCCTGCGCGGGGAGGCGCATGTCACGCTGTGCGACACACGCGGCGTCCAGATCCAGTCGCAGGAGGCGGTTGCAGCGTTTGCCGATATGCTCGCGCATCCGGCAGCGCGATCGCGTCGCCTGGCGTATGTCGTCGGTGCCACGCTCGCGCGGATGCAGATCAAGCGGCTGACCGCGCGCCACGACGCAGCGTATTTTCCCGATCCCGCCGCGGCAGAGGCGTGGTTGTTCCAGGCATAGCCAACGCCACGCCGACCCGACCCGCCTCCGCATAAATTCCGACGGGACCCTGCGACCGGGCACCGCCCCGCCGCTGCTATAATGGCAGCGAAGCTTTGCGGAGGGTCGAATGTCGGTCGAAGGGGTGGTGGTCGAATTGAGTGCACGGGCGGCAGCCGTGCTTGCCGAAGACATGGTCGTGATCAGTTTCGACAGCGACGGTGTGCTGATTGAAGCAAACGCAACGGCCAACGCCGTGCTCGCGCCGTTCGAGCGGCCGATCACCTTCGCCACGGTCTTCCCGCACCATGTCGACACCGCCGCGAGCGACGCCGAGGCCAAGGTGGCGGTTGCGATCGAAGGCGTGGTCGCCGACGAGCACGGGCGTCATCTCCATATCCAGGGTAGGATCGGCACGCTGTCCGAGGCGACGGGCAAGCGCGTCTTCATGGGGTTCGTCCGCGGGGACGACACGCCCGAGATCGCGTTGCTGCGGCATCGCTTCGACGCGATCAACGGGGCACTGGCGATCTGCCAATATTCGCCCGAAGGTATTCTGCTCGATGGCAATGCGCGCTTCTTTGCGCTGACCGGGCTTGCGCGCGATACGCTGGTCGGACGTCCCTTCGATGCGCTATGGACCGTCGAGGAACGCGGACAGCGTGATCCCGCGACCTATTGGAACCGGTTCGCGCGGGGTGAACCCGATACCGTCATTCGTCGCTATACCGCCGATGTCACGCATCCGGTGTGGGTCCGCGAAATCTTCGTGCCGACCTTCGATGAAGCCGGGCATCTGCTTTCAGTGCTGAGCTACGCCTATGACATCACCGCGGATCATCAGGTGGCGGTCGATAATCAGGGGCGGATGACCGCGATCAACCGCGCCTTCGCGTTGATCGAGTTCGATCTTTCCGGCCGCGTCGTCTCCGCCAACGACAATTTCCTGTCGCTAATGGGTTATACGATCGACGAGATCCTGGGGGAACATCACCGCATCTTCTGCGAGCGCGACTATGCGCAGAGCCCGGCGTACCGACAGTTCTGGCAAAAGCTCGGCAACGGGGAAATCGACCAGGGGGAATATAAGCGGATCTGCAAGGACGGCAGCGAAGTCTGGATCCAGGCGTCGTACAACCCGATCCTGGCGGCCGACGGTCATCCGATCGGCGTCGTAAAGGTCGCGACGGACGTGACCGAACAGCGGCTTGCGATGGTCGAGGCGGCGGGGCGGGCCGCGGCGATCGATCGCGCGCAGGCTGTCGTCGAATTCGACCTGTCGGGCAAGGTGATCGATGCCAACGCCAATTTCCTGGCGGTGATGGGGTATGACCGTGAGGCAGTGATCGGCCAGCCGCACCGGATGTTCTGCGATGCGGGCTACGCCGCATCCCCCGAATATGCCGATCTGTGGGCGCGTCTGCGGAACGGTGAATTCGTCAGCAACGTGTTCAAGCGCATTGCCATTGGCGGGCGCGAGGTGTGGATTCGGGCAACCTATAATCCGATCCTCGATATCGAGGGCAATCCGCGCAAGATCGTCAAGTTCGCTTATGACATCACCGACCAAAAGCGCCGGGACGTCGAATTCGAAGGCCGCGCGCGCGCGATCGACCGGGCACAGGGCATCATCGAATTCGCGATGGACGGGACGATCCTCGATGCCAACGCCAACTTCCTGGCGCTGACCGGCTATACCCTCGATGAGATCCGCGGGCGGCACCATCGGGTGTTCTGCGACACCGCCACCACCCAGTCGGAAGCCTATGCCAATTTCTGGGAAAAGCTCGGTCGCGGCGAATATGATGCCGGCGAATACAAGCGGTTGACCAAGACGGGCTCCGAAATCTGGATTCAGGCGACGTATAATCCGATCTTCGATCTCAACGGCAAGCCGATCAAGGTCGTCAAGTTCGCGGTCGACGTGACTCAGCAGAAGCTCGCCGCCAACGATCATCAGGCAAAGGTCGACGCGATCAATCGCGCGCAGGCGGTGATCGAATTCGATCTCGATGGAAACGTGCTCTGCGCCAACGAGAATTTCCTGCGGACCACGGGATATTCGCTGCGCGAGATCACCGGGCAGCATCATTCGATGTTCTGTTCGCCCGACTATATCCGCAGCCTCGAATATCGCGACTTCTGGCTCAAGCTTAACAAGGGCGAGGTTCATTCGGGGCGGTTCCACCGCATCGGCAAGTACGGCCGCGATGTGTGGATTCAGGCGACGTACAACCCGGTGTTCGATCTGCGCGGCAATCCGATCCGCGTCATCAAATATGCGACGGACGTGACCGATCAGGTCCAGCTCGAGCAGCAGATCGAGTCGTGTTCCAAGGGGATGACGGGGCATGTCGGCGCGCTGATGCAATCGATCAACGCGATCACCCAGGCGACCGAGACTGCAACCGAACTTGCCGGCCATACCCGCCACGATGCCGAGGTGGGGCATACCGCACTGATGGGTGCGATCGAAGCGATCGACCTGATTCAGAAATCGGCCTCTGGTATCGCGGAGATCGTGTCGGTGATTGGTGAGATCGCGGGGCAGACCAATCTGCTCGCTTTCAATGCCGAAATCGAAGCTGCACGCGCAGGAGACCATGGCGTGGGCTTCTCAGTCGTCGCCGGCGAGGTCCGCAAGCTTGCCGAACGCAGCTCGACCGCGGCGCGAGAGATCAACCGCCTCGTCGATGAATCGCTCGAGCGGATCCTCAAGGGCACCGAACGCTCCAAGGAAGCGACCAGCGCGTTCGCCGGAATCGTCGGTTCGGTCCACAAGACCGGCGACGCGATCGACGCGATCGCCAAATCGACCACCGTCCAGGACGATGCGTCCGCAAAGGTTGTCGATCTGATCCAGACGCTGTCGAAGGCGACCGAGCGTGCTGCATGAGGCCGATACGCTGGCGGACGCCCCTGAAGCGCTCGCGCTTGCGCAGCCCGAAGCGGCCGAACGGCGGACCGCGCCGGCTGGTCTGTACGGCGCGGTGGTCGTTCGTGCGCTGACCGTCGCGGTTCCGATTGCGGCGATCCGCGAGGTCGTCCCGCGCCCGGCGGCACTGTTGCCATTCCCCGGGACGCGCGCCGATATCGTCGGCGCGATCGACTTGCGCGGGGCGCTCGTGCCCGTGCTCGATCCGGCCGGTCTTTTCCGCACCGGCGACACTGCGGCCTGCCCCGTCATCCTGGTGTTACGTCATGCCGGTCGCGTGATCGGCATGATCATCGAATCGATCGTCGGCGTCCTGTCGCTCGACCCCGCGGACCTGACCTATCTGGATATCGGCGGGGACGGCGGTTCGCCGAAACTGCTCCAGGCGGCGTTCGTCCAGGGCGACATGCGCGGCATGGTGCTCGACGTCGAGGCGCTGGCCGCGCTGGAGGCGATCCCGTTCGCGGTGGAACGATCGCTGGTGGCAGCGCGGGAAGCGGGCGTCACGAGCGGCTTGCCGACGCTGCTGTTTACGGCGGGCGGCGTACGGCTCGGGCTGGCGGCACATGCCATTGAAGCGTCGGTACCCGAGCAACGCATCGTGCCCAGCCCGATCGAGGACGAATTGTGGCTCGGGTCGCTGATGCACAACGGGCACCGCGTTCCGGTGATCGATACCTTGCGTTTCCTGGGACTGGGGGCGGGGCGCCGCACCGAACGCGTTGCCGCGGTGATCGTGCGGTTGCCGTGCGGGCACCGGGTTGGGCTGCAGATCGACGCGGTCGACGACATGCTCCGGGTCCGGCCCGACGAGATCAAGCCGCTGCAACAGTTCATGGTCGGAAATTACGGCCTGTTCGCGGGGTTATACGGCGTGGCCGCGCCGACCTTGCTGCTCGATCCGCAAGCAGTGCGGGCGGACGTGCGCCTCGGCATGATCGGTCGGCTGTGTGGCCGGGACGACGTCCAGTCCGCGGCGACCGGCGAACGCCGCGCGACGCTCGAGGCGTTCCTGCTGGTGCGGCTCGGCCAGCAGCGCCTGGCGTTGCCGATGGAGCAGGTCGAGGAAATCATCGCAACCAAGCCGACCGGCAGCGGGCTGGTCGATCACCAGCAGGCGATCGCTGACTTCATCGTCCACCGCGGTCGTGCGGTGCCGTTGATCGACCTGAACCTGGCGCTCGGATTTTCAGACGAAGCGGCAATCGGAGCTTTCACCGTGCTGGCTTCGGCGGACGGCAATCAAGCGGGGTTCATGGTCGACGAACTGTGCGCGGTCGAGCGATCGGCGGTGCAACGGTTGCGCGATGCCGGGTCGGCCAAGGCCGTGGGCCGCGTCGCCGCGACGATCCGCACGCCGGAGGGGGCCTGTTCGATCGTCGACTTACGCAGTCTCGTCAGGAGCTTGTGCACGCCCCCACCGTCTTGATGATCCCCCTCATGATCTGGGGCCTGCGCGATCCGCACCGCTGGTGCAGCGCGTAGCGACGGGTGGCGCGCGGTCGAGCAGCGCACGGGTGACGCCATTGGTCCAGCCGAACCCGTCCTGCACCGGATATTCGCCGCCACCACCCGCGCCGCCGGTATCGACATCGTATTTCTCGACCAGCCGACCGGTGCAGGCGAACACCCCCGATACGGTCGCGACCCATCGTGCCGCGATCGTATCCGCCAGCGCACGCTGGTCGTAGCGATCCAGCCCCGCCACTGCGATCCACTGGAGCGGTGCCCAGCCGTTGGGTTCGTCCCATTGCTGCGGGGTCGCAACGGTCGTGGTCGCGATCCCACCGCGCCGAAGCAGGCGCGCGGTAACCGTTGTCGCCACGGCTTTCGCCTGATCGCGACTGGCCGTGCCGACGAACAACGGCATCAGCGTGGCGGCGGTCAGTTGCCCGGTGCGCCGCCCGGTGCGCCAGTCCAGGTCCTGATAGGCGCTCGCCGCGGGGTCCCACAGATGCGTTGCGATGGCGGCGGCGCGTGCCTTGGCCTGTCGGTCGAAATCCCGTGCGCAGACGGCGTCGCGCCGCCGCGCACAGCCCTGCGCGATCGCCTGTTCCAGCCCGAATAACAGGCTGTTGAGATCCACCGGGGCAAGCGCTGTCGTCCGGATCGTGGCGAAGGTCCTGCCGTCGGCGAACCAGCGCGAGCTGAAATCCCATCCGCTTTCGGCGGCGGCGCGGATGTCGCGGTATACCGTCCGCGGGGATCGCCCGGTCCTTGCCGCAAGCGCGACATCCTCAGCATAGGATTCCTCGCGCGGCGTATCGCGCGCATCCCAATAGCGATTGAGCACCGCACCGTCGGCAAGCCGTACGACATGCGCAGTTGCCGAACCGGGCCGGAGCGTCGCGGCGCCCTGCATCCAGAAACGGTGTTCGGTCCGCAAAGCGTCGAGATAGCGCGCATAGGCAGTCGGCTTGTCCTCGGACAGCAGCCCGACCATCAAATACAGGAACGGCGGTTGCGAGCGCGACAGATAATAGCTGCGGCTGCCGTTGGGGACATGGCCGTAGCGCCGCACCATGTCCGCGAAATTGTCGACCATCGCGGTCGCGTCGGCGGTGTGCCCATCGCGGACCAGCCCGAGCATCGTGAAATAGCTGTCCCAATAATAGATCTCGCGAAACCGTCCGCCCGGGACGACATAGCGGTGCGGTAACGCCAGCGCGGATGCATAAGGCGATGGTGCCAACGGCGGACGCATCAGCTGCGGCCACAGTGCCGCAATATGCTCGCGCACCGGCAGCGGCGGGATCGTCACGGTGGCGCGTGACTTGGGCAGCGCGAATTCCCGCAGCACGAAGCGACGCAGGGAAGCTGCGTCCAGGGGCCGTTCGCGGCGATAGGCGGCCATGATCGCGGCAGGGGCGCGGCGTGGTACCGCATCGGCGAAGGTCTTGCCATCGGGGAACAGTCGCAGCGTCTGAACCCGGACGAACAGCTCGCCGAACAAGTCTGCAGGGGAGGGCGTAGCAGCCGGGGGTGCCCGACTTTCCGCCGGTTGTGCCACCCGTGCGCTGGCCGCCAGCGACGTCGACACGCCTGCGAGCAGGAGGAGGATCGTGTAGACAAAGCGCCGCATGCAATTGATGTTATACGCGTTTTGCGACAGCATGAAGCCCGGACATGGGCGCGGGCGGTTGAACTGGCAGGTTCCGTCCGGCAGGGTCGCGGTCAGCGACGGAGCGGATTGATCATGGCGTCCCACGACGCGAACCCCGAACAGATCGATCCGCCGCGGCTGAGGCTTTCGACCGCCCGCGCGTCTTGGGTAGATGGCGACGGAACGTATGCGATCCAATGCGATGTCTGAAGACCTGCGGGCACTGTCCCGGCGGTTGCGTCCGGCATTGATCGCGTTCTTTACGCGGCGGCTGCGAGACCCTGCGCTGGCGGAGGATCTCACGCAGGATCTGTTCTGTCGCCTCGCCGCCAATCCCGCGCGGGATAGCGCCAATCCGGAAGCGTATGTCTTTCAGATCGCGGCGAATCTTGTCCGGGACCATTATCGTCGTGAGACCGTTCGTGGTCGCTATCGACGGATTGCCGAACTCGCGGATGACCGAGAGATCGATCGGATCGACGCGGAACGCACATTATCGGGTCGCGAAAACGTCGGTCGGGTTGCTGCCGTCCTCAATACCTTGCCAGAACGGACCCGAAATATCTTCATTCTCTACCGGCTCGAAGGCATGCAGCGCAAACCGATCGCGGACGCGTTCGGGATATCGGTCAGTGCAGTGGAAAAGCATATCGCCAGCGCGATGCGACTGTTGCTCAAGGAACTGGGTATGCCGCAATGACGCTCGACTGGAAGCGGGAGCGCTCGACCCTCGACGATGACGCGGTGCTGTGGTGCCTGCGCCTCAACGAAGGCCTGGCCAACGAACGCGAGCAGGAGGACCTGCGCGCGTGGCTTGCGGCCGATCCCGCGCGGCGGCACCGGCTCGATGCGATCACGGCCTTGTGGGACGGGATCGAGGACGATGCGCATGCCCCCGAGATGCTTTCGCTGCGGCATGCGGCGCTGACGGCGATGGAACAGGCGGGTCGGCGCGGCTGGACTTGGCCGCGTCGTATGCCCTGGGTCGGGATAGCGGTGGCGGCGATGCTGGTTCTCGCGATCAACGTGGTGTTCTTGCTGCGGGACCCGATGACCTATTACACGACCGGGATCGGCGAACGTCGGGTGGTGGCGCTGGCCGATGGGTCGACCCTGTCGCTGGATGCGGACAGTGCGGTGTCGGTTCGTTTCCATCGCAATCGCCGCGATCTGACGCTCGATCGGGGGCGCGCTGCCTTCAAGGTCGCCAAGGATCCGCTGCGGCCGTTCGCGGTGACCAGTGGCACGCACGTCGTGGTTGCGACCGGGACGGAATTCACGGTCGAGAAACTCGCGAACGAAGTGCGTGTCGCCTTGGTGGAGGGGCGGGTCGCGATCTTGCGGACGGTGCCGCACGGGCATGCGGTTCAGCTGGCGCACGTCGGCAAGACGACGGAGCCCGCCGAGCAGGCGCTTACACCGGGGCACGAACTGATCCTGACGAATGGGCGCGCGCTGGGGGCGTTGCGGGCGAGTGCCGCCGATGTCGGATGGGAAGCCGGGCAATTGTTCTTCGCTAACGAACCGCTCGGTGTCGCCGCGGAGCGGGTGAACCGCTACAGCGTCGGCAAGCGGATCGACGTCGCGTCGGACGTTACCGGCATTCGCGTGAGCGGAGTGTTCAACGCAGGCGACGTGGATGCTTTCGCGCGTGCCGTCGCGACCGTCTTTCCGGTCCGCGTCCGCAACGACGGGGAGCGCCTACTCCTCAGTGCCGCGAAAAAAATCGATGCCAGTGCCGGCCAAAATGGAACCAATTCGAGAAAAGTAAATTAAAATATAATACCTGCCTGAGCATTATGCCCAGTCCCGCGTCATACCTCTGTAACAAAACAAGAGGGGCGTATGGCGTACAAAGTCGGTTTGGCAGCACTGCTTGCACGGGGCAGCATCGCAGCGATCAGCGTCGCAGTGGCCCCTCCCGTACTTGCGCAGCAGGCGCTGGTGTCGGTCGATATTCCCCCGCAACCGCTAGGTCAGGCGATCCGCACGCTGGGCCGCGAAGCGCGTGTCCAAGTGGTGTTCGACGAGGGCCGGATCGGCAATCGCACCTCCCCGGCGGTCAGGGGGCAGATGACGCCTGGCATGGCGCTCGGCCGGATGCTGGCTGGGTCCGGGCTGACGGTCTCGACGACCGCGCAGGGCGTTTATGTGATCGGCGAACCCACCGCATCGATGATGCCCGCCAGCCTGCAGTCGACGCCAGCGCCGGTTGCCGCGCCCGAGGCGGCGCCTGCACCAGCGGCGGCTGCACCTGCCACCCCGCCGGTCGACATCGTCGTGACGGGGACCCGGATCGTTCGTCCGAACCTGAAAAGCGCGAGCCCGATCACGAGCGTCGATTCCAACGAGATCCGCCAGCAGGGCGCGATCAACGTCGAGGAAGTGCTCAACCGCCTACCGCAGGTGACGCCCGATTCACAGCAAGCCTATCAGAACAGCAACGGCAAGCAGCGGGTGAAACTGCGCGGGCTCGATTTCAACCGCACGCTGACGCTGATCGACGGCCAGCGGATTACCGATTCCGAAGCGGTCGACATCAACCTGATCCCCGTCTCGCTGATCAATCGCGTCGACGTGCTGACCGGTGGCGCATCGTCGGTCTATGGATCGGATGCGGTCGCGGGGGTGGTCAACTTCGTCCTCAAGAAAGACTTCGAAGGCCTGCGCTTATCGAGCAACTACAGCTTCTTCCAGCATGACAACCGCGCCAACGCCTCGACCCCGATCGCGGCGGCCAACGGGATCGCCACCCCCGCCGGGCTTGCCACCGATGGCGGGCGAGTGGATGTCAACGCAACCGCCGGGCACAATTTTCTCGACGGTCGGCTCAATCTCACGGGCTTCGTCGGCTATCGTCACGGCGACCCGATCTTCTTCCGCGACCGCGACACGTCGGGATGCCAGATCCAGCGCTCGGGGAGCGGCTATAACTGCCTGCTGACCGCGGCATCGCCCAACGGGACGATCACGCCGCTCAGCGGTACGAACGCTGGAAAGAACTTTTCCAACCCCACCGGGACCGAGGGCACGTTCGTCGATGCGGCAACCGTTCCTGGCTATAGCAACAGCGCGGACCGCGAAGCACAGCGCGGCTACGATCGCCTGAACCTCGGCGGGTTCGTCAATTTCAAGGTGTCCGACGCGGTCGAGCTCTACGCGAACGTGCTCTATTCACGCGATAAGTCGCAGAACAGCTTCTACGGCCCGTACGTCCAGAGCTCGAACGCTTATGGATCGGCACCCTATCAGGTCAATTGCGACAACCCGCTGATGTCGGCGCAGCAGGCGCAGATCGTGTGCGGGTCGGCGGCGGGGAGCGGGGCGCTGGCGCCGGTCAACGTGCAATATGGCTTCCCGGGCCTCGGCGGCAATCGCTCGTCGGACACGTTCGACAACCGCAACCTGCGCATCGCGGGCGGCGTCCGCGGGGAGATCGCGGAAGGGATCAAGTATGACGTGGGCGGCGTCTACGCCAAGAACCGCGCGCTGTGGATCACCGATGGCAAGCCATTGTTCAGCAAGATCAATCGTGCGCTCGACGTGGTGTCGGTCGGCGGCGTCGCGACGTGCCGGTCGGTCGTCAACGGCACCGATCCGAACTGCGTTCCGCTCAACATCTTCGCGGCTGGCACCGGCAGCGCGGAACTGCGCGACTATCTGTTCGATGAGCGGCGCGCGATCAGCGACAATCGGACCGAGTTCATCGATGCCACCGCGAACCTGACGGTCGACCTCACCCGGTTCGGCATCGCCTCGCCGCTTGCCAAGCAGGGCTTGGCGCTTGCTTTCGGGGGAGAATATCGCCGGACCAACCAGAACAACACGATCAACGACCGGTATATCGACGTCTATGGCGGGCAGAACTATCGCGGGAGCCAGGACGTCCGCGAGGCGAACGTCGAGGCGCAGTTGCCGCTGATCGAAAAGAAGCCGTTTTTCGAGCTGTTACAGGTCAACGCCGGCTACCGCGTGTCCAAGTACAACACCAACAGCCAGACCTTCCCAACCTGGAAGATCGAGGGCGTCTATTCGCCGGTGCGCGACATCACGCTGCGCGCCGGGCTCAATCGTGCGCAGCGCGCGCCGAGCATTTATGAGGGAAACCAGACGGTTGGGTTCACCAACTACAACGTCAACGATTTCTGCGCGCCGACGCTCAACGCGGACGGCACACAAGGCGCGCCGCGCGGCAGCATCCAGGCATGCCGTGCGAGCGGGCTGCCCGACAATCTGTACAACAGCGCAACCCTATTGTGCCCCGACCAGATGTGTCGCCAGCGGACCGGCGGGTTCGAATTGCAGCCGGAAGATGCACGAACGGTCACGGCGGGGGTCGTTTTGACGCCGAGTTTTGTCCCGCGGCTGTCGCTTTCGGTCGATTATTACCGCATTCGCGTCAACCAAGTGATCGGTTTCAACTACGCCAACTTCGCGGTCGATGGCTGCGTCGCCACCTCGGACCCCTATTATTGCTCGCGGATCGTACGCAATGCGGACGGCACGCTGTACGGCGCAGATACCAGTACCGCGACGGGGTATATCCAAGGTGGTACCACCAACCAATACCGCTTGACCGCCGAGGGGATCGACTTCTCGGGCCAGTATTCGGTGCCGATAGGGGCGATCAAGGGCAAGGTCGACATGCTGTTCACGGGATCGCTGACGACCCAGTCGGGCGGGCAGGATTCGGTGATCACCCCGGCGCGCAACTGCGTCGGCTATTTCGGGCCACGCTGCGGTCAGCCGGTCCCGGCATGGACGCATATCGCGCGGACGACCTATACCAGCGACGGCGGCACGTTCGGCGCGTCGGTGGCGTGGCGCTTCATCGGGGGTACCGAGACTACGCTCAACAGCACGGAGCCCGCGATCGGGTCGACTGCGGCGGACCGCGTGACGCAATATACGAGCATCCCGGATTACAATTACATCGATCTGGCGCTGACCTTCTCGATCAAGAAGCAGATGGTGCTGACGTTGTCGGCGAACAACATCTTCGACCGGATGTCGCCGGTGATCGCCAACAGCTACGCCTTCGCGCTGTCACGCGGCAACACGATCCCGGCGCGCTACGATTCGCTCGGGCGGCAGATCTCGATCGGGGTGACGACCAACTTCTGATCCAAGTCCGGCATTCCGCCCCAAACGGCGGGGTGCCGGACCGTTTTGTACATGCCGCCGTGCGGGCGGGCGAGGGGACCGTTGCCGATGCCATCATTGTGGAGTCCGCTAGGATGATCCGGCGCATCCTGTTGCGCACCGCGATCGCGGTTGCGCTCGTCCAGGCGAGTGATTGCGCTATTGCGGCTTCGGGCAAACCGTCGGTCAAGCTGGTGCCGATGCCCGCCGCGATGACCGTTACCAAAGGGCAGTTCCGCGTCGCTTCCGGGATGGAGGTTTCGGTACCGACCGGCGACACGGTCGCCGATCGCGCAGCGCGGCGGGCGATCGCGATCGTCGCCAAGGTCCGTCACTTGCGGTTGACGATGCAGCCAGCGCAAGGGGACGCGGGTCGTCCGGCGGCAATCCGGTTCGAGCGATCGGGCACCGGCGACGGGGAAGCGTACCGGCTCTCGATCAAACGCGACGGGATCGTCGTTTCCGCGGCAAGCGACGCAGGATTGCGCAACGGCGCGATGACGCTCGCGCAAGTCCTGACGAGCGATGCGCGGGAAACCGACGTGGTCGCGGTGCCGCTGCTCGACATCGCGGATCGGCCGCGGTTCGGCTGGCGCGGGGTGATGCTCGACGTCGCGCGGCACATGCTATCGATCGTCGAGATCGAGCGGATCGTCGATCAGATGGCACAGCACAAATTGAACGTGCTGCAATTGCACCTGACCGACGATCAGGGCTGGCGGATCGAAATCAAGCGCTACCCCGAGCTTACCCGGATCGGCGCGTGGCGCACCGGACCCTCGGCGGGGAGCGCCACAGACGCGCAGCGCTACGGCGGCTTCTACACGCAGGCCGATTTGCGCGGCCTCGTCGCTTATGCCGCGGATCGCGGGGTCACGATCGTGCCCGAGATCGACTTGCCGGGGCACGGCCAGGCCGCCGTCGCCGCCTATCCCGCGCTCGGCGTGCTGGGGGATCGCCCGCCGGTGTCGATCAACTGGGGGGTGAACCCCTATCTGTTCGATGCGAGCGACCGCACGATCGACGTCGTCAAGGCGGTGCTGGATGAGGTGATGGCGATCTTCCCGTCGACCTACATCCATGTCGGCGGGGACGAGGCGATCAAGCAGCAGTGGCAGGCGTCGCCCGTGATCCAGGCGCGGATTCGCGAATTGGGGCTGAAGGACGAGGATGCGCTGCAAAGCTGGTTCATCGATACGCTCGGCCGATATCTGGCAGAGCATCAGCGGCGGCTGATCGGCTGGGACGAGATCCTCGAAGGCGGATTGCCGCCGTCGGCATCGGTGATGTCGTGGCGCGGCGAGGCGGGGGCGGTGGCCGCGGCGGCGCAAGGGCATGACGTTGTGCTGTCCCCGTCGCCGACGATGTACCTCAACAATCTCGAAAGCACGTCCGGCGACGAACCGCCGGGGCGGCTCGAGGTGCAGCCGCTCTCCGCGATCTATCGCTACGATCCGATGCCCGCGGGGATTGCGGCGGACCGCGCGCAGCATGTGCTGGGGGTGCAGGCCAATCTGTGGAGCGAGCATATCGTCGGACCTGCGCGGACCGAGGCGGCGTTGTTTCCACGCCTGTCCGCGCTAGCGGAGATCGGCTGGTCGCCCAAGGCGGCGCGGGACTGGCCGGGGTTTCTCGACCGTTTGCCCGCGCAACGCTGGCGCTATGCGCAGCAGGGGATCGCGGCGGCGGACAGCGCCTATGCGGTCACCTTCGCGCTGGCCGATCCCGTCGCGACCATGTTGCAGACCGGCAAGGCACGAGTCACGCTTGCCAATCAGGTCGATGCCGGGGTGATCCATTACAGTGCGGATGGCCGCGCGCCGACGGTCCGTTCGCCAGCCTACCGCAAGCCGCTCGCGTTGCAGGTCGGGGCGACCCTGCAGGCGCGGACCTTCGCGGTGGACGGCCAGCCCCTGTCTGCGAACCGGAGCTTCGACCTGAGCGAAGCCGGCTTGTTGACGCGCGACAACAGCCGGTTGCCTTTGTGCCTGCAGACCGCGGGGATCCGCTTGCGGCTCGCCGGGATGCCCGATCAGGAAGCCGCAGCACCCGCCTATAACGTCAATCTGTTCGATACGTGCTGGCGTTACGACGCCGCGCCGGTCGGGGTTGCCAAGGCGATGACCGTGCGGCTCGGGCGGCTTCCGCCAATCTTTGCGCTGCGCGCAGACCAGCAAGTCCGGGTCGTCAAGCGGTTGAGCCCGGCGCGGTTCGGCACGCTGATCGCGCGGATGGGGACGTGCGAAGGGCCCGTGGTCGCGAGCGCCGCGATGCCCGACCCCGCCGCGAGCGACAACCGACCCAGCGTGACGGCGGCGATGCTGTTGCCGCCGGGCGCACCGATGACCGCTGACCTGTGCCTTATCACGATCCCGCCGGAAGGTGGCCCGATCTACGCCCTTGAATCCGTCCGGCTGATCCGCCGATGACCCGGGAGAAACTGATGGACCAGCCCAACCGCCACCCGATCGCCAATCGCCGCGAGACGCTGATGCTCGCTGCCGGGACCGCCGGGGGGATGGCCTTGTCCGGCTGCACGACGCGCCCCTCGGGGCCCGAGGCTTACGGCGCGACGCCGTCGCCGCGGCAACTTGCGTGGCACCGGATGGAGCAGAACGCCTTCGTCCACTTCACGATCAACACCTTCACCGATCGCGAATGGGGGTATGGCGACGAGGATCCCAAGCTCTTCAACCCGACCGACTTCGACGCCGACCAGGTCGTCGCGGTCGCCAAGTCGGCCAATCTGCGCGGGTTGATCATCACCGCCAAGCATCACGACGGCTTTTGCCTGTGGCCAAGTGCGTTCACCGAACACAGCGTGAAGAACAGCCCGTACAAGGGCGGCAAGGGCGATATCGTCGGCGAGCTGGCGCAGGCGTGCAAGCGCGCGGGGCTCAAGTTCGGGGTGTATCTGTCGCCATGGGATCGCAATCATCCTGATTACGGTCGCCCCGCCTATCTCCTCTATTTCCGCAATCAGTTGCGCGAACTGCTGACGCGCTACGGGGCGATCTTCGAAGTGTGGTTCGACGGGGCGAATGGCGGCGACGGCTATTACGGCGGCGCGCGCGAAGTCCGCAAGATCGATGCGGTGCCTTATTATGACTGGCCCTCGATCATTTCTTATGTCCACGCGCTCCAGCCCGAGGCGTGTACCTTCGACCCCAAGGGCGCTGACCTGCGCTGGGTTGGGAATGAGGAAGGCGAGGCGGGCGACCCGTGCTGGGCGACGATGGACGACGCGCCGTTCACGCCCGAAAAGGGCAATAGCGGCGTGCGCGGCGGCGCGGTGTGGTGGCCTGCCGAAGCGGACGTCTCGACGCGGCACGGCTGGTTCTGGCATCCGCATGAGGATGGCGAGAGCCGGACCGCGGCGAATTTGATGAAGATCTATTTCGACACGGTCGGGCGCAGCACGGTGTTGCTGCTCAACTTCTCGCCCGACACGCGTGGCCGAATCACCGACGAGGATGCGGACAAGGCGCGCCGCTTCGGCGATGCGGTGCGCACGATGTATCGGGTCGATCATGCAGCGGCGGCGCGTGTGACCGTGAGCAGCGTCGCGCCTGACACTGCGCGCTACGCAGGCGCGAACGTGCTCGATGGTCGTGCCGACAGCTTCTGGATGGCGGATGAGGCCATGCACACCCCGACGCTGACGCTTGCGCTGGCGGGAGCGAAGACGTTCGACGTGGTTCGACTGGCCGAACATCTCCCGCTCGGCTTGCGGGTCGACCGGTTCGCGATCGATATCGCGCAAGCGGACGGCGCTTGGCGCACGCTTATCGAAAAACGCGGGATCGGCGCGCAACGGCTGATCCGGCTGCCCGCGCCGGTTACTGCATCGCAGGTCCGCTTGCGGGTCGTTGCGGCGGCGGCGGCGCCTGCGATCACGCAGGTCGCCTTGTACCGCCAGCCGGTGTTGCTCGATCCGCCCGCGATCCTGCGCGATGCGCAGGGGATGGTGACGCTCGTCGCGGACACGCCGGGGCAATCGCTCGCCTATACGCTGGACGGCGCGGTGCCGACGGCGCGGTCGGCGCGCTATACCGCGCCGTTCGCGTTGCCGGATGGGGGCACGGTGCGGGCGATCGCGATCGACGCAGCCAGCGGGCGAACCAGCGAAGCGGGCAGCCGCAGTTTCGACCTGCGCAAGAGCGACTGGCGGATCGTCGATGCGAGCGCACCGGAGGCGGAACGGCTGATCGACGAGAACAACCGGACGGACTGGATCTCGCCGGTGACCGAGGATGCGCCGGCGCACGTCACCATCGACTTCGGGCGGAGCGTCACGGTGCGGGGCTTCGTCCTCAAACCCGCGTGGCACGCGCCACAAGGGGCGGGGGATCCGTCGCGCTGGTCGGTTCGCGTCGGGGATGCGGCGGATCTTGCGGGGGCTGCGGTCGAGACGGGGGAATTCTCGAACATCGCCGCCAATCAGGCACCGCAGCGGCTTTCGTTCGCGCGGCCGCGCTCGGGGCGGTATCTGCGGATCGATTTCCCCCACACCGCTGGCGGCGAAACACGTGTGGCGATCGCGGAGCTTGGGGTGATCACGCGGGCGTAGCGGGTCCGTCCTGGGCGTGATCGAGCGATGCGAACCAGTCGGCATAGGGCGTATTGCGCGCCATATGCCGGTTGAGGTCGGGGGCGCCGTCGTCCCACCACACCGTACCGCGTTCGCCGAGCGCATGTTTCGCGCGATCGACGTGCGCGCGGGCGGCCGCTTCTGCGTCCTTGTCGTGCGCGCGCAGGGCTACGCCGACTGCGCGGCGGGCGTCCATCAGCGCGTTGACGTGGCGCTGGCGTTCGGTGTCCGACAAGGCGGGGTTGCTCTTGCGCCACAACCGGCCGCGCACGACGAAATAGCGGCCGTCGGGGGTGGTCGGATACTCAGCCGCCACGGCGGAGCTCCGCCGCCAGGTGCAGCGCCGCGGCGCGCACCGCGCACCAGCGTTCGCGTTCCTCGACCGCATCCGCCAGTGCGCGGTGTTCCGGTGTGTGATCGGGCGCGCGGACGTCGGTCAGCGTGAGCAGATCGCCGACTGTGTTGGCGAGGTCGGCTTCCGGCACCAGCGGGGCGAGGATTTCGGTCGCGATTTCACGGTGCGCATCGTCGCTGTCGCGCAGGCGGAGCGTTCGCCGGTCCACACCCGCTGCGCGCAGCAACGCGCTGAGCCACTTGCCGTCCCAGGACGGCGCGCTCGCGAGCAGATCATGCCCGGCGAGTTCTTCGACCATCCGCGCGGCGACGACGTCATGCGGCGTGCCGTCGGTCAGCAGCGTTGCGTGCGGGATGTGGTGGATCGCTTCGGCGGCGGGGTCCCAGTCGGTCCATTCGGGCGCGGGACGAATGAGATGCGCTTCGGAACGCCCGTCCTCGAACACCCACGCCACCTCGATCGGGTAGCTTTTCTTGGCGAGCGACGAAGCTTCGAAATCGAGAAAGACCAGCATCAAGCCCGAACGCAGGACTATGGCCAAACGGCCCATCGGTACCGGTCCGGAAAAGCGAAAGGCCGCCCCTTGCGGGACGGCCTTTCCATTGTCTTGCCAAAGCGGCGCAGCTCAGACGAGCGCGGCCTCCGTGGTGGAAGCCAGACCCATGAGACGTGCCGCGAGCGGCGTTGGACAATGAGACATTCGACCACCTCCTTTCAGTTGTTGACGTTGATCAGCATGTGGGTGCGGGCGTTTCGGCATTCAAGACCCGATTACAACGTCTTGCGACACTTCGTCCGGATCGGCGCGGTCGCGGCCGAGCCACGCCAGCGCCGCGGTCCCGCCGACCAGCAACGCGCCCTCCAGCCCCCGCCCGCGGCGCAACAGCGACAGGCCGAGCGTGGCGGCGACCGATGTCTTCCATCCGACCTTCTGCGCGCCGACCAGCCCTGCGACCTGCCCGCTGGCAACACCGATCGCGGTGGTGGGTGCCTGGCGTGGGTGCGCGTCGAGCCGCGCGGCAGGTTCCGCGAGACCGGTCGAGGCGGGCGCGTCGTGCCCGTCGCCCGCGACGTTGTCCGCTGCCCAGGCACCGCGCTCCCCCATCGGGGCGTCGGCGTGGGTAGTGTCCTTGGCGGTCTGGTGCTCGAGCTCGGCGTTGAGTTCGGCACCGAACAACAGGATGTAGCTCGACAGATACAGCCACGTCAGCGTCACCACCACCGCGCCGAGCGACCCGTAGGTCGCGTTGTAATTGCCGAACTGCGCGACATAGATACCGAAACCGATCGTCAGGAACAGCCACATCAGCGCAGCGAACAGCGACCCCGGCGTCAGCCACATCCAGCGCGCGTGCCGACGCGACGGGCCGTAGCGGTACAGCGCCCCGGCCGCGGTCGCGCCGGCGAACAGGACGAGCGCATAGACCGCGACCTTGCCCGCGATGACGGCGGCTTCGGGTGCCCCCGGAAACAGCGCCTGCAAATAGCCGAGCGCGGCGATCGCCACGAGCGCGAGCATTGCCGCGATTACCGCGGATGCCGTGATCCCGATCGCCAACAGGTTGACGTGGATGAACCCGCGCTTCTCCTGTTCCTCATAGGCGACGTTGAGCGCGGTGATGATCGCCCCCGCCCCGTTGCGCGCACCGAAGATCGCGAGGGCGAGCGCGAGCGCCAGGCCCAGACCCTTCTTGCCGTCCGATGCCTGGACCACGCCCATCAATTGCTCGCCGATCAGGCGTGCGACATCGGCGGGCATCACCGATGTCAGCTGCGTCATGTCGCGGATGACGGTCGCGGGATCCGCCGCAAGCCCGTAGACCAGCACGGTCGCACCCAGCAGCGGCACCAGCGCGAGAAAGCCGTAGAAGGCGACGCCCGCCGCGATCAGCCCGATATTGTCGTTGCCGGTTTCCGCCCAGGCCCGCTTGAGCACCGCAAACCATGCCGCGCGCGGCATCTGCCACGGGCTTTCCGCTGAATGTCCGTACTTATCCACTAACGCCCCACTGATCGCCGTGCCGATCCATGGACACTGTAAGGTGAACCCCTCGATCCGGGTGCCGTTCCACGGTTGCATGTCGATACCGTCGGTCGTGGCGCTCGAGACGCAGTGGCCAAGCCTTATCTTACCCCGTATCGAGGACCGATCGACGGTAGAAGGCGCGCGCTTCTTGATACGCTGGGGATCATGGCTGGCTCTGTTGCTCCTCGCTGCGTGCGGTCCGGAGCGTCATCCTCCCGCGCGGCTGATGTTCGGCGGACTGCCGGTGCGCGGGAGCATCGCGGACGCCCGCGCGGCGGGCTTCACCGATTGCGTCCAGCCCGACTGGGACAGCCTGCGCTGTCGTCGCCACAAGGTGCTGTTCCAGGGGGCGGGGCCGTATGAAGCCGCGGTCGATCTGGTCGGCCATGATGGCGGCGGCGGGTTCGACCAGTTGATCCTGTGGCATGGGCAGGACCAATATGCGGTCTACAAGATTACCGACGTGCTCGACCGGCAGGGCTGGAAGAATTGCAGCACCGGCGACGGCGAGCGGGGCGACCAGATCGTCTATTCGCACGCAGGCGTCCCGGTCCGTATGTCGATGGACCTGAGCTATTGGGGAAAGCGCCGCCTTCGCGTGCTGCCGGCATCGAATACACGCGAACAGCGCTGCTGATTGCTAATATCTGACGGGAAACCCGGCCTCCCGGACACTGGCTGTCGAAGCTGCCGGTCGGGAAAGGCCCAAAGCCGGTCATTCTAGACCGATCGCTGCAGTCCCGAAATCGGGCATTACTGTGATGCAGAGCTAAAAATTGCACATCATGCGGTCAAGCTTGAGGAAGGCGGGAGTAGGTGCGTTAAATCACGGGGCGGCGCTGGCAGCAGAGCAGTAGACAGTTTAAGCTATCGCAATGCGCATCATCCTTCTTGCCTTGGTTTGGTTCCTGACTGGCGCTGCGTCAGCCGATGTTCCGATTGGCACGTTCCAGACATGGGCATCGTACAAGAAGCTGCCGCTAGACTTCACCTCAGGTGGCGTCAGTGTGCATGTGGAGGCGATGCCGTGTTCCAATCCGCCAGCTATCGAAAATGAATCCTGCCACTACGATCAATTCAATAATCAGGCGTTTGTAACCGTCGGCGGGCGGGGAGTCGCACCAATGACGGTGCTGACCGATAAGCAAAGCGCTTATGCGCGAATTGCCGTCGTGCGATTTGACCAGCACGATCCGCGACCTGGGGTGATCGTCGAAAGCCAATATGGCGGTTCCGGCGGCAAACTGACGCTGCAGCTGCTTGTTCCCAGAAGCAACAGCTACCAATCGTTATCGCTGGAGGATTACAACGGGGCGGATCTGCAAGGACAGTTGGCAGACTCACCCCAGGATTTCTCTGCGGACGGTCGGATCGACCTGAAATTTGAAGATGGCGCGTTTGAATCTGCATTTGGCTGTAATGCCTGCACCCCGCGTCCCCCCGTCTTGTTTGCGGTCAAGGCGGGCAAAGTTGTGGATGAAAGTCGCGATCCGGCGCTGCGGGGCGTATTCGCTACCGATATGGCGAGACTGGCACCGACATGTCTGTCCAACAAGCGCTACCGCAATGGCGCCTGTGCGGCGTACATCGCAGACGCAGTGCGGGCGGGACAGTTCGAGACCGCATGGGCTAGTATGCTGCAACATTATGAGCCGGGCGGGGACTTATGGGAGCCTTGCAGCGTGCCCGTTTCGGCTTGGGTAAACCACCGCTGCCCGGAAGGGCATGGCACCCATTTTCGCGATTTCCCCGAATCCCTACGCGCTTTTCTCGTGCAGTCAGGCTATCTTCGTCCGGACCACTGATGGTAAACCGATCCATATCATCGGCATCTCAATGCGAAGCGTGCAAGCATTGCATCAAGCAAGTACAGCATAAACCCGCGCAACCTGCCGACGCAAAAATCTGATGCGTTTCACGCGGGCGTCAAGCGTCGGCTTTCTAGTTGCAAGGCTCTGAAAAGCAGTCGGACTGCTCCCTGCCAAGTCGCCCGTCGGATCAAGTAAAACGGTGTCGACATACTGCCCGGGCAGACAAACTCGCCTTCATTCGGCTGTGACACTCTACCTCCTGACCTGACGCGGCGGGCACGTTCTGGCGTAAAATCCCATCGCGTCGAGGCTTGTGCACATGGCGCGGCGCGGTCATCCTTCGCAGCAAGATCACGGCGATATGGGGGTATGATGACGCGTTCCACGAAACGGGCGACGATGCTGGCGAGCGCCGCGCTGTTGATCGCAGGGGCCGCGCACGCGCAGCAGTCCGCTTCACCGCCGCATGCGGCGAAGAAGCCGTTTCAGGTCGTCTCGCCCAATGGCGCGCGTGATGACGCTTATTACTGGCTGCGCGACGACGCGCGCAAGAACCCCGAGATGCTCGCCTATCTTGCCGCCGAGAACGCTTACGCCGATGCGCAGCTCGCGCCGCTCAAGCCGCTCGAGGCGAAACTCTATGCCGAGACCGTGTCGCACATCAAACAGGACGACAGTTCGGTCCCCTATGCCAGGAACGGCTATTATTACGGCTCGCGCTTTGCGACGGGTGCGAACTATCCCGTGATCGAGCGCCGCAAGGGCACACCGACCGCACCCGCGACGATGCTGTTCGACGAGCCCGCGATGGCGGAGGGGCACAGCTATTTCGCGCTGTCCGACTGGGCGGCCAGCCCGGACAATGCGCGGGTCGCTTGGGCCGAGGATACCGTCGGGCGGCGGCAATATGTGCTGAAGGTCAAGGATCTGGCGAGCGGCGCGGCGCTGCCCGACACGATCGCCAACATCGAACCCAATGTGGTCTGGGCGGACGACAATCGCACGATCCTGTATGTCGCCAAGGACCCGGTGACGCTGCGCGGTGTCAAGGTGATGGCGCATGTGCTCGGAACCCCGGCGACGGCGGACACGATGCTGTACGAGGAGAAGGACGAGACCTTTCAGATGAGCATCGCGCGGACCACCGACGATCGCTTCGTCTGCATCCGGGTCGAGAGCACCGTTAGCGACGAGCAGCGCTGCGCCCCCGCCGCCGCACCGGCCAGCTTCACCGTGCTCGCGCCGCGCGTGCGCGACTTCCGCTATGGCGCGGATCACCAGGGCAATCGCTGGATCATCCGGACCAATCGTGCGGCGAAGAACTACAAGCTCGTCACGCTCGCCGATGCCGATCTCGCCAAGGGGGTCGCCGCGTGGCGTGACCTGACCCCGGCGAGCGACAGCGTGTTCATCGAAGGGTTCAAGCCGTTCGCGGGCTTCGTCGCGATCGACCAGCGCGAGGGCGGCAACCGGATGATCCGGCTGCTGACCGATGCGGGCAAGGCGATCCCGGTCAAGGCGGACGAACCCGCTTACCGGATGGCGCTCGACGTCAACGAGGAACCGGGCAGGCCGTGGGTGCGCTACACCTATGGCTCGCTGGTGACGCCGACGACGACCTATGAGGTGAATGCCAAGACGGGGGCGCGTCGGGTGCTCAAGGTGGCACCGGTGCCGGGCTACGATCCCGCCAGTTACGTCACCGAACGCGTCTGGGCGAGCGCGCGTGACGGTACGCGGATTCCGGTGTCATTGGTCTATCGCAAGGGCGTCAAGCGCGACGGCACCGCACCGTTGTTCCAATATGCCTATGGCAGCTACGGGGTTTCGATGGACCCGGCGGTCGACCCGGGCCGGATCGGGATGCTCGACCGCGGGGTCGTCTACGCGATTGCGCATATCCGCGGCGGGCAGGAAATGGGGCGCGGCTGGTATGACGACGGGCATCTGCTCAACAAGAAGAACAGCTTCACCGACTTCATCGACGTCACCCGCTTCCTCGTCGCGCAGAAATATGCCGCGCGCGACCGCGTCGCCGCGATGGGGGGCAGCGCGGGCGGGTTGTTGATGGGGGCGGTCGCCAACATGGCACCGGCCGATTACAAGGCGATCGTCGCGCAGGTGCCGTTCGTCGATGTCGTCACGACGATGCTCGACGCGTCGATCCCGCTGACCACCTTCGAATATGACGAATGGGGCAACCCCGCGCAAAAGCCGTTCTACGATTACATGCTGAGCTACTCGCCGTACGATAACGTCGCGGCGAAGGCGTATCCGGCGCTCTATGTCGGGACCGGGCTGTGGGACAGCCAGGTGCAATATTACGAACCGACCAAATGGGTCGCGAAGCTGCGCGAGCTCAAGACCGACGCCAACCCCTTGCTGTTCCGCGTCAACATGGAGGCGGGGCATGGCGGCAAGTCGGGCCGGTTCGAACGCTTCCGCCAGAATGCGGAGTGGCAGGCGTTCGTGCTGGATCAACTGGGGGCGACGGGGGCGCCGTAAGGGGCGGGGGGCTGTCGGCTACGGCGCGCGGGATGTGCTCGCCGTGGCTGCCCATGACATTGAATGCCGTCTTGGTGATCGGGCGGATGACTGAACAAAGCTGATAGCCTGAGCTCACAGTATCCAACAAAGGAGAAGCTATGGTCGTCGCCATTATTCTCGCATTGGCAGCAGCAGCGCAGTCGCCAACGGTTGCAGCGCCTTGCGGTGACGAGGCCCGGATCCTGAACGAAGATCTCGATACGTTCGATCAGGATCCGCAGAAGGGCTGGCGCTCCGTCGCGGCTCGCCCTAACTGCCGTGCTAAGGCAGCCGAACTAATGCGCGTCTACCGCGAGATGCTGCAGATGCGCCTCGACTCTCTCGTTTGGCACGAAGGCCAGGTTCTTGCGGAAATGGGACGGGCTACGGAAGCGATCGCCCTGTTTCAGCGCGCTAAACGGCCGAATTCCGTGCTTGGTCAGTCCCAAGAGGGCTGGAATGCCTACGCTGACGCAACAATCGCTTTCCTTAGACGGGATCGCATTGCGTTGCAGCAGGCGAGAAAGCGACTGGTTGCAGCTCCAATACCGACAACGATGGAGCGCCTACCGGACGGAAGTTTTCGTTCGGGCAGTCATGCCAGTCAAGCGCCGAACTTGGACGTCGTTGACGGGCTAATCAAATGCTTTGATCGCTCGTACCTTGAGGCCTACGGCTCCCCCTCGTGCCGTAGCTCGTCCGTGCCGCGCGGGATCCACTGAAAACCGCTATCGTGGCGCGAACGCTGAACCAGCCACCCCGCCTTAGTGGTCGGCGGCGGCGTGGACGCCGATCCCCGTCTCCGAGCGCAACCGCTGTTCGGGATAGGCCGCCCGGTCGATCGCCGAGCGGGGGCTACGGTCGAGCGTCGAGATCAGCCAGATCGCGAGGAATGCGGCGGGGACCGAGAACAACGCAGGCGAGCTGTACGGGAAGATCGCGGACTCGAAGTGGAACACCGCGACCCAGATCACCGGCGACAGCACCGTCAGCACGAACGCGCTGAGCAGCCCGATCGCGCCGCCCCAGGCCGCGCCCTTGGTGGTGCAGCCCTTCCACAGCAGCGACATCACCAGCACCGGGAAATTGCCCGACGCCGCCAGCGCGAAGGCGAGGCTGACCATGAACGCGACATTCTGCTTCTGGAACACGATGCCGAGGATGATCGCCGCGATCCCGAGCAGGATCGTCGTGATCCGCGACACGCGCAGCTCCTTGACCGGATCGGCGTCGCCTTTGCGGATCACGCTCGCATAGACATCGTGCGAAATCGCGGACGCCGCCGACAGCGTCAGCCCCGCGACCACCGCGAGGATCGTCGCGAAGGCGACCGCCGAGATGAAGCCGAGGAACAGGTTTCCGCCGATCGCATGCGCGAGATGCATCACCGCCATGTTGTTGCCGCCGCGGAGGGCACCCGCCGCATCGACATATTCCGGGTTGAACGAGATCATCACGATCGCGCCGAAGCCGAGGATGAAGGTCAGCGCGTAGAAATAGCCGATCCACACCGTCGCCCACAGGATCGACTTGCGCGCCTCGCGCGCGTCGGGAACGGTGAAGAAGCGCATCAGGATATGCGGCAGCCCCGCGGTGCCGAGCATCAGCGCGAAGCCGAACGACAAGGCCGAGATCGGATCCTTGATGAACCCGCCCGGCCCCATGATCGCACGGCCCTTGGCGGCTGCGTCCGCCGGGGAAAGCCCGCTTTCGAGCGCGAGCTTCGTCTTGACCGCGACCGCCTTGGCGAACAGCGCCTCGAGCGAGAAGCCGACGCTCGACATCACCCCGAGCACCAGGAAGGTCGCGCCGCAGAGCAGCATCACCGCCTTGATGATCTGCACCCACGATGTCGCGCGCATCCCGCCGAACAGGACATAGACCATCATCAACCCGCCGACGACGATGATCGCGATGAGATAGGGCAGGCCGAACAGCAATTGGATCAGCTGCCCCGCGCCGACCATCTGCGCGATCAGGTAGAAGGACACGACGAGCAGCGTGCTGACCGCCGAGAAACTGCGCACCGGCCCCTGCATGAAGCGATAGGAGGCGACGTCGGCGAAGGTGAAGCGCCCGAGGTTGCGGAGCTTTTCCGCGACGAGGAACAGCACGATCGGCCAGCCGACGAGAAAGCCGATCGCGTAGATCAGCCCGTCATAGCCATCGTTGAAGATCTGCGAGGTGATGCCGAGGAACGACGCCGCCGAACAATAATCGCCCGCCATCGCGAGCCCGTTCTGGAAGCCGGTGATCCCGCCGCCGGTGTAGAAATCCGACACGGTCCGCGTCCGCCGCGCCGCCGCGCCGGTGATCCACAAGGTGATCGCGACGAACCCGCCGAACATCAGGATCGCGGTCCAGTTGGTCGGCTGCCGCGCGACCGCACCCGCGATCGCGGCATTCGCGCCGGTCGCCCAACCGAGTAATGCGATCATCGCCGCACTGACGAACAAGCTCCGGGACGGGTTGCGCGTCATGCGCCTGCGTCCGCAAGCAGTTCGGCAAGGCGGGCGTCGTAGCTCCCGTTCGCGCGCCACACATAGACCGCGCAGATCGCGACCGTGCCGACCAGCATCGCCGCGCCGAGCACCACCGCGAGGCTGATCGTCCCGCCGCCGACCGGCTGCGCCATCAGCGGCTTGTCGAACGCGATCAGCGAAATGAAGCTGCTGTAGACGATCACGGTGATCGCGGTGAGAATCCACGAGAACCGCTGCCGGTCGCGCACCAGCGCGACGTAGCGGGGGTCCGCGGCGATCCGCGCTTCGAGCGCGCTGGTGGTTTGGGTGGGGGCTGGCATGGCGGCATCATCGGGGAGGATGCCGCGGATGGCAACGTCCTGCGCGATCAATGGCTAAGCTTTGATGATTTGGCCCCCTTGATCGCTGCGGCGCATCATGGTCTGTGATGCGTCCGAGCGGTGCTCTCCGCCGATCCATTTCCGTCTCCCGTCTGCCAAAGGATGCCCGATGCGTTCAAAGTCCTGCCTGTTCGTCGCGCTCGCTTCGGTTGCAGGATTCGCTGCCGCGCCGGTCTCCGCCAAGACGGTCGTCGTCACCGCGGCACACATGATCGATGTGCTCGGCGGCAAGCGCGTCGACGATGCGCAGATCACGGTGGTCGACGGGCGGATCACCGCGATCGGACGGCGCGGGGATGCGATTCCGGCGGGCGCGGAGCGGATCGACCTGGGCAACCGCACGGTGCTGCCCGGGTTGATCGACATGCACGTCCATCTGACCAGCGACCCGACCTTGAGCGGGTATCGCGGGCTGGAATTCACCGACAGCTACTGGACCGTGCTCGGCGTCGCCAACGCGCGCAAGACGCTCGACGCGGGCTTCACCACGGTGCGCAACGTCGGGTCGAGCGATTATGCCGACGTCGGGCTCAAGCAGGGGATCGAGCGCGGTGAGATCCCCGGCCCGCGGATCGTGCCAGCGACCTATGCGCTCGGCGTGACCGGCGGACATTGCGACGCGACCGAATTCCCGCCGTCGATCACCACCGCCGCGCCGCAGATCGCCAATTCGCCCGAGGGCTTCCGCGCGGCGGTCCGCACGATCCGCAAATATGGCGCGCAAGTGGTCAAGGTCTGCATGACCGGCGGCGTGCTCTCCAAGGGCGATTCGGTCGGCGCGCAGCAATTGAGCTATGACGAGATTAAGGCGATCGTCGACGAGGCGCACATGCTCGGGATGCGCGTCGCGGTCCATGCGCACGGCACCGAGGGGATCAACGTCGCCTTGCGCGCCGGGGTCGACACGATCGAACATGCCAGCCTCGCTGATGCCACCTCGTTCAAGCTCGCCAAGGAGCATGGGGCGTGGTTCGACATGGATATCTATGACGACGACTATATCCTCGCCGAAGGGGCGAAGAACGGCGTGTTCCAGGAGAGCCTCGACAAGGAGCGCGCGGTCGGCCTCAAGCAGCGCCAGACCTTCCGCGCGGCGCATGCGGCGGGAGTGAAGATGCTGTTCGGGACCGATGCGGGGGTCTATCCCAACGGCAACAACGCGCTGCAATTCGCCAAGATGGTCGAATGGGGGATGACCCCGATGGAAGCGATCCAGTCCGCCACGAGCAGCGCCGCGCAAGCGCTCGACCGCACCGCCGACGTCGGCGCGATCGCGGTGGGGCGCTACGGCGATCTGGTCGCGGTGGACGGCGATCCGCTGGCGGACATCCGGACGCTCGAGCGCGTGGCGTTCGTGATGAAGGGCGGCGTGGTCGTGCGCGGGGGGAGTGCGTCAACGGAGGGCTGATTGCCTAAAGCCCCTCCCCTTCAGGGGAGGGGTTGGGGGTGGGGCGGTGCCTCGCAGAGAGGTAAGTTCTGCTGGACTCCCCCACCCCAACCCCTCCCCTAAAGGGGAGGGGCTAAGTCGCGTCCCGCCACGCCGCGATCACTTCCCCGCACGCCGGAATAAACCGCACCATCGCCTCCAGCGGCTCCCCCGCCTGCCACGTCCGCAGCGCCGCGATCGGGCCGCCGTGCGCAATCACCAGGGTCGTGCCCGACGCAGGCAACCGCCCCCATGCCGCCCGCGCCCGCTCAGACAAGTCCTGCCCGGTCTCGCCGCCACCGGGGCGAAACCCTGTCGGATCGGTGACCATCCGGTCCATCAAATCCCCGGTTTCGCGCCAGATCGCGTGCCACGTCCGCCCCTCCCAGGTGCCGAAGTCGCGCTCCAGCCATCCGGCATCCGCGGAAACCGGAATCGCGCGACCCCGCGCGATTATCTCCGCCAGCCGACGCGTGCGCAGCGCGCCCGAATGGACGATCGCGTCGATCGGGCGGGTCGCCAGCTGGTCGGCAAGCGCTTGCGCCATGGCGGTACCCGCGCGGCTCCACCCCATGTCGGATCGGCCATAGCAGCGCTTGCGCCACGCGAGCGTGACGGGCGGGTGCCGCAGCAGCAGCACCGCTGCGCTCACGCCGCCACCGCAAGGAGCACCACGAGCTGCCCGACATAGGCCGCAAACCCGAGGCAATCCCCCGTACTCCCGCCGATCCGCCGCCGCAGGAACCGTGCCAGCCACCACAGGAATATCTCGCCGACGAACAGGCTCGCCGTGATCGGAACGAGGTGCGACACCGCGAGCGGCACGATCCCCGGCAGCGCCAGCACGACGGCGAGCGCCACCCGGCGCGGGGGCACCAGCCCGGCGCGGACCGCCATGCCGTCGCTGCGCACCGGCGCGACGACCCCTGCGAGCGCCACCGCCCACAGCCGGCCCATCGTCGCCGCGCCGACGATCGCCGCGACCGCGACCGGCGCGGGCAGTGCGACCATCGCCGCCAGCCGCAACCCCACCGACAGCCCGAGCCCGAGCGTGCCATACGTGCCGATCCGGCTGTCCTTCATGATCCTGAGTGCGCTCTCGCCGTGCGCGGTGCCGCCGAACGCATCGCAGAAATCCGCGACCGCATCCTCGTGGAACGCGCCGGTCAGCAACGCCTCGACCATCAGCGCGAGGATCGCCGCGACCAGCGGCGGCCACACCGCCCCCGCGCCTGCGAACACCCCCGCCGTCACCAGACCGATCAGCGAGCCGACGATCGGCAACCACGCCATCGCGCGCGCGAGCCCATCCGCCGCCTGCTCCGCCGAAAGCCGCGCAAGCACCGGCACCGGCAGCCGCGTCAGGAATTGCAGCGCGAGCAACGGCGGGGCCCAAAGTGGCGCGCGCGTCATGTCAGTCCGCCCGGTCCGCGCCGATCGTGTCGAGCCGTGCGACGTCGGTAAGCAAAGCGGCGGCGGCATCGAGCAACGGCAGCGCGACCAGCGCGCCGCTCGCCTCGCCCAGCCGCATTTCCCATTCGAGGATCGGCGCCAGACCGAGTGCTGCAAGCGCCGCGGCGTGCCCCGGTTCGGCCGAGCGATGCCCCGCGATCATGCTGCGCACCGTGCCCGGCGCGAGCCGCTCGGCGATCAGCGCGGCGGCGGTGGCGACATAGCCGTCGAGCAGGAGCGTGCAGCCGAGTGCGCCGCCGCGCGCGTAAAACCCCGCCATCGCGGCGATCTCATAGCCGCAGACATCGGCGATCGCGCCGGTCGCGTCGGTGTCCATGAGCGCACGCGCGCGCGCCACCGCCGTGGTCACGACCCGCGCCTTGGTCGCGCGCGTCGCATCGTCCGCCCCCGCGCCACGCCCGACCGCCGCATCGCCATCGAGCCCGGTCAGCAGCGCGGTGAGGCACGCGGCGGGCGTGGTGTTGCCGATCCCCATCTCGCCCGCAATCAACAGCGCGGCCCCTTCCGCAACTGCACGGTCCGCTTCGTCCACGCCGACCTGCCACGCCGCGTCGAACTGCGCGCGCGTAAGCGCAGGGCCGTGCGCCAGACTCGCGCTGCCGTCGCCGATCCGGGCATCGCAGAAAAACGCGGGGGGATCGACCGGGCGCGGCCCTGCGACGCCGACATCGACCAGCCGCAACGGGCAATCGTTCGCAGCGGCCAGCGCATTGCTCGTCGCTGCACCCGCGAGGATCGTGCCGACCATCATCCCCGTCACCGCGGAGGGCCAGGCCGACACGCCATCCGTGACGCAGCCGTGGTCGCCCGCGAACAGCACGACACGGCGGGGCCGGGTGCGCGGATCGATCCGCCCCTGCGTCAGCGCGAGCGCAACCGCGATCTCCTCGAGCCGCCCGAGGCTGCGGCGCGGCTTGGCGAGCGCGTCGAGATGCGCCCACACGGCCTGTTCGTCGATCATCCGGCATCCTTTGCGATGGTGAGCAGCGCGTCGACATCGACCACGCGTTCGAGCTCCAAGGCGATCGCGTCGAGTGCGGCGTCGATCGTCTCACGCCGGTCGAGCCCGTCCGACACCGCGCCGAGGCTCGCGACGAGCCACGCGCGGGCTTCCGGCTGATCGAACAGGCCGTGGACGTAGCAGCCGCCGATCTGTCCGTCGCGCGCGGTCGTCCCGTCGTGCGCCCCGTCGTCGAAGCGCAGCAAGGGCGGTGCCGAGGACTCCACGGTCGTGACGCCCGCGTGAATCTCGTATCCGGTAAAGCGCGCCTCCGCGTCCGCGAACCGCCCGCTGATCGGGCGGGTGCGCTTGTCGGCATGGATCACCGTGCCGATCGGGAGCAGGCCCAGTCCCGCGACCGATCCGGAGTCGCCCTCGATCCCGTCCGGATCGGCGATCGTGTTCCCCAACATCTGATACCCGCCGCAAATCCCGAGCACCCGCCCGCCGCGGCGGACATGCGCGGCGAGATCCACGTCCCACCCCTGCGCGCGCAGAAAGGCGAGGTCGGGAATCGTCGCCTTGGTCCCGGGCAGGATCATCAGAGCGGCATCGCCGGGGAGCGGTTGCCCCGGCGGGATCATCGCGAGCCGGACGCCGGGTTCGTGCGCGAGCGCGTCGAAATCGTCGAAATTGGCGATCCGCGACAGCATCGGCACCGCGATCAGCGGGCCCGCGCCATCGCCGGTATCGCGTCCGAGCGCGACCGCATCCTCCGCCGGCAGCCGCGCCGCGTCCGCAAGCCACGGCACGACGCCGAGGCTGCGCCATCCGGTGCGCTCCACGATCGCGGCGAGGCCGTCGTCGAACAGCGACACGTCGCCACGGAACTTGTTGATCAGGAACCCGCGGATCATTGCGGCATCGGCGGGGTCGATCACCGCCTGCGTGCCCACCAGCGCGGCGATCACGCCGCCGCGATCGATGTCGCCGACCAGCACGACCGGCACTCCGCCTGCGCGCGCAAACCCCATGTTGGCGATGTCACCGCGGCGCAGGTTGATCTCGGCGGGCGACCCCGCGCCCTCGACCACGACGATGTCCGCCTCCGCGCGCAGCCGGTGGTAGGCCGCGAGCACTTGCGGGAGCAGCTCGGGCTTGCGCCGCCAGTAATCGCCCGCGCGCATCGTACCCTGCGCCTTGCCGCGCACCACCAGTTGCGAGGTCCGGTCGCTCTGCGGCTTGAGCAGGACCGGGTTCATGTCGACGCTCGCCGGTATGCGCGCGGCGATCGCCTGCAACGCCTGTGCGCGGCCGATCTCGCCGCCATCGGCGGTGACGGCGGCGTTGTTCGACATGTTCTGCGGCTTGAACGGCGCGACCCGCAGTCCGCGATTGGCGAATACGCGGCACAGCCCCGCGACCAGCACCGACTTGCCAACGTCCGACCCGGTCCCCTGCAACATCACGCCAGCCATGCGATCCCCCCGACGATCAGCCATAGCGGTCCGCACGCGACCCGGTAGATCCGCAGCGCGCGTGCCAGATCGTGCGCACCGGGGCGGGAGCCGCGCCCGAGGATCGCGCGCATTGCTGGCTCGCGATCATAGCTGACGGGGCCGCCCAGCGTGCGCCCGAGCGCGCCCGCCATCGCGGCTTCGGGCCAGCCGCCATTGGGCGAGGCATGGCGTCGCGCATCGCGCAGCATCGTCCGCCAGCCGCCGCGCCCCGCCAGGCAAAGCAGCACGCCCGACAGGCGGGCGGGGAGCCAGTTGACGCCATCGTCCGCGCGCGCGGCGGCCCAGCCGAACCAGAGGTGGCGCGGCGTGCGGTGGCCGATCATCGAATCCGCAGTGTTGATCGCCTTGGCCGCGAACAGGCCCGGCAAGCCCAAGAGCAGGAACCAGAAGGCGGGCGCGACGACGCCGTCGCAGAAACTCTCTGCGAGGCTTTCGATCGCGGCGGTGGCGACGCCCGCTTCGTCGAGCGTATCGGTGTCGCGGCCCACGATCATCGCGACCGCATTCCGCGCCCCCGGCAGATCCCCCGTGGCCAACGGACGCAGCACGGCACGGACGTGATCGTCGAGACTACGTTGCGCGAGGCCCGTCGTGCAGACGAGCACGACGACCGCCAGCCCCCAGCCATGGCCCGCAATCCGCTCAATCCCGGTGCCGAGGATCGCCGACGCCCCGATCAAGACGCCGAGCAACGCGATCCCGCCGAGCCGCTGCCGCACCGCGTCGCCGCGGTTCCAGCGCCGTTCGAGCGCGTCGATCAGCGCCCCTACCGCCATCACCGGATGCCACCAGCTTCTCGGATAGCCGAGCGCGGCTTCTGCGATCAGCATCGGGAGCAGCAGCGCGGCATGGTTCACCGCGCGATCGGCAGGATGAAACGGTGGCCCGCGGGCGTCAGCCCGATCTCGACGTCGACGCCATACGCCTCGGCGATCAGCGGCGCGGTCAGCACGTCCTCGGCAGGCCCCGCGGCGACGACCCTGCCGCCCCGCAGCAACACCGCATCGTCGGCGACGCGCGCCGCCAGATGCAGGTCGTGCAGCACCAGCACGACGCCGCTCCCCGCATCGGCAATGCTGCGCAACCTCGCGAGCACGTCGAGTTGATGCCCGGGATCGAGGCTAGCGAGCGGTTCGTCGGCGAGCAGCCAGTCGGGCTCCCCCGCCAGCACGCGCGCGAGCAACGCGCGACCGCGCTCGCCGCCCGAGAGATGCTCGACGCCCTGGTCGGCGAGCCCGGCCATGTCGGTCGCCGCCAGCGCGCGCGCGACCGCGTCGCGGTCCGCAGCGGTCTCGCCCCAGCGCCCGCGATGCGGCAGGCGTCCCAGGCCCACCAGCGTCGCGACATCGATGTTCCAATGCACGTCCGCCGCCTGTGGCAGCAGCCCGATCGCGCGCGCGCGCACCCGCCGGTCGATCCGCTGCACGTCCTGCCCGTCGAGCGTCGCCGCCCCGTCGTCGGGCTTGCGCAACGCGGCGAGGCAATCGAGCAGCGTGCTCTTGCCCGCGCCGTTCGGCCCGAGCAGCGCGGTCACCCGCCCGCGGCGGAAGGTGTGGCTGACGGAATCGAGGATGCGCTTGCCGTCCAGCGACAGGCCGATCCCCTCGGCGGCGAGCACGCTCATGCGAGCCTCCGGCGCATGCGGATCAGCAGGTAGAGGAAGAACGGCCCGCCCAGCATCGACATCGCGATCCCGAGCCGCAACTCGCTCACCGTCGGCGCGAGCCGGACGAGGCTGTCCGCCACCGTCAGCAGCACCGCCCCGCCGAGCGCAGAGGGGAGCAGGATCGCGGACGGCCGGTTGCCTGCGAACGGGCGCACCATATGCGGGACGATCAACCCGACGAACCCGATGATCCCCGCCGACGCCACCGCCGCGCCGACGCACAAGGCGGTGCCCGCGATCACGACGAGCTGCAACCGCCCCGGATCGACCCCGACCGACCTCGCCGCCTGTTCGCCGAGCGTCAGCGCATCGAGCGACCGCGCAGTGGTCGCGAGCAAGGCCGCCCCGACCACGATCAGCGGCAGCGCGACCCTGACGTCGTCCCAGCTGCGATCGGTCAGCGCCCCCATCAGCCACGTCACGATCTGCGACGTGACGAACGGCGTCGGCGCAAGGCTGATCGCGAGCGCGGTGAGCGAGCCCGTAATGCTCGTCAGGATCATGCCTGCGAGCGTGAACAGGATCAAACTCCCCGATCGCCCCGCGATTAACGCGAGCAGCGCCATCGTCACCCCGGCCCCGGCCAGCGCGAAGGCGGGCAGCAACCACAATTGCACCGCATAGCCGAAATAGAGCGACACCACCGCGCCGAACGCCGCGCCCGACGACACGCCGAACAGCCCGGGATCGGCAAGCGGATTGCGCAGATACCCCTGCATCACCGCCCCCGACAGCCCGAGCGCACCCCCCACCAGCAGCGCGAGCAAGGTGCGCGGCAGCCGCAGTTCGACGATGATGATCGAGCGTGGATCGGTGGCGGTCCAGGCATCGAGCGGGACCCAGATCTTGCCCGAGGCGACCGACAGACCGGCCGCCAGCACGAGTGCGATCACCAGCCAGAGCGTGAGCCGGGTCATGCCGCGAACCCGCTGCGCACTTGCCGCAACCGCGCCATCGCGTCGATGATCGTCGGCCCGCCGCAGTTCATCAGCCGGGTCGGGTAGGGCGCGACCGCGATATGCTGCGCCAAACGCCGCACCGCCGGATGCGACGTCACCCGATCCTCGCCGGTCTCGGCGGCGGCGGTCGACAGCAATACGCGCGGCGGTTTGGCGATGAGATATTCGAGCGGCAGCACGTCCCATTTCTTGAGGCCATAGGCAGCACTCATGTTGCGGAACCCGCCACGCCGGAGCAATTCGTCGGGAAGCGTCCCGCTGCCGGGGACGAGGCCACCCGACTGCCAGATCAACGCCGAGACCGGCGTGGCGCGCGATGGCGTCGCCGCCGCCGCGATCCGCGCGGCCAGCGCCGCGCCGCGCTCCGGATGCCGCACGGCGGCGGCGATGTCGCGCACCTGCGTGATGCTCTCCGCCACGCTTTCGGGCACCTTAT
The DNA here is from genome assembly GCF_058782275.1 of Sphingomonas sp. FW306-05-A. NCBI lineage: Bacteria > Pseudomonadati > Pseudomonadota > Alphaproteobacteria > Sphingomonadales > Sphingomonadaceae > Sphingomonas > Sphingomonas sp. FW306-05-A. Next base: position 39,708 of record NZ_JBYSXN010000003.1, read on the forward strand.
ATTGTACCAGCGTGATGTGCAGCCGCTTGAGCGCGGCGACGGTCGCGGGCTCGGTATGCGGGCCGGTCAGCACCATGTCGGGGCGGAGCGCGACGACCTCTTCCGCGGTTCCCGAGGTCGCATGGAAGCGATTGGCGATGCCGAGCGGGATCGAGGTCGCGCGCGGGTCCTGCGAATAATGGCTGATCCCCGCGATCTGCGCGGGGTCGGCGACCCGCACCAGCACCGCGTCGATACACGGGTTGATCGACACGATCCGCGGCGGGCGCACCGGCGCGGCGGAGGTCAGCAGCGCCGCCAAGATCGGCAAGGCGAGCAATCGGATCAAAACTCGACGCCCTTCTGCGCCTTGAACCCGGCGTTATAGGGGTGCTTCACTTCGGTGAAATCGGTGACGAGGTCCGCGATTTCGAGCAGTTCGGGCTTCGCGCCGCGCCCGGTGATGCAGATATGCTTGGTCAGCGGGCGATCCTTCAGGAACGCGACGATCTCGGCGATCGGCAACGTATCGTCGCGCAGCACGATGTTGAGTTCGTCGAGGATCACGAACTCGATTCCCGGATCGAGGATCATTGCCTTCGACCGCTCCCATGCGGCGCGCGCGGCGGCGATGTCGAGTTCTCGGTCCTGCGTGTCCCAGGTGAAGCCTTCGCCCATCACCTCGAAGGTCGCGAGATCGGGGTAGGCTTCGAAGAAGTTGCGCTCGCCCGTCTCCCACTTGCCCTTCACATATTGCAGGATCGCGACCTTCATCCCCCAGCCGATGCTGCGGATCGCCATCCCGAACGCGGACGAGGACTTGCCCTTGCCGTTGCCGGTGTGGACGATCAGCAGCCCGCGTTCGAGCGTGCGGCGCGCCTGCATCCGCTCGCGCGCGGCGGCGATGCGCTTGCTGCGGGCGTTGTGGCGGGCAAAATCTTCCGGGGTTTCGGTCGTCATCGGATGAACTCCTCGAGCGCGGTGGCGAGACGGACGAGACCTGCCGCACCGCGCGGCAGGCCGATGCGCAGCCGGTCGGGCTGGTCGGCGAAGGGACGAGTCAGGATGGCATGATGCGCGAGCGTTTCGAACAGCTTTGTCGCACCGTCGCATGCAATCAGCCGGAACAGCGGTGCGTGGCCGACGACGTCGAGGTCCGCATCGCGCAGCACTTCGTCGAGCAAGCCGCCCGTCTCGGTGATGCGCGCCTGTTGTGCGCGGTGCCAGTGCTGGTCGCGATACGCCGCGGTGCCGATCGCGATCGCCGCGGACGACACCGGCCAGTCGCCGAGCAACGCCCGCAGTCGCGGCGCATGATCGGTTCCTGCGATGACGAACCCTAGCCGAAGCCCGGGCAGGCCGTAGAATTTCCCGAACGAGCGCAACACGACGAGGCGGTCGTCGGCATCCGGGCACAGGCCCGGCGCGGGGTCGGCATAGGCTTCGTCGACCACCACGGTCATCCGCTGCGCCAGGGTGCGGAGCAGCGCGGGATCGGTGACGCGTCCATCCGGGTTGGCCGGGCTGGCGAGGACGAGCAGGTCGGCGTCCCCCACGCCGCCATGCTCCCGCGCGGGGGAACCGCTCGCAACGCCACGCAGCGCGTCCGCGAAGATCGCCACCGCGTCAGGCCATGCCGCGAGATGCCCCGCATAGCCCGGCCGCACCACGCACGGCCGCCGCGCAGCGATCACCGGCGCGAGCAGCCGCATCGCGAGGTCGCTCCCCGGCACCGCGACGACCCGCGCCGGATCGGCTACCCCGAACGCCTCCGCCGCGGCTGCCTCTAGCGCCGCGATCGCGCCCGGTTCGGGGAGCTGCTCCCACCCGAGCTGCACGTCCGCGACCGGCCACGCCCAGGGCGCGATCCCGGTCGACAGGTCGATCCATTCGTCTCCGCCGAACATTGCACGCGCGGCGTCCACGCGCCCGCCGTGCGCGTGGAACAGGGCAAGATCGCGCGCGCGCAACGCTCAATACGTCAGGCGGACGCCGCCGAAGGCAGCGCGGCCGGGCTGACCATATTGGTAGATCGTCTGGTATTTCGTATCGAACACGTTCTCGACCCGCCCGAACACCTCGACCTTCTTCGTAACCGGGAAGGACGCGCGCACGTCACCCAGCACATAACCATCGAGCCGCCGCGCGTTCGATGCGTTGTCGAAACTGTCCCCGACCGACGTCAGCGTCGCGCCGGTCGTCAGCCCGAAGCTCCAGCGGTAATCGGCGTTGACCGTGATGCTCTGGTTCGGCCGCCGCGCCAGCTTGCGCCCAAAGGTGGCGGTGCCGGCGGAACGGTCGACCGCATCGAGATAGGTGTAGCTCGCGCTCACCGTCAGCGGCTCGACCGGACGCAACAGCAGCGTCAGTTCCACCCCCTGCGCCCGAGTTCGTGCGATATTGTCATAGGTGCCGAACGGGCGATCGGCACAAATCCCGGTCAGGGCCGCGTCGCATGACACGAAGGTGATGAGATCGGACGAGTTGCGACGGAAGTAGGTCGCGCTCGCTTCGACCGCGCCGTTCAGCGCCTTTTGCGTTACCCCGGCATCCCAGCCGTCCGAGCGTTCCGGGCGCAGCGCCGTGTTCCCGTATTCGCTCTGCAACTGGTACAGCGTCGGCGCCTTGAAGCCTTCCGAATAGCTCGCGCGCAGGGTGGTCGCGCCGCCATTGGGCGAATAGACGCCGCTGCCCGAAAAGGTCGTCGCGCCGCCGAACACATTGTGGTCGTCATGCCGCACGCCGCCCGTCGCGGTCAGCCCGGTGATCGGGGTGACGGCCAACTGGCCGTAAACGCTGAACAGCCGCGCCCGGCCGCGCGTGACCGGCCCGCCGTAGCTCGACGAGGAAAAGCGCGACACTTCCCGCTCCGCGCCGAAGGTCGCGAACACCGCCGAGGTGACGTTCGCGGTCCCCTGATATTCCAGCCGGTCGTTGCGGCCGATCCCGCGGAACGTCTCGGTCGGGTCGCCATCGGGGTCGATGTTGCGCCGGTCGGTGTCGGTATGCGCATAACCGAAGCGGTTGCGCAGACGCCCGTCGAACAAGGCGGCGTTGAGCCCGGCATAGCCCAGCCATTGCTCCACATCGCCATATTCGCGCGTGTCGCCGAAGGTGAAGTTGGGCGGCGGGAAACCGTCGATGTCGGTCCGGCTGTTGGTATAGAAACCGCGCAGGTCGACCGAGACGTCGCGGGCCAGCGCGATCCCCAGGCTGCCGTTTGCGGCATAGTTGCGGTACCCGTCCCGCTCGGTGCCCGGGGCATAGGCCGAGATCCCGTCGGTGCTGTAATAGCCGCCGCCGAGGCTTGCCGAGACCGGCCCGACCTTGCCCGAGACGTTGGCGAACCCCTGCGCGGTGCCATAGCCGCCGCCCTCGGCGCGCGCGTTGATCGCGATCTGCTCGGTCGGCTGGCGGGTGATGAGATTGACGACGCCGCCGATCGCCTGGCTGCCCCACAGCACCGATTGCGCGCCGCGCAGCACTTCGATCCGCTGGATGTTGCCGATCAGCAGATTGCCGAAGTTGAACCCGCCACCGGGGGCGGAGGGATCGTTGAGCTTGATCCCATCGATCAGCGCGACGGTCTGGTCGCTGTCCGCGCCGCGGATGCTGACCGAGGTGGTCGTGCCGATCCCGCCGTTGCGCACAACGGTGACGCCGGGCGTCTGGCGCAGCAGGTCGGACACAACGACCGCCTGGCGCTCGGTGATCGTCGCGGTGTCGAGCACCGTGACCGACTGGCCGACGGTCTCCGCCGGGCGCGCCGCGCGGTTGGCGGTGACGACGATATCCTGCGATGCGTTAGCGGCTTGCTCCAGCGTGGCGGTGGATTGCGCGCTCTCGGCAAACACGGGCGCGGCGGCGGCGATGCTCGGCAACAGGATCAGATAGGCACAGGTCTTCACGGATTTTCCCCTTCGCAACAGCTACGGGGGCACGCACGGCGCTGAATCGGAATTCCGCTTTCCGCCCCGCGCACGACCCCAACCACGTCGTCTCACGAGGAAAACCTCGATCGCGCGGCACACCCCGGCCGGACGAAGGACAACCGCGACAGGCAGGTCTCCTGGCTCCCGGGTCGTCGTCTGGCTCGGCCTTCCCGAATCCGGAGATCCAGTGGCGCACGAATGGAGCAAGACTCGCCGGTCACAGTTGCGGGGACAGCCCCGGATGACGCGCGTGCCCGCGCGCTTCCGGGTTCCCTTTTCATCCCATCTCTGGGAACCTGTCGCATCGGCGCGTCTAGAGCGCGCTTTGGGCAAGGGCAAGATGTGACACGGACGACACTATTCCTGGGCGGTGCCCGCTCTGGCAAGAGCCGCTTGGCGCAGCAAACGGCGGAGGCCTGCGCGGGACCGCTCGCCTATCTCGCCACCGCCGAGGGCCGCGACGGCGAGATGGCGGACCGGATCGCGCGGCACCGCGCCGACCGGGGCGAACGTTGGCGCACGGTGGAGTGCCCGCTCGCGCTGCCCGCGGCGATCGCTTCGGTCGAGACGGGCGCGGTGCTGGTCGATTGCCTGACGCTGTGGCTGTCCAACCTGATGCTCGGCGAGCATGACATTGCGGGGGCGACGGACGATCTGCTGGGTGCCATCGCGGGGAGTCCGCTGCCGATCGTGATCGTGACGAACGAGGTGGGGATGGGGATCGTCCCCGATCATCCGCTCGGCCGCAGCTTCCGCGATGCGGCGGGGCGGCTCAACCAGGCGGTGGCGGGGCAAGTCGATGCGACCTATTTCGTCGCGGCGGGGCTGGTGCTTCCGTTGCAGCGGTTTCCCGGCTGAGAGGGCGACGGTCTTGGGAGTCCGGCCCCTCCCACTACCGTTCGCCCTAAGCGCAGTCGAAGGGCCGCCCACCACGCAAACCGAGGCTTGCGGGGGAGAGGGGCTTCGACTTCGCTCAGCCCGAACGGATTGGGGGTGGCGAGCAGGAACAAGCGCCCCGATGGGTTCGGGCGACCGAACAGGCTGGCGATCACCCTCGAAACACCTTGGCCTAGCCGTGAACCTGAACGCTGAACCGCACCGTCCGCGGCGAACCAGGAAACACCCACACCGGGCTGTACGAACTTTGTGCATAACGCGCATCGAACAGATTGTCCGCTTCGACCCGAAGCGAGACATGCCGCGACACGCCGTATTCGGCGGACGCCTTGGCCTTCACGTAACCCGGCAGCACCAGCCCGCTCGCATCGATCGCGCCCGCACGGTCGCCGACATAGGCCACCCCCGCGCTCCCCGACAGGCCGAGCCCGGGCGTGGGACCGAACCGCCCGAGCACGAACACGCCGCCGCTATGCTCGGGCACGTTGAGCACGCGGTCGGTCGCGAAGGTGGCGTCGTCGGTGCGCGCGCGAGTCCAGGCGTAATTGGCGACGACCTGCCAGCGCGGCCCCAGCTTGAGCGATCCGTCGAGTTCGATGCCCTTGCTCGACAATTGCCCGACCGGCGCGAGATAGCCGGGGTCGGTCGGGTCGTTGGTGAGGATGCCGCGTTTGGTGATGTCGAACCACGTTGCCGCGACGTCGATCCCGCGCCAAGCCCCGGAGACCCCGACTTCATAGCCCTTGCCCGTCTCCGGCCCGAAGCCGGTGCCGAACCGGTCGGTGCCCGAGTTGAGCAGGAAGCTCTCCCCCCAATTGGCGTGGAGCGCGACATGCTCAGCGACCTGATAGCGCGCGCCGACCCGGCCGTTCACGGGGGCATCGACGCGCCGCACGGTGAGCCCGGTGCGCAGATTGGCGAGCCGCTGGCGGTACGGATCGACGCGAAGCCCGCCCGACAGCGTCAGCCGTTCGGTCGCTTCCCACATGTCCTGGACATAGACCGTTCCCGCCCAGCGCTTCTCGCGATTGTCGACGAACGGGATCGGGGTCGGCCCCGGCATGCCGTAGACCGGCGTGTCGACATTGATCGCATAAGGCGCGGCGGCGGTCGGGGTGCGGCGGAGGTAGCGGTCCTGATAGTCGAGATAATAGCCCTTCACGCCGACAGCGACGCGATGCGCGCCGATCCGCCCGGACAGTTCGGCGCGCGCGGACAGGTCGTCGACCGCGTAATCGCGCTGGCGGCGTTGCCGCCACAGCGTGCGGTCGTCGGGGCGGAGCTGGACATGATCCGATGAGAACCCCGTCAGCGTTCCCGTGCGATAGGCGACTCCGCCGTTCAACGACCAGCCATTGCCCAGCCCGAACACGCCGGTCACTTGATGCCGCTGGTTGCGGAAGCGCGTCAGTCCGTCGCCGGGCTCGCCATAGAAACGGGTGCGCGGCACGGCATTGGCGTCGCCGCGGATCGCGGGGATCCCGCGGTCGAACGGCGCGTCGAACCGGGTGATCTCGCCGACATAGGTTAGCTGCGCAGCGGCGGACGGCGACCAGCGCAGCGACGGCGCGACCACGCGGCGGCTGAGCGTCACGAAATCGCGCCAGCCGTCGCTGTCCTCGCCCGCGACCACCAGCCGCGCCGAAAGCGTGCCGGTGAGCGGCCCGGTCGCATCGAGCTCGACTCGCCGCGTGTCGAACGACCCGTAGGTGAAGGTCGCCGACGCGGCCGCCTTGGATTGCGGAGTCTTGCTGACGATGTTGACGCGCCCGCCCGGATCGATGTCACCGAAGATCGCGCCCGACGGTCCCTTGAGCAGCTCGATCCGCTCGGCCGTCGCCGGGTCGCGCGGCGGCGCGAGGCCGCGGTTGGCGAGGAAGCCATCGACATAATATTCCGCCCCGCCATCGGGCGTCCCGAGAAACCCGCGGATCGCGAAATTGTCGAGGAAGCCGCCGCGATTGTTCTGGTTGCTGACCCCGCTGACGAGTTCCAGCGCGTCCGCCAGGCGATACGTGCCCGCCGCGCTCAGCAAGTCGCGTTCGATCGACCGGCTCGATTGCGACATGCGCTCGGTGATCGCGTCCGACGACAGCGCCCGGTCGACGCTGGTTCGGCGCGTGCCCAGAACGACGATGTCGGCGCTGCCGTCCGCGCCCGCATCATCCCTGATTTCGGGGACGGACGTTTCCACCGGCGGTGCCTCGCGCGGTTCCGCTTCGGCGGGCGCGAACGGGAGCGACGACATCGCTGCGGCCAGGAGATGATAGCGCAAGGCTTGCCTTTCGGGATATGTTGTACCATCCCCTTTCGTATGAACCCGACCCTGTCAAGCGCATCGCGCGATCCCGCACCGATCGCGCAAGTCCCCGTAACCCAGGCGCTATCGTCGCATCGTATCGGGTCGATCGATGCGTTGCGCGGGCTGGTGATGCTGCTGATGCTGGTCGATCACACCCGCGAGTTCTTCTATTTCCACGCGCAGGTCAGCGACCCAATGACCCTTGCGACGACGCCGCCCGAGCTGTTCTTCACGCGCTTAACCGCGCATTTCTGCGCACCGGTGTTCCTGCTGCTGACCGGGCTCGCGGCGTATCTGTACGGGGCCGCGAAAGGCGGGGCGGGCGCGGCATCGGCGTTTCTGTTCAAGCGCGGGCTGTTCCTGATCGCGCTCGAACTGACCGTGGTCAGCTTCGCGTGGAGCTTCGATCCGACCCCCAAGCTAATCTACCTCCAGGTCATCTGGGCGATTGGCGTGGCGATGATCGCGCTTTCGGGGTTGCTACATTTGCCACGGTGGGGGCTGATCGCGCTCGGGCTGGCGATCGTGCTCGGGCACAATCTGCTCGACGGGATCGAAGCGCCGGTCGGATCGGCGTGGCACGTCCCCTGGGCGATCCTGCACGACCGCGGCCTTATCGATCTGCCGTGGGGCGCGCAGGCGCGGACGTCCTATCCGGTGCTGCCGTGGATCGGCGTGATCCTGCTTGGTTATGCGATCGGGCCGTGGTTTGCGCGAGCGGTGACGCCTGCGGTGCGCGGACGCCGGCTGGTCGGCGTGGGGGTGGTGGCGCTTGCGCTGTTTGCGCTGCTGCGCGCCACCAACGTCTATGGCGATCGGACGCCGTGGGTAAGTGGGCCGGATGCGCTGTCGACGACGATGAGCGTGCTCAACCTCACCAAATATCCGCCGTCCGCCGATTTCCTGCTGGTGACGCTGGGGCTGGGCTTGCCGTTGCTCGCGGTCTTCGAGCGGTGGGGCGGGGGTTTGGGCAAGGGGCTCGCGGTGTTCGGTGGCGTGCCCTTGTTCTTCTACGTGGTGCATCTGTACGCCCTGCACGGTCTCAATCGCGCGGTCGGTCTGGTCGTGCCGCATGACGCACCGCTGGTCAGCGTCGGCAACGTCGCGAGCCTGTGGCTGATCGCGGCGGCGGTCGCGGTGCCGGGGTGGTTCGCGTGCCGTGCGTTCACGCGAGTCAAGCGGACGAGCGGACAGGCGTGGATGCGCTATTTGTGAAGCGGACAGGGCTGGCCTCCGCGGCGGCCAAAGGGCATCCCGGCGCAAGGACTTGCACGGGAACATGACGATGACGCGATGGATCGATGCGCACCAGCACTTCTGGTCGCTGACGACGCCCGGGCATGAGTGGCCAACCGCCGCGGAAGCGCCGATCCACCGCGACTTCGGCCCGGACGACTTGCTATCGTCGCTCGACGGCCTCGACCTTGCGGGAAGCGTGCTGGTCCAGTCGCAGCCGACCGACGCCGATACCGACTGGATGCTCGCGCTGGCAGAGCGGACGCCGCTGGTGCGCGCGGTGGTCGGCTGGGTCGATCTCGCCGATCCCGCTGCGCCCGATCGCATCGCTGCGCTGGCGGCGAACCCATTGTTGCGCGGCCTGCGCCCGATGCTGCAGGCGATCGAGGATAGTGACTGGCTGCTCGGCGAGGCGCTTACCCCTGCGATCGCGGCGATGCAGGCGGCGGGATTGCGGCTCGATGCGCTGGTCCAGCCGCGCCATCTGCCGATGCTCGCGCGCTTCGTCGAGCGCTGGCCCGATCTGCCGATCGTGATCGACCATGCCGCCAAGCCGTTCGCCGCGACTGGCACGCTCGACCCGTGGCGCGAGCACATCGCGACGCTCGCCGGGCTTGGGGTGCAGTGCAAACTGTCCGGGTTGCGGACCGAACAGGCACCCGGTCAGCCCGCGGACGACCTCGCGCCTTATGTCGCGCACCTCGTCGACGCGTTCGGGCCGCGGCTGATGTGGGGGAGCGACTGGCCGGTCGTGCGGCTGTCGGGGGACGATTGGCGGCGCTGGCACGACGATGCGCTGCGGATGGCGCGCGCGGTGGGCGCGGACATCGACCGGTTGTTCCACGGTGCGGCGGTCGATTTCTACGGGCTGGAGGGGGACGGCCCGGCCTGATCCCCCCACCCCGTTCGCCCTGAGCGCAGTCGAAGGGCACCGCCACACTAGCTGAGGGCTTGTGGGGAGACGGGGGCTTCGACTTCGCTCAGCCCGAACGGGGAGGGGGGAGCAACCCTAGCCCAGCGCCGCCTGCTTCTCTTCCGCCAGCCGGTCGAGCTCGGCGCGGGTCTTCTTTTCGCTCGCGGTCTTGAGCTGCCCGCATGCCGCGTCGATGTCGCGCCCGCGCGGGGTGCGGACCGGGGCGCTGATCCCGGCGTCGAACACGATGTTCGAGAACGCCTTGATCCGCTCCGGGGTCGAGCATTCATAGGGCGCGCCCGGCCACGGGTTGAACGGGATCAGATTGACCTTCGCCGGCAGGTCGTAGAATTTGAGCAACCGCACCAGCTCGCGCGCATCCGCGTCGCTGTCGTTCTTGTCTTTAAGCATCACATATTCGAACGTGATCCGCCGCGCATTGTTCGCGCCCGGATAGTCCGCGCACGCCTGCAGCACTTCCTCGAGCTTATACTTGCGGTTGATCGGCACGATTTCGTCGCGGATCTCGTTGGTGACGGCATGGAGCGACACCGCGAGGTTGACCGAAATCTCCTCCCCCGCGCGCGCCATCAGCGGCACCACGCCCGAGGTCGACAGCGTGATCCGCCGCCGCGACAGGCCGATCCCGTCGCCGTCCATCACGATCTTCAACCCGTCGCGGACATTGTCGAAATTATAGAGCGGCTCGCCCATCCCCATCATCACGATGTTGGTGAGCATCCGCCCCTCGGGCTGGCTCGGCCATTCGCCCAAAGCATCGCGCGCGAGCATCACCTGCCCGACGATTTCGCTCGGGCTGAGGTTGCGCACCAGCCGCATCGTGCCGGTATGGCAGAAGCGGCAATTGAGCGTGCAGCCGACCTGGCTCGACACGCACAAGGTGCCGCGGTCCGCATCGGGGATGAACACCATCTCGTAATCATTGCCGTCGTCGGTGCGCAGCAGCCACTTGCGCGTCCCGTCAGTCGAAACCTGCGCCTCGACCACTTGCGGGCGGCTGATCGTGAAGCGCTGCTCGAGCCACGGCTGCATCGTCTTTGAGATGTCGGTCATCAGCGAAAAGTCGGTGACGCCGCGATTGTAGATCCAGTGCCACAATTGCTTGGCGCGCAGCTTCGCCTGCTTGGGGTCGAGCTGCGATGTTTCTAGCGCCATTCGCAGATCGAGCTTGGACAGGCCGAGCAGATCGATCCGCCCATCGCTGCGCGGCACCAGCGCGCGCGGCACGGGTACGGGGTCGATATGCCCCGGAATGGGCATGGCGTAGGCTGGTGCTGTCTGCATGGGGCTGCACATAGGGGAAAATGGCGGGATTTTCTACTCCCTGTGGGGGGGGGGTGATCTGGGCGTTGCGGCGGGGGCTTGCAGGATGTGACGGTCTTCGGATGGCATTGGTCCAGAGGGTGCCGTCGCGACGCTGGTTGCCCGCCGTTTCGAAAAAAAACACATCGTTCGCTAAAGTGCCGAGGTTCGACACAGTCGAAATATGGCACTTTGCGACAGCGTTGCGGGGGCTGATGCTTGCATCAGGCATTCGGTGTAGCGCTTCCCCGGCGAAGGCCGGGGCCCAGGAGAAAGGCAGAAGAGTGCGAGCGATTGCGCTTCGTTACCTCCACCTCCGCTACTGGGCCCCGGCCTTCGCCGGGGAAGCAATGCGGGGAAAGCGATGGTTGCAGCGTTCCGCCGCCACACGCTGGTGCCTCGATGACGGCTTGCATACGCTGGAGGCCAATTTCCACCTCCATGTCGGAATTAATCGCGTCGTCTCGAGATGCGCGGCCTCACGTCCTACGAATATCTTGCACGCTTTTGGACAAACGATTCCAGCCGAATTGAGATCGACCGTATCTCTACACTCCGGGACCAAACGCTTGGGTGGGCGGATCGACTAGATCCGAGCCGGATCTCAGATTCGAGCCCCCAAGGGAATCCCGTTTATGGATCCCGATCTTGAGGTTTTGGCAAACTTGCGTTTGTCCCAATATTTTGCCGCTGCCCACGTCGCTAGAACCGAAGTTATCGTGATGGCTATATAACCAAGCCAACCCAACCCGAGCTGTTGCCATATATAGAGACCGATGAATGTCGCCACAGTGCTAAATAAAAATGCGTTTAGACTGTGCCGACCGATCAGAGCGGCCGATCGAAGTATCAGGCTATCTAGGTGGTTTCTCAGAACCGTAACCACCCCGGCATAAAGTAAAACGACCAATATGGCATGCGCTGCTCTTGCCGGCCCAAGAGTCCCGTGATCAGCGAGCGGAATGCGCGGGAGATCCAGTACGATCTTCAGTGTTCCTATCAACGCAAACAGAGCCAGTGATGCCCAGAATATCCAGCGCTGTTTTTCGAGTAAGGCAAAGACGCGATCATGCAGCCGGACGCTGCCACCCGCCATGGCGACGAAGAATATCACCTGCCACGCCAACGGGTGGAGTGACCAAGCGCTTTTCTCAAGGGGGTTAGGCGAACCGCCCAGTTCAGGGTAAATCCGCACAAAAACCTGGAATGCAAGGTATACCGTCATTGATGTCGCTACCAAAATCAGTGGTGAGCGACGAATAAGCCACACTGCTACTGGACTTATCAAAAGCAACGTAACGTACAAATGCAGAACATTGAGTATAAAAGGACCGTAGGTCAGGACCGAAAAATAAGCCGCAGCTTGTAATGGAGCTGTCGTCAACGGTGTAAAGTTGGTTGCTGCATTAAACTGTTGATTTGTCGCAAATGTAGATAGTACCGCCGCTATGAAAAGTGCGAAGTTCCATGCGTAAAGTTTTGTAGCTCGGACAAACAACAGCGCCGTCGCATTAGGTTTATTTACATAGACCATTCCAACCATGTAGCCCGACAATGCTACAAATATTTCCGCCGCGGACGAAAGTGAAACGGTCGTCGCAGTCGGTATTTGAGGGCCCGTCATTCCAAGCTCTGCCGACAGAAACGAAAAATGGTTGATAATGATGGTAACCATTGCAAAGCCGCGTATCGTATCGATCCTACTATCACGCGCCATGCAAAAAACACTTCCGGATCAGATGTTTGTTTGAAGACGTTGGTGGCAGCATGCGATGGCCGGGTCAATATGGTTAACGTTGCGAACGCAAGCTCGGTCGACGCAGTCGTGGGACTGTTGCAGACGTTCACCACGATGAGGAGCGTTCAGCAATGACGATCAAGCTTGCGATCGTTGCGGTGTTTACTTGCGCTGCTTGCCATGCAGGGGAGACTGAACCACCCCAGCGCGTGAACATCGAGGTGACTGGCTCTCCGCAGTGCCTTGCCAGCGTGGTAGGCCTTCTTGATCTTCCTGCCGCCACGATGCCCGTTTGGTCAGGGCGATTTGGAAGGATGGAGTTTGGACCCGTCGAGGCTACGGGGTTCTCCAGGGTGGTCGGCTTGCTCCGAACCACGAAGTGCGTTCAAGCAATCCGACAGCGGCCCTGTGCTACTAGGCTGTCCGATCTCGATACATGTAATGCACCAAAGCGGCGCAGTTGACGTCGGCTTTGCATCACGGTGCGACGTTCAGACGACAGGAACAGGATCGCCGTGCACGAAAAGTCACCGGCAGCCTTTGGTCACGTAAGCGGACGCACGAAAACGTCCGTAAGCGAGGCTCAATGGTTCAAGCATGTCATCGGCGTTTGTGACGAGCGCCGCATGACAAACACAGAAGGGGCCGCCAACGCCCCTCCCGGAACATTGGCGGCCTTCTCATACGCCGAAGCGACGGACCAATCAGGCCGCGGCGAAGGAAACCGCCGTCTGGCGACGGCGATAGCGCAGCCCTGCACCTGCGAAGCCGAAGCCGATCAGCATCATCGCCCAGGTTGCGGGCTCGGGGACGGCGGCCATGGTGCTCACGCTGAAACCGCCGAGCTTGAAGGCATCATATGCCTTGCCGCCGTCGGGCGTAGTTGCGCTGATCATCCAGACGTTGCCGAACGCCTGGTCGCCCAGCGCGATCCCGCGCGATCCGCTCGCACCGGTGCCGATGGACGTCGCGGTTCCCTTGAACGCGCTCGCGAGGCTGGCATAGCTGTATCCGTCGATCGGCAGCGTGCTGTTCCAGGCGGCGGTGGTCGATCCCCAGCCGAGCAGCGCGTTATTGTCGGGCGCATAGCCGTTGAACGCATAGCTGTTGAAGACCGCCGAGGTCAGCTTCACGGCCTGGTCGAACTGCAGCAGAAAGAAATCGGTGCCACCGGAGCTGTCCGCCTGGTGGGTGCCGTTCGCGCCGGTCTCGTTCCGGTTGATGATCCCGAGGCCCGCGGTGCCGTAGGAGCCGACCGCGCTATTGTCGATCACGCCGTTGATGCTGGACCAACCGGTGACCTTGACGTTCAGCTTCCCGCTGCCGTTGGTTGCGGTATAGATGCGTCCCGCGTCGCTGCTGCCGGTATTACCGGCGGTGGTGGTCGATACCAGGAAACTGGTGGCATGGGCGGGGCCAGCGGCAAGCATTGCAGCGGCAAAGGCGAAGGCGATCTGTTTACGCATTACACTATCTTTCGTCGGCGGTTTGGCTGGGACCGTATTTCTCCAAAAAAGGGGGCTGATCAACTTGACAGCTTAGTTAACAGGATCCTGAATTGAGACGGAATTTGGTAAACTCGGCGTTAGCCATGTCGGTTACGTTTCCCGATCTGTTTTGAGCGCTCCTGTGGCGCTGGTATGATTCGCTCGGAGATTCGCGCTATAGCTTACCTTGGTGTCGTAATTCCGGTCGGCGTGACGACGATCGTGTCGGCAATCCTCGCAAATATGCGCTTACGCCACGAATTGCGGCTGCCGATACAATGGTGGCTGGACGGCCGGGTCACCTGGAGCGCGCCGCGGCCTGTGGCGCTGGCGTTCGTCCCGGTGCTGGCGACGGGCGTGCTGGGGGTTGTGGCGGTCCTGTCGCAGACGCTTCCGCCGCGCGCCGGGCAGGAGGCGCTCGTGTGACCGGTGATGTTCGGGAGTGGCGCGCTGTTGGTCGCGATCCAGCTCCTCCACAACAGCCTCATCGTGCGAACCCTGCGCCACTCCGACGGCTGACCTTGCGACCAGGCATTATCGTATGGTTATCAACCGCTTGGCGTAAATATCCGCCTGACGCTCCCGTCCTGCGTCTGTGCAACCATAGCGACGTTTGACCCGCCCTGCGCGCTACCGTCCGAGGCAGGCCAGCGCCGCTGCGTCGATCGCCGTCGCGGCTCCACGCAAGGCATAGACGTCGGCGAACGGCGTGCCGCTACGACCCAGCGCCTCCACGCTCATGCTGCGGCTGGCGCGGATCGCCGAGACGATCGCGGCGTCGGTGCGCGTGTCGGGGGCCCATGCGTCGGCTGCGGAGGCGACGAGGTCGAAGCGGCGTTCCCCGACCGACAGCGTGACGCGGGCCTGCGGATTGCGTGCGCGGCTGAGCCGGAGGTGGATCTGATTGCGCGCACCGCCCCCCGATCGCCGATCCGGGAAGGAGGCGATGCTCGCGAACGGGCGCCAGCGTTCCGCACCGCCGGCGGTGACCGGCTGGGCGATCGCATAGCAGCGTGGCGGGCTGGCATCCGCGAATGCGCCCCAGCGATTGAAGATGCCGATCGTCTCGCGCGCGCCACCGTTCGCCATCGGGGCGGCGGCAACGGTGGTAGCGGCGGTGATGATAACGGCAGGCGCTGCGACCAGCGCGAGCGCCGTCAGCGCCCGGCGGCTCACGCCGGGGCATGCCCCGCGCCGCGGTGGACCAGCGTCTCCTGCCCGCGCTCGATCAGCACGAGCGACCCCTGCGGAAGGCCCGGGGCGGCGGGTGCGCCATAGCCGGGCAGCTCGGGTGCGCCGGTCATCACCCCGCGCAACACCCGGCTGGAGATCCCGTGCATGATGACGAGCCGGTCACCCGGATCGTCCTGCGTGTCGGCAAGCCAGCCCGACACGCGCGCCGCGATCGCGGGATAATGTTCGCCGTTCGGGGCGGGGTGAAGCAGACCGGTGGTGCGGTCGACCACTTTCAGCCCTTCCGCCGCGAGGTCCGCATAATAGCGCCCGGCCCAGTCCCCGGTCCCGATTTCGACCAGTCGCGAGTCGGTTTTCGCGCCGTGCCAGTCGAGTTCGAGGTGTTCCGCGATCACCGCGAGCGTCTGCAACGCGCGTCCGGTCGGCGATGCCCATAGCGTCAGCGCAGGTTTCGCGCCTAATTTTGTCCGAAGCGCACGTCCCATCTCCTCGGCCTGCGCGAAACCTGCGCGGGTGAGCGGGGTGTGCGGGTGCTCGCCCTGTAACCGTCCGGCCGCATTGAAGACCGTTTCGCCGTGCCGCGCGATGTAATCGCGGCCGCTCCGTGGCGAGATGTTGGCGGTTTGCGACAGCTTCTGGGCGTTGGAATCCATGGCCGCGTCTTCAACCCCGTGTGGCCCAAAAGCAACGGATTTCCGCGTTTATCTGAGGTTCATGCAAGCCCCCGGCGGAGCGCCTATCTGAGCCTTCCCCGCCGCACACAGGCTCACACAGCGGCGGGCGAACACCATTGGAGTACCCCCTATGCGCAAGATCGTCCTCACCGCCGCCGCAGCCGCTTTCGGTCTCGGCATGGCAGCCCCCGCACTGGCCCAGGACGGCCCGCCCCCTTCCGACCGCGCGTTCAACGGCCCGCGCGCCGGCGTCCTGCTCGGCTACGACAATCTCAAGCCCGGCAGCACCGAGGATTCGAGCATCCGCGGCGACCGCGGTGCCGACGGCCTGACCTATGGCGGCGACATCGGCTATGATTTCGATAACGGCAGCCGGATCGTCTACGGCATCGAAGGCGAAGTCACCGGGTCGACCAGCAAGGTCACCAACAATCCGGTCGACGCAGCGGCGCTCGGCTATGGCCGCGTCAAGGCGGGCCGCGACTTCTATGTCGGTGGCCGCGTCGGCTACAAGCTGACCCCGGCGACGCTGCTGTACGCAAAGGGTGGCTACACCAACGCCCGCCTCGACCTGACCGCGAACAACGGCACGGTCACCACCGGCGAGCATTACACGCTTGACGGCTACCGCGTCGGCGCGGGCCTCGAGCAGGCGATCACGCCGCGCACCTATGCCAAGGTCGAGTATCGCTATTCGAACTACGGCAATGCGCGTCTCGAGTTCGCGAATGGCGCGAACACCAACAACTTCGGCGTCGATACGGACCGTCACCAGGTCCTGGCCGGAGTTGGCTTCCGCTTCTGATCCGGTCGGTTATGACCGAGAAAGAGACGGCCCGCGCCTGATTTAGGTACGGGAAAGAGGGGTCGGGGCGCTTGCTCCGGCCCCTTTTATGTTTAAGGAAAGGCACACGGCGAATTGCCCCCGGTGCGCACCGGAACGGGCTGAAAATGGGGCAGCGGCCCGGGGGAACGGCATGAAGGCGACGATCGAACGCGCAACCTTGTTGAAGGGGCTTAGCCACGTCCAGTCGGTGGTTGAGCGGCGCAATACCATTCCAATCCTGTCCAACGTCCTGATCGAGGCGACCGCCGAGGGCGGCCTCAAGCTGATGGCGACCGATCTGGATCTCCAGATCAACGAGACGATCGCAGCCGCGGTCGACCAGCCCGGCTCGACCACCGTGTCGGCGCACACGCTGTTCGACATCGCGCGCAAGCTGCCCGAGGGCAGCCAGGTCTCGCTCAGCGCGGCCGAGGGCAAGATGACGATCATGGCGGGGCGAGCCAAGTTCCAGCTCGGCACGCTGCCGCGCGACGATTTCCCGGTGATCGCCGAGGGCGAGCTCCCGGTCAGCTTCGAGCTGCCCGCCGAGACGCTCAAGCAGATCATCGACAAGACGCGCTTCGCGATCTCGACCGAGGAAACGCGTTATTATCTGAACGGCATCTTCTGGCACGTGTCGGAGGATCCGCTCCCCGTGCTCAAGGCCGCCGCGACCGACGGCCACCGCCTTGCGCGCGTCACGATGCCGCGTCCGGATGGCGCCGAATCGATGCCCGACATCATCATCCCGCGGAAGTGCATCGCCGAGCTGCGCAAGCTGCTCGACGAGATCGACGGGTCGGTCGGCGTGTCGATGTCGCCGACCAAGATCCGCTTCGATCTGGGGCAGGCGCTGCTGACGTCCAAGCTGATCGACGGGACCTTCCCGGATTACAGCCGCGTCATCCCCACCGGCAACGACAAGATCCTCAAGATCGACCCGCGCAGCTTCGAGGAAGGCGTCGACCGCGTCTCGACGATCGCGACCGAGAAGACCCGTGCGGTCAAGATGGCGCTCGATCGCGACAAGATCATCCTGTCGGTGAGCTCGCCCGAAAACGGCACCGCGGCGGAGGAAGTCCCCGGCGACTACACCGCGCTCGGCTTCGAGATCGGGTTCAACAGCCGCTATCTGCTCGACATCCTCGGGCAGCTCGATGGCGACACGATCGAGGTTCACTTGGCCGATGCCGCCGCGCCGACGCTGATTCGCGAGAATGACAAGTCCGCGGCGCTGTACGTGCTGATGCCGATGCGCGTCTGAACCTTTGGCGGGAGCGCGGCTCCCGCTAGTTTCGCTAGAGGCAGGCCGGGACGAGCACGATCGGCAGGCCGGTCACGATCGTTGCCAACAGCCCGACGACCGCGAGCGTCCAGGACGTCTTGTCGATCATGCTGTCGCCGTGTCGCCGCAGCGCGACGCAAACCCCACTCGCCGCGGCGATGCAGGCGAGCCATGCCCCGAGCATCGCTGCGTGGTGGACGCTGAGGCCCCCGATCGTATGCGCCGACGCCCATCCTGCCGCGCAGCCGATGCCGCTCAGGCCGTACAGCGTGCAAAAGGCGATTGCCCAGACGATCAGCCCCGCGGTCATCCGCAACAGCGCGATCATACCAGCCATCCCGGGATCGCTAGCACCAGCATCGTCACCACACCCGACCCTGCGGCATGGTCGCTCCACAACCGTGCGATCCGCCGTTCGCCCTGCCGCGCGCCAGCGACGAACCCCGCGCCGATTCGCGCGCGCAGGAACGCCAAGATTGTCGCCGCGATGCCGGCATGGAACAGCGCATAGCCCGCCACCGTCACGCTCGTCGCGGCATAGGCATGGCTGGCCGGGGCGGGCAGCGCGAACGCGATGACCCCGATCAGCGCGAAGATGATCGCGGCTTGCCCGACGAGCGCCAGCGTGACCGCATCACGCCGTGCCGCAATCAGTGCGACGACAGCGCCGCCGATCGCAAGCAATGGTTGCCACAGCATCGGCGCGACCAGCACCGGCGGTGGCCAGTTGGGCGCGACGGTCCACAGGAAGGCATAGCCGAACAGCAACGAAGCAAAGAGCGTCGCGCTCGCCGCCAGCGCAAAGACGCTTCCCCAATAGCCGACGGTCCCCTCGACCTCGAACGCAGTCGGCAGCGAGCGGTCGTGCCCGGCGGGGACCGGCCCGACATCGTCGCGCCGTCCGTGCGTCCATCCCCAGCGCCATCCCAGGACGATCACGCCGACGAGGAAGAGCGGCGCGACCGGATACAGCCCTGCGAGCATCGACAGGAAGAACCCGCCGAGCGTTGCGGCCATGCCGATGGGATACCAGCTATTCTGCGGCAAAATCACGACATGTTCGGGCGCGCCGGTCACCATGTCGACCGCAAGCGTCTCGCGCCAGCCGTGCCGTGCTTCGCCGAGCCACCCCTCGCCGCGCGCCAGCGCCAGCGCCATGTCGGGTTCGCTTTCGAGCGGGTCCTGCCCCGAGACGGTAGGGAGGCTCGCAAAGTTATATGACGGCGCCGGCATCATCATCGCCCATTCGAGCGTGCCTGCGTTCCACGGATTGCGGCGGCGGTGGCGGCCGAGCCAGATCTGCAGCCCGACATCGATCGCGAACAGCGCGAAGCCGAACGCCATGATGAAGCTGCCGACCGAGGATGTCAGGTTGAGCCAGGTCCAGCCCATGCCCTCGGGATAGGTGTCGACCCGGCGCGGCATGCCCAACAGGCCGGTCAGGTGCATCGCGAAGAAGGTGACATTGAACCCGACGAAGATCAGCCAGAAGGCAGCCTCGCCCAATTGCAGCACGCGGCCCCGCCCGGTGAAATGCGGCAACCAGTAATAAGCCGCGGCGAGCATCGGGAAGACGAACCCGCCGACCAGGACGTAATGCAAATGCGCGGTGACGAACGCGGTGTCGTGCGCCTGCGCATCGAACGGCACCACCGCGAGCATCACGCCCGTCAGGCCGCCGAGCACGAACACGATGAAGAAGCCGATCAAATACAGCATCGGCAGCTTCATCTGCGGGCGTCCGCTCCACAGCGTGCCGAGCCAGGCGAAGATCTGCACCGCGGTCGGAATCGCCACCAGCGTGGATGCGGCGGAGAAGAAGCCGAGCGCCATGTGCGGGATGCCGGTGGTGAACATGTGATGGACCCACAGCCCGAAGCTGAGGAACGCGAGCGCCATCACCGCCGCGACGATCGCGCCATATCCGAGGATCCGGGTCCGCGCCATGACCGGGAGGATCGTCGATACCGCGCCAGCCGCGGGGAGGAAGATGATGTACACCTCGGGATGGCCGAACAGCCAGAACAGGTGCTGCCACAGGAGCGGCGATCCCCCCAGCGCGGGCGTATAGAACGGCCACCCGAACGCGCGTTCGACTTCGAGCAGGATCGACCCGAGGATCAGCGGCGGGAAGCCGAAAAGCATCATCGCGGCGGTCGCGAGCAGATACCAGGCGAACAGCGGCATCCGATCGAGCCGCATGTGCGCTGCGCGCAGTTTGAGGATCGACACCGCGATCTCGATCGCCGCGCACATCGCCGACACCTCGACGAAGGTGATGCCGAGCAGCCAGACGTCGCTGTTGATCCCCGGCGTCCACTCCTTGCCCGACAGCGGCGGGTAGAGGAACCAGCCCGCGTCGGGCGCGACGCCCGCGAGCATCGCGACAATCAGGATGCTGCCGCCGAACAGGTAACACCACCAGCCGAGCGCGGAGAGCCGCGGGAATGCCATGTCGCGCGCGCCGAGCATCTTGGGCAGGAGGTACATCGCCAACCCCTCGAACATCGGGATCGCGAACAGGAACATCATGATGCTGCCGTGCATCGTGAACAGTTGATTATAGACTTCGGGACCGACGAACGCGCTGTTCGGCGTCGCCAGTTGTGCGCGGATCAGCATCGCGAGCACGCCGCCGATCGCGAAGAACACGAAGGCGGCGACGATGAAGCGCTTGCCGATGTCGCTGTGGTTGACCGATCGCAGCATTCCGCGCCAGCCGGGCTCGGTCCGCCAGATCGCATCCATCGCGCGATGCCGCTTGAGCGCGTTCATCGTGTTCCTCCAACGAAGGCGGCCCAGCCCGCCGCATCATGCGCGACGACGGTGAAGCCGTGGTCCTTGTGGCCGGTGCCGCAATATTCGGCGCATTCGCCGCGAAAGACTCCAGGCCGCGCGGCGACGATCCGCAGCACATTGGTATGCCCCGGGATCGCGTCCATCTTGCCCGCGAGACGCGGCACCCAGAAGCTGTGGATCACGTCGGTCGCGGTGATCGACGCATCGACCGGGCGACCCGCCGGAATATGCAGGACACCTTCGGTCTCGCGTCCGCCGGGGTGGCGGAACACCCAGGCATAGCGCCGTGCCTCGACCCCCACGGTTACGGTATCCGGAGCAGGGTTGGGCAGGGTGCGTGCGCCGAGGATCAGCGCATAGGTGAGCAGCGCCGACAGCACCACCACCGGCATTGCGAGCCCAAGCCATCCGATCCAGACGGTCGCGCGCGGCGCGGAATCGTCCCGATCGCGCCGGAGCATCGCGACCGCCAGCAGACCGAAGACCAGCGCCGCGAGCACCGCTGCACCGGCGAGCATCACCCACCACAGGGTTGCCACGTCGGCGGCGTGCGGGCCGGCGGGATCGAGCGTGGACAGCGACCCGGCGCAACCTGTGGTCGTCATGACCGTTACGACCGCGAGCGCCACCCGGGAAACCACCGACCGATGACCGATTCCATCCGCACCACGGACACGCGCTTGCGCGACCCGATCGCCGACAGCCCGGCGTTCGCACGGACCGAGTCCAAGGTCGCGCTGGCCGGGCATCCGATCCATGCGGTGCTGGTCGCCTTTCCGATCGCGCTGACGACCTGCACCTTCGCCGCCGATGTGCTCTACTGGTGGACGGGCGATGCGTTCTGGGCGCGGGCCGGGTTGTGGGCGTCGGGCGCGGGGTTCCTGCTCGGGGTGCTGGCGGGGATCGCGGGGACGGTCGAACTGCTGATGGTCCCGGGCATTCGCGCGCGCGCCGCGAGCTGGACGCACTTCATCATCGCGGTGATGCTGCTGTCGATCCTCGGCGCGAACTGGGGGTATCGGCTGACCGGCTACGAGCAGGCGATCCTGCCCTACGGCCTGCTGCTGTCGACGTTCGCGGTCGCGTTCACGGGCTTCACGGGCTGGCATGGCGGCAAGTTGGTGTTCGAGTATCAAGTCGGGGTCGCTTCCAACGGCAAATGATTGTTTTGCGGCGTTTCGAGCCAGTCGGGGGTGAGATCCGGCATAACCGGCTTGGCCAGCACGAGCAGCAGCACGCCGGTCATCGTGGCGATCATCGCACAGACGAGCGGGAGCGGGGACGGCGGGATGTAGTCCCCGCGGCGTTCGCTCATCTGGACGACGGTATGGCCGATCAGCGCGTGGAGCGCGACCAGCAGGCCGACCGCGACGAGCTTGGCGAACATCCAGGGGACGAAGACTTCTCGCAGGAATATCAACGCCGTACCCGCGGAAACCGCAATCACGGCGGCGGGCGTGACGATGCGCGTATAGCCGTAGTTGGTGATGCGCCGGAGCCGCGCGTAATCGGCCTGTTCCTCGCCCGCCTCATGCTTGCCGAGCACCAGCGGCAAGGCGATCAGGCCTGCGCTCCACAGGATCAGCGCGGCAATATGCAGCGCTTTTACCACCGTCAGGATCATGTTGCGGCACCGGTTTGTGTCATTTGTCGCCAGCTACGGTGCGCAATCCAGCCGATTGTTGCCGCATATGGGAGCATCCCCGGCACCCACATGATCAACCCGGCGAGTTGCTGGTCCGCGATCGGCCCGATCCCGAACGGCACGGTGCTGGTCGCATGGACCGCATAGAGCGGTCGCGTGGCGAAGGTCAGCAACGCGCCGAGAAGGCCCATCTGGACCGCACCGCCGACGATCCCCGTCACCGCCTGCGCGGGTGAGGCCGTACCGACCGCAGTCCAGAACGCCCACCCCGCCGACAGCAAGGCGAGCTGCATGACCCAGTAGAGTGCGACATTGCCGAGCGCGGCGTCATAGGCGACCGGCCAGTGCCACGCCCACAGCATTACGGTCGATCCGAGCAGGACGGCGGGAACGCGCTTGCCAAGCCACGGCGCGGGAAAGGCGATCGCGAGCAACGGGGCGGCCAGCGTGAACAGCAGCAAATGATGCACCGCGCGCGCCGCGAACAGCGCGGTCGTCAGCGCACAAAGCGGCGACACAAAGGCGAGCGCAAGCACCGCCAACGCAAGCAAACCGGCCTGGCGGCGAGGCCCGGACAAGCGCCACATCATCAGCGCGCCCGCGCCGAGCATCGCCGCGATCATCACGGGATCACCGTTCCACTGGTCTGCCCAGGTCGCCGGCACGGGGGCCGGCCCGCAATAACGTTGCTGCCAATCGATGATACGTCCCCGTTTTTCGGTGGTTCCTGTGACCACCATCCAAAGCGAACGCACCAAGCGGCGGAGGGTTCAGGCGGCGTGCGCAACCTTTCGGGCGATCGTGCGTGCGCTTGCCGCCCGCGGCAGCTTCCGCCAAAGCACCAGCGGTGGCGGAAGGAACGGCGCAGTGGATGCCGGATCGATGGCCAAGCTGATGGAATCCCGCGTGACTTTGACGACAATCGCGCTGTCCGGCGGCGCGGGGATCTTGGGCGGCGCGATGAATGCGCTGGCCGGCGGCGGGACGTTCGCGACGCTGCCCGCGCTGATCGCGCTCGGGCTGCCCGCGAATACCGCCAATGCGACCTCGAACGTCGCGCTGCTGCCCGGTGCCGCGACGAGCAGCTGGGCATTCCGCCGCGAACTGGCACCCGTCGGGGGCGTCAACGTGGGGTTGCTCGCGGGGATCACCTTCGTCGGCGGGCTGGCCGGGAGTGCGCTGCTGGTGGTCACGCCGACGCGGGTGTTCGACCTGCTGATCCCGTGGCTGTTGCTGATGGCGCTGGTCGTGATCGCGTTCGGCAGCCGCGCGGCGGAGGCGCTCCACGCCCGCGTCACGATCGGGCCGCGCGCGTTGATCGCGGCGCAGACGCTGCTGGGGATCTACGGCGGCTATTTCGGCGGCGGGGTGGGGTTGATGATGACCGCGGTCTACGGGTTGCTTGCGAGCGTATCCCCCCGCGCGCTGTTCGCGCCGCGCACGTTGATGCTCGGGGTCGCCAATGCCGCGGCCGCGGTGGTGTTCATCTCGACCGGACTGGTCGCCTGGGCGGCGGCGGTGCCGATGCTGTTCGGCGCGATCGTCGGCGGGTGGATCGGCGCAGTGATCGGCAAGCGCCTGTCGCCCGGAGTGGTGCGCGGCTGGACGCTGTTCGTCACCGCCGCGACCACGATCGTGTTCTTCGTCCGCGCCTATTTCTGATTAGGAAGCGTGAGGAGTGCGGCGACGAGCTTCGGGTCGTCCTTGGGGTCGATCGCTGCCTTGTAGACGGACCGCATCTTGGCGACCTCGGCGGTCCAGGTCTTCGCGTCGAGTTTGGGCTGGGTCAGCAGCATCTCGGGCGAATGGCAGGCGGTGCAGTTCGTCGTGAGGATCTCGGCGCTCGCCGGAAGCGTCGCGGTCTCGTCGGGAAGCGCGATCGTCTGCGACGTCAGCGCGATCGGGGCGGCGGGGGCGGTATCGGCGGGTGCCGCGGTGCGGCTGCACGCGCCGAGTAGCAGCAGCAGCGCGGCGAGCGATGCGCGGCTCATGCCACCACCACGCGGGCGGTTTCAATGCTGCTGCGCAAATAGCCTCCGGGGTTCCAGATCGGCGCGGGCTTCTGCCCTTCGCCGCGGGTGTTGATGGTGCGCACGGCAAGCGCGTGCGGGCCCCGCGCCAGACCCGTCAGTGGCATCGCCCAACGGCGGAAGCTGTATGGCCCGTGGTCGGGGCCGAGTTGCGCCTGTTGCCAGTGCGCGCCGCCGTCGAGCGAGACCTCGACCTTGGCGACGCCCGCATCCCCGCCCATCGCGATCCCGCGCGCTTCCTGCGGGGTTGTGCGGGTGAAGAAGGCGCGCGGCGGCATCCGGCTGATCGGCACGGTCGGGAAACCGGTCGCGCCGGGCTTGACCCCGGCATCCTCGGTCTCGGGGATTTGATACGCCTTCGCCATCCAGAAGCCGGTGTCGGGGCCGGTCAGCAATTCGATCGAATCGAGCGCCTTGACCCAATAGGTCGAATACCAGCCCGGCACGATCAGCCGGAGCGGGAAGCCGTTGAGCAGCGGAAGCGCCGCGCCGTTCATCCCATAGGCGACGATCACGTCGTCGTCCTCCGCATGATCGAGCGCGAGCGACTTGGCGAAATGCGGGGCATCGCCGGGGGGCTGGTCGAGCCCGGCGCATTTGACCTGCACCACGCCCGGCGCGGTGCCGGCGCGCGCGATCAGGTCGCGCAGCCGGACGCCAGTCCAGCGCGCATTGCCCATCGCGCCATTCCCCCATTGCGCGCCGGGGACGCGCGGACCGAACATTCCGCGCGAATTGCCCGAGCATTGGTTGACCGCAGTGACCGTGACTTGCGGCATTGCCTGGATCTCGGCGAGCGAGAGCGATACCGCACGCTTGACCGCACCACCGATGCGGAGCCGGAACGCAGCGGCATCCACCGACAGCGGAATGTCGGCATAATGCCAGCGCACGAAGAACCGGTCGTTGGGGGTGACGGGATCGTCCTGGAGCGCGCCGTCGAACGCCGCCATCGGGGTTTCGAGCAGCGGCGCGCGGCTGCGCTGGAGGATCATCCCCTTCTTGCCGGGGAAGGCATCGGTCAGCGGGCGTTGCCCGGCGCCCTCGGACAGGCCAAGATCAACCGTTGCCTGCGCGCCCATCGCCTGCGCCCCCATCCCCTTTGCCCAAAGCGGCGCGCTGGCGAGGGCACCGACGCCGAGGCCCCCGAGCGCCAGCGCGGCGCGACGATCCACGGGGTCAGCCATGCTGGATTGCCACCGGCACGAACCGCGCGACTTGCTTGCCGACGAGCGACAATTGCTCGATCACCGCGGCGTCGCTCGCCCCGCCGTCTTCGTCGAACTTGGTCAGCTGCGTGTTGACCGCCGCGGCGAACGGCGTCGGCCAGCCGCGCAGCGCATGGACGATCGAGCGCAGCGCCGCGATCGTGCTGCCCGTCGCCTGCCAGCCATAAGCGGTCGCGATCAGGCCGACCGGCATGTCCGCCAAATACGGGCGGTGCGGATCGCGCGCGGTTTCCTCGAGCAGGTCGAGCGCATTCTTGACCACGCCCGAGATGCTGCCGTGATAGCCGGGCGAGGCGATGATGACCGCGGACGCCTGCCGCATCGTCTCGACGAATTCGTTCTCTTCGGGCGTGCGCGTCGTCGCCCGCGGGTCGTAGAGCGGGAGCCGCGCCATGTCCGCGCCGCCGAACATCCGCGTGCGAAAGCCTTCGCGCCCCGCTGCGTCGAGTGCGATCCGCAGCGCGCGTTCGGTGGAGGAAACGCCACCGATCGTCCCGCCGATACCGACGACGAGGGGCTGATCGGGCTGGGTTTCGGCCATCGGTTGGGGCTTTCGGCTGGGCCGCCAGGCGACCGGGAGCGGGTTCAATAGCCCGACCCGCGCTTTGCCTCAATGCTTTGCGCTGCGCCGCGGCAGATGCTTTTGGACGGCTGTGCAACATCGCTCGCTCCGCGCGCCCTGCGCTGCTAGATGCCCGGAAATGCCTGTTCCCTGCTTGCGCGGTCTGTCCTATACAGATAACACACTAATCCGTCCGGCTTTCGGGATCTGGTGAGCATGCGCCGTTACCCTTTTGACGCATCCGATCGTGACGATCCGCGCAACCCGCTGGACCTGACGAACGGCGTGCCCCCGCCCGAGCGCTATCTGCGCGAAGCCCCGTACGAGCCGGACGACGACGACGACCGTCCGAATGGGCGTCCGCGCGGGACGCGGCAGCGGATCAACTGGACACGCTGGATCATGCGCGGACTTGCGGCGGGGATCGTGCTGTTCGTGCTTGCGGTTGCGTGGCTTGCGGTGACTGCGCCCTTGTCCAAGTCGCTCCAGCCGCCGACGCCCCCCAGCGTCACGCTGCTGGCGGACGACGGCACGCCGATCGCGCGGCGCGGCGCTATCGTGGGCTCGTCGGTCGATGCGGCAAAGCTGCCGAAGAACGTCACCAACGCGTTCCTCGCGATCGAGGACCGGCGGTTCCGCTCGCATTGGGGGATCGACCCGCAGGGAATCGCGCGCGCGTTCGTCCACAATGTCCGCTCGACCGGGCGCGACCAGGGCGGCAGCACGATCACGCAGCAGCTGGCGAAGAACGCGTTCCTCGATTCGGACCGCACCGCCGCGCGGAAAATCCGCGAAGTGCTGATCGCCTTCTGGCTCGAGGCGTGGCTGACCAAGGACCAGATCCTGTCGCGCTATCTGTCGACGGTCTATTTCGGCGACAACACCTACGGCCTGCGCGCCGCGGCGAAGCATTATTTCGGGCGGACGCCGGAGAATCTGTCGATCGCGCAAGGCGCGATGCTCGCCGGGCTGGTCAAGGCACCGTCGCGGCTGGCACCGACGGTCAACCTGGCCGGCGCACGGGCACGCGGGGCGCTGGTGCTGCGCGCGATGGTCGAGGGCGGGTTCCTCGACAAGGAAACCGCGGCTTCGGTGCGTCCCGCCCGGCTTGCGACCGACCGCGTCGCGCCGCTCCCCAACGGGACCTATTTCGCGGACTGGGTGCTCCCGGCTGCGCGCGACCAGGCGGGTGATCTGGCGCGCGAGAGCAAGGTCCGCACGACGCTCGACCGCCGACTGCAAAGTGCGGCGGAACGCTCGGTCAAGCGCGCGGGATTGCGGCAGGCGCAAGTTGCGCTGGTGGCGATGCGCCCCGATGGCCGCGTCGTCGCGATGGTTGGGGGCAAATCCTATGCCGACAGCCCGTTCAACCGCGCGACCCAGGCGATGCGGCAGCCGGGATCGGCGTTCAAGCTGTTCGTCTATCTGGCGGCGATGCGGCACGGGATGACGCCGGATTCGATCGTCGACGACAAGCCGATCACGATCGCCAACTGGAGCCCGCGCAATTCGGACGGGCGCTATCTTGGCCCGATCACGCTGCGCCAGGCGTTCGCACGCTCGTCCAACGTGGCGGCGGCGCGGATCACGCAGGAAGTGGGCGTTGCCAACGTCATCAAGGCAGCGCGCGACCTGGGCGTGACGACGCCGATCCCGAACGAGGCGACGATCGCGCTGGGGACGGCGAGCATGTCGCTGCTCGAACTGACGCAGGCCTATGCCGCGATCGCCGCCGAGCAATATCCGGTGCGCGCGCGCGGGCTGGAGGATCCGCCCGAGCGCGGGATGCTTGCGAGCCTGACCAGTCGCCCCAAGGCATTGTCGGGGACGATCCGCGACGAGATGCTCGACTTGCTGTCCGCCTCGGCGGAAGCGGGGACGGGGCGTGCGGCGGCATTGTCGGTCAAGACCTACGGCAAGACGGGTACGACGCAGGACAGCCGCGACGCGCTGTTCGTCGGGTTCGCCAACGGGCTGGTCGTCGGTGTGTGGGTCGGTAACGACGACAACACCCCCAACGCGGGGCTGTCGGGCGGTGGCGTGCCCGCGCGGGTGTGGCGCGATTTCATGCAGCAGGCGCTGGGCGTCGGCGCGGCGTTCGTGCCCGAGGCTGTGCCCGAGGTGATCGATCCCGATGCCAATGGCTATGAGGAGACGATCGAGAACTTCCTCGATCCGCAGAACATCCCGCCGGTCGAGGGGGAGATCCCCGGGATCGGGCGGGTGCGGCTGCGCAACGGGCAGTTCGATTTCGAGCCCAATCGCGAAGGGGGACGCGAGGACGACCGCGGTCGCCGTCGCCGCAATGAGGACGAGGACCGTGCCCCGCCGCCCGAGGGGTATGAGGACGAGCAATAGCGCGGCTGGTGCAATGGCGCGGCTTTGGGTACACGCGCCTTGAAACCATGAGCGCTTCCCCGGCGAAGGCCGGGGCCCAGTCGCGATGGCGGATGTAACGGAGCACAGCCCGCGGCAATGTCCGGCCCGCTGCTGGGCCCCGGCCTTCGCCGGGGAAGCGCATCAGGACTATATGCATTTTATCGGCGTGATGCCGCGTTGTTCCAAGGATACCCCATGACCGACCAGAAAAGCGACAGCCAGAAATGCGGACTCGTCGCCGTCCTCGGCGCCCCTAACGCGGGCAAGTCGACGCTCGTCAACGCGCTGGTCGGGCAGAAGGTCGCGATCGTCAGCCCCAAGGCGCAGACCACGCGCGTGCGGCTGATGGGCGTCGCGATCGAGGGTGACACGCAGTTGCTGCTGGTCGACACGCCCGGCATCTTCGAGCCCAAGCGCCGGTTCGACCGCGCGATGGTGCAGGCGGCGTGGGGCGGGGCGGAAGGTGCCGACGTGCTCGCTTTGGTGGTCGACGCCAAGGGCGGGTTGCCGACCAAGGTCACCGACATCGCGACCGCGATCAAGGATCGGCCCGAACCCAAGTACCTGATCCTCAACAAGGTCGATCTGGCCGACAAGGCGAAGCTCTTGCTGCATGCCGAGCGGCTCAATGGCTTGGTCACGTTCGACGAGACGTTCTTCGTCAGCGCCTCGACCGGGGACGGGCTGCCCGAGTTGAAGGCGCATCTCGCGGCGCGGATGCCCGCCGAGCCGTGGCATTTCCCCGAGGACCAGGTCTCCGACGCGACCGAGCGCAGCCTTGCGTCGGAAGTGACACGCGAGCAGATCTTTCTCCAGCTCCACGCCGAACTGCCCTACGCCTCGGCGGTCGAGACCGAGCAATATCTCGAGCGCGAGGACGGATCGGTCGAGATCCACCAGCAGATCCTGGTCGAACGCCCGACCCAGCGCGCGATCGTGCTCGGCAAGGGCGGCACGCGGATCAAGGAAATCGGTGCGCGCGCGCGGACCGAACTCAGCCACATCATGGGGCGGCCAGTGCATCTGTACCTGCACGTCAAGGTCCGCCCCGGCTGGGACGACGAGCGCGACGTGTATCGCGACATGGGGCTCGACTGGGTGGAGTGAGCGCCTGCGCTCTACTGTGACGCTTCCCCGGCGAAGGCCGGGGCCCAGTCGTGATGTCCGGGGTAACGAAGCGCACCGCCTAGCCTCGTGCGTTCCTCTCCTGGGCCCCGGCCTTTGTCGGGGAAGCGCTGGAGGGGGTTAGGCGAGCATCTGCTCCACCCATTCCGGCACCAGCACCCCCGCCGCGCCGAGCCGCGTCTCGTGGAAATAGCCGCTCCCCGCCGACCGCTCCAGATTGAGTTCCAGTGTCTGCGCACCGGCATAACGCGCGCCCTGCACGAACCCCGCGGCGGGATAGACCGCGCCCGACGTCCCGATCGAGACGAACAGGTCTGCGTCCGCCAGCGCGCGTTCGATCCGCTCCATCTGGTACGGCATCTCCCCGAAGAACACGATGTCGGGCCGCAGGTCGGGCGCGCCGCACGTCGTGCAGACCGACCCCGGCGGCAGTGCCGCGTCCCATGCCACCCGCGCGTCGCACGCCGCGCACAATGCCGAGCGCAATTCGCCGTGCATGTGGAGCAGCCGCTTCGCGCCGGCGCGTTCGTGCAAGTCATCGACGTTCTGCGTCACGATCAGCAAGTCGCCCTGCCACGCCGCATCCAGCCGGGCGAGCGCAGCGTGCGCCACATTGGGCGCGACGCCCGCCAGCTCCGCACGGCGTGCGTCGTAAAAGCGGTGGACCAGCACGGGGTCCGCCGCGAGCGCCTCGGGCGTGCACACATCCTCGACACGGTGCCCCTCCCACAATCCGCCGGGTCCGCGGAAGGTCGCGATCCCGCTTTCGGCTGAAATGCCGGCTCCGGTCAGAACCACGATGTTTTCCGTTCCTCGCATGGTATCTCTGTACGCGAGGCTCTAGAGGCCCGGGAGAGGAATTTACGGAGCAAGTGCGATGACCGCGATCGGCATTATCGGGAGCGCGGGGCGCATGGGGCGGGCGCTTGCCGCGGCGGTGCCCGATCTGGGCGCGACGCTCGCGGGCGGGATCGACGCAGGCGGCGATCCGGCGACGCTCGCGCACGAGGCCGACGTGCTGATCGATTTCTCCGCGCCGTCTGCGCTCGAACGCAATCTTGCCGCCGCGCGACTGACCGGGACGCCGATCCTGATCGGGACGACCGGGCTCAGCCCGACGCATCACACATTGGTCGATGCTGCCGCGAGCGAGATCGCGGTGCTGCAGACCGGCAACGTCTCGCTCGGCGTGACATTGCTCGCCAAGCTGGTGCGCGAAGCGGCGGCGCGGCTCGGGCCGGATTGGGACATCGAGATCGTCGAGATGCATCACCGCCACAAGGTCGACGCGCCCTCGGGGACCGCGTTGCTGCTCGGCGAGGCGGCGGCGGCGGGGCGGGGGGCGCCGCTCGCCGAGCTGCGCGTGTCGGACCGAGCGGGTCTGGTCGGTGCGCGCTCGGAAGGGACGATCGGCTTCGCATCGCTCCGTGGCGGATCGGTCGCGGGCGACCATCTCGTCGTGTTCGCGGGCGAAGGCGAGCGGATCGAGCTCGGCCATCGTGCGGAGAATCGCGCAATCTTCGCGCGCGGCGCGATCACCGCGGCGCTGTGGCTCGCGGGCAAACCGGCTGGCCGGTACGCGATGGAAGAGGTGGTCGGGGTGTGAAAAAGGCCGACGTCGTCGACTTCTACGCGCGGCTCGCGGCGGACAACCCGCATCCCGAGACCGAGCTCGAGGCGGGCAACCCGTTCCAGCTGGTCGTCGCGGTCGCTTTGTCCGCGCAGGCGACCGACGTGGGTGTCAACAAGGCGACGCGCCGCCTGTTCGCCGAAGTGACCACGCCCGAGCAGATGGTCGCGCTGGGCGAGGACGGGCTGAAGGCGCACATCAAGTCGATCGGGCTGTTCAACACCAAGGCGAAGAACGTCATCGCCCTGTCGGAGCGACTGATCGCGGAGCATGGCGGGGTCGTCCCGAATGATCGTGCCGCGCTCGAACAGCTTCCGGGCGTCGGCCGCAAGACCGCCAATGTCGTGCTCAACGTCGCGTTCGGCGCCGAGACTTTTGCGGTCGACACGCATATCTTCCGCGTGGGAAATCGCACCGGCCTGGCGCGCGGCAAGACCCCGCTCGCGGTCGAACTCAAGCTCGACAAGGCGACGCCGCAGCCGTTCCGGTTGCACGCGCACCATTGGCTGATCCTGCACGGGCGCTATGTCTGCAAGGCACGGACGCCGGAATGCTGGCGCTGTGTCGTTGCGGATCTCTGTGCGTTCAAGCCCAAGACGCCCCCGCCGAAATCGCGCGCAGCGCAAACGCCGGGGGAGCCGCGTCGAGACGAGGAATAGTCCATGCGCCTTACCCTGATCGCCATCGCCCTGCTGTCCCTGACGACCGCCGCAGTCGCGCGCGAGAAGATTCCGGTGGCGACACCCAGCGGGGCGGCGGTCAGCTGCATTCCGCTCGTCCAGATCCGCGAGACGCGCGTCCGCGATGACCGCACGATCGATTTCATGATGACCGGCCGCAAGGTCTATCGCAACACCTTGCCCAGCGCCTGCCCCAGCCTCGGGTTCGAACAGCGCTTCAGCTATGCGACGAGCCTCAGCCGATTGTGTTCGACCGACATCATCACCGTGCTGTACCAGGCACCGTATCTGACGCCCGGTGCGAGTTGCGGACTGGGCCAATTCCAGCCGGTGACATTGGCCGCGCGGTGAATCGCGGACGGCGACCGGGAATCGTCGATCGGGGCTGGCGTCGCACCGCGTGCTTTGCTAGGCGATCAATCAGGCACCCGTAGCTCAGCTGGATAGAGCGCTGCCCTCCGAAGGCAGAGGCCACTGGTTCGAATCCAGTCGGGTGCACCATTTTCGACCAATCCTCTCCGCATACGTCCGTCGACCACGCTTGACCTTTGCCTGTTCCACTCGCACTAACACAGGTGTCAGTAAGGAGCCGAGTCGATGGCCAAGCTTCCAGCGTTTCCGGGCACGAGCGGTCGCCGCGATTGGCGCACCGCCTTCGAAGCGATCCGCAAACTGATGGCGAATGGCGACGACACGACGCAAGTGTTCCGCATCATGCGCGCGCTCAACGTCGGTAACGGCCCCAAAAATTACGCACGTTTGATCGCGACGGTGGAGGGGGGACGCCTCGCCTCGGAACACGTCGAACTGGCCGAACGATTTTCGGATCGCGCCTTCGTCCGGCAGTTTGCCCCCGGCACGGTCGGCGCGGCATATCGCGCGTTTCTGGAGACGACCGGCTATTCCGCAGATGGGTTGGTGCAGGTCAGCAAGATCGACAGCGACGATCAGGTCGCGCATCCCTATGCGTGGTTCGGGCGGCGCGTTCGCGACACGCATGACATCTGGCATGTGCTGACCGGCTACAAGGCGGACGAATCGCTGGGCGAGGCCTGTCTGGTCGCGTTCAGTTATGCGCAGGTCGGCGGGCTTGGCTGGGCGTTCATCGGCGGGGCGGCGGCGCTCAAGAGCCTTTCGGTCACGCGCAACACATTGTTCGCGCGTGCCGTATGGGAAGGCTATCGCAACGGTCGGCGTGCGCGCTGGATTTCGGGCGAGGACTATCTGGCCTTGCTCGCCGAGCCGATCGAGGCCGCGCGCGCCCGGCTCGGGATCGTCACCCCGACCGTATATCTGAAGGCGCAGCATGTGCTGGGCGCGGAGCTGGCGTCGTATCTCAGCGCGCGTCGCGATTCCGCGGCAACCCCCGAACTCGCCGGCTGAGCAGGCCGGTCGCATTCGCCGAACCCGTCTTCGCGAAGCGGGGATGCATCACGCAAATTGCGAAACGTGACCAAGCGGGTAGAGCGGGCGCAATGCTGACGCGTCTTGTCCTCACCGATTTCCGGAATCACGCCACGCTGGCGATCGCGCCCGGTCCGGGGTTTGTCGTGCTGACGGGGGAGAATGGCGCGGGCAAGACCAATGTGCTCGAGGCGGTGTCGCTGCTGGCGCCGGGGCGCGGGCTGCGGCGCGCAGGGCTTGGCGAGATGGCGCGGCAGGACGGACCGGGCGGGTTCGGGATCGCCAGCGACCTCGGCGGCGATGTCGCGATCGCGACCGGCGCGCAGCCGAATGCGCCCGAGCGGCGGATCGTCCGCGTGCAGGGGAGCGCGGTGGCGGCGACGCAATTGGCGGAATGGCTGACCGTTCTATGGCTGACCCCGGCGATGGACCGGCTGTTCGTCGAACCCGCGGGTGAGCGGCGGCGGTTTCTCGACCGGCTCACGCTCGCGCTCAGCCCCGGCCATGCGGTCCACGCCAATCGCTACGAGGCAGCGATGCGCGCCCGCAATCGCCTGCTGGGGGAGGAGGGACGCCCCGACCCCGAATGGCTGCGCGCATTGGAAGCGCAGATGGCGGAACACGGCATAGCGATTGATCTCGCGCGGCGCGATACGGTCGCGGCGCTCGGGCTGCGGCTGATCGAGCAACCCGACGGGCCGTTCGCGCGCGCCGGGCTCGACCTCATCGGCTGGACGGGTGCGGGGGAAACGCTCGCCGCCGATCTCGCACAGAGCCGGGCGCGCGATGCCGCCGCGGGACGTGCGCTGGTCGGGCCGCATCGCTGCGATCTGGCGGTGACGCATCTCGGCAAGGGGCAGGCCGCGTCGCTGTGTTCGACCGGCGAGCAGAAGGCGCTGCTGCTCGGCGTGATCCTCGCGCATGCCGAACTGGTCGCGGAGCGGACCGGGATGACGCCGGTGCTGTTGCTCGACGAAGTCGCTGCGCATCTCGATCCGGTGCGGCGGGCGGCGCTGTTCGCGCGGCTCGGCGGGATCGGGCAAGTGTGGATGACGGGCACTGAAGATGCGTTGTTCGCCGATCTCGGGCGCGATGCGCTACGGCTCACGCTCGGGGCGGGAGCCGGCTGAACCGCGACTGTCGATGAGGCTCACGCGTTGTTAAAGGGTCGGGGGCTAGGCGAGCGGGAACGGGCGGGGGCCTGGAGACCACCGATGAGCTTCGACCGCAAATCCGTTCTTGCCGCCGCCTTTGCAGCGATCGCGCTGGCGGGGGGTGCGCTTCCCGCGGCTGCACAGGACCGCTGGGACTGGGGTGGCGGACGTGCGGGTGATCGCGATTACCGATTGAGCGGCGCAGGCGTGCCGATCCTGTTCCCCGAACTGCGCCAGACCAATCGCGGCCGCGCATTCGTGGTGCGAAACTTCGACCTCAATCGTGATGGCCGGATCAACCAGCGCGAAGCGGATGCCGCCAACCGCGCGTTCGCGCAGGTCGCCGGGCCGCGCCGTGACCGGTTCGACTGGGCCGCGCGCGACCGCGTCGTCGTGGTCGAGGACCGCCGCGGACCGCCGCGCGGCGGCTGGGACCAGGGCGCGATGCGCGGCTACGGCTTCCGCCAGACCGCGCGGGGCGCAATAATGCGGCTCGACGAGGACGTGCTGTTCGCGACCGACAGCGCAGTGCTGCGCCCGGGCGCGATCGACAAGCTCAAGGGCCTTGCCGACTATCTCCGCTCGGATTCGGGCGTGCGCGTCGCGATCGACGGCTACACCGATTCGCGCGGGACCGATGCGCACAACCAGGCGCTGTCCGAGCGCCGCGCGGATGCGGTGCGGACCGCGTTCGACCAGATGGGCGTGACCCGCGCGCGCTTCTCGGTCGTCGGGCATGGCGAGGCGAGCCCGGTCGCGCCCAACACGACGCCCCAGGGCATGCGCCAGAACCGCCGCGTCGAGGTCACGCTGCTCGGACAGCGCGCCGACCGCTTCGCGCGCTGACACCCGTCTGCGTCGCTCCGGATCCCGCCGGGGCGGCGCAGGACGCGCATGCCATTTCGCTTCCGTTTCCAGCCCTGAATCCCTATACGCTTGGCATGGCAGAAGACCCCAATACCAACGACTATGGCGCAGACTCGATCAAGGTGCTCAAGGGCCTCGACGCAGTGCGCAAGCGGCCCGGCATGTACATCGGCGATACCGACGACGGTTCGGGCCTCCACCACATGGTGTTCGAGGTTTCCGACAACGCGATCGACGAGGCGCTCGCCGGGCATTGCGACCGGATCGACATCACGCTCAACGCCGATGGATCGGTCACGGTCGAGGATAACGGTCGCGGGATTCCGACGGGCATCCACACCGAGGAAGGCGTCAGCGCCGCCGAGGTGATCATGACCCAGCTCCACGCGGGCGGTAAGTTCGAGAACACTTCGAACGACAATGCGTATAAGGTCTCGGGCGGGCTCCACGGCGTCGGCGTCTCGGTCGTCAACGCGCTGAGCGAATGGCTCGATCTGACGATCTTCCGCGACGAGCAGGAGCATTACATGCGCTTCGCGTTCGGCGATGCGGTCGCTCCGCTCAAGATCGTCGGCCCCGCGCCGGGCAAGAAGGGGACGCGCGTCACCTTCTTCCCCAGCCCTGCGACGTTCAAGATTACCGAATTCGATTTCGACAAGCTCGAGCATCGTTACCGCGAGCTCGCCTTCCTCAATTCGGGCGTGCGGTTGTTCCTCAACGATGCGCGGCACGAGGACGTGAAGACGGTCGAGCTCTATTACGAGGGCGGGATCGCCGCGTTCGTGAAATATCTCGATCGCAACAAGGCCGCGCTGATGCCCGAGCCGGTCGCGATCAGCGGCACGCGCGACGACGTCACGATCGACGTCGCGCTCGAGTGGAACGATTCGTATTACGAGAACGTCCTCGCCTTCACCAACAACATCCCGCAGCGCGACGGCGGGACGCACATGGCCGCGTTCCGCGCGGCAATGACGCGCACCCTCAACAATTATGCCGAGAAATCCGGCATGTTGAAGAAGGAGAAAGTCAGCCTCACCGGCGACGACATGCGCGAGGGTCTCACCGCGATCGTCTCGGTCAAGCTGCCCGACCCCAAGTTCAGCAGCCAGACCAAGGACAAGCTCGTCTCGTCCGAGGTGCGCCAGCCGCTCGAATCGCTGATGGCGGACAAGCTTGCCGAATGGCTCGAGGAAAACCCGGCGCACGGCAAGGCGATCGTCCTCAAGATCATCGACGCCGCCGCTGCGCGCGAGGCCGCCAAGAAGGCGCGCGAGCTGACCCGGCGCAAGGGCGTGATGGATATCGCGTCGCTCCCGGGCAAGCTCGCGGATTGCCAGGAGCGTGATCCGGCCAAGTCCGAACTGTTCCTGGTCGAGGGCG
This sequence comes from Sphingomonas sp. FW306-05-A, assembly GCF_058782275.1. NCBI lineage: Bacteria > Pseudomonadati > Pseudomonadota > Alphaproteobacteria > Sphingomonadales > Sphingomonadaceae > Sphingomonas > Sphingomonas sp. FW306-05-A. The sequence continues at coordinate 76,381 of NZ_JBYSXN010000003.1, forward strand.
ACTCGGCTGGCGGGTCGGCCAAGCAGGGGCGTGACCGCCACTTCCAGGCGATCCTCCCCTTGCGCGGCAAGATCCTCAACGTCGAGCGCGCGCGGTTCGACCGGATGCTGTCGTCGAAGGAAATCGGTACGCTGATCCAGGCGATGGGCACCGGGATCGGGCGCGACGACTTCAACGTCGAGAAGCTGCGGTACCACAAGATCGTCATCATGACCGACGCAGACGTCGACGGCGCGCATATCCGCACGCTGTTGCTGACGTTCTTCTACCGCCAGATGCCGGAGATCATCACCAAGGGGCACCTCTACATCGCGCAGCCGCCGCTGTACAAAGCGACGCGTGGGCGGTCAGAGGTGTATCTGAAGGACGACAGCGCGCTCGACGAATATCTGGTCGAGAATGGCGTCGCGAGCGTCGTGCTCGAGGGTGCGCAGGGCTCGCGTTCGGGCGCGGACCTGCGGACGCTAGTCGATCACGCGCGGCGGATGCGGACGCTGATGCGCTTCGTGCCGCGGCGCTATGACCCGACGATCGTCGAGGCGCTCGCGATGGGTGGTGCGCTCGATCCGGCGCTCGATCTGGACGCACGGCGCGAGCGTGTGGTGCAGGTCGTGCGCGGGCTCGACGCGGCGGATCAGGACGCACGCTGGTCGGCGACGCTCGCCGAAGATGGCGGGTTCCATGTCGAGCGCGTGTGGCGCGGCGTGACCGATCACCACATCATCGAGGCGGCGTTCCTCGGCTCGGCAGAGGCGCGCAAGCTCCACACGCTCGCGGCGGAACAGGCCGAGGCGTTCGTCGATACAGCCCGACTCGTGTCGAACAAGGCAGCCGCGGCGGCACAGGCGGAAGCCGATGCCGCAGCGGACGAAGCCGAAGCGACCGCGCCCGAGGGTGGCCGTGCGGGCGCACCCGCAACGGTGAGCAAGGGCTCGACGATGGTCGCGCGCCCGTCGCAGCTGCTCGACGCGATCCTCGCTGCGGGGCGCAAGGGGCTGGCGATCCAGCGCTACAAGGGGCTGGGCGAGATGAATGCGGAGCAATTGTGGGAAACCACGCTCGATCCGCAGAATCGCTCGATGCTCCGCGTCGAAGTTGACCAGGCGGATGTCGCGGACGAGATCTTCACGCGCCTGATGGGCGACGTGGTCGAACCGCGCCGCGAGTTCATCCAGGAGAATGCGCTGAGCGTCGCCAACCTCGACGTTTAAGCAAATGGCGAATGGGCGGGATGCGTCGATCAAGACGCATCCCGCCCTTCGCGACTAATCGGTCGGATGCAGTTCGCCGTCGAGCTCGGTTGCTTCGCGCACAACCGCGATGTTGTCGCCGGCGTCGCGCATTTCGTACAGCTTGCCGCGGGCGTTCTGGAACGGGCGGTGCAGCACCATCATCAGCGTGCCGTCGAAACGCCGGAAGATCATGCCGTGCCCGCTATCGGCGCGCACCAGCGGCGGTAACTGCTCCCACGGTCCTCCGATCGAACCGGTGCGCGAGCGGGCGACGCTCTGGACGTAGCCGTTGGCGTCATAGCTCGACCACAGCATCAGCAGCGTGCCGGTGCGGGTGCGGATCAGCTCGGGGCCGTCGGTCACGTAATTCGTCTCGGCCTTGCGCGGGACCCATGGCGCGTCGGACGCCTTGAACAGCAGGCGGGGCGGTCCGGCTGCGCGCAGGCTATCGTCGAGTGGAATCGCCTCGATCGTGCCGTCACCGACCTGCACCCATTCGTGCGCGTAGACGAGCCAGGGCTTGCCCGCGGGATCGACATAGAGCGTCCCGTCGAGCGACATCCGGCTCTTGTCGACCAGCGGTTCGCCGTTCCGCACGAGCGTGAACGGACCGGTCAGCGCATTGCTCACCGCCAGCAGCGTGCTGCGTCGGATCGGGCGGCGCTGGTCCGTCGCGGGGATCGGCGCGGAATCGTTGTAGAAAGTGGCGAAGAGATACCAGCGTCCACGCCAGCGGTGGACCTCGGGTGCCCAGGCACCGTCGTTCGCCCAAAGGCCCTTGGGCAGCGTGAACACGACGCGCGGTCTGGTCCAGCTCTTCAGGTCGCGGCTGGTGTACGCCATGATTCCGATGCCAGCGTCGCCGGTCATGCGGCGATCGTTCTTGGTGTAGAGATAATAGGTGCCGCTCTTACGGTCGGCGACGATCCAGGGATCGTGCAGCGGCATGTCGGGCATGCGCAGCGTGGCTGCGGGACGGGCCGGGGCGGGCGGCCCGGCGACCGCAGGCGCGATCGCGAGCAGGGCCGCGAGAGCGGTCAGCGTCCGGTGGCGCATGGCGTTTTCCCGATGGTTCGTGTGAGCAGCAGCGTCGCAATCGCGCGGACCGGGACGGTGGTCCCCGAAACGCAGGAGCCCGTGTGGCTCCGGTCGGTCAGCACCATCTGCGCATGCCAGCCACGCGGGAGGCTCAGCGCGCGCGGGTTGATCCCGCCGTTGACATGGACGAGCACCAGCGTCCGCCCATCGGGGGATAATGCGCCTGCGGTATCGAGATCGTCGACCGGCACGAGGCGGTAACCGGGCCTGATGTACCGGCTGAATTGCGCCATCGCCCAATATTTGCGCGTCACGTGAATTGCGTGCGGCCCGGCGGCGGGCACGCGGAGATCGGCCTTCACCAGTCCCCAGTTCGAACCCGGCCCGGACAATGCGGTATTCTCGGTCGCCTGCCAGAAGACCCAGGCGGCGGGTTCGAGCCGCTTCAGGTCGAGCACGACATGCTCGGCAAAGGCGAGCGCGGAGGGCATGCCCTCGAAGTCCTGCGGGTCCTTGTCGAGCGGCGTATCGTTCTCGCTCATCCAGAGCTTGATTCCCGAAGCGCGCGCGACGTCGCGCACCCCGGTCTGGTTGACCGTGCCGTAGCTGTGGACGTTGAGCTGCCCGACCCGCGCGCGCGTTGCCTTTGGGTAGGCGGCCCAGTCCTGCAGGAACAGATGCGAATTCGTTTCGTCGGGTGCTGCGATGACGGTCGCAAGACCGCGCGCCTTCAAGGCCGCGTCCGTCGCGTCGATCATCATCGCCTGGCGCGCGGGCGACCAATGCGCGCCTTCCTGCGTGTTCTTGGCGAACCAATAATCGGTGTTGGGCTCATTGACGGGGGAGAGCGTGCGGAAGGTGATTCCGTGGCGATGCTGCAGCTCGTCCACGACGCGCGCCATATAGTCGGCGAAGGGGCGTTCGAATCCGGGGCGGAGATTGTCGTCCGTGCCCTTCTCGGCACCCGACACCCGACCCGATACGGTCATGAACCACGGGGGCGAGTTCGAGAAAGCCTCGAAGATCGGTTCGCGCACGCGGACACGGATCGCATCCAGCCACCACCGCTGGTTCGCGTCCTGCGACCAGTCCCACATCGCTGCGTCATCCGCGCGCCACCAGTCCCGACCGGTGGCACCTGCCGGTTGCCGCCAGAAGCCGGGAATCGCGGCACCCGGCCGCAGATAGGCCGGTGTATCCGCCGCATTGCCGCCGCCGATGTTATAGCGCGCGATCGTCCAGCCGAGCCCGTCCGTACCGTAAAACAGGTCGGCGAGACGCGCGCGATCGGCTTCGGGCCAGCCGCCGGTGACGTGCGCGAACCAGGCGAGCGCGGTGCCCCAGCCTTCGAACACCGTGGACGGACGCTCGACCGCCGGACGGATCGTGACCGATACCGTCGGTTCCTGCGCTACCGCCGAGGTCGCGAGGCATAAGGCGGCAACGCAGGCGGCGAAACGGCTGGAGCGTGGCCGCTTCATTCCACGAAGGGTTCGACGATCGTCGTCCGCCCGCGCAGGAAGATGTCGGCGACCAGCCGGAGCGGGCTGACATCGACATCGGAGACACCCGCATGGACGATCTCGGCGAAGCGGCGGTAGAGGCCGGGATATTCGCCGTGCAGATCGACCGCAGCGGTCGGGGCCGCACCGCCGTCGATCGAAAGCTCACCCCCGCCCTTCGCGAGCGTCAGCGTGCCCGCGTCGGTCTCGACCACGATGTCCCAGCTTTGTGGGCCCTCCTGGCGGAAATCCAGGTCCATCGCGATCGCCGTGCCCGCGGTGTCGCGGAACCCGACGCGCGCCGCGATCGGCGCGGCACGATTGGCGGGAACATCGAGGTCGGCCTGTTCGACGAACATCGGGTTGGGCAGGATGCGCGTCGCGATCGACAACGCGTTGATGCCCGGATCGAACACACCGAACCCGCCCGGTTCCCAGATCCAGTCCTGTCCGGGATGCCAGACGCGAACATCTTCGCGCCACGTGATCGTGGCACTGCGGATCGTGCGGTCGGCGAGCCACGCGCGTGCTGGCTCGACCCCATCGGCGAAGCGCGAATGCCAGCTCGCGAACAGGCTGATGCCACGTGCATCGGCGGCTTCACGCAACGCTTCCACTTCGGACAGTGTCGCGCCGGGGGGCTTTTCGAGGAAGACGTGCCAGCCCTGGTCGATCGCGAATTGCGCGATGCGGCGGCGGACTTGCGGCGGGGTGCACAAGGCCACCGCATCGATTGCCATGCCGCTGGCGGCCAAGGCTTCGATGTCGCGGAAGTGCGGTTTTCCGTCGGTGCTGTCGCCACTGCGGCTGACGGTGGCGACGAGATCGAAATCGGGGATCCCGGCGATTGCGGGGAGATGCTGATCCTTGGCGATCTTGCCCATGCCGACGACGGCGATGCGGATTGGCGCGCTCACAGCGAACGCCCCGTAATCACGTTGCGCGGCCTGTCGCGATGCAGGCGTTCTCTGGTTGCGGTCATGCGAAATCCTTGACGCTGAATTGAAAGTGCGCGGAACCACGCGCCGTGTCGGCAGCACGCATGTCCCGGGTGTCAACGATGATGGCTGGGTCGTAGCCGTTCACGCCGACATCCCCTTGTTCCGTACCCGGTGCCGGGCAGCAAGCCCCGCACGCCTGTATCCGGCTGACTGCACCGCGGCTCCTCTCCTCTTATTTGTTTGACAATAACCCCGACTAATGGGCCGTCAAGCTGGTTTACCATTGGCCATGGAAGAGCCTGTCGTAGCGTTTCATTAGTTGACTGCCTGTCGCGCAGAGATGCCAAATGGGTCTGCAATGTTGACTTTGGATCGATTTCACCGGGGCTATCGCACCCGATCGTGCCGGTGATGGTCATTGTTGGGAGGCGTGCGGAAAGTCTCACCCCACTGTTGCGCAATAAAATTTGGCTGATATTGTCAGACAAGAAGCGGAATAATGCCGTAGGTGGGGAGACTGGAAGTGGCATTGGGCCGAGCATTTATCGTGACTGGCCTGATCGGTTCCGCGCTGGCGGGTACGGCTGTCGCCCAGCAGATCCCGCCGCGGGTTGATTCCGCAAAGAGCGCACCGGCCTGTTCTGCTGCGCGAAACCCCGTGGTCGCTGAGGGCGAGCGGCAACTGGCGATCGTTCCCCGACTGGGACCCGCGCACGTCACGCCCGCCAGCAAACAATCCGCCTATCTGATGGTCTATTTCAAGGACGATACGCATTCGCTGTACTTCGCGACGTCGCGGGACGGGCACGCGTTCACCGATGTGAACGCGGGGCGGCCGATCCTGTCGGGCCGGTCGATCGCGGATCAGAAGGGCGTTCGCGATCCGCACATCATGCGCGGCCCCGATGGTGCCTTCTACATGGCGATGACCGACCTCCACGTGTTCGGGCAACGCGACTGCGTGCGGACGACGCAGTGGGAACGCCCGGAGCAGGACTATGGCTGGGGCAACAATCGCAACATGCTGCTGATGAAGAGCGTCGACCTGCTCCACTGGACGTTGGCCAAGGTTGACGTGTCGCGGCTGTTCCCGGCGTACAGCCAGGCGGGCAACGCCTGGGCGCCGGAGACGATCTACAACCCCAAGACTCGGCGGATGATGGTCTATTTCACCACGCGAATCCGCAACGGGCCCAATTTCATGGTTTCGTCGGAGGCGAACCCCGCTTTCACCACGCTGACCACCGTGCCGCGCAAGATCCTCGACTATCCCCGGCCGCAGGTGAACACGATCGACGCGGACATCACGCTGGTCGGTGGCAAGTACCGGATGTTCTACGTCGCGCATGAGAAGCCCGGCAGCATTCGTCAGGCGGTGTCGAACCACATCGATCGCGGGTACGTCTACGATGCGCGCAAGATCGACCCGGAGACGGTGGCGGCCGAAGCGCCCAATCTGTGGCGCAGGCACGGCACCAACACATGGGTGCTGATGTACGACGTGTTCGGCGTGACGCCCAACAACATGGGGTTTGCCGAGACGACCGATTTCGTCAGCTTCCGCAACATCGGCCGGTTCAACGATCCCGGCTCGCCGATGAAGGCGACCAACTTCGTCCAGCCCAAGCACGGTGCGGTGATGGCGGTCACGCCCGAGGAAGCGGCGCGGCTCGAACGCTATTTCGGAGGCGCACGGTGACGCTTTTTGGTCGAGCGACAGCCTCGACGCTAGGGCTCATCGTCGCGGCTGTCCTTTGCACGAGTGCGGCCCCGCCGTCGCTCAACCAACGGCTATCTGGCGACATCGTGCCGGGGCACGATCCCGTGCTGATCCGGGAGGGCGACGCGTATTACTCCTATTCGACGGGCCAGCGCGATCGGCTGCCGATCCTTGCGCGGACCTCACGCGATCTCGTCACGTGGAGGGCGTTGCCGGGTCCGATTCCGGCGATCCCTGCCTGGGCGCTGGCGGCGGTGCCGGGGGCGAAGGATATCTGGGCGCCCGATATCTCTTACGCGAACGGGCGGTACCGGCTGTATTATTCGGTCTCGACCTTCGGCAAGCAGCGGTCGGTGATCGGGTTGCTGACCAGCCCGACGCTCGATCCGGGCAAGCCCGGCTATGGCTGGCGCGACGAAGGGCTGGTGATCGCGTCGAAGCCCGGCGACGATTACAATGCGATCGATCCCAATTTCGTACGCGACCGGGAGGGCGGGGCGTGGCTGGCGCTGGGCAGCTATTGGACCGGCCTCAAGCTCGCGCGGCTCGATCCCGCGACGGGCAAGCTCGCCGACCCTGCCATGCCGTTGACCCCGATCGCGCGCCGCGCGCCCGGCCCCAATACGGCGATCGAAGCGGCGTTCATCATCGATCATGGCGGCTGGTATTGGTTGATCGCGTCATTCGACCGATGCTGTCAGGGGGCCAAGAGCGACTATCACCTCGTCATCGGACGGTCGCGCGCGATCACCGGGCCTTATGTCGACCGCGCCGGAACCCCGATGCGCGATGGCGGCGGGACGGTGCTGTTGCAGGCCGATGCCGCCGGCAAGGACCGCTTCCGCGGCCCCGGCCATGCCGGTTTCCTGCACGACCGCGATGGTCGCGATTACCTGATCTACCACACCTATGACCGCGACCGTCGCGGTGTCCCGACGCTGCGTCTGGCGCGGATGCGCTGGGCGGGGGACGGTTGGCCTACGCTCGACAGCTGAAGGACGATGCCGATGACCATTTTGACCCGCCGCAGTTTCGTCGCCGGTGCCGCCACGGTCGGGCTCGCCCAGCCGTTGCTGGCGCTGCAGTCGCGCGGCGAGACGATCATCAACCCGCTGGTCCGCCAGCGCGCCGATGCGCAGATCGCGCTGCAGGCCGACGGCTTCTACACCTTCACGGCGTCGGTTCCCGAATATGACCGCGTGATCCTGCGGCGGGCGAAAACCATCGCCGGGCTGGCCACCGCGCCGGAGACGGTGCTGTGGCGTCGCCCCGCATCCGGCAAGATGGCGGGTCACATCTGGGCACCCGAGATCCACCAGATCGACGGCCGCTGGTATGTCTATGTCGCGGCGGGGAATGGCGGGGACGTCTTTCACATCCGCACCTACGTCCTGCAGTGCGACGGCAAGGATCCGGTGACGGGCAAATGGTCGGTGCTGGGGCAGCTCGAGACGCCGTGGGATACGTTCACGCTCGATTCGACGACCTTCGTCCACCGCGGGACGCGCTATCTCTGCTGGGCGCAGCAGGAGCCGGGGATCGAGACCAACTCCAACCTGTATCTCGCGCCGCTGGCGACGCCGACGACGCTGGCGGCCAAGCCGACCCGGCTGACCGTCCCGACGCTCCCGTGGGAGATCCAGGGGTTCAAGGTCGCCGAGGGGCCCGCGCCGCTGATCCGCAACGGACGCGTGTTCGTGACCTATTCGGCAAGCGCGACCGACTCGCGCTATTGTCTCGGCATGCTGACCGCGCGCGACGACGCCGATCTGATGGACCCGGCAGCATGGACGAAGTCGCCCGAACCGGTGTTCAAGACCGCGCCCGAACGCCGCATCTACGGCCCCGGCCACAACAGCTTTACCGTCGACGGGCGCGGGCGCGACGTGCTGGTCTATCATGCGCGCGATTACGACAAGATCACCGGCGATCCGCTGTACGATCCCAACCGGCATACGCGCGTCCAGACCTTCGGCTATCGTGCGGACGGTACCCCCGACTTCGGACTACCCGCAGCCAATGGGCCGCTATCGATCTGATCGTGCCGCCGGGGCGACGCCGGGGCGGACCGACTGCGCCTCCAACACGGCAGGGTCGCTCGCCAAGGCGTGAAGATAGGCGTGACGCTCGGGCGTGCCGACGCGCAGGCGGCCCAGTCTGCGGTTTTGCGCGCGGGTGAGGGTGAACTGGCGATAGCCCAACCGCGTGAGGCATCGTTCTGTCGTGTTGAGCATCACGACCTGGACTTCGGACAGCCGCTGTTCGGGGCGTAACCGCCGGACCATCAGCGCCTGTTCTGTCGCGAGTTCGGTGTCGGAAAGCTGCATGGTGAGGTTGCGCTCCGCGAACCGTTCGGCGGCGGCGAAGGCTTTGGTCGCGGGTTCGCCGGCAATGTCCGCATTCGCGCCGAGCCTGCCGCACTGAACCGCGTCGGCGCGATATTGGGTAAGCGGAACGCCGGCGCGTCCCCAACTCGTGCGTGGCGCAGATGCCGAAGCCGATGCGGAAACCGCAAGCAGCATCACAAGCCAGAGGCCGTTCGATGTGGAAGGCACGCGCGGTGATCCCTTCAAAAACCGTGGTGAGCCCGAACAGAACCGCAACGCTGGCTCGCACAAATCCTATTTGCCTAACAATTGAAGTCTAGCAAAATATTGATCTGTTCAGGATGCAGTAATCCATTCTGACAGGAACGGCTTGACCACGATCAGTTAGTCGGACAAATAGGATGGGAGAGTGAGTCCGACGGCAACAGCCGGACCGCTTGATGAGGAGAGGGGAAAATCATGAAGCGCTTCGCACTGTTCGTTTCCGCAGCACCGTTCGCATTGATCGCGGGGGCCGCCTGGGGGCAAACCGCACCGGTTGCGGAGCAGCAACAGACACCGGCTCCGAACGCGCAGCCCGGCGTGCCATCGGTCGCACAGACGGAGGCCACGCAGGCGGCGGAAGGCAAGAGCCCCGGTACCGAAGCGACCGAAAATCTCTCGCCCGAGGACGCCGGTGCGCAATCGGCAGACACCCAGGCTCCGGTCGCGGGCCCGCCGACGCCGGCTGTCCCGGCGGGCGATATCGTCGTCACCGGCTATCGCGGCAGCCTCGGCAGCGCGCAGGCGATCAAGCGCAACTCCGATGCCATTCTCGACGCCGTCGTGGCGCAGGATATCGGCAAACTCCCCGACAATACCGCCGCTGAATCGATTGCGCGCGTTACCGGCGTACAAGTCAACCGGTACAGCGACGAAGTCAGCCAGGTGATCGTGCGCGGTCTTCCCGACGTTGCCACGACGTTCAACGGTCGCGATATCTTCACCGCCGAACTCCGCCGGTCGCAGCTGCAGGATTTCCCGGCAGGCGCGCTCGCTGGCCTCGAAGTCTATAAGTCGGGAACGGCGGATCTGCTCGAGCCGGGTCTTGCCGGTCTGATCAACGTCCGCTCGCGGCGGCCGTTCGATTTCACCGAGAAGTTCGTCGTCGCTGGCGGAATCCGTGGCACCTACAACGACCAGAGCAAGAAATACGATCCGCTGGGCAATATCCTGGTCAGCGCGCGGACCGACACGGCGATCGGTGAGATCGGCCTGTTGGTCAACGCATCCTACGCGCAGTCGCAATATCGCAACGCCGTGCGCTTCGCGAGCGGCAACGTTCCCACCACAATCCCCGACAATGTGACGGTGAGCCCCAGCTCGGTCGGACGCGCCTTCCGTATTCCGGAACGCGTTGGCGTGTTCAACGACAGCGGCAAGCGCTGGCGCCCCGCGTTCAACGCCGCTGCGCAGTGGAAGCCGGCGGCTAACCTCGAGTTCTACTCCGACTTCCTGTACCAGGGGTATCGCGGTCGCGGTGCCAACGATCTGTATGAATCATCGCTGCTCAACAGCAGTGCGGCACTCTCCAACGTCGTCCTGCGCGAGGGCAATCCTGATCAGGTCCAGTCGCTGACCAAGACGGGGGGCGAACGCGGGCAGGCGTATCGCAGCACCAACGTCAACAACACGGATACCTATCAGGGGGCCGGCGGCTTCAAGTGGAACACCGGCCGCGCGCGTATTTCGAGCGATCTTGCCTATACGACCAGCCATTACGATTCGAACGAGTATAGTTTCGACATGGCGCAAACCACCGCGCCGACGATGGACGTCAACTTCTTCGTCAACGGCGGCAGTGCCTTCAGCCTCCCCGGTTACGCGGCCGACAACCCTGCCAACTACCTTTGGCGCGGCTATTACGAGAGCGTCTACCGGGTGAAGGGATCCGGCTGGCAGTGGCGTGGCGACATCGATCTCGACACCAATATCTCGCTGTTGCCGAAGCTGCAGTTCGGCGTGCGCTACACGGATCGCGATGCGTCGCTGCGCCGTGGCAGCCGCTACGCCTATACCGAGAATTTGCGCATTCCGCTGGCCGACACGCCCGCTGGCGAGCCTGAACTCACCGCAAACGCGTTCCGCGGGCAGACACAGGGCTGGACCAGCTGGCTGATGCCGACCCGTTCCGGGATCGAAGGCAATGCCGTGGCGCTCCGGCAGTTTTCGCAGCAACAGCTCCAGACCCTCGTCGCGGCCAATCCGAATGACGTCGGATATCGTGATGCGCTCCGCCTGTTCTCCACGCCGGAGGTGCAGCTCGATCCGTTGCAGGCCTTCCTCGCGAAGGAGCGGACCTACGCGTTCTATGGTCAGACCAAATATGAGTTCAACCTCGGTTCAGTCCGGGTGGACGGCTTGATCGGCGCGCGCGTCGTCAACACGGTCGGGCGGTATAGCGGTCAGGGAACGGTGCCGGTCGTGGTCAACGGCGTCATTCAGCGCGACGCCGGCGGCAACGTCGTCACCGCGGCACAAGCGATCTCGACCAAGGCCAATTATGTCGACATTCTGCCCAATGTGAGCTTGCGGTTCCGACCGGACGACAAGCTGCAGATCCGGTTCGCCTTCACCGAGACGCGCACCAAGCCTGACTTTGGTGCGCTCAATCCTGCAGTGACCTTGACCCCCAACGTATCGCCAACCGTGAATGCCGATGGTACACCGGTCACGATCCTGAATGATCCGCGTTTCCCTGCCAATCTGCAGGGCCGTCCGAACTATTACGGCAATGGCGGCAACCCGAACCTCGTTCCGCTGACGTCGAAGAACTATGACGCGACGATCGAATATTACTTCACCAAGAACGCGTCGCTGACCGCGTCGTTCTTCTATCGCGATCTGTTCGGCTTCCTGTCGGGGTACACACAGCGGTTCCAGGATCCGCTGTACGGCCTGATCGAAGTCAACGCCCAGGCGAACGCCGGCGCGGGCAAGATCAAGGGCATCGAGGTCGGAGGACAGACGTTCCTCGATTTCCTGCCGGGCATCTTCGGCGGGTTCGGCGTCCAGGGGAACATCACCTATCTCGATGGGAAACAGCGCTTCCCGGTGGATTTGAGCCCCGCCAACACGACGCCACCGCTCGTGGGGATTCCGGGGCTTTCCAAGTGGAGCTACAATGCCGCGCTGTTCTACGAGAAGGACGAGATCTCGACTCGCCTGTCGTATAACGGGCGGTCGCGGTTCCTGAACGGAAACCAGGTCGTCGATGGCGCTTATTTCGGCGAAGGAACCGAAAGCGTCACGCGCATCGACTTCTCGTTCAACTATACGCCGGTCAAAGCGATCACGTTGACGTTCGACGCTTCCAACCTGCTGGCGAGACCATTCCGGAACTATGCGCAATATGGCGCGAACCGTTCCTACCCGCGCGACGTGCGCGACGAGGGACGCTATTACGGCCTGGGCGCGCGGTTCCGCTTCTAAGCATGCCTGATGCGGCGGAGGGGCGTGGACCCTCCGCCGCGATTTGCCGGTCGGTCCGGAAGGGGAGTCCAACGATGCGCTTCGTCATGACGTTTTTGGCTATCGCGGGTACGCTGGCCGTGCCGGCGGCGGCCGATGCCCGCGACCTCTGGACGAAACAGGCGGCCAACACATGGTATGCGCGTCAGGCCTGGCCGGTCGGGGCGAATTACGTGCCGGCGAACGCGATCAACCAGCTCGAGATGTGGCAGGCCGAGACGTTCGATCCCGCCGTGATCGACAAGGAACTGGGCTGGGCCGAAGGCCTTGGCATGAACACGATGCGCGTGTTCGTCCACAATCTGCTGTGGGAGGCGGATCCCGAGGGTCTGAAGCGCCGGATGGACGCGTTCCTGAAGATTGCCGCGCGGCATCACATCCGGCCTGTCTTCGTCCTGTTCGACAGCTGCTGGGATCCCAACCCGGTCGCCGGGCCGCAACATCCGCCGATCCCGGGCGTCCACAATTCCGGCTGGGTACAAGGTCCGGGCGCGGCCAGGCTCGCCGACCGGCAGGGGCATCCGAAACTCATCGCTTATGTGAAGGATATCGTGGGCCGGTTCGCGAAGGACGACCGCGTGCTGGCGTGGGACGTGTGGAACGAACCCAATAACGAGGGCGGCGGCAACTACGTGCCGACACCCGACAAGAAGGCGCTCGTGGCCGAATTGATCGCGCAGGTTTTCCAGGCGGCGCGTGCGGCCGATCCGGTGCAGCCGCTGACCAGCGGGCTGTGGACGGGCGAGCATTGGGACGAGGCCGCGACGCTCGATCCGGTCGAACGCATTCAGGTCGAGAATTCGGACGTGATGAGCTTCCACGACTATAGCTGGCCCGAGAAGTTCGCGGCGCGCGCACGGCAGATGCAGAGCTATGGCCGTCCTGTCTTCTGCACCGAATATATGGCGCGAGGGGCAGGCTCTACGTTTGACGGTTCGCTGCCGATCGGCAAGCAAGGCAAGATCGCGATGATCAACTGGGGCTTCGTCGACGGGAAGAGCCAGACGCGGCTGCCGTGGGACAGCTGGAAGAAGCCTTACACCTTCGACGAGCCGCCGGTGTGGTTCCACGAAGTGTTGCGCAGCGATGGGACGCCCTATCGTGCGGCGGAGGCCATGCAGCTTCGCACATTGACGGGGCGCGGGCAGAAATAGTCAGCCCGGATCACAGCCCGGCGGGGACGCCGGGCTTATGCGGCGCATCCCGCCGAGCGTGACTCAATACCCCGGGCCGTTACTGTGCCGCCCAGCGGATCGCGTTGGTGAGCATCCGGTGATAGTTGGGATCGTCGTAGCTCTCAGGCGAATGGCCGAGCGCGGAATAGACGACGCGGCCTTTCGTCGTGGGATTGATCCACACGACCGGGTGCGCCCCCATCATCAGCTTGGCACCAGGGCGATACGACGCCTCGTCGATCCGCGCGAGCACGGTCATGCCCGCCGCCGCAGGGTTGGCGTCGAACGAATACCATTCGTCGACGGGCGACCAGGGCAGCTTGACGCCGGCCATGACCGGATGGCGCGGCTGATCCACGACGATCCGCGCGGGCTGGAACTGGTCCGGGCCGCCGGGATGGCCAATGAACTTCGTCCCGATGATCGTCTTGGTATACCAGGGTCCGGTATGGCTGTTGTCGCCTGCGGCATGCAGCGCCACGATCCCGCCACCGCGGGCGACGAAGCGTTCCAGGGCGGCGCTCTGGTCGGGCGTCATGAAGTCGCCGCTCGCACTGTTGAGCACGACGACCGAGAAATGGCGGAGCTGGTCGTCGTTGAAGACGGCCGCATTCTCGGTGACATAGCTCTTGCGGCCGAGGCCACGGGCGATGTCGGCGAGGACGACGTTGGAATGCGGGATATGTTCGAGGTGCCGCCAGCCGTTGGTCTTGGAGACGATCAGGACCGCACGGTTGAGATTCTCGGGCAGGACGGGTGCCACCGTATCGTACGTCTTGGTCGGCAAATGCGGGTTGGGCGCAGCCTGACCCATCGTGAGCAGCGCAACTATCGCCAGCATCTTGGACATCGTACGCCCTCCCTCTCATCGTTCCGGCGTCGTCGGCGATGCAGTGAAGACATCGGGTCTTCGCATGGCATCGCCGCTACCGTTGCTCAACGACTTGGCGCATCTGCGCGCCGAATGCCAGAGCATCGCGCACGGCCCCAGCGTCATTCGTGGCGCAGGGGCCGTGCGGACCGACTATTCGAGGTCGTTTTCGCTGATGACGATCGTTGCCTGATCGCTGTTGCGCGCCAGCGCGACGAGGCCCGCCTCGGCGACGGTATCTTCGAAGCGGTTGAACTGCTCGACCGCATCGCCGTCCGGCGCATCGCCGCTCAGCGCTTCGAGGACGGCATATTGCACCGCGAACTGATATTCGTCGCCATCGACCTCGCCGATGAACTCGACCAGTTTCTCGTCCTCATTGTCCATCACAGACGATTGAGAGATATCCATCTTGTCGGCAGCCATGCATTCACTCCAGTCTGTGTAGAGTCCACGGTGTGCGTTCGGCCGCAGCGGATCAAGATGTCGGTCGAAAACTTTTGTTGCTGCGCGCAGACCGGGGCTCAGGCCGCCTGCTGCGTGTCGGCCTGTCCAGTGTCGCCATTGACGACGAAATGCGCGGTGAAGCGCTGTGCATCGTTGGCCAGCGACTGCAATGTCAGCTTCAGCATCGCACCGGTTTGCTGCACTTCGTTGATCGATGCGAGATTCTGGTCAACCGACGAGGAGATCTGACGGCTGGCTTCGGCGAGCGTCTGGCTGCGGTCCTCGACCGCGGTGATGCGGCCGTTCAATTGCTCGATCGCGCGGGTCTGGCCGCGCGACATGGTGGCGACGCGGCCGGCTCCGTCGTCGAGGCTGTGGATCAGGGCACCGAGGCTCTCGGTCGTCTTCACCACCGACTGGATCTGCCCCTGCACCGCTTCGATCTTCGAGCGGACGTCGCGGGCGCTCGCGCCGGTGCGCGACGCGAGCATTTTGACTTCCCCCGCCACCACCGCGAATCCGGCACCCGCCGGACCCGCGCGTGCCGCCTCGATCGAGGCGTTGAGCGCGAGCAAATTGGTCTGCTTGGAAATCGCGGTGATGACGTCGACGATCTGCTCGATGCTCGCGGCCTGCTGCTGCGACAGCGCGACCGTCTCGTTCGCGCTACGAGCATGTTCGGTGATCGACTTGGCGGCGAGGCTGGTACCGGCGACTTCACGGTCGATATCGTCAAAGGCGCGCGCGAGCGACTGCGTTTCCTTCCCCGCTTCGAACATCTCGGTCGCGAACATGTCCGCAATGACGTCTAGGTCGTGCGCCAGCCGGCGATTGCCGTTGATCGCCCCCTGCAGGCTGGCGGCATTGGCCTCGAGCTGGATCATCGCGCCTTGCGCCTTGCGGATGATTCCGGTGACCTGGCGGTCGAATGCTACCGCCAGCTGCTGCAGCGTGCGTTCGCGCTCCTGCCGGGTCTGCGCTTCGAGGGCAGCGATCGCGTCGGACTGGCGTTGCTTTTCCTCCTGCGCGCGCAGTCGCAGTGTTTCCGCGCGCACCGCCAGCGTCTTTGCCTCCGCACGGTGGTCTTGGAAGGATTCAAGCGCGGTCACCACCAGCCCGAGTTCGTCGCGCCGTTTCAGCGTGGTGAAATCGATCTCGCGCTCGTTCATCACCGCTTCGGTCGCCGCCGCGATCCCGGTGATCGAGGTGACGATCGACCGACCGACGAGATAGGCCATGATCAGGCTGATCGCGGTGCTGACGACGAGCGCCAGCAGCAGGATGAGAATCGTGATCCGAGTGATCATCAGCGCACCGCCGGCCCCGCGATCCGCGCTCCGGATACCCGCGGCAGTGACTTGCCGGATCTGCACGTTGATGCGCTGCGCGTTGGTACGGAACGGCTCGATCATCGCGGACGTGCTGGCAAAGTCGATCGCGAGCATCGATGTCAGCACGTCGACGGTCGCGATATACTGGTCGAGTTCCCCGACGACGGGCTTCAACGCATCCGCCTGGTTCGGATGCGTTTGGCGGAACTGGACCAGCCGCAACCGGACATCGCGCAGTTCCGCCCGGATCACGCCGACCTGCGGATCGATCGTCACGGTCGGGTTTGCCGCCTTGAGCACGAGCAGGTGATAGACGTCGAGGTTGGCGGTATCGAACCGCTGCGTGATCGCGTTGAGGCGATTGATGTCCTGCATGTCGTGATTGACGATGTGGTCGACGCTGCGACCGGTCAGCAACAGCGCGGTGGTGCTCGCGATCGCCATTGCCATGAACAGCACCAGCATGATCGCGGGTGTTGCCGCGACCTTCGTCCTGATCGAACGGTTGGGTAGCCTCAACCGCTCCTCGAGCCGCTGGACCAGCCGGGGGAACGCGTCAAAGCGCAAGGCGTACCCCCGCCCGGACTCGCCGATCCGCCGGGATCGGCGAGACCGCAGCACCGCCCGCGAGCGCCAGATTCTCGCCCGCGGCGAACAGCTCGACCGCCTTCGTCACGCGGTAGCCGACGCGGGCGTCGAGCGTCACCGCGTCGCTGACCGGATACAGCAGCAACTGTGGCGTGGGCGAGAAGGCAAGCTGGCGCGACGCAGAGGTGTAGCGCGCCACTCCGCTGAGCGTCACCGGGCCGATGTCATACCCAAGCACGACATTGGCCTTGTGCAGCGGCGTGGTCGACCGCGGCGCGAGCGCATAGGGAATCGGCAATGTCACCGGAGGCAATCGATCGTCGGTGTGCGTCCAGGTGTAGTTCGCACGCCACGTCAGTTTTGCGAGCGACCCGGATGCCGCGAGTTCCACGCCGTAAGTGGTATAGTCGCCGACCGCGCGGAACCGTGCGACCAGCGAGGGCAGCGGTGACAGGAACAGCTCGGTCTGCAGACCGTCACCCGGCGATGCGATCGCGTCGCGGGTCCAGGTCGCGAACCCGGTCGCCTCCAGTTTCACGCCACCGAGCGGGTGGGTGTAGCCGATCTCACCGCTCCATACCGTGACGGGATCGATCTGCGGCGACCCTGCGACGAAGATCGGCACGGGGGAAGGAGTGATAATCGGAATGCGGATGCCGAAATTCACGAGAGAGGGAAGCTGATAAGCGCGACCGCCGTTGATCCGCAGCAAACCGTCGGCGCCGGTGTGGATCAGCAATGCCGCGTTGAAGCTGAACCGCGTGAAGGCGCGGTCGAACGCGGCGGGATCGTCATAGACCGGCTGCGGCATCGCACCCGACTGGTGGAGCCAGAGCCGGTCCAGCCGCCCGGCAACCGTGAACGACACTTGCTCCTGCGGGTGCAGGTCGAGCATCGCATTGGCCGAGGCGACATCATAGGAGATGCGCTGTGCGAACTGATATTCGGACTCGAGCCGGTTGTTGCGATATTCGGCCCCGAGCCGCAGCGTATTCGTCATGTCGAGCCGGATCAGCGACGACGCTTGGCCGACGATGATACGGTTCTTGTACTCGATCGGATCGGTCGCACCCGGCCCGGCACCGACGCCATACTGCGCATCCAGCCAGTTGACGTAGCCGTTGACGGTCACGCCGCCCCAGCTGGTGTCGCGGGTCGCCGATCCGTGAATCGTGTCGCTCGTATAGTCCTGGTTCGACAGCAGCTGGCTCGGCAGATATTCGACCTGACGATTGGTCGAATGGCCGCCGCCAAGCGCAACCTGCAGCGCGCCGAACGTGCCGTCGACATCGGCGGACAGTTGATCGCTCGCGACATCGAAGACCATGTCGGGGCGGAGCAGCGTCGACGGGATGCGGCGTTCGTCCTCGCGCGCGCGGGCGGCGGCGAGCTTGATCCCGATGGAAGGCGTGACCGGCAGCAGCACCGACGCCGCCAGCTTGCTGATGTCGTGGTTGCCAAGCTCGGCGGTCGCGGTCGCCGCGGGGGCGGACGTGCCCCGCCGGGTGATGATATTGACGACGCCGCTCGCGGCATTGAAGCCGTACAGCGCGTTCGCCGGGCCGCGGACCAGCTCGATCTGCTGGATTTCCTCGAGCTGGACGCCGAGCAGGTTCCAGTCGGTCATGCCGTAATGGTCGAGATAGACCTGCCGGCCGTCGACCAGGACAAGCAGCTTGGCATTGTAGGTCTGAACCCCACCGCGCACCGCGACGTCAGTCTGCCCCGCCGTCCAGCGGTTGACGTCGATTCCCGCGAGCGTCTTGAGCAGTCCGGGCACGTCGCGCGCCGGCGAGCGCGCGATGTCGTCGCGCGTGACGATCGTCGCGGAGGCGGGCAGTTCGGATGCGCGTTGCGGCGTGCCCGTAACGCTGGTCGTGACCGGCTCGCCGACGGTTGCCTGCAACGCCTGGTAATCGACCGCCTGGGCAAAGGCGGCAGCCGGGCTCAGCGCGGCGCCGATCGTGAGGACCGTGCGCAAGCTATGGATACGCAAAGGAGCAAACATCTCAGATTTCCTTGACCAGCATCAGGAATGCCGAGCCGAATCGGATTTTTGAGGCGCGCGCGGCGGCGCGGTTGACGATGATCTGGGTCTTGGGCGCCGAGGTGATGCCGACCACGCACCGGCTCGCCTGGACACAGGCCGTGTCGGACGAGATCGTCAGGACCGACGATCTGACAGCCGCGGCGGCGATTCCGCCCTGTTCGGCGCGCAACCCTGTGGTGACGAAGGCGATGTCGAAGCCGCTCAACGAGCCCATCGTGCCGATCGGCAGACGGCGGGCGCGAATCGCACTGCGTCCGGCGGCGAGACCCGATCCGATCGAGCGTTCGATCGCATTGGCTTCCGCTTCCGAGGCCGCATTGTCGGGATCGAACAGGATCGCCGCCGCGACCGTTCCGCTCGGCGGCGGCTGAAGGAAGGAGACGACTCGCGCCGCGATCGGCACGTTGAGTTCCGCGCTCGACGGCGCGGCCACGACCAGCACCATAACGGCGCACATGGATGACCAGGATTTGAACACGCTACCCCCTACACGACGATCAGCGTCATCGCAGGCGGGCGTCTCCAATCGGTTAACACGGCGGTTAAGTGGCGGTTAGGTGGGCAATATTCTGGACCTGCGGTCGCTGTGCGCATTCAGCACGAGGGGCTTTCCTCGTCATGCTTCAGGCGATTTCGCTGCGCGTCAGACCTCAAGCGTGCGGCCGTGGCGACCGGCGAGGTCGACGATGTAATGCCATGCGACGCGTCCAGAACGACTGCCGCGGCGAGTCGCCCAGCCGACTGCATCCGTGGGGTCGAACGGCAGGTCGTGCGCGGTCGCATAAGCGCGGACGATCGCCAGATAGCCGTCCTGATCGACGACATGGAACCCGAGGCTCAGTCCGAATCGGTCCGCCAGCGCAAGGCCGTCATCGGCGGCGTCGCGCGGATTGACCGCGTTCGGCTGGTCGATCAGGTCGCGCGGGACGAGATGGCGGCGGTTCGACGTGACCACGAGCCGCGCATTGGCCGGCCGCGCCTCCGCGCCCCCATCCAGCATCGAGCGCAGCGCGCGCCCGTCGGCGGCCGCATCGAACCCGAGATCGTCGAGGAACAGTAGGAATGCCCGCGGAACGTCCGCGATCAGGCGGAACAGCGCGGGCAAGGTATCGAGCTGCGGCGTGACGATCTCAATCAGCGCGAGGTTTCCGTCGGCCGCCTGCACTGCGCCAGTCACGCTCTTGACCAGCGCGGACTTGCCCGACCCGCGCGCGCCCCACAGCAGGACGTCGTGGGCGGCGGCACCGTCCGCCAGACGCTCCGCGGTCGCGAGTAGCGCGGCTTTCTGGGCATCGATGCCATGCAGCCGGTCGAGTGGCAGCGGGCGAAACGCACGCACCGGTTCGAGCGCCACGCCGCGCCAGACATAAGCCTGGTGCGCGGACGGATCCGTCGACTCTGCCTGGGGCGGGGACAGGCGTTCGAGCGCGGCGGCGATACGGGCGAGCGGTTTGGTCATCGCCGGAGTGCTACACGCCGCGGCGGGGTATCGCCAGCAGGAGCACGGCATTGCGGATTGTAATGCCCGAACAGTCTGATGATCTTGCGTGTACCCTGCTTGCCCCGACGGAAGCCCGCCAGGGACTCCGTCGAGGCTAGAGGCCGATCTGGCGGAAATCGACAAAGAAGGGTTGAAGGCGGGAGCCCGCGCGGGCATCGCGGGTTATCAGGTGTAAGCGCGCGTTAT
Organism: Sphingomonas sp. FW306-05-A; assembly: GCF_058782275.1. Lineage (NCBI taxonomy): Bacteria > Pseudomonadati > Pseudomonadota > Alphaproteobacteria > Sphingomonadales > Sphingomonadaceae > Sphingomonas > Sphingomonas sp. FW306-05-A. The sequence continues at coordinate 96,800 of NZ_JBYSXN010000003.1, forward strand.
AGCGAGCGGAGAAGAGGAATTTTGTATGTCGCAGTCCACGTCGATCGTTCCGGTTATCCTGTCGGGCGGATCGGGGACTAGACTGTGGCCGATGTCGACGCCCGAGATGCCCAAGCAGATGCTGGCACTGACGGCGGACGAAACGATGCTCCAGCTGACTGCGCTGCGCGCACAGGGGGAGACGTTCGCCGCGCCGATCGTCGTGGCGAATGCTCGCCATGTGGACATGGTGGAAGCACAGCTGGAGGCGATTTCCGCTGCACCGCAGGCGCTTATTCTCGAACCGGCCGGGCGCAACACGGCACCCGCGATCGCGCTGGCGGCGTTGGTGGCGGCAGGCGATGCGCCGCTGCTCGTGACGCCGTCGGATCACGTGATCCTCGACGTGCCCGCCTTTCATGCGGCGATCCAGGCGGCGTTGCCGCTGGTCGAGCAGGGGTGGCTGGTGACGTTCGGGATCGATCCGCAAGCGCCGGAGACGGGCTATGGCTGGATCCGCATCGGTGAGGAAATCTCTGGAGGCGTCCACCGCGTCGCCAATTTCGTCGAGAAGCCGCCGCGCGATGCCGCCGAGGCAATGCTGGCGGCGGGCGATCACGCTTGGAACGGCGGGATCTTCCTGTTCCGCGCCGATGCGTATCTTGCCGCACTCGCGACCCACGCGCCCGAGATGCTCGCCGCCTGCGAGAAGGCGATGACGAGCGCGCGCCGCGAGGGAACGCGCGTGTTTCCGGATGCAGCGGCGTTTGCGGCGGCACCGTCCGATTCGATCGATTATGCGGTGATGGAAAAGGCCGAGCGCGTCGCGGTCGTCCCCGTCAGCATGGGGTGGAGCGATCTCGGCAGCTGGGATGCGCTCCACGAAATCAGCGAGCGCGATGCCGACGGCAACGCGCACGGTGGGCAGGGTGACGGCGAAGTCATCGCGATCGACACCAAGAACTGCCTCGTTCGCAGCGACGGCGCGCGGGTCGCGCTGGTCGGGGTCGAGGATCTGATCGTCGTCGCCAGCGGCAAGGACATCCTGATCCTCCCGCGCGGGCGGAGCCAGGAGGTCAAGGCGCTGATCGAGGCGATGAAGCGCTGATACGAAAGCGATCCCCCCGCCGCGGGTGCGGCGGGGGGATGGGCATCAGAAGGCCAGCTGGACGCCGACGCGGAAGCTCTGGCGATAGCGTTCGTTCTCGATCACCTGGGTCTTGACCGCCTGATACCGGCGCCAAGGGGAATCGAGCAGATTGCTCGCCTCGACGAACAGCGTGTACGCCTTGACCGGCGAGAAGCCGATCCGCGCGTCGAGTGAGTTGTTCTCACCCGTATATTGATCGGTCGCGATCGAATCCCCCAGCGTGTCGAGATAGGCCGATCGATAGGTATAGGCGAGCCGCGCGGTCAGGCCGTATTTCTCGTAAAAGATCTGCGCGGTGCCGATGTATTTCGACTGGAGGAAGTTGGGCACCTTGTCCGCGCGATTGGGGACGCCGCGCGCCGACCCGTCGGTATAGGTGAAGTTGCCCGACACGCCGAGACCATCGAGCGGCGAGGGCAGGAAGTGCAGCTGCGTCTGCAGGTTCGCCTCGACCCCGTAGAGCTCGGCGCTCTGCGCGTTGATCGGTTGGGTCACCAGCGCGTTGCTGAAGGTGACGCCACCGAACGTCCCCGCGCGGTTGAGCCCCGCGGTGAAGATCGGATCGTCGAGATGCTTGTAGAAGGCAGCGACCGACAGGATGCCCTGGCCCGGCAGGTAATATTCCGCCGACAGATCCCCCGCGACCGCCTTGTACGGCTTGAGCTCGGGGTTGCCGAGCGCGACCACGCCGCGGTTGTTCGTCGTGTCTGATACGCTCGTATAAGGTGCCAGGTCGGCATAATTGGGGCGGCCGATCGCGGTGGTCGCCGCCGCGCGCAGCACCAGCTTGTCGGTCGCGTCGAAGCGGACGTTCAGGTCCGGGAAGGCGTTGGTGTAGCGCCGCGTATTGACAACGTTGAAGCCTTGGCTCGCGGTCGAGGCGGTGGTGAAGGACTTGCCCCTGTAGGTGCCGTCGGTGTGCTCGACCCGGACGCCCGGGATGATGGTGAGCGCGTCGAGCTTGAACGTGCCCATGACGTAACCGGCAAAGACCTTCTCGCTGAGGTCGTAATCGTTGACCAATGAGTTGGCGAGGCTGCCTGCCGCGTCGAGCGTCCGCGCGCCGGGGTTGGTGACGGTGTAATAGGTCTGCGCGCGATCGTAATCGATCCGCGGACCGACCGCATAGCGACCGTCGTAGATCGTGCTGCCGTCGTTGCTCGACGCGCCGGTCGTCGAAAGATTGCCCGCGGTCAGATTATACTGCTGGAAATCGCGGTTGTTGGTCTTGTCGGTCTGCTGGAACTTGCCGCCGAGCTTGATGGTGCTGTCGCTGCCGAGCCCGATCGGGACGGTCAGGTCGGCGCGGCCCTGGTACAGATCCTCCGCGGCGCGACGACGATCGTAATTGACGCGGTAGCCGCTGAACAAAGCGGGGTTGGTCGATGTCGCATTGGCGGTGTTGACGGTGAACAGCGGATCGCTGCGATCGAGCGACAGGCCGGTAAGCGCGGTGCTGCCGGTGCGGAACGAATATTCCGAGCGGAGCGGGTCCTTCTTGAGCGCCTTGCTGTAGGTGCCGCTGACTTCGAGCTGGGATCCGCCGAACCCGAACTTGCCGCCCAACTGGCCGGTGAAGGTCGAATCGTCCTCGTTGCGCAGCCGCAGGAAGCGCGTCCCGCGCGAACTGAACGTACCCCCCGCCGCGACCGTCGCGGTCTGCGGGATCTCGATGCGGAACTGGTCGCGCGTCTCGTGATCCTTGAACGCTGAATAGAGCGTGCGGAGATAGACGCTGGTGGTCGCGTTCGGGCGCCAGTCGAAATTGCCGACCGCGCCGTAGCGGGTGCGCGTCAAATTGTAATCGCGGACGCGGTAATCGTCGGGGACCGCGACGCCGTTGACCGTCTTCCAGTTGGACGATCCCTGGAAATTCTCGGACTCGATCGGGCGGCGCGAGTAATTGGCCGAGAGCACGACCCCGAAGGTCTTGTCCGCACCGAAGCGCGAGCCAGCGGTGATGTCGCCCTCATAAGGGCTGCGGCTGTTGAGATTGTTGTAGCCGTTGACCAGCCGCGCGTTGGCGAACGCCTTGGTCCGGTCGAATGCGGTGAGCGTGTCGATGTCGACTTGCCCCGCGATCGCATTGGCGTCGCGATCGGGGGTGAGCGACTTGATGACGGTGACCGAGCCGATCAGCGAGGACGGGATATCGTCGAGCTTGACCTGCCGTCCCTCGGGTTCGGGGGCAGGCGCAGTCTGGCCGTTGATCGTGACGTTAGCGAGGTTGGGGTTTGCCCCGCGGATGATGACGTAGCGGCCCTCGCCCTGGTCGTTGGCGATCGAGATGCCGGGCAGGCGACGGACCGCTTCAGCGACGTTCTGGTCGGGCAGCTTGCCTACGTCATTCGCGTTGAGCGTATCCTGGATGACATTCGACGTCCGCTTCGCTTGCAGCGCGCGGCGGTCGGCGGCGCGCTGGCCGGTCACGACGATGTCGTTGCCCGCGGGGTCGGCGATCGGCGCTTCGAGCCGGAACTCCACGACGGTCGGGGCATCGCTCGACACCGCCGCGCGCGTGGCGCGGGGGTAGCCGACGTAGCGGAAGGTCAGCTCGACCGGGCCGGCGGGAAGATCGCGCAGGACGAACATGCCGTCGTCGTCGGCGACCGCGCTGCGGTCGCCTGCCGTGACGGTCGCGCCCGGAAGCGCGTTACCCGTCGCGGGATCGACGACGCGCCCGGCGACGTCTGCGGCAAACGCCGTGGTTGCGGTCGAAGCGAGCAGGGCAGCACAAAGCGCCGCCCGTGGCGCGCATGTGCGCGCCCGGAAGTTTCCGAACATTAGCGATTTCCCCTGACAAAGGCCGGGGGTTCCCGGTCCTTCGTGATCCTGGCGCGCTACCCGATGTTCATGACGGCAGCGTGACGGTCGGGCGGATCACGTGGGAATCGTGCGCCTTTCCTGCTCCATACGAAAAGGGCCGGGGGATTGCTCCCCCGGCCCTTCGCGTTGGTCCAGCCGATGGTGGCCGGGCAGGTCCGGTTTCTCCGGATCCGTCGGGCCCGCGTGGCTTTCGCCGACGCAGGCCCTGTCGGATCAGAAGTCCATGCCGCCCATGCCGCCCATGCCGCCGCCGCCGCCCATAGGCATGGCGGGCTTGTCTTCCGGCATTTCCGACACGGCCGCTTCGGTCGTGATGAGGAGGCCTGCGACCGATGCTGCGTTCTGCAGCGCGGTGCGGACGACCTTGGTGGGATCGATCACGCCGGCAGCGACGAGGTTCTCGTACGTGTCGGTCGCGGCGTTGAAGCCCATCGTGGTGTCGTTGCCGTCGAGCAGCTTGCCCGAGACGACGGCGCCGTCATGGCCCGCGTTGCTGGCGATCTGGCGAACCAGCGCGGTCAGCGACTTGCGGACGATGTCGATCCCGCGGGTCTGGTCTTCGTTCGCGCCGGTCAGGTTCTCGATCGCCTTGGTTGCGTACAGCAGAGCCGTACCGCCGCCGGGGACGATGCCTTCTTCGACGGCTGCGCGGGTTGCGTGCAGCGCGTCGTCGACGCGGTCCTTGCGCTCCTTGACTTCGACTTCCGAAGACCCGCCGACCTTGATCACGGCAACGCCGCCAGCAAGCTTCGCGAGACGCTCCTGGAGCTTCTCCTTGTCATAGTCCGAGGTCGTGTTCTCGATCTGCTGACGGATCGCATCGGTGCGGCCCTTGATCGACTCATGGTCACCAGCGCCATCGACGATGACGGTGTTGTCCTTGTCGATCGTAACGCGCTTGGCGGTGCCGAGCATGCCGAGCGTGACCGACTCGAGCTTGATGCCGAGGTCTTCCGAGATCATCTCGCCCTTGGTCAGGATCGCGATGTCCTCGAGCATCGCCTTGCGACGATCGCCGAAGCCCGGTGCCTTGACCGCTGCGACCTTGAGGCCGCCGCGCAGCTTGTTGACGACGAGCGTGGCCAGAGCCTCACCCTCGATGTCTTCCGCGATGATCAGCAACGGACGGCCCGACTGAACGACCGCTTCCAGGATCGGGAGCATCGCCTGCAGGTTCGACAGCTTCTTCTCGTGGATCAGGATGTAGGGATCCTGAAGCTCGACCGACATCTTCTCGGGGTTGGTGATGAAGTAGGGCGAGAGGTAGCCACGGTCGAACTGCATGCCTTCGACGACGTCGAGCTCGAACTCGAGACCCTTGGCTTCCTCGACGGTGATCACGCCTTCCTTGCCGACCTTCTCCATCGCTTCCGCGATCTTCTCGCCGACTTCCTTGTCGCCGTTGGCGGAGATGATGCCGACCTGGGCGACTTCATGCGATCCCGAAACCGGCTTCGAACGCGCCTGGAGATCCTTGACGACTTCGACGACCGCGAGGTCGATACCGCGCTTGAGGTCCATCGGGTTCATGCCGGCCGCAACCGACTTCATGCCTTCGCGGACGATCGCCTGAGCGAGAACCGTTGCGGTGGTCGTGCCGTCGCCAGCGATGTCGTTGGTCTTCGACGCGACTTCGCGCAGCATCTGCGCGCCCATGTTCTCGAACTTGTCCTTGAGCTCGATTTCCTTGGCGACGGTAACGCCGTCCTTGGTGATGCGCGGGGCACCGAAGCTCTTGTCGATCACGACGTTGCGGCCCTTTGGCCCCAGCGTGACCTTGACCGCGTCGGCGAGAATATCAACGCCGCGGAGAATGCGCTCGCGGGCGTCACGCCCGAATTTTACGTCCTTGGATGCCATGGTGGGCTACCCTTTCAGAAGTTGAAGATAGTGAAGGTCGTTTACGGAAGAATTCAGGCAACGATGCCGAGAATGTCCGATTCCTTCATGATCAGAAGGTCTTCGCCGTCGATCTTGATTTCGGTGCCGGACCATTTGCCGAACAGCACCTTGTCGCCGGCCTTGACTTCGAGCGGGTGGATTTCACCGGCTTCGTTACGCGCGCCAGTGCCGGCGGCGACGACTTCGCCTTCCTGCGGCTTTTCCTTGGCGGTTTCCGGGATGATGATCCCGCCTGCGGTCTTCTCTTCTGCCTCTACGCGGCGGACGAGGACGCGGTCGTGCAACGGACGAAAGTTCATGCGCGGAGTCCCTTATCTTGTGAACAGCTGTTGGCACTCGCCATCGGTGAGTGCCAGCACACCGCATATGCGTATGCCACCCGGCATCGTCAATACGGGCGATCCGCGATTCTATGGTCAGCCGGTCCTATTCACGGGCAGGCCGAACCGCCCCGCAAAAGCTGTGTTGCGCCGCTAACACGCATTTACTCCGCCCGGGGGCTGCTCTAGCTGTACGCAGGATTTTTCCGCATTTGCAGGGAGCGGCGCAGGTGAAACTCGTTCGAGGCGCTTGGAAGTTACTGGTCGGTATCAAGGACGCGCTGGTGCTGGTCGCCATGCTGTTGTTCTTCGGCCTGTTATTCGGCCTGCTCGCGGCAAAACCCAATACGGGCGCGGTCAAGGACGGCGCGCTGGTGCTCAAGCTCGACGGTCCGATCGTCGAGCAGCCGTCGCCCGGCGATCCGTTCGCGACCCTCGGCGGCGGTGGGTCGACCCCTGAATATCGCCTGCGTGACGTGGTGCGTGCGCTCGACAAGGCGGCCAAGGACGATCGCGTCAAGACGGTTGTGCTCGATCTCGATTCCTTCGCAGGCGGCTATCCCGCCGCGCTGACCGAAGTCGGCGATGCGCTGCGCCGCGTGCGCGACGGTTCCGATGGGAAGGGGGGCAAGCCGGTGCTTGCCTACGCAACCGCTTATACCGATGGCGGATATCGTCTCGCCGCCAATGCGAGCGAGATCTGGATGAGCCCGATGGGGGGCACGCTGTTCATGGGGCCGGGCGGAAGCCAGCTCTATTACAAGGGCCTGATCGACAAGCTCGGCGTCAATGCGCACGTCTACCGCGTCGGCAAGTACAAGTCGTTCGTCGAGCCGTACACGCGCACCGAAGCCTCGCCCGAGGCCAAGGAAGAAGTGGTCAAATTGTACCAGGTTCTGTTCCAGCAATGGCAGGAAGTGGTCGCAAAGGCGCGACCCAAGGCCAAGTTCCAGCCGTTTTTGACCACGCCTGGCGCGGTCATCACCGCGGCGCAGGGGAATATCGCCGAGGCCAACCTCCAGGCGGGGATCGTCGACAAGCTCGGCACCCGGCTCGATTTCGGCAAGCGCGTCGCGCAGCTCGCAGGCGCGCCGGGTGGCAAGGCGCCGGGGACGTTCAACACGATCAAGCTCGCCAATTACATCGCGGCGAACCCGCTGCCGACCGCAGGCGCCAAGATCGGCGTGCTGACGATCGCGGGTGACATCATCGACGGCAAGTCCAAGGCGGGCTCGGTCGGTGGCGATACGGTCGCCAAGCTGGTGCTCGAAGGTCTCGCCAAGAAGGACCTCAAGGCGCTCGTCGTCCGCGTCGATTCGCCCGGCGGCTCGGCGCTCGCGTCCGAGGACATGCGCCGTGCGATCATCGAGGCGAAGGCGCAGAAGCTGCCGATCGTCGTGTCGATGGGCAATATGGCGGCGTCGGGTGGCTATTGGGTCGCAACCGCAGGCGATGTAATCTTCGCCGAGCCGACGACGATCACTGGTTCGATCGGCATCTTCGGGATCATCCCGACCTTCGAGAATACGCTCAAGAAGATCGGCCTGACGTCGGACGGTGTCCGCACCACACCGCTGTCGGGGCAGCCCGACATTTACGGCGGTACGACGCCCGAGACCGACACGATCTTCCAGGCGGGGATCGAGAATGGCTATCGCCAGTTCATCACGCGCGTCGCGAATGCGCGCAAGATGACGCCCGAGCGCGTCAACGAGATCGGGCAGGGGCGCGTCTGGGATGGCGGGACTGCGCGGCAGCTCGGGCTGGTCGATCGCTTCGGCGGGTTGCAGGATGCGATCGACGAAGCCGCCAAGCGCGCCGGGCTGAAGCCGGGTGACGTGCACGCCGAATATCTCGAGAGGAAGCCGGGCGCGTTCGCGATGATGATCCAGCAGGTCCTCTCGTCCGGCCGCGACGATGACGATGCCTCGGCGGGGGATGCGTTCACGCGGATGGCGGCGGATCGCCGCGCGGTGTTCGCACGCGCGCTGGGCGACGTGAAGCGGATCGGGACGGGGGCTGCGATCCAGGCGCGTTGCCTTGAGTGCGACGGGATCGGCGGGACCGCACCGCGGCCAGGCGATGCCAAGCTGCTCGATCTGGTGCTCGCGCGGTTCGCGCTGTGATCGCGCCGCGGGAGGTTCCGTCGGGCGGGCCCACTCCCGTCGCGGTGCGCCCTGCGACGCTCGACGATGCGGCGGCGATCGCGGATATCTACCGGCCGTATGTCGAGCGCGGGACGGTCTCGTTCGAGACCGACGCGCCCGACACCGCTACGATGTGCGCGCGGATGGCGAAGTCGAATGGGCTGTACCCGTGGCTGGTCGTGACCGAGGGCGAGGGCGGGCCGGTGCGGGGGTACGCCTATGCCTCGGCGTTCCGGGATCGGCCGGCGTATCGCTACACGATCGAGACGACGGTCTATCTCGAGATCGGGACGCAGGGGCGCGGCAACGGGCGGCAATTGTACGACGCGCTGATCGACACGGTGCGGGCGCAGGGGTTCACCCATGCGATCGGTGTGATCGCGCTGCCGAACGATCATTCGATCCGGTTGCATGAGTCGGTGGGGTTCCGGCGGGCGGGGTTCTTCCGCGAGGCTGGGTATAAGGACGGGCGCTGGATCGACGTTGGCTATTGGCAGTGCGAGCTTAATCCGGCGACGATCCCGCCGCTGGAGCCTAAGCCGTTCAGCGAGACGGGGATGGTGTGGAGTTGGTGAGGCTTAGGGTGTGAGGGAGTAGGCGAGAAATAGCCCCTCCCCTTCAGGGGAGGCGTTGGGGTGGGGAAGTGATGGCTACGGAAGCGGAGCTGCTGGCTCGCGCGCATGAGATGCGGCGGAATCCTACCGAGCCTGAGGTGAGGCTGTGGCGGGTGCTCTCTAGTTCCCAGCTCAATGGCCTGAAGTTTCGCCGCCAGCATGTCGTGTTTGAGGCTCAGGCAATTCTCGATTTCTTCTGTCCGGGAATCGGGCTGGGGATCGAAGTCGACGGCGACACGCATGATGGGCCTTCCGATACCAAGCGTGACGTTCGGTTGAGGGCGCTCGGCTTCACCATCATCCGCTTTGGCAATCCTGACGTCATGACGAACCTCGCGGGCGTTGCTGAGATGATCGCGGCCACTGCTTCCACGCTTCCCGGCCGGTGGCAGCGCACTGCCCCACCCCAACCCCTCCCCTGAAGGGGAGGGGCTTTTCTGGTGAGGGCTCTTCAAGGGGAGGGGCTTTCTACGGGGCGCGCTTCAGGCTAAGCGCTCAAGCAAATGACTGATACCCCCGCACCCGCGCGCGATTACCGCGATACCGTCTTCCTGCCGAAGACCGACTTCCCGATGAAGGCAGGCCTGCCCGCCAAGGAGCCGGGGATTCTCGCGAAATGGCAGGCGATGGGGCTGTACGAGAAGGTCCGCGCCGCGCGCGCTGGCCGCGAGAAGTTCATCCTCCACGATGGCCCCCCTTATGCGAATGGCGACATGCATATCGGCCATGCGCTCAACCACATCCTCAAGGATACGGTGTGCCGGACGCAGACGCTGCTCGGCAAGGACGCGCCCTATGTGCCCGGCTGGGACTGCCACGGCCTGCCGATCGAATGGAAGGTCGAGGAGCAATATCGCGCCAAGAAGCGCAACAAGGACGAGGTCCCGCCGCGCGAATTCCGCGCCGAGTGCCGGGCGTATGCGCAGCATTGGGTCAACGTCCAGCGCGAGCAATTGAAGCGGCTGGGGATCAACGGGGATTGGGATCACCCCTATCTGACGATGGACTTCGCCGCCGAGGCGACGATCGTCACCGAGCTGATGAAGTTCGCGGAGAGCGGCCAGCTGTATCGCGGGGCCAAGCCGGTGATGTGGTCGCCGGTCGAGAAGACCGCGCTGGCCGAGGCCGAGGTCGAATATGAGGACGTCGTGTCGACGCAGATCGACGTCGCGTTCGAGATCGTCGATGCGCCGAACGCGCCCGAGCTGGTCGGCGCGCATGCGGTGATCTGGACGACGACGCCGTGGACGATCCCGGTCAACCAAGCGCTGAGCTATGGGCCGGAGATCGAATATCTGCTGGTCCGCTTCGACGATATGGTCGAGGGGCCGCGGACGTTGCTGGTCGCGCACGACCTGCTCGAAAGCTTTGGCGCGCGGATCGGGCATCCGGTGATCCTCAAGATCGGCGACAGCGCCGGCACGGTGACCGCGCTTCAGTCGATCAAGGGCTCGCAGCTCGAGGGCGCGACGGCGCGGCATCCGATGCACGAACTGGGCGGGTTCTTCGCCAAGCCGCGGCCGTTCCTGCCGGGCGATTTCGTCACCACCGACGCGGGCACCGGGCTCGTCCACATGTCGCCCGACCACGGCGAGGACGATTTCCTGCTGTGCAAGCAGTACGGGATCGAGCCGGTCTTCGCGGTCGATGGCGCGGGGATGTATCGCGACGATTGGGCGTGGCTCGGCGGGCACGGCTCGGTGATCAACAAGAAGTTCGTCAGCGCGGAAGGGCCGATCTGTTCGGACCTGCGCGCCGTGGGCGCGTTGATCGCGGCGAGCGATGATTTCGCACATAGCTATCCGCATTCGTGGCGGTCGAAGGCGAAGGTGATTTTCCGTGCGACGCCGCAATGGTTTATCCCGATGGATGCACCGCTTGATAGCCCCTCCCCCTCGGGGGAGGGGTTGGGGTGGGGCAGTCCAGCAGAGGGGGGTCTCAGTGAGACACCGGCAGAGCTCGGTCTCGGTGAGACACCCCCCACCCCCAACCCCTCCCCTGAAGGGGAGGGGCGAAACGGGCGAACGTTGCGTCAAACCGCGCTCGCGGCCATCGAAGCCACCACTTGGTATCCCCCCAAGGGCCAGAACCGCATCACCGCGATGGTCGCGGGCCGCCCCGACTGGGTGATCAGCCGCCAGCGCGCGTGGGGCGTGCCGATCACGCTGTTCGTCGATCGCAAGACCGGCCAGTATCTCGTCGACCCCGCGGTCAACGCGCGGATCATCGCGGCGGTGAGCGCCGAGGGCGTCGATGCGTGGAGCGAGGAAGCGGCGCAGGCGCTGCTCGGGCCGGACTACCGGCTCGCGGATTACGAGCGCGTCACCGACATTCTCGACGTGTGGTTCGACAGCGGCTGCACGCATGCGTTCGTGCTCGACAGCGGGCGCTGGCCCGATCTGCAATGGCCTGCCGACCTGTATCTCGAAGGCTCGGACCAGCATCGCGGCTGGTTCCAGTCGTCGCTGATGGAAAGCTGCGGGACGCGCGGGCGCGCGCCGTACAAGGCGGTGCTGACGCACGGGTTCACGATGGATTCCAAGGGCATGAAAATGTCCAAGAGCCTCGGCAACACGATCAACCCGCTCGACCTGATGAAGGAATCGGGCGCGGATATCCTGCGGCTGTGGGCGCTGTCGGTCGATTTCACCGAGGATCACCGGATCGGCAAGGAGATCCTGAACGGCGTCTCCGACCAGTATCGCAAGCTGCGCAACACCTTCCGCTATCTGCTCGGCGCGCTGGAAGGGTTCGACGAGGCCGAGCGGCTCCCAGTCGCAGAGATGCCCGAGCTCGAGCGCTATGTACTCCAGCTGCTCGCCGAGCTTGACGCCAAGCTGCGCGCGGCGGTCGCGGTGTATGACTTCAACAGCTATGTCCGGCTGCTGACCGAGTTCGCGCAGGAGGACCTGTCCGCCTTCTACTTCGATATCCGCAAGGATTCGCTCTATTGCGACGGGGTCGACGATCCCAAGCGGCGCGGGTGCCGCACGGTGTTCGACACGCTGTTCCACGCGCTGGTGCGCTATGCCGCGCCGGTGTTGTGCTTCACCGCCGAGGAGACGTGGCAGGCGCGCTTCCCGAGCGAGGACGAGTCGGTGCATCTGCTGGAGTGGCCCGAGCTGCCCGCGGTCGAGGGCGTCGATGTCGCGCATTGGGCGCAGGTCCGCGCGCTGCGCACGCAAGTGACCGAGGCGATCGAACCGCTGCGGCGCGAGAAGATCGTGCGCTCCAGCCTCGAGGCGGAGGTCGTCGTGCCCGAGGCGCCGATGCCGGTGGAGGCGCTGGCCGAGCTGTTCATCGTCGCCAAAGTGACGACGGGCGAGGGCGTGGCGGTCAGCCGGACCGACTACGACAAATGCGGGCGCTGCTGGCGGCTGCTGCCCGACGTCACCGAGGACAGCGCGCTGTGCGATCGGTGCGCGGAGGTGGTGGCGTGAGGCTCCCGCTTGCCGGGCTGACGACCGCCGTCGTGCTGTTCGTGGTCGACCAGGCCGCGAAGCTCGGCGTGACCGAGGGGCTCAAGCTCAACGCGATGACCGACGCGCATTATGTCACGTCGTTTTTCAACCTGCGCTTCGTCGCCAATCAGGGCGTTTCGCTCGGGTTGCTGCATGCGGACACCGATACGATGCGCTGGCTGCTGGTCGCGATGACCGGGGTGATCGCGCTCGGCGTATTGGTGTGGATGTGGCGCGAGACCAACCGTTCGGAACAGGCGGCGCTCGGGCTCGTGCTCGGCGGGGCGGCGGGGAATATCCTCGATCGCATCCGGCTCGGCTATGTCGTGGATTTCGCGGATCTTCATTTCGGTGGCTGGCAGCCGTTCCTCGTGTTCAACATCGCGGATGCCGCGATCTCGATCGGCGTGGTCATCTTGTTCGCGCGCGCGCTTCTGGTACGAGAGAAGCCGGTGCGGGGGAGTCCGGTAGCGGATGCACCAGCGAAGGGGCCCGGAACGCCACCGGGTGCGACCAATTCAGGGGCAGATCAGGGCCCAACGGAGACGTTTCATGCGTAAGTCGACGATTATTCCCGCCGCGCTGGCGCTGGTGCTGCTCGCCGGGTGCGCGCACAACAAGGTCGGCCGCAGCGGTCCCGACGAATTCACGGTCGCCCGCCAGGCTCCGCTGGTGATTCCGCCTGATTTCTCGCTGACCCCGCCCAAGCCCGGCGCGGCGCGCGCGAACGACGTCAGCGCGAACGCACAGGCGCTCGACGCGCTGTTCGGCGGCGTGGCGCAGCGCAGCGCGGGCGAGGCGGCGACGATCAGCCAGGCGGGGATCGACGATGACGATCCCGGCATCCGCTCGTCGGTCGGCGATCCGGGCACGACCGTGGTCGACAAGGGTACGACGACCCGCGACATCGTCTCGGCCCCCGAAGGCGACGGGCAGGCAGCACGCGCCGCGACGCCGAAGTAAGCCGGGCGTTCCGCCGGACGAATCGAAAAGGGGGCAGCGATGCCCCCTTTTTCACGTCTGCAGGCGGCGCCCCGCAGCGGCAGGATCCCGCCCGGTGGACTCGCCCAAGGTGACCGCAGCTGCGACAAGACCTGGAACCCGGTCCCGTCGCGGCTGCCCCCCGGTCAGAACGCTACGCCGAGCGACGCGACCACGCCTCCCTTGCTGACGTTGCGCCCGCCGCCGGTCACGAACCGGGCATCGGTATCGACATAGGATACGCCCAGCGTCAGGACCTTGTACGTCGCCGTCGCCCCGAGCGCCCAGTCGGTATAGCCCTTCTTACCGGTCGAATCGGTCGCAAGCCAGCTCGGACCGAAACTGTGCCCGACGTGCGCGATCAGGCCGATCGGAGTCTTGGGAATGCCCGCCGAGAAGTCCCCCGCGAGATACACGTTGTCGCGTTTGCGCAGCACGCCCGAAGCGCCCTGGTCGAGGGTCAACGCCTTCTGCTTGAACGCGTAATTGACCGTCACCTTCGATGTCAGCGGACCAAAGGTGTGCGAGATGTCGGCATAGGGCTCGAGGAAGTCCGAGCTGCTCATGTCGCCCGTCGGATGCGTCTTGGGATAGACGTAATAGAGCGCACCGATATCGAAGGTCGTGCCGCCGACGACTTTCTTGTAGCCGCCGATCAGATCGATTTCCTGATGCCCGGTCCCGGCGACGGTGACGTAATCGTCGACCGAAGACCCCCATACCGAGACATAGACCCCCGATTGATGCGTGACCGTGATCGACCCCTGGATCGCGGCGTTGCGGTCGGTCTGGGAAACACCGCGGAAGCGGTAGTCGCTGACGAGTGCAGCCGTCCCATTGACCGTGATCGCGGGTGGCGGGGCGGTTTCCTGCGCGAACGCAGGTGTAGCGGAAACGACGAGCACCAGCCCGCCGAGCGTCGTTGTGGAGAAGCGCATCATTTCCCTTTCGAAAATGCGACTGTCCCCGCCTGCTCCCCCCCGATCCGGCATCTGTCGGCGACCGCAAAGCCGCCCCGCACCGATGATCGACGAGGCCGTAACAATGCCGTGATCCGCTGCGGCGCACAAGCAGGATTGCCGGATGGTTGCGCATTCGTAAGGAAATGTTGCTGTACCGCCACAGCCGCCGGTGTTCAGCGCGTGGCGGCGAACCGTTCCAGTCCCGCCGCGAGATCCGCGATGAGATCCGCGGGGTCTTCCAGCCCGATCTGCAACCGGACCATCGGCCCGGCATCGGTGCGCCGCGTAACCGAGCGATGGCGGTGCGGATCGACCGGGATCGCGAGGCTTTCGTATCCGCCCCAGCTGTAGCCGATCCCGAAATGCGCAAGCCCGTCGATCAGCGCGGCGCGCGAGGCTTCGGTGCCGCCGTCGAGGACGAACGAGAACAGGCCGGATGAGCCGCTGAAGTCGCGCTGGAAAATGGCGTGACCCGGGCAACTCGGGAGCGCCGGATGGAGCACGGTCGCGACTTCGGGCTGGTCCTGCAGCCAGCGCGCGATCTGGAGCGCGCTCTGTTCGTGCTGGCGCAGGCGGATCGCCATCGTGCGAAGCCCGCGCGAGCCGAGCCAGCAGTCATCCGGGCTGGCGACCTGGCCGAGCTGGAAGCTGGTGTCGCGCAGCCGCGCGAAATGGCCGGGCGCGGCGGTGACCGAGCCGAGCATCACGTCGCTGTGACCGACGACATATTTGGTGCAGGCGAGGATCGTCAGGTCGATCCCGTGCGCGATCGCGGGGAAGAACAGCGGGGTCGCCCACGTGTTGTCGAGCAGCGTGGTGACGCCGCGGGCCTTGGCCGCCGCGACGATCGCGGGGACGTCCTGGACCTCGAAGGTCAGGCTGCCGGGGCTTTCGAGCAAGATGGCGCGCGTCGTGTCGCCGATGAAGTCCGCCATGCCCGCACCGATCAACGGATCGTAGAAGCGCGTCGTGATCCCCATCCGCGCGAGCAGCCCGGTCGCGAGCGAGCGGGTCGGGTCATAAGCGGTGTCGGGGATCAGCACTTCGTCGCCGGGGGAGAGGACCGACAGCAACGCGGCGGCAATCGCGGCGACGCCGGACGGGTAGAGGAACGTGCCTTCGGCGCCGGGTTCGAGTTCGGTCAGCGCGTCGGCGAGGCTCCACTGGGTGGGCGTGCCGCGGCGACCGTAGAACAGGCGGTGGTGGGTGTCGCGGGCGCCTGCTGCGCGGAGGTCGGCGACCGAGTCGTAGAGGATCGTCGAGGCGCGCCATACGGGGGTGTTGACGATGCCTTGGGTCCATTCCTTGCGGCGGCCTGCGCCGACGACGCGGGTGGAATCGCCTTTGGGGGTGTCGGTTTTCTTCATGGCGGTGCTCCGGCAGTGCTGATTGTGCAAAGCGGGAGGAAGTTCAAAAGGCAAGTGGCGACCTTGAAGCCCCTCCCCTTCAGGGGAGGGGTAGGGGGTGGGGCTGTGCCTCGCAGAGAGGTGCGTTCTGCTGGACTTCCCCACCCCAACCCCTCCCCTGAAGGGGAGGGGCTTGAGAAAGAGAACGGGCTATATTGCGGCTTTGGCGTCGATTGCTCGGCGTGCATTCGGACAAACTGTCGTCGTACGCGTTATCTTAGCCCCTCCCCCTCGGGGGAGGGGTTGGGGTGGGGCAGTTCAGCAGAACTTACTTCTCTGCGAGGCACAGCCCCACCCCAACCCAGCGCCGGGTCGGTCATGCCCCCGGCATGACCTGAACAGCGCGGGGCGCTGTTCACCCGGCACTCCTAAAGGGGAGGGGCTTAAAGATAGAAGGCGTTACGCTTCCCCCGTCGCCTTCGGCGTCGTGCGATCGGCACCCCATTCGGACCAGCTGCCGTCGTAGACCGCCGCTTCCACCCCAAGAAGATGCGCGCCGAACGCCAGCGCCGAAGCGGTAATCCCCGAACCGCACGTCGTCACCAACGGCTTGGCCAGATCAATCCCTGCCCCCTCGAACGCGCTGCGCAAGGCGTCGCCGGTCTTCCACGTGCCGTCTTCGTTGAAAATTTGCCCGACCGGCAGGTTCCGCGACCCCGGGATATGCCCCGGATGCGTCGCCGGGCGCGGATCGGCTTCCTCGCCGGTGAAGCGCGCGGCGGAGCGTGCGTCGAGCACCTGTTCCGCACCGCTATCGACGTTGGCCTTCATCTGGTCGAGCGTGCGGACGCCCTTGTCGTCGGCCCAGACGGTGAAGTGGCGATGGCGCAGCTGTTCCTTGCCGCTGGCGGTCTCGCGTCCCTCGGCCTGCCATTTGGCGAGGCCGCCATCGAGGATCGCGACGTCATGCGCGCCGAAGGTGCGGAGCATGAACCACGCGCGCGCCGCGGTGTGGTAGGGCGAATTATCGTAGAGCACGATCCGGCTGCCGTCACCGAGCCCGAGCGACTGCATCCGGCTCGCGAATTTCTCAGGGGTAGGGAGCATCGAGGGCAAGTCGCTCGACGTGTCGGCGATCTCGCCCAGGTCCATGAACACCGCGCCGGGGATATGCGCCGCATCATATTCGGCGGCGGCGTTGCGGTCGCCGAAGCCTGCGAAATAGGTCGCGTCGACGATCCTGAGGTCGTTCGCGCCGAGTTCGTTCGCGAGCCAATCGGTGGTCACCAGCGAGTCCATGTCCCGTCTCCTTTTACGCGTTTTGGCGAGCCTAATACGCCGTCGGGGCGGCGTCGAGACGGTCGAGAAAGGCTTTCGCAGAGTCGCGGATCTCGCTTTGGGTCGCTTCGTCCATCTTGGCCCAGGTGCGATAGGGCATCGCCATGCGCGGATTGCGCGCGAGCTTGTCCTCGTGGCGGACGACGAAATCCCAGTAGAGCGCGTTGAACGGGCAGGCGTCGGGCCCGGTCCGCTGGCGGACGTCGTAGCGGCAATGCCCGCAATAATCGGACATCTTGTTGATGTACGCGCCGCTCGCCGCATAGGGTTTGGACCCGAGCAGACCGCCGTCGGCGAACTGGCTCATACCGAGCGTGTTGGGCAATTCGACCCATTCGTAGGCATCGATATAGATTTCGAGATACCACAAATGGACGAGGTGCGGATCCGCGCCGATCAGCAGCGCGAAGGTGCCCGTGACCATCAGCCGCTGGATGTGATGCGCGTGCGCGTTCTCGAGCGTCTGGCCGATCGATTCGGCGAGGCAGTGCATGTCGGTCTCGGCGGTCCAGTAGAAGGCGGGGAGCGCACGCGTCGCTTCGAGCGCGTTGCGGTGCGCGTAGTCGGGGCCTTCGCGCCAATAGATCCCGCGGACATATTCGCGCCAGCCGATGATCTGGCGGATGAAGCCTTCCGCCGCGTTGATCGGCACCTTGCCCGCGCGAAAGCGTTTCTCGACCGTGCGGCACAGCGCCAGCGGATCGAGCAGGCCCGCGTTGAGATAGGGCGAGAGCAGCGAGTGCCACAGGCTGGGCTCGCCGGTCAGCATCGCATCCTGATAATCGCCGAACCCGGCGAGCGCGTGATCGAGGAACTGCTTTTGCTGGCGTTCCGCATCGTGCGCGGTCACCGCCCAGGCGAAGCTGTCGAGGCTGCCGGGATGATCCGCGAACCGCTCCGCGACGAGCGCCATCACCGCCTGCGTGATCGCATCGGGCGCGAAGCGTAACGGACGCGGCATCAGCAGGTCGGCTTTTGCCGGCTTGCGATTGTCGTGGTCGAAATTCCACTGGCCGCCGACGGGGTCCTTGCCGTCCATCAGCAAACCGGTCTTGCGACGCATGTCGCGGTAGAAATACTCCATGCGCAACTGCTTGCGCTCCTCCGCCCAGGTGCCGAACTCGGCGTGGGTGGCGAGGAAGCGGTCATCGTCGCGGATCTCGACGGGAATGCCGAACAGCGTTTCCCATGCGTCGAGCATCGCGCGGACGCGCCATTCGCCCGCCTCGGTGACGACGATCCGCACAGGGTCATGCCGCCCGACCGCGCGCGCGACCTCGCCGGTGAAGCTGCCGGTCGAATCGGGATCGTCGAGCGTAATATAGTCCACGGTCCAGCCCTCTTCGCGGAGCAGAGCGGCATGGTGGCGCATTGCGGACAGGATGAAGGCGATCTTCTGCTTGTGGTGCCGGACGTAAGTGGTCTCGTCGGCTACCTCCATCAGCAACAGGCGTGACGTGGCGGGATCGGCACCCTGGAGTGACGACAGGCCGAGCGACAGTTGGTCGCCCAGGATCGGGATCAGCGTCAGGTGCGGCGGTTCCATTTCGGCGTGTGCTCCCCTATCTCTGGCGCATGACCCCATTACATCTTGGCCAGACGAGTGCGCTCCCCGCATCCCCAGAAGCGGCGGTGCTCGATTACGTTCCCAACCCGCGCGCAGGATCGCTGTATCTGGTGCGGTTTGCGGTTCCCGAGTTCACCTCGCTGTGCCCGGTGACCGGCCAGCCCGATTTCGCGCATCTGGTGATCGACTATGCGCCGGGCGACACGATCGTTGAATCAAAATCGCTCAAATTGTTCCTAGGGGCTTTCCGCAATCATCAGGGATTTCACGAGGATTGCACGGTCGGCATCGGCCAGCGATTGTTCGACGAGATGCAGCCGCGCTGGCTGCGAATCGGAGGCTATTGGTACCCGCGTGGTGGAATCCCGATCGACGTGTTCTGGCAGTCGGGACCGCCGCCCGAACACCTCTGGCTTCCGGCGCAGGACGTTCCGGGATATCGCGGGCGCGGCTGACATGCATCATCGCGTTCAGCTCACCGCAAGATTCCACAGGGCGGGCGCGAATCTTTTGTTGCGACGCAACATTTCTGCAACCATTTATTAACTTGGCCGTTCGTTTCGTGACAGCTGAGGGAAATTCCCTCTTTCACTCTTAGGATTACGAACATGGTGCACTTGGCAGATGTCGTGACCCCGATCGATCACCTTGCACTGATCGGCAATTTCCTGCCTCGGAAATGCGGCCTTGCAACATATACGACGGACACGTTCACCGCATTGAAGGGTCGGTTTCCCGACCTCGACATCGATATCTACGCGATGGACGATCATCCCGGTCGGTACGAATATCCGCCCGAAGTGACGCGCAGCATTCCCGACCAGGACCGTGGCGCGTATCTCGATGCGGCGCGTGCGATCGAGGCGAGCGGGGCGCAGGCGATCTGGCTGCAGCATGAATATGGCATCTTCGGCGGCGTCGCCGGCGAGCATATCCTCGCGCTGCTCGACCGCGTTTCGCTGCCGGTCATCGTCACCTTGCATACGATTCTCGAGAAGCCCGACGCGGATCAGCGCCGGGTCATGGAAGGGTTGCTGCAGCGTTGCTCGCGCGTCGTCGTGATGGCGGAACGTGGCCGCGAGATCCTCGAGCGCGTTTATGGTGCCAGTGGCCGGTCGATCGTGATGATCCCGCACGGCGTGCCGGATCGCGATTTCGTCCAGCCCGATTCGCTCAAGCCGCGCTTTGGCTGGGAAGGCCGCAAGGTCGTGCTGACCTTCGGGCTGCTCGCGCCGGGCAAGGGCATCGAAGTGATGATCGAGGCACTGCCTAAGATCGTCGCGGCGCATCCCGAGACGCTGTACACGGTGCTGGGCGCGACCCATCCGAACCTCGTCGCCTATGAGGGCGAGAAGTACCGCGACGGCCTGAAGGCGCTCGCCGAGAAGCTTGGCGTGTCGGACAACATCCAGTTCATCGACGCCTTCCTCGAGCATGACGAACTGATCGATTATCTGCAGGCGGCCGACATCTACGCGACGCCGTATCTGAATCCGGCGCAGATCACGTCGGGTACGCTCAGCTACGCGGTCGGGGTCGGCAAGGCGGTCGTCTCGACGCCTTATGTCCATGCGACCGAAATCCTCGCCGACGGGCATGGTGTTATTGTCGACTTCAGTGATTCCGATGCGTTTGCGCGCGAGATCATTGCGCTGCTCGGCAACGATCGGGCCCGCACCGAATTGCAGGAGCGCGCTTATGCGCGCGGTCGCACGATGATCTGGCCGCGTCTCGCCGAAGTCGCGATGCGCGAGATCTCGGCGATGGTTGCCGCGAAGCCACGTCGGTTACATGGGTCCAGCATGTCCTACACGCCGTTGACCCCGGATTTCGCGGCGGTCGAGAGGATGAGCGATTCGACCGGCATGCTCCAGCATTCGATCTATTCGGTGCCCGATCGTCGCCATGGCTATTGCATCGATGACAATGCGCGCGCGCTGATGCTCGTCAGCCACATGCCCGAGATGGACGAAGTCCAGCGCGACAAGTGGATGACGATCTACGCATCGTTCGTCCAATATGCCTGGAACCCCGACCTTCGGCGCTTCCGCAATTTCATGAACTTCGACCGGACGTGGTGCGAGGACACGGGGTCGGAGGATTCGAACGGTCGCGCCTTGTGGTCGCTTGGTGTCACTGCACGCGATGCGCAGTCGTCCAAGCATCGCGACTGGGCAGTCCGCATGTTCGACATGACCGCGTCGATCACGATGGAGCTTGGCTCCCCGCGCGCTCATGGCTTTGCGATGCTCGGGGCGGCGGCGATGCTCGACGCGCATCCGGGCCATGCTTTGTCCAGGCAGATCCTTGCGCGTTATGGCGACGAGCTTTGCGCGCTGCTCGAAGTCGCGCGGCGGCCCGAGTGGGAATGGTTCGAGATCGTCCTCGCTTATGACAATGCGCGTTTGCCGGAGGCGTTGATCCGCGCCGGGATCGCGCTCGGTCGGCCCGAGTTCGTCAAGTGTGGCCTGACCACGCTCGACTGGATCGTCGGCAAGCAGACCTCGCCCGAGGGCCGCTTCCGTGCGGTCGGCAGCGAGAGCTTCGGTCGCGTCTATGCCGAACCGCTCCAGTTCGACCAGCAGCCGCTCGAAGCACAGGCGACGATCGACGCCTGTCACGCAGCGTATCTCGCATCGGACGATCTGCGCTGGGTAGAAGAAGCCGGGAAGGCGTATCGCTGGTATCTTGGTGGCAACGATCTCGACTTGCCGCTGGCGACGTCACAGGATGGCGGATGTTTCGACGGATTGATGCCGACCGGATTGAACCGAAATCAGGGGGCAGAGTCGATCTTGGCGCTACAAATGGCGAATTGCACGATTTCGGGGCTGGCAAAGCGTACGGAAAGCGTGGCAGGACCCCATAGCGCCGTCGCGTAGCCTCGCTCGCGACGCCGCCGAAGGCGTTGAACGAGGCTATTACGTGTGATTGAGCTCTTCCAGCATGCCCTGCGGTTGCACGCAGATCCATCGCGAGTGGTCGTCCGGCCATTCCACCTTGCGTGGTCGCGCAACGGTGGAAGCCGGACGGAGCGGATCGTAGCGGCGGTCATGTCGCTCGACGCGGCCCAGACCCGCGCCGAGCTCGAGCTGGTGCTCAAGGACTTCGAGGCGCGGCACTGGCAGACGCGCCGGGTGTTCATGACGCGCTACGACGAGATCGAGGATATGCTCGGGATCGACGGCAGCGAGATCGGCGATGAGAAGCGCCAGCTGATCGGCGCCTATTTCTGCCACGAATACAGTTATGCCGCCGCCGCGCTGATGAACCCCAGCGCGGTGCCGCATTTCGACCAGTCGGGGATGCCTGCGGGATCGCAGCGCATCCTGATGTCGCTGCGCGCCGTGGGCGAGGGGCACATCTCCTCGGTCGCGTTCCGCGAAGGCATCATCACCGACGGCAATCAGCTGAAGCTCGCACCCGAGCCGCCGTTCGCGACCGCGACCGATGCGGTCGGGATCGACGAGGAAACGCTCCCCGAAGGCCCGATCACGGTGTTCCGCCATCGCGACTCCACGCTGTCGGGCACGGTGATCTTCCCGATCACCGCGGCGCAGTCGAAGGGGCTCGAGGACCTCCGCCTCGTCCACTTTACGCATGACGACGGCACGGTCGAATGGCTCGGCACCTACACCGCCTATAACGGCTCGGTGATCCAATCCGAACTGATGCGCACCCGTGACTTCCGCGCGTTCGACCTGGTGCCGATGACCGGCCCGGCCGCGCGCAACAAGGGCATGGCGCTATTCCCGCGCAAGGTCGGCGGCAAGTATCTGATGATCGGCCGACAGGACGGCGAGAACCTGTTCCTGCTCAAGTCCGACACACTGACGCATTGGGACGAGGGGCAGAAGCTACTGACCCCTGCGTTCCCGTGGGAGCTTGTGCAGATCGGCAATTGCGGCCCGCCGATCGAGCTCGACGAGGGCTGGTTGCTGCTGACGCACGGCGTGGGGGCGATGCGCAAATACGCGATCGGCGCGGTGCTGTTGGACAAGGTCGATCCGTCCAAGGTGATCGGGCGCACGCGCGAGCCGATCCTGGCGGCGGCGAACCAGGACCGCGAGGGGTATGTCCCCAACGTGGTCTATACGTGCGGTGCGATCCGGCATGGGGATACGCTGTTCGTGCCGTATGGCGTGGCGGACAGCTCGGTGGCGTTTGCGTTCATCCCGATCGGGTCGTTGCTTGAGGCGATGGCGTAAGGGTTTCGTCCGGGCGCCGGTGTGATCATTGTCGAGAGCGGACGGTCACGCCATCAAGGCTGATGGCCATCCCACTCGCACGAGCAAGCCATCCGGGCCTGCAATACCGACTTCGTAGAGTCCCCATTCGCGATGCCGGAGGAGACCGCCGGGCCGGATGACCAGATCGTCCACCCGCGCTGCTATCGCCGCAACGTGGGGCGTTCGAATGAAGACGCCGAAAGGATTGTGGGCTTCGGGAACCCGCCATTCCCCCTGGCCCGCCTGGGTCAGATGCAATTCGCAACTCCAACCCGACATGATTATATAATCTTCGGTGCCGCCAGCACGTTCAAACCCTAACCGCTCCCAAAAAGGTATTGCGGCCATAAGGTCGTTACTCGGGATGATCGCGAATGCGCCTACTGCAGGCATCTCTGTCAATTTACGCCTCCCCCGTTTCACCGCGAGGATGCCGTCGATCAACTATGTCCGCAAGAGGACGCTGGTTGAACGGTCGGTTCGAAAGATAGCTGCCGTTTGCTATGGCAGGATCAGTCAATCAGCGCCCAGACGGATCGGTCGCGGTTCATGCGAGAACGTTTCCTGTCGGCAGGAGACGGCCTCCATGCATTCGCGAAAGACCGCAATAGCATCACTCTTCTTGGCGACGGCGTCGGGGTCTTTCGCAGCGATGTGCTCAAACAGGGCAAAGGCGACGGCTGTGTCTCCAGCAGCAGCAGCTTGCAGGCGCATATCGGGATCGAGCATGTCCAACCTTGTCGTTATGTGTGGCACACGGTGACTTCGCGCCGAGAAATGCGCAAGCTGATCGACACGATGCCCGAGCGGAAATACTGGCGATTTCACCGCTCCCGTGGTTTTGTGTTGAGCGCTGCCCTGAGGAAATCGCCGGTCGTCGCGATGACGCGGGGAGAGCCCAGATTGGGGCCGAGGGTCTCATTCTCGGCTTGGGTCCCGGTCTTTGCGCCATCCTTGAACCAGTGGCTCTGGCCCTCGAAGATCATCACCTTCCCGCGCGGATTGTCGGCGAGCGCAAGACGCGCGGCCGCGGCATTGCCGGTCGGGGGGACGAGCGGGTCCAGCGCGGCGAACAGCGATAATACCGGGATGTGAAGCGAGCGTATATCGGACGCGATATGCATATCGAGGACCTGGGAGACCTCGACCGTATCGAGCGACGTCAGCGCACCCTCCGCCTGTTCCGCCGTAAAGCCGGTCGCAACCAGACCCTGTCGCACCGCCACGCGCAGCGGCGCGAGCGTAGCAGCGTCCGCCTTGGCCTGCCGCGCTTCGAGAAGACGCAGGCTTGCCGCGACAAGCGGTGCCACCGTCTCTTCCTTTCGGCCCGCCGCGATCAACTGGTCGTGCATCGATCGGGTGAACAGTTGCGGTCCGTCACCCACCGGCCCGGCAAAGGACACGATCGCGGCGATGCGGTTATCCTGCGCGGCCACCATGGGCGCGATCGCACCGCCCTGGCTGTGGCCGACGATGGCGATTCGTGCGCCGTCGATATCGCTGCGCCGGCGCATCGCGCTGACCGCCGCCCGCGTATCGCCCGCCAGTTTCTCAATATCTTCCTCATATGTACCCGTCGACGCGCCGATGCCGCGCTTGTCATATTCGAGCGTCGCGATGCCGTCGGCGAGCAGCCGGTCCATGACCAGCGGAAAGCCGCCCCGACCATTGCGACCGCTCCCCTGAACGCAGATGGCGAGCGGAAACGGGCCCTTGCCATGCCCGACGGGCGTCCTGAGCGTGCCCGCGAGCACCACGCCAGGCGCAGACGCGATGCTGACCGTTTCCGCTACATGGTCCGGGTGGAAGTCTGCGAAGATCGTGTCAGCATGCGAAGCCTTGGCCGGGCCGTCGCTCAGCGCGACCGGACCAAGCGAGACCGCTACCGCCGACTGGCCCAGCTGAACCGTCAGCGCCTGCGTTCCCGCCGCCAGCGCGGCCGTGCTCATCCCCGTCCGCACGAAACGCTGCCATCGGGGCGTCAGGTGGACCTTGTCCTGAAGAAAGGGCGTATAGCGTGCGGTACGATCCTGCATGGTTACGGCCACATCGACGGGGGCCGCTGCCCTCGCCCAGAATATGGCGGTTACGCTGCCGCGCGCCGGAATGGCGTCGGTGATGATGGCGACCGCGCCGCTGGTCCATGGCTCGGCGGGCTTGGCCAGCGGGGCGACGGTCACGCTGCCCGCCCCCGGCACGGCCTCGTCGCGCTGCATCGAGACAGGTGCGCCATAGACGATCCAGCTATCCGCGCTCAAAACCCGGGCAGGTTTCGCGAGCACGGGTGCCGTCGCAAGTAACAACGGGAGTACGGCAAGTCGCCCGAGATGTCCCACGATGGCCCCCTTTAGTATTCTCCCTGATTTCGACATGCTGCCATCTGGATCGTCGGGCGTCCAGATGGTGTCCGCTCTTACGGGATGACGATGCCAAGCGACACTTGCGGCCGGACTTCAGGGACCGTGAAGGGTCTGGTAGCAGGAACCGTCACACCCCCTGTGCAACCACCCGCCGCATCGTCGCCCGGTACAGCAGCGCAACCATCGCCGCGAACAGCACCGTCCCCCCGATCAATGCGGGCGTCGCGAACCCGGCACCCACCACCGCCAGCGGTGCATCCGTCCCCGACCCCGCGACCACGAACGCGAACAACACTCCGAACAGGCTCTCGCCGACGATCAGCCCGGTCGCAGTCAGCACGCCGAAGCGGCGCGCGCGTTCGGGGTTGGCGGTGCGGTCGGCCCAGCGATCGTAGCACCAGCCGACCACGGCGCCGATCACCGTCGGCAGGATCACGCTCATCGGCAGATAGATGCCGATCCCGATCGCGAGCGGCGGCAGGCGCAACAGCTTCGCGCGCCCGAGCAGCATGTCGACCACGATCGCGACCACCCCGGCGGCGATCCCCCAGTTGAGCATCGTCCAGTTGAGGTTGCCGCCGAGCACGCCCTGCGCGAGCGTCGAGATTAGCCCTGCTTGCGGGGCGGCGAGAGCGTTCGGCCCGGCCCCCGGCGCGCCGACGAACCCGAACGCGCTGTTGAGCACGTTGAGCACCGGCGGCACCACCAACGACCCGAACACCACGCCGATGATCAACGCGACCTGCTGCTTCCACGGCGTCGCGCCGACCAGCTGCCCGGTCTTGAGATCCTGCAGATTGTCGTTCGAGATCGTCGCGACGCCGAACACGATCCCGGTGACGATCAGCGCATAAGCGATCAGCGCCTGCGTCGTCTCGGGCGGGGTGCCGCGCCCGAACAGCCCGACCAGCATCAGCGAGGAGGCGATGACCGCGAGGATGCCAATCCCCGACACCGGCGAATTGGATGCGCCGATCAGGCCCGCCATATAGCCGCACACCGCCGCGATCATCAGCCCGATCACGAGGATGAACACGAGCGCGCCGCCGATCAACGCGAACGCCGCGGGCGCGAGCGGCCCGCCTGCGATCACGCTCCACAACAGCCACGCGATCGGCGCGAGCAGCGCGACCGAGCCGCCGAACACGATCCCGATCGGGAGATCACGCTCCTCGAGCGCGAGCGTCTCGCCCGCACCGCGCGCACGCGATGCGGCGAGCGCCGAGCGGATCCCGCCGACGACGGGCCGCGCGATGCTGATCAGCGTCCACACCGCCGCCACGCCGATCACCCCCGCGCCGAAGAAGCGGACGTCCGAACGGAAGACGGTGTTCGCCCAGGTCTCCGCGTCGCCCGCGACCGGATGGATCGCGGTGAGATAGGGCAGCAGGATCCACCAGCCGATCACCATCCCGAGCCCTTGCGCCATGCCGACCGAGATGCCGACGAGATGCCCGACCCCGAGCAGCGCGAAGGACAGCCCGCCCGAAATGCCCGTCGCGCCAGCCCCCGCACGGAACCACACCGAGGCTTCGGCAAGTGCGAGCTTCATTTGCGTCAGCAGCGCAAATCCGGCTGCGGCGAGCGCATTGACGATGATGATGCGGAGCCCCGTCGCGCTTTCAGCGGCACCGGCGGCATCGCCATCCCCGCGTACGCCAGAGCCGACTTGCAGCACTTCGGCGGCGGCGCGGCCTTCAGGGTACGGCAGGTCGGTATCGACGACGAGCGCACGGCGTAACGGCACCGAGAACATCACGCCGAGGATGCCCCCGGTCATCGTGATCGCCGCGGTCGTCACGAACGGGAAGCCCTGCCACCAGCCGATCATGATCAGCCCGGGCAGCACGAAGATGATCGCGGCGAGCGTCCCCGCCGCGCTTGCGATCGTCTGGACGATGTTGTTCTCGAGGATCGACGCGTTCTTGAAGCCGCTCAGCACCGCCATCGAGATGACCGCCGCCGGGATCGACGTTGCGAAGGTCAGCCCGACCTTGAGCCCGAGATAGACGTTGGCGGCGGTGAACAGCAGCGTGATGAGCCCGCCGAGCAGGATCCCGCGCAGCGTGAGTTCGGTCAGCGGTGCCGCGGTCGGCACGGGAAGGCGGGCATCGTCCATGCGGTATCGTTGCACAAAGCGAGCAGGGCCGGACAGGGTTTTCTGGGATTTCATGTCGGATACGGATCGACGTGACTTTTCGCGCGGTTGCGCGTTGGCGGGGGCATGAAGACACTGTGGTTCATTACCAACCCCAAATCGGGGACCGCGACGCCTGCCAAGGCGGAGGCGCTCGAAGCGATCTGCAGCGAGCGCGGGCTGCATCTGGCGGGGCGGACGGCGTTTCCAAACCAGTCGCTGCCGACGCCCAGGGCGCTTGATGCTGCCGGGGTCGATACGGTGGTGCTGTTCGCGGGCGACGGGACGATCAATGCGGCGGTCACCGCCCTGCTCGAGTGGAAGGGCGCGATCCTGATCCTGCCGGGGGGGACGATGAACCTGCTCGCCAAGCTGCTCCACGGCGAGACCGATCCCGCCAGAATCATCCACGCCGCGCACGACCGGGCGCGCAGGACCGCGCTGCCGTTCATCCGCGTGGGCGAGCATCGTGCGTTCGTCGGGTTGATCCTCGGGCCGGCGGCGACGTGGGTGCGCGCGCGCGAGATCGTTCGCAGCGGAAGCCTTCGTGGCCTGCTGCGCGCGCTCAAACACGCGTGGGGCAGGACGTTCGGCAAGGGGATACGGCTGGTCGGTGTGCCGGGGCTCAAGCAGGGCGCGCAGGCGGTGCTGGTGCGCGCCGAGGACGACCAGCTCGACATCGCAGCGATCGATGCGCGCGATTTCCGAGGGATCACGGCGCTTGGCTGGGAATGGCTGACCGGCGACTGGGTTGCCGCATCCGAAGTGACGCAATGCCATGCCACTAGCTTCCGCACGGGCGGGCACAAGCCCGCGCTCGCTTTGTTCGACGGGGAGCCGGTCATGCTCGATCCCGGCAGCGAGGTCGGCTTGAGCCGGACCCGCGACCTGTTTCTCACCACGCTCGATCGCCAGGGGGGCCTTTCGCGATGATCCGTCTATTTCATGTGAGCGACGTCCATTTCGGGCGCGAGGATAGCGCGGCGGTGTCGTGGTTCGACGCGCTGGTCAACGCCGAGCGGCCCGATGCGGTGATCATGACGGGCGACCTGACGATGCGCGCGCGGCGAAGCGAATTCGACGCGGGGCTGGCGTGGTTGCAGCGGTTGCCCGTCCCGGTGACGGTCGAGGTCGGCAATCACGACTTGCCGTATTTCAATCTGTTCGACCGGTTCTTCCGCCCGTATCGGCGGATGGGGAAGGTCGAGAAGCTGGTCGAGCGTCCGCTCGATCTGCCGGGCGTGGCGATCGTGCCGCTGGTGACCACCGCACGCGCGCAGTGGCGGCTCAACTGGTCGAAGGGCTATGTCAGCCGTGGGGCTTTGCGGCGGACGCTCGACCTGATCGCGGCGGTGCCCGAGAACCGGCTGATCTTCATCGCCGCGCACCATCCGCTGGTTGAGGCGGGGACGCATGCGTCAGCGCAAACCCGGCGCGGGCCGGAGGCGCTGGCGACGCTTGCCGCAGCGGGCGCGGATGCGGTGCTGACCGGACATGTCCATGATCCGTTCGACATCGCGCAGGATGTGGAGGGACGCGTGATCCGGACGATCGGCGCGGGCACCCTCTCCGAACGCACGCGGACGACCCCGCCGTCGTTCAACGAGATTCGGATCGCGGACGGGCGGTTCGACGTGGTGTGCCGGACGATGTTGTCGCAGCCGGACGCGGTGCTGACGCGCGAGCGGGCCTAACGCTCTCTCGCTTCCCCGGCGAAGGCCGGGGCCCAGGTGCGATGGCGGAGGTAATTGAGCGCATTCGCCCGCAATCTTCTGTCCCTCTCCTGGGCCCCGGCCTTCGCCGGGGAAGCGGTGACAGTGTGGGTTACGCTTTGCGCACTTCCGCCGGGAAGGTGACGATGAAATGCGCGCCACCGTCCGACTTGGCATCGACGCTGCCATGGAGACTGCGGGCCAGCGTGCGGATCAGTTGCAGGCCGAGGCTGGTCGATGACCCCGCGCGAACGTCGAACGTCGCCGGCAGCCCTGCGCCGTAGTCGCGCACCGTCAGGCACACCGACTCGTCCTTCACCGTCGCCGAGACCGAAACCTTGCCGCCATCCTCGCCATAAGCATGCTTGGCCGCGTTGGTGACGAGTTCGGTGATGAGCAGCCCGACCGCAACCGCCTGATCGGCATCGATCGAGATCGCATCCGACGCGCAATCGAGCGTCAGGCTTGGCAATTGCCCCGCCAGGCTTGCACAGAGATCCTCGAGCAACGCGCGCACATCGACCCGACCGGTGCCCTGTCGCCACAATTGGTCATGCGTTCGCGCGATCGCGATGACGTGGCCCGATGCCTCGTTGAGCGCGCTCGACACTTCCGGCAGCGGGTTGCTGCGCGATTGCAGGTGGAGGATGCTCGACAGCATCGTCAGGCTGTTCTTGACGCGGTGGCTCGCCTCCTGGACGAGCACCTTCTGGTAATCGAGCGCCTCCGCCAGGCGTCGTTCATTCTCCTGTCGCTCCATCGCGACGCCGAGCAGATTGGCGAACCCCTGCAGGAACGCGATGTCCGCCGCCTCGAACTGGCCAGCGCTCGGGCTGTCGACCTCGAACACGCCCCATGCGCCCGCGGTCGTCGAGATCACCACGTTGATCGCGCGCCGGACGCCGTGTTCGACCATGATCTGCGGGGTACGGAAGCGGTCCTCGCCTTCGAGATGGTTGGAGATGACCGGGGTGCCGTTGCGGAAGGCGAACCCTGCGGGGGAATTCTCGTCCGCCGCCAGACTGGCGTTGCCGATCACCCCGGTTTTCCACCCAACGCCCGCGCGGAACAGCAGGTCGTCCTGCTCCGGCCGATACTCCAGCACCTTGCACAGGCCGGTGCGCATTCCGTCCGCCGCCATCTCGGCGGCCCTGGTTAGCAATGCGTCATTGTCGCGGCACTGGAGCGCGAACAGCCCGAAGTCCGACAAGATCGCCTGCTGTTGGAGCCGATAGCCGAGCAACGACCCCGCCCCGACCTGCTCGATCGCCTCGGTGAAGGAGGTCGGTTCGTTCGACGTGCCCTCGGCCACCTCGACGACGTCGTCGGAGGGCCCGTCCATCAGGGCGGTCTGCGTCGTGGCGTTCGGGGTGGGGTCGTCGGTCACTGGGCTGGGTCCTGTGGTGGAAGGAAAGGAAGGGGCACTCTTCCCGACCGCTCGAAACGAACGGTCGGCGTGTCGTTCGTGCGCCTTGAGGTTCGGTCCGGCTTTCCACCCGGCAGCGGAGCGCTTCAAGCATCATCGGTCATCAATAGGAATGACGGTGTACGCGCGTTCCCGCCAAACGCCAAAAAGGCGGCCCGTTGCCGGACCGCCCTTTCGTAAGCACCGAAGATCTGGAAGCTTAGCGCTTCGAGAACTGGAAGCTACGACGTGCCTTCGCACGGCCGTACTTCTTACGCTCGACGGTACGGCTGTCGCGCGTCAGGAAGCCTGCTGCCTTGACGGGCGCACGCAGGATCGGCTCGAACTTGGTCAGTGCCTGGCTGATGCCATGCTTGACTGCGCCGGCCTGACCCGAAAGGCCACCGCCCTTGACGGTGCAGACGACGTCATACGCACCTTCGCGCTCGGTCACGCCGAACACCTGGTTGATGACGAGACGCAGCGTCGGACGCGCGAAATACACTTCCTGGTCACGACCGTTGATCGTGATCTTGCCCGAGCCGGGCTTGATCCAGACGCGTGCAACCGCGTCCTTACGACGACCGGTCGCATAAGCGCGGCCGTACTGGTCGAGGATCTGCTCACGCAGCGGCATCGTCGGAGCAGCGGGCTCCTCGATCTTGCCGGCCATGTAATCCTCGGCCTGCGCGTCGGACTGGGTTGCTGCAGCCGGAGCGGCAGCAGGCGCGGGGGTGTTGGTCAGAGCGGCGAGATCAGCCAGCGACTGGCGGTTGTCGGACATTATGCGCCCACCTTGTTCTTGCGGTTCATGCTGGCGATGTCGAGAACCTCGGGGTTCTGCGCCTCATGCGGATGCTCCGTGCCGGCGAAGACGCGCAGGTTGCGCATCTGCTGACGGCCGAGCGGGCCGCGCGGAATCATCCGCTCGATGGCCTTTTCGATCACGCGCTCGGGGAAACGCCCTTCGAGCACCTTGCCCGCGGTGATTCCCTTGATGCCGCCGGCATAACCGGTGTGCTTGTAATAGACCTTGTCCTTGAGCTTGTTGCCCGTGAACCGCACCTTGTCCGCGTTGATGATGATGACATTGTCACCGCAATCGACGTGGGGCGTGAAGCTCGGCTTGTGCTTGCCGCGCAGGATGTTCGCGATGATCGAGGCCATGCGGCCAACGACCAGACCATCGGCATCGACGATGATCCATTTCTTCTCCACCTCATACGGCAATGCCGGCTTGGTGGTCTTCATCAGCGCCTTCATGGGGCTTGTGACCTTACATAGCTAAAATGACGGATGCCGCCCCGGGGGACGGCATCGTTGGAGCGGCTATTGCTGTGCGCGGGCCTGAAAGTCAAGGTTTCGGCGGGTTTCCCGACAGGTATCGAGATACCGCCCGCAATCCTACGTCAGATCGTTCGGCGCCCGACCGCATGCGCCGCGGCGATCGCTGCGATCAGCAGCAGGGCGGCATTTGCCTGATGCGCGACGGCGACGACGATCTCGACGCCGGTGAGCAGCGTGGCGATCCCGAGCAGGATCTGTCCCGCGACCAGCGCGATCGCGATTCCGCCGATTCGCGGTGCGCCCGCCCGGATCGCGCGCCAGCCGAGCGCAACGATCCCCGCCGCCGCGACGAAGGCGAGCCAGCGGTGGATGAACTGGACGACGATCGGATTGTCGATCGCGTTGCGCCACATCGGATCCGTCATCGGCGTCGCGGCGGGGAAGATCTCGTCCCCCATCAACGGCCAGCTGGAAAAGGCATAACCCGCGTCGAGTCCCGCGGTGAACGCGCCGAACAGGATCTGCGTGAACAACAGCACCAGCGCCGCCGCGGCGAAGGCGCGCAGCCGGGCGGGACGGGCAAGGCGAGTCGCGGCGAGATCACGCAGGTCGAGCGCGGTCCACACCGTTCCCGCGAGCAGCGTCAGCGCGGTGACGAGATGGATCGCGAGCCGGATATGGCTGACGTCGGTGCGCTTGGTCAGCCCCGAAGACACCATCCACCAGCCGATCGCGCCCTGCAGCACGATCAGCGCGACCAGCGCGCCGAGCCGCGGCACATAACCGCGCGGCAAGCGTCCGCGCGCCCAGAAATAGAGGAACGGCAGCAGGTACACCATGCCGACCACGCGCCCGAGCAGGCGGTGGACATATTCCCAGAAGAAGATCGCCTGGAACCCGGCCAGCGTCATCCCGCGGTTGAGCTGCTGATATTCCGGGATGCGTTTGTAATTGTCGAACTCGGCCTGCCACTGCACCGCATTGAGCGGCGGGATGATCCCGGTGAGCGGTTTCCACTGGGTGATCGACAGTCCCGATTCGGTCAGACGGGTGATCCCGCCGATGATCACCATTGCGACGACGAGCGCGACCGCCACGAACAGCCAGATCGACAGCGTGGCGGGCCGGACGCGAGCGGGAAGCGAGGAGGCCTGAAGCATCGTAAAGCCTTACGCCTCGGCCGGGCGCGCGTCGATTGTTGAATGGTGCGGCAGGCCTGCAAAAAAGATAGGCATGATATGTTGTAACTTGGCGTGCGCCATGCCACATGCCGCTCAGCATGACGGCGCTCGTTTCCTCTCCTGCCTATCGGTGGATCGAACAGCGGTTCGACAATATGGCGATCGGCCTGTCGGGGCTGTGCGTCGTGCATTGCATCGCGAGTTCGATCTTCCTTGCGCTGGCGGCGTCCGCCGGGGGGCTGTTGCTCAATCCGCTGTTCCACGAGATCGGCCTGACGATCGCGATCGGTTTCGGCGTAATCGCGTTGGGACGTGGCATCTTCACGCACGGCTATATGATGCCCGCGGTGGTCGGATCGGCCGGGCTGGGCATGATGGCGGGGGCGATCTCGCTACCGCATGACGTCAACGGGCTGGAGACGGTGTGGACGCTGATCGGCGTCGCCACGCTCGCGCTCGGGCATGACCTCAACCGGCGCGCTGCCGCCTGACGGTCGCTTCGCCGACGTTGCGGCATATCGTTGCAGCAGGCCCCGGCAACGCCTATCTCTACGCCATGGCAACGCATCGACATTACGCACCGCAGGACGCCGATCTTGCGCTGGCCGCCCAGGCGACGCTCGAGCGATCGGGCGAGCAATGGACCGTGATGCGCGCCAATATCTTCCGCGCGCTCGCCGGATTCGACAAGCCGGCCTCCGCCTATGACATTGCCGAGGCGGTGTCGAAAAGCGAGGGGCGGCGCGTCGCGGCCAACAGCGTGTATCGCATCCTCGACCTGTTCGTGACCGCCAACCTTGCGCGGCGAGTCGAGAGCTCGAACGCTTATATCGCCAACGCGCATCCCGATTGTTTGCACGATTGCATCTTCCTGGTGTGCGACGGGTGCGGTCAGATCGTCCATCTGGACGACGACCGGCTGACCAAGGGCGTGCGCGGCGCGGCCGAGGCCGCGGGTTTTGCGCCGGAACGTCCGGTGATCGAGGTTCGCGGCAAATGTGCGGCGTGTGTGGCGCTGGCTAAGGCGGCTTAGCGGCGGGCGAGTTTCGCGCGACCTGTACAGATACTGCTTCCCCGGCGAAGGCCGGGGCCCAGTAGTGAGCCGTGAATTGTCTCGCGCTGCGCCTTCTAACCACTACCTTCTCTACTGGGCCCCGGCCTTCGCCGGGGAAGCAAAGAATGGGAAAACCTGGAATTACCCCAGCATCTTCCCCATCCGCACTCCCGGCACCGGCGGCCCGGTTGGTGCCATGCGCGCGACCCGCTCGATCTCTTCATAACCGCACGCGCGGTACAGTGGCTCGCCCGCAAGCGTCGCCATCATCTCCAGCCGCGTGAACCCGGCAGACCGCGCGGCGTCCTCGCATAGCGCGAGCATCTGTCGCCCGACCCCGCGGCGGATGAAATCGGGGTTGGTGTACATCGCGCGGATTCGCGCGGCATCGTGTGCCGGATCGAGCAGGCGGACATCACGCGCGACCGCGCTCGCATCCCCGCCGAACAGCGTCGCGCGAAAGCTCCAGCCGCCGCAGCCGGCCAGCACGCCCGCCTGTTCGATCAGGAAATAGGTATGGTCGGCAATCAGTTGCGTGTCGAGTCCCATGCTAAGGCGACTCGCCGCGATTTCGTCCGGGCTGAGGTATCCCGCCTGCAGTGCCGCGATCGCACGGTCCATCAGCGCCGCGATCGCAGGAATGTCGGTTTCGGTGGCGAGGCGATGGGTGAAGGCGGGCATCGCCCGAAGTGTCGGGCCGCGCTGTCCCGCTCGCAAGAAAATTCGCACAACGCGCAGAAGCGATCTGGAGCAATCGACACAGTGCAGTAGCGGCGCTAAACAGGCCTGATGGTTGACGCTCTTAAGACACCGTTACTCGATACGGTCACTGTCCCCGCAGACCTGCGGGCCCTCCCTGCCACCGAGTTGCGCGCGCTTGCCGACGAGCTTCGACAGGAAACGATTGCCGCCGTCGGCGTGACCGGGGGGCACCTCGGTTCGGGGCTCGGCGTGGTCGAGCTGACGGTCGCGATCCATTACGTGTTCGATACGCCGCGCGACCGCCTCGTGTGGGACGTCGGGCATCAATGCTATCCGCACAAGATTCTCACCGGTCGTCGCGACCGGATTCGCACGCTGCGCATGGGTGGCGGCCTGTCGGGCTTCACCAAGCGCTCCGAGAGCGAGTACGACCCGTTCGGCGCGGCGCACAGCTCGACCTCGATCTCGGCGTCGCTCGGCTTCGCGATCGCCAACAAGATCGCGGACAAGCCCGGCAAGGCGATCGCGGTGATCGGCGACGGCGCGATGTCCGCGGGCATGGCGTATGAAGCGATGAACAATGCGGCACAGGCGGGCAACCGGCTGGTCGTGATCCTCAACGACAATGACATGTCGATTGCGCCGCCGGTCGGCGGGTTGTCGGCCTATCTCTCGCGCATCGTATCGAGCCGCGAGTTCCTCGGTTTCCGCGAACTCGCCAAGAAGCTTGCCAAGAAGCTCCCGCGGCCGTTCGCCTCCAGCCTGAGCAAGGCGGACGAATTCGCGCGCGGTCTTGCGATGGGCGGGACTTTGTTCGAGGAACTCGGCTTTTATTATGTCGGCCCGATCGACGGGCATAACCTCGAGCAGCTGATCCCGGTGCTCGAGAATGTCCGCGATGCGGAGGAGGGCCCGATCCTCGTCCATGTCGTGACCAAGAAGGGCAAGGGCTATGCCCCGGCCGAGGCCGCGGCGGACAAATATCACGGCGTCCAGAAGTTCGACGTGATCTCGGGCGTCCAGACCAAGGCCCCCCCCGGGCCGCCGCAGTATCAGAACGTGTTCGGCGCGCAGCTCCTCAAGGAAGCCGAGAGCGACCCGACGATCTGCGCGATCACCGCGGCGATGCCGTCGGGGACCGGGCTCGACGGTTTCTCCAAGGCCTATCCCGACCGCTTCTTCGACGTCGGCATCGCCGAGCAGCATGCCGTCACCTTCGCGGCGGGCCTCGCCGCGCAGGGGATGCGGCCGTTCTGCGCGATCTATTCGACCTTCCTCCAGCGTGCGTACGACCAGGTCGTCCACGACGTCTGCATCCAGAACCTGCCGGTCCGCTTCGCGATCGACCGCGCCGGGCTGGTCGGCGCGGATGGCGCGACGCATGCCGGGTCGTTCGACGTGACCTATCTCGCGACGCTTCCGAACATGGTGGTGATGGCGCCGTCGGACGAAGCCGAGCTGGTCCACATGACGCACACCGCGGCGTTGCATGACAGCGGGCCGATCGCGGTGCGCTATCCGCGCGGCAACGGTACCGGCGTGGCGATGCCCGAGGTTCCCGAGCGGCTCGAGATCGGCAAGGGGCGGATCGTCCGGCAGGGGCACAAGGTTGCGATCATGGCCCTGGGGACTCGTCTCGGCGAGGCCTTGAAGGCAGCGGACGCGCTGGAAGCCAAGGGGTTGTCGACCACGGTCGCCGATCTGCGCTTCGCCAAGCCGCTCGACGAGGAATTGATCCGCAAGCTGCTGACAAGCCACGAGGTTGCGGTGACGATCGAGGAGTCGTCGGTCGGTGGCTTGGGCGCGCATGTGCTGACCTTTGCGAGCGACACCGGGTTGATCGACGCGGGGCTGAAGCTGCGCACGCTGCGGTTGCCCGACACGTTCCAGGACCAGGACAAGCCCGAGGCGCAATATGCCGAGGCGGGTCTCGATGCGGATGCGATCGTCGAGACGGTGCTCAAGGCGCTGCGGCATAATTCGGGCGGCGTCGTCGAGGGCGCGCGGGCGTAACTTCTTGCTCAAGCCCCTCCCCTTCAGGGGAGGGGTTGGGGGTGGGGAAGTGCCTCGCAGAGAGCGGGGTTCTGCTGGACAGCCCCACCCCAACCCCTCCCCTAAAGGGGAGGGGCTTTTTAGGCCGCCCTTCCCACCCAACCCAAATCCCCCCACACAGGCCCCGGCGGCTCCGCGCCCGAGGGACCGACCATGTGCTTCTCCGCCACCGCCAGCTTCACCGCCGCCGCCGTGCTCGCCACGATCGGCGTCGCCACGCTGCGCCACGTCCGCGAACCGCGCGCGCTTTTGTTCGCGAGCGTGCCGCTGCTGTTCGCGTTCCACCAGTTTTCGGAAGGGCTGGTGTGGCTGTCGCTCGAGGGGCGGCTCGGGCGCTATGCGGTCGATCACAGCGTATTCCTGTTCTCGCTCTACGCGATCGGCATCCTCCCGCTGCTGATGCCGACCGCGATCGCGCTGATGGAGCCGCCGGGGTGGCGGCGGCGCGGAATCCTCATGCTGACCGGCGTGGGCGCAGTGGTGTTCGCGTGGGACATGGCGGGGCTGGTGATCGCGCCGACCTGCGCGGTGATCGACCAGCATTCGATCGCCTATAGCAACCCGGTGACGAGCCGCCTGTGGGTGTCGCTGCTGTATATCCTCGCGACCTGCGGCGCGCTGCTGCTGTCGACCCACCGCGTGGTGCGGGGATATGGCGTGCTCAACGTGGTCGGGTTGACGATCGTGCATCTGGTGAAGGGTTATGCCTTCGCCTCGGTGTGGTGCTTCTATGCCGCGGTGCTGAGCGTGGTGCTGTACCGGCAGTTCCACCGGCAGGACATCGATGTGGCGGTGCCGAACGGGACGAGCGCGGTGCGGCGGCCGTTTGTTTTGGCGTGGTTGCGCTGAGGGCGAACCGTTCGGGGCGCCGCGGCACCGCGGACCGACACCATGTCGATTGCCGCAGACCAACTTATCTTGCTTCCCCGACACGTGTCAGGATAACCGCCAACCCCGCGGGCAGCAGCCGGTTGTAGCGACACGGCCGCGCCACTCGCTTCCGACTTTGGCGTAATCCTCGATTCTTTGAACTTACTGGACCGGGCACGGGCAAAGCCCGCGCCGTCGGTCGGCGCTGGAGCGCCGCCGGCCGGTCGCGCCTCGAGGCGGGGATTAGCTCGCGCTAATCCCGCGCCCGGCGCGACTTACTCCGCCGCAACCCCAGCCCGCGAGAACATGTCCCCCGCGTCCGAATCCTCGTTCGCGAACGCCATGCCCGACGGCCCGATCTTCGCCTTCTGGCGTTTGTCGAACCCGTCCCACACTTCGTTCCAGTTGCCGCGCGTCGCTGCCTTGGAATATTCCGTCGCGCGCTGTTCGAAGAAGTTGGCGTGCTCGACGCCGTTGAGCATCGGCGCGAGCCACGGCAGCGGGTGTTCGTCGATCATGTAGATCGGCTTCATGCCGAGCTGCCCCAGCCGCCAGTCGGCGATGTAGCGGATGTACTTCTTGATTTCCTTGGGCGTCATGCCGTTGACCGGGCCCATTTCGAACGCGAGGTCAATGAAATTGTCCTCGAGCCGGACGGTGTGCTGGCACATGTCGGCAATGTCGTCGCGGACCGATTTGGTCAGGCAGTTCCGCTCCGCGCAGAAGGCGTGGAACAGCTTGATGATGCCCTCGCAATGCAGCGATTCGTCGCGGATCGACCAGGTGACGATCTGCCCCATGCCCTTCATCTTGTTGAAGCGCGGGAAGTTCATCAGCATCGCGAACGACGCGAACAGCTGTAGCCCCTCGGTGAAGCCGCCGAACATGGCGAGCGTCTTGGCGATGTCCTCGTCGCTGTCGACGCCGAACGTCTGCAGGTAATCGTGCTTGTCCTTCATCTCGCTGTATTCGAGGAAGGCGCCATACTCGCTCTCGGGCATGCCGATCGTGTCGAGCAGATGGCTGTAGGCGGCGATGTGCACCGTCTCCATGTTGCTGAACGCCGCGAGCATCATCTTGATTTCGGTCGGCTTGAAGATGCGGCCGTATTTCTCGTGATAGCAATCCTGCACCTCGACGTCCGCCTGGGTGAAGAAGCGGAAGATCTGGGTCAGCAGGTTGCGCTCATGGTCGCTGAGCTTCTGCGCCCAGTCGCGGCAATCTTCGCCGAGCGGCACTTCCTCGGGCATCCAGTGGATCTGCTGCTGGCGCTTCCAGAAATCGAACGCCCAGGGGTATTCGAACGGCTTGTACTGCTTGCGGGCTTCGGTGAGGGACATCGGGTTACTCCATTGAGTACAAGAATCAGAAACTGGCGATAGAAACTAGGCGGGGGCCTTGATGGCAGCGCCACGCGTAAGGCGCTTGGCCAACGCGATGCAGGGCTGTTCGAATCGGAAGGTGGAAACATGCGCCAAGGCGAATGTCACCGCCAGCAAAAGCGGTCTCTTGGCATATTTTACGACTTTTGATCCGGAGCCAAGCCATCCAGCGTTTAGCGCCCCATGGAAAATATAGAGTGCGTAAGAGATTTCGGCAATGTAGCGCGCCGGTCGGGATTCGAGCAGGTGCCCAAGGCGGACCGGCCCGTTGAACAATGTTGCCCCCACCAGCGCTGCCGCAAGATACGGTCGCGCGTAGTTGAGGATTCCGGCGGCTGGATGCGCCGACAGCAGTACCAGCGGCAGTAGCCAATAGGGGCTGATGGACGCGAGCACGGACTGCGGTTTGCTACCGTACCATCCCCCATGGACCAGCGCGAGGATGCCGCCTGCGAGGATCTCGTCGATACGAAACCAGGTGATAATGTTGATATATTGATGATCGACGATCCGCAGCAGAGTGATTCCCAGCGCGATCAACGGGAGCAGGATCAGACCCCGCTGGCGCGCGATCATGACGAACAGCGTGATCCCGAGATAAAATTGTACCTCGACGCACAAGCTCCACAAATGTCCGCCACCCGGCACAAGATAGTAGGGCGGGAGGTTTGCGTAGAACAATAGGTTTGCGACCCAAGCCTTTGCGGGTGACTGGTTCATGATCAGCAGCACAATCATTACGACCCACGCCAGCGGCGCGATTCGAAAGAAGCGGCGAATGATGAACACGCGCAGATCCGCGCCGCGTGAAAGGAAGCTGGTGATCAGGAAGCCGGAAAGAGTGAAGAAGATCACCATTCCCATAGCAGCGACGGCTTCGTTCATTTCCCAGCGTGACGGACCCAACGGTAGCAGATGCCCCGCCAGAACCAGAAGGATACTCACTGCACGCCATCCGTCGAGCACTGACAGCCGTTCTGCTGGAGCTGCGTGTGTCGTATTGCGGGCAGGGTCGGTCGCGAGAACAGTCACGCGACACTCCAATGCCACATCGCGCTGGCAGACATGATCAGCACGATGCCGAGCGACAACGCCATGATGCCGATCATGCGAAACGCATACACCTTTCCCGCGCTCGCAGGACGCAGCAGCGCGAGGAGCAGACCGGCACCGATCAGCGTGAACAGCGCCGCCACCGCAAACATGATCGCGATCGAACTGGTCATTGATGGGGCTTCCGTGCATCGTTTGG
This sequence comes from Sphingomonas sp. FW306-05-A, assembly GCF_058782275.1. NCBI lineage: Bacteria > Pseudomonadati > Pseudomonadota > Alphaproteobacteria > Sphingomonadales > Sphingomonadaceae > Sphingomonas > Sphingomonas sp. FW306-05-A. The sequence goes on from NZ_JBYSXN010000003.1 coordinate 137,016, forward strand.
GGCGGGCGTGCGTTGGGCATCCGTAATCGCAACGAAGGAGTTACCACCATGGTCGACGCATCGCAGATTCAGGAACATGCCGAAGTCATCGGCGCAGACGGCGTCCATGTCGGCACGGTCGACCGAGTCGAGGGCGGCCGCATCAAGCTGACCAAGAAGGATTCGGGCGCGCAGGTCAACGAAGGCACGACGAGCCACGAAGGGCATCACCACTACATCTCGCTCGGCCTGGTCGCCGATGTCGAGGACGGCAAGGTCCGCCTTAGCGCGAACGGTGACGTCGCGGTCACGTTCGAGGAAGAAGCCTAAGACCGGCGACGCGGCGCGATCTGCGCCGCGGACTGGAATAACGAGGGCGTCGCTCATGCGGCGCCCTCTTTTTTTTGCAGGACGACCGTCAGGTTGGGGCCGAGTGGCCCGCGAAACGCGTAAAGCCGGCACAACAGCGCTTCGAATCCTTGCCGCAGGACGGTACGAAGTTTGTGCGCGATGCCTTTGTCGGGGATCGCACTGCTCTCCGCGCGGATGATCTCCAGCGCGGTGCCCGCCACGAATTGCGACATGATCGACGCCGACAGCGTGGAGACGTGAGTATAGTCCCCCGACTGATACAGTCCGGACAACAGCCCTTGCCCGTTCGGGAACCGCAGGATGCAATAGCCCCCCGGCCGAAGCAGCACGCCGATCTGGTCGAGCATTGACCGGATCGCATCGAACGACAGATGTTCGAGCACGTCGAACGCCGCGATCACGCCGAAACGCGCGCGGTGGGTGTCGAGCGATTGCGCGAGATCGATCGGCAGGACGACCACGTCGTGCGCCGCGGCAAACGTCTTGCCTTGTTCCGACAGTTCGGTGCCGTACACCTGCGCGCCGCGTGCCTTGGCCCAGCCGAGAAACCGCCCGTTGCCGAAGCCGATTTCGAGGACATGCTCTCCCGACACGGGAATAGCGCGCATCTCGAGATCAAAATAAGCGTTGTCCATCGGGGTGGGGACCATGAAACTGGTCTCGCTCCAACCCTTCCAGGATTCATAGCCGTCATAGGCGGTGGCATCGGTCATCGCTCGGCTCCTCGGTCTTGCAAGCGCGACGACCGTCGTGGACGGAGCGGGCGACGTGCACGGGGTTTGTGTCATGCCGACACAAGGATACGCGCGTCGTTGCAGATCCGGCACGGAAGGGCCGGTACAGTGCAGTTGCAGGCTTGTTCGACGGGTACCGACCCGTCCCGGTCGCGGGCAACGAGCCCAGGATCGCACCGGCGGAGTCGACCCGCAAGGTCGATGTGACGGCGCAGGCGACCGGTTGCGGTCGTGCCCTTCGTCCTTCGCCCTGTGGATTTGAACGTCGAGCACGGTAACCGCTTCCTAATCGGGTTGATGCAAATAGTACGCCGAGATTAGAGACAGATACCGACGACAGAACGCGGCGTTCGGACGGGTCCGCCGCGGCCCCTGGCTCGATATTCGATTAGCGGACGGCAGGGGTTTTTGCCATCGAAATCTCCGCGTCGTTTACGGATTTTGCGCAAGGGATGGTGTCTTGATCTCGGCAACGGCGCTATATCTTGTTTGCAATGTGGCCCTTGCCCGGACATCCTGTCACCGGCGAGACAGGCGTGTCGCGCCCGCCGGAACGGCATCTTCCCGGCCTGCGTTGCAGCAGGACGGTTGAAGGATTCCCGATTGAGAAACATCGATTTCAGCTCGTGGCAGAGTTTGCTCGCCACGGTGTTAGGCTTGACGCTGGTGACCCTGCTCGGCGTCGGTATCCGGTTGCTCACGATGATGGTGTTCCAGCAGCGCCGGGAGCGGATGAATCGCCAGATCAACGAGCGTCTGCGCACGCTGATCGCGGCGTACAAGACATTGGGGGGCTCGTTCACCGGCGATCTCATGGTCGATCCTGCGCACAAGCGCGATCTTCACCGCCCGAATCAGGCGACGGCGGGCCAGCAACCGGATGTGGCGCTGGATCTCAGCGCCGAGACCGTGGCTCGGTCCGACCGGTCCCGGCGGATTCGCGATGCGGTCGAAGCGGCGCTTTCCGACATCATCCTGCTGGGAACCGAAGAGCACGTCCGCCTTGCCGATCGCGCGGTGCATGAACTGGTGGCGGGGCATCCGGTCCATGTCCACGACTTGGTCGTGTCGCTGCGGGCCTTCGTGCGTGCGGCGCTCGATCTCGATCCGATCCCCGCGGATCTTGTGCTTCCGATGCAGGGACCTGCCCGTCCGTCGGGCTCGGGCGGCGGGGGCAAGGGGGCAGGCGGACGCGATGAGGGCGGCAAGGGTGGCGGCGGCGGCGGGATGGGCGGCGGCGGTGGCATGGGTGGCGTTGATACGGCAGCATATGACGTCCACCACACGCCGCAGCGCGGGGTTTGATCCGCCTCAGGCAATTGCAGCACCAATCAGCCGGTCGCCGTTGCGCTCGCGTCGGGGTGCAGGCTGGCCAGACGTTCCGCCAGTTCCGCATGGCGAAACGGCTTGGTGAGACGGGGAATGTCCGGGCTCACGCCCTCGGCTTCGGCATAGCCCGACACGATCAGCACCGGAAGCCTGGGGCGCCGCGCGCGCATGTTGCGGGCGAGCGTTTCCCCGCTCATGCCGGGCATGAGATGGTCGGTCACCAGGATATCGGGGGTGATCCCGCCGTCGACCAGCTGCAATGCCTCCTCGGCCGATCCCGCCTCGACCACTTCATAGCCGAGACCGTTCAACATGTCGGCGGTGCTCATCCGTACGAGTTCCTCGTCATCGACGAGCAGCGCGATCCCGCGTGCCATCGCATAGCCCGCAGCCGCCGGCATCGGCGCGTCGGCGTCGATCGCCTCAAAACTGATCGGGAGCCACAGATCGACCGTCGTCCCCGCGCCGGGAACACTGTGGATCGACAGACCCCCGCCGAGCTGCGCCGCAAGACCATGCGCCATCGACAAGCCCAGCCCGGTGCCCTTGCCGATCCCCTTGGTCGAGAAGAACGGCTCGATCGCGCGTATCCGGGTCGCCTCGTCCATCCCCATGCCCGTGTCGCGGACCGACAGGCGGACATAATGACCGGTCCGCAGCCCTGCGTCGTGCCGAGTCCGCACAGTCTCGCGCGATGCCGTAATCGTGAGGTCTCCCCCGTCGGGCATGGCATCGCGCGCGTTCACGCTGAGGTTGAGGATCGCCATCTCGAGCTGGTTCGGATCGGCTCTGGCGGGGGGCAAGTCGTCCGCCATCAGCACACGGATGCTGATCTTCGGCCCAAGCGTACTGCCGATCAGCCCGGTCATGCCCTTGACCAGTTCGGCCACGTCGACCGCGGTGGGCTGCAGCGGTTGCCGGCGTGCGAAGGCGAGCAGCCGCTGGACGAGCGTCTTGGCGCGTTCGGCGGACTGAAGCGCACCGTCGATCAGGCGACGCTCGCGATCGTTGCCGATCCCGCGGCGCAGCAGCATGTCCAGCGCGCCAATGATCGGCGTAAGCAGGTTGTTGAAGTCGTGTGCCACGCCCCCGGTCAGCTGGCCCATCGATTCGAGTTTCTGCGACTGTCGCAGCGCCTCCTGCGTCTGCACGAGTTCCGCTTCGCGCGCCTTGTCCTCGGTCAGATCGCGACCGATGGCGATGAAGTTGGTTCCGTCCGGCTCGGGCGAGACGGTCCATCCGATCGGCGTCCAGCTGCCGGTGCTGGTTGCGATGCGGTTCTGGAAGCGGGTGGGGAGTCCCGTGCGCCCCATCTCCTCGATCGCGGCGAGTGTTACGCCGGCGTCATCGGGATGCATGAATTCCGAATAGGGCGTCGCCAGCAGGTGTTGCTCGGGCCAACCGAGCACCGCGGTCCAGGCCGGATTGACCGCCGACATCCGCCCCTCGAAATCGGCGCGCGCCAGCATGTCCTCCGACAGCACCCACAGCCGGTTGCGTTCCGACGCTTCCGCCGCGCGCCGCGCGCGTTCGGCCAGAACCTGTTCGGTTGTTTCGGTGCAGGGGCAGAACAGCCCGACGACACTGCCGTCATTGTCCCGGACGGGGGTATAGGAGAAGGCGAAGTGCGCTTCCCGGGGCCGGCCGGGGCGATCGAGCATAAGCGTGATGTCGCCCATATGGACTGGCTCGCCCGACCTGACTCGCTCGACCAGCGGCGTCAGTTCGGCGCGCACCTCCGGCCAGACGTCGAAGAACGCGCGGCCGAGCGCGGCTGGATGACGATCAGCGAGCATGTGCGCGTAGCGATCGTTGTACAGCAGGATATGGTCCGCGCCCCAGCCGACGAACATCGGCTGGTCTGCGGCGAGCAGGAGCCCCACCAGCGTCTTGAGTGGTTGCGGCCAGCCTGCTGGTGCACCGAGCGATGTCGTCGACCAGTCCTTTGCCCGGATCAGCGCGCCCATCTCGCCGCCGCCCGCCAGGAAGTGTTCGTCATGCCTGTGTTCGGTAGCGATGGTAGGTTCCCAACGGGTTTCGTATGTCGTGACATTAGCCGGGTCGGCGCAGACCTGCCAGCATTCTACCGCGGGCGTGGTCGCGGCCCCGTAATCGAGGGTGCGCTTGCTTGCGGGACCCATTATGTTCCGTACCATGCATTCGATCCTGCCGCCGCGTGTTCCACTTCCGTCGACGCCCCCGGTCGTCGCTGCGCCTGACTTCGTCGTCGTCGACGTCGAGACGGCGTGCTCGAGCGTCAGCAGCATCTGCCAGATCGGCATCGTCGGGTTCCGGGACGGGGTCGAGGTCTTCGAATATGAGACGCTGATCGATCCGCTCGACCGTTTTTCGTCGTTCAACACGCGGATTCATGGGCTCACCAGCGACCACGTCATCGGCGCGCCGACGTTCGCCGCGGTCCACGCCACGATCGACGCGCATCTCGCTGGACGCATCACCGTCGCGCATTCCAATTTCGACAAGGGGGCGCTCGGCGCGGCGTGCCGAGTGCATGACCGGACGACGATCGAGACGACGTGGCTCGACAGTGTCCGCGTCGCCAGACGCGCGTGGCCCGAATTGCCGAGCCATCGGCTCAACGTACTGAGCAAGTTTTTAGGGGTTCGCCACAAGCATCACGATGCGCTCAGCGATGCGCGCGCGGCGGGCATAGTGATCGTGCGCGCGATCGAGCATACCGGGATCGATCTGGCCGGTTGGCTGGCCCCCTATCGGACGCGCGGCGGAGCGGCACCCAAGGCGGCGTCGGCGGGTCCGTTGAAGGGGGAGCGAGTCGCCATCCTAGGCGCCCCGCGCGACGGCGCACTCGCGCAGAGCCTGGCCGCTGCGGGCGCGCGCATCGTCGCGTCGGTCGGCGTGACCACGACGAAGCTTGTCATCGGCAACGACCAGCCGTTCGGACGCTATGTGACCGCACACGCGGACCACAAACGCGCTGACGCGCTTCGCCGCGATGGTTACACGATTGAGATCTTGTCCGAAGACGAGATCGTGATGCGTCTGGCGCGGGCGGCCTGAGGCGGCACCGCGGGAATTACACTCCCGACGCCGCCAAAAGGACGGCGTCGGAAGCAATGCGCATCACTGGCAGGCGAGACACTCGTCGTAATCGGTCGTCTCGAACTCGTATTGCGGCTTCTCGATCGTGTTGTCGTTCTCAACGCCGCCGGCGAACCCTGCCCGCTGCACCGACTTGGAGCGGAGGTAATAGAGCGACTTGATCCCCAGTTCCCATGCGCGGAAGTGGAGCATCAACAGGTCCCACTTCTCGACGTCAGCAGGGATGAACAGGTTGAGCGAGGTCGACTGGTCGATATAGGGCGTGCGGTCCGCCTGGAGCTCGAGCAGCCAGCGCTGGTCGATCTCGAAGCTAGTCTTGAAGCAGTCCTTTTCCTCGACATCGAGGAACTCGAGATGCTGGACCGACCCACCCTGTTCGAGGATCGAGTTCCAGATCGCGTCCGAATTCTTCGACTTGGCGATCAGCAGCTTTTCCAGATACGGATTCTTGATCGAGAACGAGCCGCTGAGCGTCTTGTGGGTGTAGATGTTCGCCGGGATCGGCTCGATGCACGCCGAGGTGCCGCCGCAGATGATGCTGATCGACGCGGTCGGCGCGATCGCCATCTTGCAGCTGAACCGCTCCATCACGCCGCGATCCGCCGCATCGGGGCACGGGCCCCGCTCGACCGCGAGGTGCATCGAGGCTTCGTCGACCTGCGCCTTGATGTGCTTGAACATGCGGAGATTCCACGACTTCGCCATCGCGCCCTCGAACGCCAACCCACGTGCCTGGAGGAACGAGTGATAGCCCATCACGCCCAAGCCGACCGAGCGCTCGCGCATCGCCGAATAAGCGGCGCGCTCCATGCCGGGTTCGGCGCGGTCGATGAAGTCCTGCAGGACGTTGTCGAGGAAACGCATGACGTCCTCGATGAAGCCCTTGTCGTCCTTCCACTGGTCCCACGTCTCGAGGTTGAGCGACGACAGGCAGCACACCGCGGTGCGCTCGTTACCGAGATGGTCGGTGCCGGTCGGCAGCGTGATCTCGCTGCACAGGTTGGACGTCGACACCTTGAGCCCGAGCTCGCGGTGATGGCGTGGCATGCCCTTGTTCACGTGATCGGCGAAGACGATGTACGGCTCGCCGGTGGCGAGGCGCGTCTCGACCAGCTTCTGGAACAGCGAGCGCGCGTCGACCGTGGCGCGCGCCGAGCCGTCCTTGGGGCTGACCAAAGTCCATTCGCTGCCCTCGCGGACCGCTTCCATGAACGCGTCGGTGATCAGCACGCCGTGGTGGAGGTTGAGCGCCTTGCGGTTGAAATCGCCCGAGGGTTTGCGGATCTCGAGGAATTCCTCGATCTCCGGGTGCGACACGTCGAGATAGCAGGCGGCCGAGCCACGCCGCAGCGAGCCCTGGCTGATCGCGAGGGTGAGCGAATCCATCACGCGGACGAACGGGATGATCCCGCTGGTCTTGCCGTTGAGGCCGACCGGCTCGCCGATGCCGCGGACGTTGCCCCAATAGGTGCCGATCCCGCCGCCGCGCGACGCGAGCCAGACGTTCTCGTTCCACGTGTCGACGATCCCTCCGAGGCTGTCGGGGACCGAATTGAGGAAGCACGAGATCGGCAGGCCGCGTCCGGTGCCGCCGTTCGACAGCACCGGCGTCGCGGGCATGAACCAGAGGCGCGAGATATAGCCGTAGAGCCGCTGCGCATGTGCTTCGTTGTCAGCGTAAGCCGACGCTACGCGGACGAACAGGTCCTGGAACGTCTCGCCCGGGAGCAGGTAGCGGTCGCGCAGCGTTTCCTTGCCGAAATCGGTCAGCAGCGCATCGCGCGAATGGTCGACCTCGACCGGGTACAGCTGGACGTGGACTTCCTTGGAATCCCCGCGCGCCGCCAGCTTGCGATCCGCGCCGTTGCGATCCGTTTCCTGGGGAGCCTGAACGCTTGCCGCGAGCGCCTCGATCATGTCGGTTGCCATATCCGTCTTCACTTCCTCGGTATCCCGAAAATCCATTGTCTCGCCCCTCGGTCCGGTTCGCGAACACGCGGCAGTCACGCCATCATGTTCCCGACTCGTTCAATCTTTGTTCGATTCGGGAGACAGGCTCCCTAGCTAGCATTTCGGAAGCGATCGGCGAGACCAAAATGCAATCGCGACCGCTTGCGAGCCGCTGATCCATCGTCCGCACGATATGGGGTCGTGCGGTTTACTCTACCAGTTGTTGCGCTCGCTCCCGAACCTGACCCCTACAGATTGTGCCCATATCGGCCAACAGGCAATATCATAAATGACAGGTACAAGACTCGGTTCGTCGCACTTCCACGCCTTCTGACGGAGCGGCGACCGGGTGCAGCGCGCGCGACGCGCGGTCAAAGCTGGGGTTGCGGAAAGGCAAGAGGCCGAACCGGGAACGTGACATTTATTTCACGTCGGGCCGGCAAAGCCGACCGGCAAGGTGACATGGACCGCCAGCCCCCCAAGCGATGCCGTATCGAGCATCAGGGTGCCGCCGTACAGATTCGCCAGTTCGGTCGCGATCGACAGGCCAAAGCCGTGCCCATCGCCGCGTTCGTCGAGCCGTTGACCGGCGGAGAGCGCGGCGGCGCGAGTCGCTTCGGGGATACCGGGGCCGTCGTCCGCGATCGTCAGCATGGCGAATCGGTCGTCCGCGCTGCGGGTCGCGCTGACCGCGATCCGGGTGGCGGCCCAGCGCCATGCATTGTCGAGCAGATTGCCGACCAGCTCGTCGAGATCCTGCCGGTCGACCGCGACCGCGAGCGCCGGGTCGATCGCGATATCGGCAGCAATGCCCCGTTCGGCGTGGATCCGCGCAAGTGCGTCGGCCAGATCTTCCACGACCGGGGCGAGCGGGGTCGCGACGCGCGACGCGACCCCCGGGGTGGCAGCGCGGGCACGGCCGAGGTGGTGCCGTACCGCCTGGTCGATCCGTGCGATCTGCGCGCCGAGCGTGCCGTCCGGGTCGAGCGGACGCACCGTCAGCGCGAGTGTCGCAAGCGGAGTCTTGAGGCCGTGCGCGAGATTCGCGACATGCCCGCGTGCGTTGGCGAGTGCAGCGGCATTTTCGGCAAGCAGCGCATTGATTTCGGTTGCCAGCGGGGCAAGTTCGCGCGGCTGGTCGTCGGGGATGGCGGTGGCGCGACCACCGCGCACCGCCGCCAGTGCCGTGCGCATTCGCTTGAGCGGGGCGAGACCCACGCGCAACTGCACCAGCGTCGCGATGCCCAGCGCGAGCCCCAGCAGCAGCAGTGAGCCGAGCAGTGGTGCCATCGCCGCGCGCAACGGGCGATCGACGATCGCACGCGGCGCGGCGGCGGTGATGCGGACCTGACCCGCAGGGGTGGCGAGCGTCAGGCTGCGCGCATGCCGTGCGCCGCGCGCATCCTGCCAGTCGAGTGCGCGGGTGCGGTCCCCGGGGCCATGCCGCAGCGCCCGATCCTCGATCGGCGGTGGAGGAAGCGCGGTCCACGGCGTGCGCATAGCGTCCAGGTTGGGCGAGGCGGGGGATGCGATGGTCCGGCCCCCCGCATCGATCCGCCATCCCCATCCGTTCGCGGCGTCGTCATAAGGTGCGGCGAGGATGACGCGATTGCGATCCACGCTGCCGTCGGGACGGACCGCCTTCGCAAGGATCGCGATCTGCGCATCGAGCCGCTCGTCCAGCCCATGCATCACGAACCGGTCCAGCACCGCGCCGATCGCGAAGGCGGCGAACGCGAGCGCGGCAAGCGTGGTGAGCAGCGCGGTCACAAGCAGGCGGCCGTAGAGCGAGCGGGGGAGGAGCGTCATGCGGCTGCCCGGCCGAGGCGGGCGGGCGGGGCGGCGTTTCCACCATATCCGGCGTCACCCTGAACTGGTTTCAGGGTCCACCGTGCAACACCGGCAGTCCGCCGTCGTGGAGGGGTGGATGCTGAAACAAGTTCAGCATGACGGCGTCTTGGGGGCGGGGCGGCGTTTCCGCCACACTGAACGCGTTTCAGGGTCCACCGTGCAACACCGGCTGTCCGCCATTGTGGCGCGGTGGATGCTGAAACGAGTTCAGCATGACGGGAGAAGGAAGGGGTTCCACCTCTCCTCACGCCGCGATGATCCGATACCCGCGGCCGCGCACCGTCTCGATCAGGTCCGCGCCGATCTTCTTGCGCAACCGCCCGACGATCACTTCGAGCGAGTTCGAATCGGGATCCGCATCGCCCTCGTAGATATGCTCCATCAGGTCGAGCCGCTCAACCACCACACCCTTGCGCAGCATCAGCGTCGACAGCACGCGCCATTCGAGCGCGGTGAGGCGCAGCGGAAGCCCGTCGCGCTCGACCTGCCCGGTCTGCGCATCGAACGTGATCGGCCCACACACGATTCGTGCTGCCGCATGCCCAGCCGAGCGCCTTACCAACGCACGCAGCCGCATCACCAGCTCCTCGATCCGGAACGGCTTGGTCAGATAATCATCTGCGCCCGCGCGAAACCCCGCGACCTTTTCGGACCAGCCATCGCGCGCGGTAAGGATCAGCACCGGCAACGCCCGCCCGGCGGCGCGCCATTCCTCGAGCACGGTGATTCCCGATTTGCGCGGCAATCCGAGGTCGAGCACCGCCGCGTCATAGCTTTCGGTGTCGCCGAGATGCGCGCCGTCCTCGCCATTCGCGGCGACATCCACCGCGAAATGTTCGGCACGCAACGCTTTGGCGGTCGCCTCGGCCAGTGCGGCGTCGTCCTCGACCAGCAGGATACGCATAAGGCGGCTCTTTCGTTCGCGGCGGCGGGGCGGGATGCCGCGGCAATAATCCGGCTAACTTGCCGGTCTAAACCCAAACTGAACCGCAAGGTTCAGTGGGCCGGGGGCACGACTCGATAAAAGGCTGCATACCAACCAAGGAGCTTACCGATGACCGAAGACACAACCACTCCCTCGCGCCGCAAGATTTCGACCCGCGGCGCGCTGATCGCGGCAGCCTTGCTCGCGGTTGGCGTCGGCGGCGGCGCGACTGTCGCGCAGATGACCGCACCGTCGGTCGAAATGGCCCCGATCAAGCCCGTCGCGATCCGCTCGCTCAGCGACACCGGCAACGTCGTCACGGTGCGCGGCAAGGTCGCCGAAATCTACGGGCCGATGTTCATCCTGTCCGACGGCAGCGGGCGCGCGTTGGTCGAGGGCGGACGCCAGACCGACGGCACCAGCCTGATCGGCGTCGGGCAGACGGTGAGCATCCAGGGCCGGTACGGCCGCGGGATGCTCCACGCGTCGTTCCTCGTCGGCGCCGACGGTAAGGTAACCGCGCTCCGCCCGATGCCGCCGCGTGGCGGGCGTGGTGGTCCACATGGCCCTGGTGGACCCGGTGGTCCGGGCGGACCCGGTGGCCCTGGCGGTCCTGACGGCCCCGATGGTCCGGACGGCGCCGGCATGGCCCCCCCGCCGCCGCCGCCCGCCGCCGCCGGGACGACGGCACCGGCTGCCCCCACCGGCAGCGCGCCGGTCGCGGCTCCTGCGGCCGCCCCCGCGGCAACCGGCAACACCGCCGCATAAACACGAAAGGCCGCGCGGACGTGTCCGCGCGGCCTTCTGCCGTGGGTGCCTTGACCCCGTTCGCTATCCGGTCTTGCGGACGGGATTGGGGACGCTCGGCGCGGCAAGGCGTTCGAGGTTGAACATCTCGGCGAATTCGAGCCCAGCGCGTCCGTCCGCCGCCCAGCGCAATTTGGCGGGGAACATCTGGTCCTCGACCAGTTCGATCAGCACGTCGAGATCGACCGCGCTTGCGTCAATCTCGATCCCCTCGACCATCACGCCCGTCGACGAGATGTTGCGGATTCGCACGTCGCCGCTCGCCCCGCCCGCCTGCAGCCGCGCGTTGCGCAGCATCGCGGTACGCGGGTTGCGCGTGATCTGATAGCCGCTCGCGGTCGCCATCCCGCCGCCGACCTTCAATTGCAGCAAAACATCCGCAGCGCGCGTCGGCTTGCCATAGACATAGCCCTGGATGTGGCTGCAACCCAGATCGCGGATCAACGTGATCTCGTCGCGATTCTCGACTCCTTCCGCGGTCGTATCCATGCCGAGCGCGTCGGCCAGCGAGACGATCGCACGGATAATTGCGGCATTGCGATTGCCCGCGATCGTCGCACCTTTGACGAAGCTCTGGTCGATCTTAATCTTGTCGAACGGCGCTTTCTTCAGATAGCCGAGCGACGAATAGCCCGTCCCGAAATCGTCGAGCGCGAGCCGCACCCCACAGCCTTTCAGCGTCTTGAACATCTGTTCGGACGCCGCGCTCTCGTCGAGGAAGACGCCTTCGGTGATTTCGAGTTCGAGCCGGTGCGGCGCGATCCCGGATTTCGCGAGCGCCGAGGTGACGAGCGACGGCAGGATCGGATTGGCGAACTGGATCGGCGAGACGTTGACCGCGACGCGAACGTCGCCCGGCCAGCCCGCTGCCTCGGTGCATGCGGTGCGCAGCACCCATTCGCCGATGCTCTCGATCAACCCGCAATCCTCCGCCACGGGGACGAATTCGGCAGGGCTGACCAACCCGCGCGTCGGATGTTCCCAGCGCAGCAACGCCTCATAGCCGACGATCCGTTCGGAGCGCGTGTCGACCACGGGTTGATAGGCGAGATAGAACTGGTTGCCGACGAGCGCCTGGCGGAGATCGTCCTCGAGCTGTTTGCGGCTTTGCGCACCGACCAGCAGTTCTTCGCGGAAGAAGCGGTGGATGCCGCGGCCGTCGCCCTTGGCGGCATAGAGCGCGAGATCGGCGTTGCGGATCAGCGTTTCCGACGCTGCGCCGTCCTGCGGTGCGATCGCCACCCCGATCGAACAGCCGATGCTGATCGCCGACCCTTCGATCGAATAGGGTTGCGACAGGTCGAAGATCACGCGCCGCGCCAGTTCGCCCAGCTTCTCGCGGTCGGCATGGCCGGGCATGATCACCTGGAATTCGTCGCCGCCGAGCCGCCCGACCAGCCCCGCATCGCCGATCGCGCGTTGCAGCCGCTGCGCGACCTTCTTCAGCAACGCATCGCCGATCTGATGGCCGAGCGTGTCGTTGACGGTCTTGAAGCGATCGAGGTCGAGCAGGAACAGGCTGGTCATCCTCTGCGATGTCGCGGGTTGCGCAAGCATCTGGTCGAGCGCGAGGCGCAACCGCTGGCGATTGGCGAGGCCGGTGAGCCCGTCGAACAGCGCGAGCCGCGTGATCTCGGCATCGGCACGGCGGCGCTCGGTCAGGTCGGTCCCGCTGCCGACGAAGCCGAGGAAGATCCCGTCCTCATCAAAGATCGGGCGCCCCGACATCGACCACCAGCGTTCGAGCTTGGCGCGGCTCGCGGGGCGCACCGAGTAATTGGAAAAAGCGGTGCGCGAGGAGAGATGGAAGGCGATCGTCCGCTCGGTTTCGGTCAGCGCGCCGTCCATCCGGAACAGTTGTGACAACGGCTCGCCGATCGCGGGGGTGTCGGGCAGGTCGAGTTCCGTTGCGACCCGGTGGGTGAGGTAGGTCACTTCGCCGTCCGCATTGGTCTGCCAGAACCAGCCGCTCGAATGCGTCTCGAATTCCGCGACGAGGCGGGTCGCCATCCGGCCCTGCGCATGATCGAGATCGCGTTGCTCGACCGCGCGGCGTTCGAAACGGGCGAGCCGGTAGGCGATGCTGGTCAGCATCAGCAACACGCCGATGCCGATCCATAAGCCCAGCCCGAAGCGATCCTCGACCGCGAGCGTCGCGAGCAGGCCCGCGCCAAGTCCGATCGAGGCGGCACGGACCGGATATAGCGCGACGATCATCACGATCATCGCCGCGAACGTCATTACGTAGCTGGCGAGCCGGGTGGGCCCCGGCGGGAGCATCCCGGTCGCGAACACCAAAGCAAGGATGGTCGCGCCGCCGACCACGCCCGAGACGCTCGCCAGCCGAACCTTGACATGCGGTGGCCAGCGTCGAGCGGTGCCATGCCGCAGCGTGGCGAGCAGCAGTGTGCCGGAGATGGCGGTGACCAGTGCGCCGGCGGCTGCGGCGATCAGCACGCCCGTCGCGCCGCTGGTAAAGGCGGTCCATCCGATCAGCAGCGGTGCCGCGATCGCGATCGTCAGCGCGTAGGGCCATGTCGCGGAAAGCAGCCGCAACTGTCGGCGAAGCGCATCGCGGTGTGCCTCGGACGTCGAAGCGCTGGCAGACAGGTCGGTCCTCAGGGCGGCGAAGGCAACCCGAAGCGCGCGAAACGGGGTTAAACGGATCTGCATGGGGATGCCCATAGCGCACGACCCCTCCATTTTGCCTTGCGGGAGGTGGTTAACGCGGCGGTGGTTCTGGCCCGCCGTGACTTGGCGTGACGGCGCGGGGGGCATAAGGCAGGGGAAACGCCAGTACGGGAAGCGCCATGACCACGATTATCCGCGAAGCCGATCTGATCGAGAGCGTCGCCGACGCGCTGCAATTCATCAGTTTCTATCACCCGATGGATTATATCCGCGCGCTCGGCGCGGCCTATGAGGCGGAGCAAGGGCCCGCTGCCAAGGACGCGATCGCGCAGATCCTGACCAACTCGCGGATGTGCGCCGAGGGGCATCGCCCGATCTGCCAGGATACGGGAATCGTCAACGTCTTCATCAAATGGGGAATGGACTGCCGGCTCGACGACACCAGCCGCTCGCTCCAGCAGGTCGTCGACGAGGGCGTCCGGCTTGCGTACCTCAACCCCGAGAACAAGCTGCGCGCGTCGATCCTCGCGGACCCCGCCTTCACGCGCCGCAACACCAAGGACAATACGCCGTCGGTGCTTCACGTCGAGATGGTGCCGGGATCGCGCGTCTCGGTCGATGTCGCGGCGAAGGGCGGCGGGAGCGAGAACAAGTCCAAGTTCAAGATGATGAACCCGAGCGATTCGATCGTCGACTGGGTGCTCGAGATGCTCCCGCAGATGGGCGCGGGCTGGTGCCCGCCGGGGATGCTCGGGATCGGCATCGGCGGCACCGCGGAACACTGCATGCTGCTCGCCAAGCAGGCGCTGATGGAGCCGATCGACATGGGGCCATTGAAGGCTCGTGGCCCGAAGAATGACATCGAGGCGCTGCGGATCGAGATCTTCGACAAGGTCAACGCGCTAGGCATCGGTGCGCAGGGGCTGGGCGGGCTGTCGACCATCCTCGACGTCAAGATCATGGACGCGCCGTGCCACGCCGCGGGCAAGCCGGTCGCGATGATCCCCAATTGCGCCGCGACCCGCCACGCGCATTTCACGCTCGACGGCAGCGGGCCGGCGTATCTCGAGACGCCCAAGCTCGACGAGTGGCCCGACGTCCACTGGGTGCCCGACCAGGCCGCGATCCGGGTCGATCTCGACACGCTGACGCCTGCCGACGTGCAGGGCTGGAAGCAGGGCGACCGGCTGCTGCTCAACGGCAAGATGCTCACCGGACGCGATGCCGCGCACAAGCGGATCAAGGACATGCTCGATGCGGGCGAGCCGCTGCCGGTCGAGTTCAAGGGCCGCGTGATCTATTATGTCGGGCCGGTCGATCCGGTCGGCGAGGAAGTGGTCGGGCCGGCAGGGCCGACGACGGCGACGCGGATGGACAAGTTCACGCGGATGATGCTCGACCAGGGGCTGCTCGCAATGGTCGGCAAGGCCGAGCGCGGGCCGGATGCGACCAAGGCGATCGCGGAGGGCAAGAGCGCCTATCTGATGGCGGTCGGTGGCGCGGCCTATCTCGTCGCACGCGCGATCAAGGGCTCGAAGGTCGTCGGGTTCGAGGATCTCGGGATGGAAGCGATCTACGAATTCGAGGTGGTCGATTTCCCGGTGACGGTCGCGGTCGATTCGTCAGGCGCGAACGTCCACCAGCTCGCGCCGCTGGTGTGGAAGGACAAGATCGCGCGCGAAGGGTTGCTGGTCGGCGCCTGAGGGGTAGGGGGCTGATGCGTCACCGCGTATCCGCCCCCCATACATTTCCCCCACCAATCGCTTCCCCGACGAAGGCCGGGGTCCAGTCGAGGTGGCCGAGGTAACGACGCGCAGCCTCTCACCTTCGACCGTTCCGCTCCTGGGCCCCGGCCTTCGCCGGGGAAGCGTGTTGAGGATGGACTTCTGTGCTTTGATTCCCTCAACCCGTTCGGGCTGAGCGAAGTCGAAGCCCCCGCATCACAGGCTGAACCAATGTTGCGAGGAGCCCTTCGACGGCGCTCAGGGCGAACGGGAGATAGGCGATCGGGCTCAACCGAGCCTTGGCGCTAATCTGCGGCTTTCTTGGCAGTCGGCTTTTTCGCGGCGGGTTTCTTGGCCGCAAGCTTCTTGGCGGGAGCCTTCTTGACCGGTGCCGCGGTTTCGGCGTCGGCCGCGTCGCTTGTCTTCGCCGCGACCTTCTTCGCCGGTGCCTTTTTAGCCGCCGGTTTCTTCGCCGCCGGCTTCTTCTTCCCCTTGGTCGGCGGAGCCGCCGCCGCGCGCGCGTCGATCAGCTGCGCGGCTTCTTCCAGCGTCAGCGCATCCTTCTCGATCGACTTGGGCAGCGTCGCATTAGTCGTCCCGTCGGTGACGTAGGCGCCGTAGCGGCCCTCCATCAGCTTGATCTCAGCCTCGCTGCGCGGATGCAGGCCGAGCACCTTGAGCGGTGCCTGCGCGCCGCGTTGCGGACGCCCGCCGCCTGCGGCGGCTTCGGCGAGTTTCACCACCGCCGCGTTCATCCCCGTCTCGAACACGTCGTCGGTCGAGGTCAGCCGCGCATATTTGCCCGCGTGTTTCAGATATGGGCCATAGCGGCCGATCGCCGCCGTGATCGGTTCGCCGGTTTCGGGATGTGTGCCGATCGTCCGCGGCAGCGACAGCAATTTGAGCGCCCATTGCAGATCGAGCTCGCCGATATCCTTCGGGATCGACGCCATCTTGCGCGTCTCGCCCTCGCCGATCTGGATATACGGCCCGAACCGCCCCGATTTGCGCTCAACCGGCAGGCCGCTGTCAGGATCGTTGCCTAGCGTCTCGGGGCCGGTATCGACACCCTCGCCATCCGCACCCGGCTGGCCGAAGCGGCGGGTGTATTTGCATTCGGGATAGTTGGAGCACGCCACGAACGCGCCGAACTTGCCGCCGCGCAAGGCGAGCTGCCCCTGGCCGCAATTCGGGCACAACCGCGGGTCGCTGCCGTCCGCCATCGGCGGGAAGAGATAGGGCGCGAGGAACTTGTCGAGCTCGGCGGTCACTTCGGACGGCTTCTGCTCCATCACCTCGGTGGTGCGCGGCTTGAAGTCCTTCCAGAATGCTTCCAGCACCGCCTGCCATTCGGCGCGCCCGCCCGACACTTCGTCGAGCTCGTCCTCGAGCCCCGAGGTGAAGTCGTAACTCACATATTTCTCGAAGAACCGTTCGAGGAACGCGGTCACCAGACGCCCCGATTCCTCCGCGAAGAAACGGTTCTTCTCGACCCGAACGTATTCGCGGTCCTTCAAGGTCTTGATGATCGACGCATAGGTCGACGGACGCCCGATCCCGAGTTCTTCCAGACGCTTGACCAGCGACGCCTCCGAGAAGCGCGGCGGCGGCTGGGTAAAGTGCTGCTCGGCGGTGACACCCTTCTTGGCGGGGGCATCGCCTTCGCGCAAGCGGGGCAGGCGCTTGGCGTCCTCGTCCTGCGTATCGTCCGAGCCTTCCTCGTACAAGGCGAGATAGCCCGGGAAGAGCATCACCTGCCCGGTCGCGCGCAAGGCGGTGTGGCCGGTGCCGTCCGCCATCTCGACCGTGGTGCGCTCCATCCGCGCCGACGCCATCTGGCTCGCGAGCGCGCGCTTCCAGATCAGATCGTACAGCCGCGCATGATCGCCGCCGCCGGCCTTGTCCTTGCCAAAATCAGTCGGGCGGATCGCTTCGTGCGCTTCCTGCGCGTTCTTCGCCTTGGTCTGATAGACGCGCGGCTTGTCCGGGACATAGCTCGCGTCATAGCGGTTCGCGACCGCATGGCGCGCGGCCGAGATCGCGCTCGAATCCATCTGCACGCCGTCGGTCCGCATGTAGGTGATCGCGCCGTCCTCATAGAGGCCCTGCGCGATCCGCATCGTGTGATCCGCCGAGAAACCGAGCTTGCGCGACGCTTCCTGCTGGAGCGTCGAGGTGGTGAACGGCGGCGGCGGGTTGCGCGTCGCGGGCTTCACCTCGACCGACTGGACCGTGAAATGCCCGCTTTCGACCGCGGCCTTGGCGCGGTTGGCCACGCCTTCCTCGCCAATCGACAGGCGATCGAGCTTCTTGCCCTCGAACGTGACGAGCCGCGCCTGGAACGGCGTGCCGTCCTGCTCCATGTCGGCGATGACCGACCAATATTCCTGCGCGCGGAACGCTTCGATCTCGCGCTCGCGACTGACGATGAGGCGCAGCGCGACCGATTGCACGCGCCCGGCCGACTTCGCCCCGGGCAGCTTGCGCCACAGCACCGGCGAGAGCGTGAAGCCGACCAGATAATCGAGCGCGCGGCGGGCGCGATAGGCGTCGATCAGATCGGTATCGAGCTCGCGCGGATGCTTCATCGCATCGGTGACGGTCGCCTTGGTGATCGCGTTGAAGGTGACGCGCTGGACGTCCTTGGGGAGCGCCTTGCGGCCCCGCAGAACTTCCTGGACGTGCCAGCTGATCGCCTCGCCCTCGCGATCCGGATCGGTCGCGAGGATCAGGCGGTCGGCGGTCTTGGCGAGATCGGTGATCGCCTTGAGCTGCTTGGTCTTGTCCGCGTAATTCTCCCACTCCATCGCGAACCCCTCGTCGGGGTTCACCGATCCGTCCTTGGGCGGCAGGTCGCGGACGTGGCCGTAGCTCGCGAGCACGCGGTAATCCGAACCGAGGTATTTCTCGATGGTCTTCGCCTTGGCGGGCGATTCGACGATGACAAGCTGCATGGGGGTCTATTGCGTCCTTACGTGTACGCGCGAGGGTGACGGGGTGTCGGCAGGCTCGTCAAGCGTCGGGTGGCGTTTTTGGCCGGATTGGCGTATTGCTGAAGTCATGAACGCGATGATCGATACGCTTAAGGCAGCCAAGTCGTTCGAAGGCGCTGGCTTTGCCAAGGCACAGGCTGAGTCGCTTGCGACCACGATCGCCGAGGCAACCAGCGCATCGCGTGAAGATATGGTCACCAAGGACTATCTCAAGGGCGAGATGGCGGTCTTGAAAAACGATATTGTGCGTTGGATGCTCGGGTCGCAGGTGATGCTCATCGTGGTGCTCGTTGCTCTTGCTAACTTCACGAAGCTGCTGGCCGCACATTCCTAAGGTTTGATGACAACACCCCACCTGTCCGTTTCGAGCGAAGTCCGAAACGGACGGGAAGGGGGAAGACGACCGCAGACGGGAATCCCCTGGTCAGGTTAGCGCCACCCTGCCCCCGGCATGCCGCTCCAGCCGCCCGGCCAATTCCAGTTCGAGCAGCACTGTTTGAACAATCGCGGGGGAGGCCCCCGATTGCCGGATCAGTTCGTCCATCGCCACCGGCACCGGCCCGAGCAAGCTGGCGATCACGCGCCGGTCGGTGTCGCTTGCATCCTCCGGCGGTGGTGCCCGGTAGGGGTCGCGCGGGCTTTGTACCATCCGCCCGTCAATCGGGCGGACCGTTTCCAGCACGTCGGCGGCGGATTGCACCAGCGTTGCGCCGTCGCGGATCAGCCCGTTGCATCCTTGTGCGCGTGGGTCGAGCGGACTGCCCGGCACCGCCATCACCTCGCGCCCGAGTTCTCCCGCCAGCCGCGCGGTGATCAGCGAGCCGGACCTGGGGGCCGCCTCGACCACCACGGTTCCCAGCGAAAGCCCGGCGATGATGCGGTTGCGATAGGGGAAGTGCCGCGCGCGCGGTTCCGTGCCCGGCGGTTGTTCGGCGATCAGCAGGCCTTCGCGCGCAATCCGGTCCTGCAGGTTTGCGTTCTCGGGCGGGTATACCACGTCGATCCCGCCAGCGATGACGCCGATCGTGCCGGTATCGATCGACCCGACATGCGCCGCGGTATCGACGCCGCGCGCCAGCCCCGACACGACGACGACGCGCTCGCGCCCGAGTTCGGCGGCAAGCTGGCGGGCGAAGCGGCATGCAGCGGCCGAGGCATTGCGCGCGCCGACCATCGCGATCGGGGTGCGGGCGAGCAACCCGGTGTCGCCGCGGACGATCAGCGCGGGGGGCGCGTCGTCCAGTTGCGCGAGGAGATCGGGATAGTCGGGCTCGCTGAGGAACAGGTAGCGCGCGCCGAGACGGTGCACCGTGGCAAGTTCGCGTTCGACGAGCGCCACGGGGGCAACCGAGGGCGATTTTCCGCCGCCACGTGCGGCAAGCTGGGGCAGGGCAGCGATCGCGGCGTCGGCCGATCCGAACCGTGCGATCAACTGGGCGTAGGTGACGGGGCCGACCTGCGCGGTACGGATCAGGCGGAGCCGCGCGATCGCGTCGCCGCCGATCCGGCCCGGATCAGCCAACCTTTTGCCCGATCCTGGGTTCGGTGCCGCTCAACAGGCGATCGATATTGCCGCGATGCTTCCACAACACGAGCAGCGCGAGCGCGAGCAGCAGCAGCACGATGTCGAACCGTGAGAAATAGGCGGCACACAAGGGGGCGCTGACCGCAGCGACCATTCCGGCAAGCGATGAGATCCGCATGGACGCCAACAGCGCGATCCACACCGCGGCATAGACCACTCCGATCGGCCAGTGCAGCGCGAGCACGATCCCGAGCAGGGTCGCGACCCCCTTGCCGCCGTTGAAGCGGAGCCACACCGGATAGAGATGCCCGAGGAACACCGCCGCCGCCGCGACCACGCCGTTGCCCCCCAGGTAGGCATCCGCGATCCACACTGCGACGAACCCCTTGGCGGCATCCAGGAACAGCGTTGCGGCGGCGAGTCCCTTGCGTCCGGTGCGCAGCACGTTGGTCGCGCCGATATTGCCCGATCCGACAGCGCGCAGGTCGCCCGCACCGGCCATTCGGGTCAGCAGGACGCCGAACGGGATCGATCCCAGCAGGTAGCCGATCACCAGCGCTGCCAAGGGAGCGATCCACAGATACTCAGTCTTCACTATCCGTACGCCCCCTCGTTTGCCCTATCGTATCAGCATGCGTGCCATGGCCCAACCCCGGCCTACGCGCCATGATTTTGTAATTCCGGACGGCGTCACTACAGACGATTCTATGGACGAAAGACCAGTTCTATTCTTCGATTCCGGCGTCGGCGGATTGTCGGTGCTGGCCGCGGCGCGCGCGCTGTTGCCGCGGATGCCCGCGGTGTACGTGGCGGATTCCGCAGGGTTTCCCTATGGCACCAAGAGCGAGGCCGAGATCGGCGCGCGCGTTCCCGCACTGCTCGGGCGGCTCGCCGAACGGTACCGTCCGCGGCTGATCGTGATCGCGTGCAACACCGCCTCGACGATCGCGCTGGCGGCGGTGCGCAGTGCGCTCGACCTGCCGGTGGTGGGCACGGTGCCCGCGATCAAGGTTGCCGCCGCGCACAGCCGAAGTCGCGTGATCGGCGTGCTGGGGACCGATGCGACCGTGCGCCAGCCCTATGTCGATGATCTCGCCGCGCGGTTCGCGAGCGACTGCCGCGTGTTGCGCCACGGGTCGGCCGAGCTCGTTGCGCTCGCCGAGGCGCGACTGCGCGGCGATCCGACCGATCCGTCGCGGTACCGGGCAATCCTTGCTGGCCTGTTCGACCAGCCGGGCGGCGACCGAATCGATACGATCGTCAACGCCTGCACGCATTTCCCGCTGGTCGAGCGCGAATTGCGCGCCGCGGCACCGCATCCGGTGGCGTTCGTCGACGGATCCGCCGGGATCGCGCGGCGGATCGCATTCCTGACCGAGCGGCAGGCGTGGCCAGTGATCGCCCCGCCGGGACTCGCGGTGTTTACCGGGGGCGTGTCCGACGCCGTGCGGCTTGGCGACGCGCTTGCAGGGCATGGCCTCACCGCGGTCGATACGCTGTGACGGGCCGGGTCGATCAGAGTGATCGCGCGAAGGTGCTGGAAATTGGCGGGTGCGAGGTCTATTTGGGCGGGATGGACATGGAAACATCCGCGCGCGGAGTCGATTACTCGCGCATCTTCGCGCAGGCGATCGACCGCCTCCATGTCGAGGGACGCTACCGCGTCTTCATCGACATTCTGCGCAACAAGGGTGCTTTCCCCAACGCACGCTGCTTCGCCGGGCATAACGGCCCCAAGCCCATCACGGTGTGGTGCTCGAACGACTATCTCGCGATGGGCCAGCATCCCGCGGTGATCGGCGCGATGGAAGAGGCGCTGCACGACGTCGGCGCGGGCTCGGGCGGCACGCGCAACATCGGCGGCAACACGCATTATCACGTCGATCTCGAGGGCGAACTCGCCGATCTCCACGGCAAGCAGGGCGCTTTGCTGTTCACCAGCGGCTATGTCTCGAACGAGGCGACGCTGGCGACGCTCGCCAAGATCCTGCCGGGCTGCATCATCTTCTCGGACGAACTCAACCACGCCTCGATGATCGCGGGGATCCGCAATTCGGGGTGCGAGAAGCACGTCTTCCGGCACAACGATCTTGCGCATCTTGAGGAACTGCTCGCCTCGGTCGATCCGACCACGCCCAAGCTGATCGCGTTCGAGAGCGTCTATTCGATGGAAGGCGACATCGCGCCGATCGCCGAGATCTGCGACCTCGCTGACAAATATAGCGCGCTGACCTATCTCGACGAAGTCCATGCGGTCGGCATGTACGGCCCGCGCGGCGGCGGCATCTCGGACCGCGAGGGACTCGCGGACCGGTTGACGATCATCGAGGGGACGCTCGGCAAGGCGTTCGGCGTGATGGGCGGCTATATCGCTGCGGACCAGACCATCGTCGACGTGATCCGCTCCTATGCGCCGGGCTTCATCTTCACGACCTCGCTGTCGCCGGTACTGGTCGCGGGGGCGCTGGCGAGTGTGCGGCACCTGAAAGCATCGAGCGTCGAGCGCGAGGGGCAGCAGCGCGCCGCGGCAGGGCTGAAGGCGATGTTCGCAGGCGCCGGGTTGCCGGTGATGAACTCGACCACGCATATTGTTCCGCTGATGGTCGGCGATCCCGTCAAGGCGAAGAAGATCAGCGACATCCTGCTCGCCGAATACGGTGTGTACGTTCAGCCGATCAACTACCCGACCGTCCCGCGCGGCACCGAACGGCTGCGCTTCACGCCTGGCCCCGCGCATGACGAGGCAATGATGCGCGACTTGACCGACGCACTGGTCGAGATCTGGAGCCGACTGGAACTGCGCAAGGCTGCGTGATTGGTGGGGTGCGGGAAGGTTGTTGGCATAGGTGGCATTGGATCATCAATGCCGTCGGCGGACCGCGTAATTTCCCCACCCGTTCGTCATCCCCGCAAAGGCGGGGCTCCATATTGGCGGACCGCTGCAATGGTCCGACGCTCCGCTAATGGATTCCCGCATTCGCGGGAATGACGGATGTGGGGGGGCGCGCCAAGGTAAACCATGGCGCTTCATTGTCAGCGGAACCCCTTTCTATTCAACCCGTTACGTTCCCGTCATCAAGGAGAATGCGTGATGGGCAAGGGTTGTATTCTGTGGATGGTCGGCGTGCCGATCCCCGTCATCATCGTATTGTATCTGTTGTTCGGCCACTAAGCCTCAGCCAAGCGCCAACAACAGGGTGAGCCCGCCAAGCCCGATCGACAGCGGGAGGCGCAGGCTCATCCACCACAGCGGCACCAGCCCGCGGCGTGCTAGCAGCAGATCCACCCCGAGCGCGCTGATCAGCGCAAGCCCCAGCAGGATCAGCGACGGCCCGGGCCACGGTGCGCCGACCGCCCAGGGTAGCGCGCTCCCCAGCGCCACGAGCGACGGAACCACCGCGGCGACCCACAACCATTCGGGCGGACGATCGGCGGAGGCCGCGACGCCCCACCACAGTCCCCCGAGGAAGCTCAGAATCAACGCGGCATAGGCATAACCCAGCGCGATCGCGGAGAAGTGCAGCGACGCGTCGCCGCCGAACACCACCGCCACCGCAGCGAGTTGCGGCAGCAACCCAGCCAGCCCGAGCCAGCGCGGGAAGACAGGCGGGGTCGTTTGCGTCGTCATCGTCTGCCCCTCATCCCCGGCTCAGCGAGGCGCTCCATGCATAGCCGCGGCGCAGCGATGCGAACCGGCCGGTCAATCCATTGTCCCGTGCCGTCGCGCGGACCGTTTCCGGCAACGCCGCGCGCGGCGTGACGTCGAACTTCGCGAGCCAGGCGAACAGCATCACCTGGAACGGGCGCGGCAACCCCTCCTGCTGCCCGAAATCGACGATATCGAGCCGTCCGCCCGGCGCAAGCTTGCTCGCCCCTTCGCGCAACGCGCCCTGCCAGTCGGGGATCATTGACAGCGTATAGCTTTGGAACACGCGGTCGAATGCAGCCACGCCGAACAGTGCGGTCGAATCGAACGCGGTCGCATCGCCCTGCGCAAGCTCGATCCGGTGCGACAGTCCTGCCGCCGCGATCTTGGCGCGCGCGGTCTCCAGCATGGCGGCGGAGATATCGATCCCGAAATAGCGCGCATTCGGAAAAGCGCGCGCCGCCGCGATCAGGTTGCGCCCGGTGCCGCATCCGACCTCGAGCACGGTCCCGCCCGGGGGTGGCGCGATTCCGGCAATCAACGCATCGCGCCCGAGCAGGTAATATTTCCGCGTCAGGTCATAGATATGGCGCTGCGACCGATAGATCGCATCCATATGCCCCGCATGGCCGGACGACTGCGTCACGCCAGGACGTAGAGGTGAACGCCGCCGTAGATCGAGGAGCGATCGCGCTTGGTGTAATCGAGCGATTCCTCGGTGCGATAGTCCCACTTGTCGAGGATCGCGTCGGGAACGCGACCGGGCAGGATCGTCGCGACCCCGGCGGTGCGGAACAGCACGCGCGACCCCGGACGCGCGGTGCGCGTAATCTCGGTCCACAGGTCAGTGAGCTGTTCGTCGGTCATCCAGTCCTGCGCGTCGAGCAGGATGTAGCGATCCTGCGAGGCATCGTCCTGCACACGCAGATGCTCGGTGAAATTGACGTGGCGAACCTCGATCCGCTCGGCCCGATCGACGATCTCGGCATAATGGTCGCGCTGGAGGTACGGCGGGAGCGGCGCGTTCTCGCCCTTGGCATAGCCGCGCCCGAAAGCCTGCCACGCGAAGTAATTGTCCTTGATGTCGAAATCGCACGCGAGCTTCTCCAGCCGCGCGCGCAGCACCACGGCCATCTTCTCGTCGCCCGCCAGCGCGTCATATTGCGCGGGCGGAATGCCGAGGCCGAACAGTGATGCGGGGTGATCGGTGATCCACTTGACCACCGCCTTGTCGAAGAACGGCGCGAACTCGCGGTCGAAGATCTCGCGCTGTTCCTCGATCGACTTGGCTTCGAGCAGTACCTTGGGGTTCACGCCGTTCAACCGCGCGAGCAGATGCGCCACGCCGATGAAATTGCCGAGCAGCCCGCGCTTATAGACGTTCTTCGAGAAGCCGCCGATCCGGCGCCGCCCGATCATGTCGCGGCCTTCCCAATAGGCCAGCGTCGTCTCGTCGAGATGCGGGCGGATATAGGTGCGATACGCCATGACGTTCGCGCGAGAATTGGCGGTCGCGAAGAAGCGGTGGAACGCCTCGTAGCTCGGCAGATGCCGCGCCGCGACGAGTTTCAGCTTGTTGAGCGCGATATGCGCGGTGTTGAGGTCGACCGCCGTGATCGCCTGCGGATTGGCGGTCAGATACGACAGCACGTTGCACCCGCCCGACGCGATCGTGACGATGCGGCAATCGGGCGTGATTGCGAGCGCTTCCATGTCGACCTCGGGGTCTTCCCAGATCTGCGCATAGACTAGTCCGCGGAAGGCAAAGGTGAAGGCGCGCTCGAGCAGGCCCTGCTTCGACAGATGGTCGTGCCGATGCACGGCACTGGCCACCGCGGTGTTCTTAGATGCGGTATTCTTGGGGGACCGAAGCGCGATGGCCATTTCAACACTCTCCTGCCGGATCGCACGCGGACACTGGGCGCTAGCGGCAGTGCTGCCGCTACGACGATCTGGTGACGCTTCCATGACGATATTGCGATGAGTTGGAAAGGACCTGCCGACAAAAGGGGGCCGGCAGGTCCCTTACAATCAACCATTCGCCGCAAAGGAGGGGATCCAGCGAACGGGTACACGCATCGGCACTGGGCCTAGCAACGCCAGATACGAACGATCCGGATTTGGGATGCGTTGGAGCGGAGCAATTTTTTTAAGGCAGCATCACCGTGTCGATGACATGGATCACGCCGTTCGACTGCATCACATTGGCAATCGTGATCTTTGCGCTGTTACCCTTGGCGTCGGTGACCGTGTAGTCCTTGCCCGACGCCATGAAGGTCAGCGTTCCGCCCTGGACGGTCGCATAGGTCGCCTTGCCCATGTCGGCCTTGATCTTGGCAGCGATATCCTGCGCGGTGACCGTGCCGGGGACGACATGATAGGTCAGCACCGCGGTCAATTGCGCCTTGTTCTCGGGCTTGAGCAGCGTGTCGACCGTGCCCGCGGGGAGCTTGGCGAAGGCAGCGTTGGTCGGCGCGAAGACGGTGAACGGACCGGGGCCCGACAACGTCTCGACCAGACCGGCGGCCTTGACCGCGGCGACCAGCGTGGTGTGGTCCTTTGAATTGACGGCATTCTCGACGATCGTCTTGTTCGCATACATTGCGGCGCCGCCAACCATGGGGTTGGTTGCGGCGGCAGCGAAGGTGGTGCCGCTGACGGCGATGGCGGACGCGACGATTGCGGCACGGAAAGTGCGGTTCATGACGGCTCTCCTGTCTGCGCGCTCAGCTCGAGCGCGCCGGAGATACGCGATGCGGGAAAGCGCGGATGCACGGTACCGTTGCGGAATCGTAATTATTTCGGATGACCGGTCAGACCGGCGAAAGCGCACCCTTGGCGACCACCGGCCCCGTCGGCGCGCCGGTCTTTGACCCGCCGACCGGCTCGATTGACACGGCCAGCGTCGCACCCGCGGCGAGATAGGCGCGCACCGTCGGGTTGAGCGCAAGCGTGGTCCCACCCGTATCCTGCAACAGGCCCAGCGACCGCGGCGTGCCATCGCCTGGGATCACCCACAATTCGGCGCTGCGGTCGGCGCGGGCGAGCGTCGTCTCGGTCAGCCGCAGCGTGCCGCTGCGCTCGTCATAGACGACCGTCATCGGCGCTTGCTTGCCCTCGGGTTCGAGCGAGGCGACCAGGGTCGGCAGGGGGGCGGCGACCGGCGTTGCGGGCGCGCCTGATGGCGGAGGGACAGTCGGGAGCGACAGCGGCCGGACCAGCAGGATCACGAGCAGGCCCGCCGCCGCGATGCTCGACAGCACCGCGAGCGATGGCCACAGACGGCTGCCGCGCGGATGCGGTACGACGGCACCGGTCGTGTCGTGCAGCCGGTCGATCGAGCGTTCGATCCGCGGCAGGATGTCGGGCGCGGTGATCGCGGGCCACAGGTCGAACAGATGCGCGAGATAGCCGCGCCATTGCTCGACCGCGCGCGCGAACCCGGGCTCGGACAGGACGCGACGCACCGCCTGTGCGCGCTCCTCGCCTTCCAGCACGCCGAGTGCGAGCTCGGCAGCCGCCATGTCGGGGCCGGAGCCTTCGGGCGGATCGAGATGCCGTGCGTCGGTCATCGCTCGAGACACTCACGCAAGCGCGCGAGCCCGCGGCGGACCCAGCTTTTCATCGTGCCCAGCGGAACACTCTCCCGCTCGGCGAGATCGGCATAGGTTACGCCGTCGAAGAAGGCGGTGCGGATTGCACTGCGCTGCCGCTGTTCGAGCAGTTCGAGGCATTCGTGGAGCAGATGGCTCTCTTCGTCGTCGAGCAGCGTCTGGCTGACCAGGGGTGCGGTGTCGAGGATCGGTGGCGCGTCCTCGATCGGGGTCGAGCGGCGGACCGTTTGCGCACGCTGCCAGTCGATCGCACGGTTCCGCGCGATCGTGGCAAGCCACGTGATCGGGCTGGCGCGCGAGGGTTCATACGCCCCGGCACGCTTCCAGATCGTGAGGTATACGTCGTGCAACACGTCTTCCGCTGCCTGCCTTTCGCCGCAGATACGGTAGCAAATCCCGAAAAGCTTCGCCGACGTCAGCGAATACAGGTCCCGGAATGCGACACGGTCTTCGTCACCTGTGCGTATCAGTGCCTCGACCAGCCGTGCCCGAGCAATGGCTTCGGGGGATTCCCTGCCTGGCTTCGGGGCGGGGGCTGCTGCAGCATCGGGCGGGAAATCCGTCACGGTTAACGACGTAGCCCGGCAATCTGCGCGCGGCAATCGGTTGTCATGACGATTTGCGCGAATTGTTGCGGCAGTCGTGGTTCGCTGTGGCATTTTGGCGGCTGCCCCGGTAAAGGCGCGGTCATCCAACCCGCCCCGCATCGGGGCTCCTCATTGGGAGCGCGTGCCGCCTTGCGCATCGCCATCGCATCCGATCACGCCGCCTTTGCGCTCAAACAGGGGCTGGCCGGCTGGCTTGCCGATCTCGGCCATGACGTGCTCGACCTGGGCCCCGACAGCGACGCGCGCGTCGATTACCCCGATTACGGTTTCGCGCTGGCGGCCGCGGTCGCCGATGGACGTGTCGAACGCGGGATCGCGCTTTGTGGTTCGGGGATTGGGATCTCGATCGCGGTCAACCGCAACCCGGCGGTGCGCTGCGCTCTGGTGTCCGAACCGTTGTCCGCCGCGCTTGCGCGCGAGCATAACGATGCCGATGTTCTGGCCATGGGTGCCCGTCTCGTCGGCGAGGACATGGCGCGCGCGTGTATCTCCGCTTTTCTTTCCACCGATTTCGCCGGTGGCCGTCATCAACCGCGCGTCGAGAAACTCGGCGCCCCCGCTTTCCTGAGAGAACCGGCATGAGCACCAACCCGACCCAGCTCCACGACGTCCAGCCCG
Organism: Sphingomonas sp. FW306-05-A; assembly: GCF_058782275.1. Taxonomy (NCBI): domain Bacteria; kingdom Pseudomonadati; phylum Pseudomonadota; class Alphaproteobacteria; order Sphingomonadales; family Sphingomonadaceae; genus Sphingomonas; species Sphingomonas sp. FW306-05-A. The sequence continues at coordinate 165,403 of NZ_JBYSXN010000003.1, forward strand.
ACGGCTTCTTCACGCAGACGCTCGCGGACAGCGACCCCGCAGTGTTCGGCGCGATCGACCACGAACTGACGCGTGAGCAGACCCAGATCGAGCTGATCGCGAGCGAGAACATCGTCTCCAAGGCAGTGCTGCAGGCGCAGGGGTCGGTCTTCACCAACAAATATGCGGAAGGGTATCCCGGCAAGCGCTACTATCAGGGTTGCGCGCCGTCGGACGAAGTCGAGCAGCTCGCGATCGACCGCGCGAAGGCGCTGTTCGATTGCGCATACGTCAACGTCCAGCCGCATTCGGGCGCGCAGGCGAACGGCGCGGTGATGCTCGCTCTGGTCAAGCCGGGCGAGACGATCCTCGGCATGAGCCTCGATGCCGGCGGCCATCTGACGCACGGCGCAAAGGCGGCGATGTCGGGCAAATGGTTCAACGCGGTGCAGTACGGCGTCGATCCGGTCAGCCATCTGATCGATTTCGACGAAGTCGCGACGCTGGCGCGCGAGCACAAGCCCAAGCTGATCATCGCGGGCGGCTCGGCCTATCCGCGCCAGATCGATTTCGCCAAGTTCCGTGCGATCGCGGACGAGGTTGGTGCGTATTTCATGGTCGACATGGCGCATTTCTCGGGTCTGGTCGCCGCCGGGCTGCATCCGTCGCCACTGCCGCATGCGCATGTCGTCACCACGACGACGCACAAGACGCTGCGGGGGCCGCGCGGCGGGATGATCCTCAGCAATGACGAGGCGCTCGGCAAGAAGTTCAACTCGGCGGTGTTCCCGGGACTTCAGGGTGGCCCGCTGATGCATGTCATTGCAGCGAAGGCGGTCGCGTTCGGCGAGGCGCTCCAGCCTGGTTACAAGAGCTACATCGCCGCGGTGATCGAGAACGCCAAGATCCTCGCCGCGACGCTGAAAGAGCGCGGCGCGGAGGTCGTCTCGGGCGGCACCGACACGCATCTCGCGCTGATCGACCTGACGCCGTTGGGCGTGACCGGCAAGGACGCCGACGAGGCGCTCGAGCGCGCTGGCATCACCTGCAACAAGAACGGCATCCCCAACGATCCGCTCCCGCCGACCAAGACCAGCGGGATCCGCGTCGGCTCGCCTGCTGGCACGACGCGCGGCTTCGGCCCGGCCGAGTTCCGCGAGATCGGCAACATGGTCGCCGACGTACTGGGGGGCTTGCGCACCCACGGCGAGCATGGCGACCCGCAGGTCGAGGCCAATGTCCGCGAACGCGTCCGCACTTTGTGCGCGCGCTTCCCGATCTATCCCGAGGGCATGTGATTGCGCTGTCCGTTCTGCGGCCATGAAGACAGCCAGGTAAAGGATTCGCGCCCGACCGAAGATGCGGGCGCGATCCGGCGGCGGCGGCAATGCGAAGGCTGCGGCGCGCGCTTCACCACGTTCGAGCGGATCCAGCTGCGCGAGCTGACCGTGGTGAAGAGCGAGGGCGCTGGCCTGAAGCGCGAGCCGTTCGACCGCGAGAAGCTGCTCCGCTCGGTCTCGATCGCGGCGCGCAAGCGCCCGATCGAGGCGGTGCAGCTCGAGAAACTGGTGTCGGGGATCCAGCGGCAGTTGGAGACGCTGGGCGAGAACGAAGTGCGTTCGGGGCGGATCGGCGAGATGGTGATGGAGGGGCTGAAGGGCCTCGACTCTGTCGCCTACATCCGGTTTGCGAGCGTATACAAGGACTTCCGTGAGGCACGCGACTTTGAGGAGTTTGCGGGGAATGTGAGCGAGGTGGGGAAGGGGTAGGGGCGGAGCGTTTGCCTTTGCTTCTTTCCTGTTTCACCCATCTCCGTTCGTCCCGAGTAGCCATCGAGCTTGTCGAGATGGCGTATCGAGGGATAGGGCTACGCAATGAGCTTCTGGGTCTACATCCTGCGCTGCGCCGATGGCAGCTATTACACCGGTCATACCGACAATCTCGAGCAGCGCATCGGGCAACACAATGCAGGCGCGATAGAGGGCTATACGCACAGCCGACGCCCCGTGACACTGATGTGGTCGCAGGATTTCCCAACGCGCCTCGAAGCGCTCGAGGGCGAGCGTCAGGTGAAAGACTGGTCGCGCAAGAAAAAGGAAGCGTTGTTCCGTAGCGACTGGGAGGCGCTTTCCGCAGCCGCCAAGAAGCCCGCGCGTTCAATGGTCCCTCGATACGGCGTCTCGACAAGCTCGACACCTACTCGGGACGAACGGGCAGGGGGTGTGCTGGCGGGACAGGAAGCGAACGGGGGGGAGGAGGATCTGGCAGATTTGGCGGAACCGTCGCAACGCGCTGAACCCGCCCCACCCCCCGTCCTAGTCCTCGTCCGCCCACAACTCGGCGAGAACATCGGCAAGGCCGCGCGCGCGATGCTCAATTTCGGGCTGACCGAACTCCGCCTCGTCTCCCCGCGCGACGGCTGGCCCAATCCCGGCGCGGGCCCCGCCGCCTCGGGTGCGGATATCGTGCTCGAACAGGCGCAGGTGTTTGAAACCGTCGCCGACGCGATCGCGGATTGCGCGCATGTCTATGCCACCACCGTGCGCAAGCGCGGCATCACCAAGCCCGTCCTCACCCCCGAAGCCGCCGCGCAGGCGATCCACGCTACCGCGGGCCGCTCGGCAATCCTGTTCGGGCCTGAACGCTCGGGGCTCGAGACCGACGATGTCGCGGTCGCACGCACGATCATCACCGTGCCGATCAACCCCGAGTTCGGCTCGCTCAACCTCGCGCAGGCGGTGATTCTGGTCGCGTACGAATGGTCCAAGGGCGTTGCGCTCGCGAGCCCGCCCGAAGTCGACATGCCGCTCCCGGCCCCGCAGGAAGAGCTCGACGGGATGATCGCGCAGCTCGATGCGATGCTCGAGGAAAGCGACTTCTTCTTCCCGCCCGCGCGCACGCCGGTGACCAGGCGGACCTTGCGGACTTTGCTGACCAAGCCCGGCTGGTCGACGCAGGAAGTGCGGACGATGCGCGGGGTGCTGAGTTCGCTTGCTGGCAAGAAACCGCGCGCATAGGTCTTGCTCCGACCGAGATAGTTGCGGTATCGTAACATCTCGATTTCGGGGGGTCTTCGTGAAAACACTTGCCTTGTTCTTGCTCCTGTCTGCGGCCAATGCCGTCCCTGCCATTGCGCAGCAGGCCGCGACCACGCCAGCCGGTGGTGCCGTCAAACCGACCGACAAGAAGGTGTGCCGCAGCGAGGAATCGACGGGGTCGGTATTCGTCAAGCGGATCTGCCACACGAGTACGGAGTGGAGCACGATCGACGCGCGGAACTCGGGCGAGTCGGCCCGCTTTCGTGATCAGCAGCGCAACGGGAGTGCCACGCTGATAAAATAGCGTTCCACAGGCGTCAGCGTCGATCGAACGCCGCAAGTTCATAAGCGATCGACGCCTCGACCAGTCGCTCCCACAGATCCGCCACCACCGCTTCGGGTACGCCAGCCGCGCGCGCCGCGGCGCAGGCGTTGCCGATGACCTGTGTCTTGCGGGCCTCGTCGCGGACCGCGCCGCGCTCGGGTTTGATCCGGGCGGCTGCATCCATATAGGCGAAGCGCCGGGCGAGCAGCGCGACGAGCTCGCGGTCGAGCGCATCGACGCCCGCGCGCACCTCGGTCATCGTCGTACAGTCGGGGCCGGGAAGGATCGGATCGGTCATGCGGACAGCCCTTGGCGCGGCATTGCCAGCCTGTCCAGCTTGACTCCTGCGCCATCCCCCGCTACCCGCCCGCCTTCGCAAAAGGCCCCGCACCCCGGTGAAGCGGTGGCCCCGACCAGACCCTCGGGTCAGGTGGAGCGATGACCGGGTATCGATCAGCAAAGCGTACCCCGCGGCGTTGGTCTTGTTATTGGCACTTGCAAGGAATTCATCATGTCGAAGCGTAGCAGCGCAAAGTACAAGCTCGATCGCCGGATGGGCGAGAACATCTGGGGTCGTCCCAAGTCGCCCGTCAACAAGCGTGAATACGGCCCCGGCCAGCACGGCCAGCGCCGCAAGGGCAAGGTTTCGGACTTCGGTATCCAGCTCCGCGCCAAGCAGAAGCTCAAGGGCTATTATGGCGACGTGACCGAGAAGCAGTTCCGCGCCTGCTACACCGAAGCAGCCCGCATGAAGGGCGACACCGGCCAGAACCTGATCGGCCTGCTCGAGCAGCGTCTCGACATGATCGTGTATCGTGCGAAGTTCGCACCGACCGTCTGGGCGGCGCGTCAGCTCGTTTCGCACGGCCACGTCCGCGTCAACGGCGTGAAGTGCAACATTGCGTCGCGTCGTTGCTTCGTCGGTGACGAGATCACGCTGGGCGACAAGGCCAAGGAAATGGCGCTGGTGCTCGAAGCGCAGCAGCTCGCCGAGCGCGAAGTCCCCGATTATGTCGCTCCGGACGGCGCGGCCAAGGTCACCTTCACGCGCGTTCCGTCGCTCGACGAAGTGCCTTACCCGGTGAAGATGGAACCGAACCTGGTTGTCGAGTTCTACTCGCGCTGATCTTCTGATCTTTCGCGACGCAAAAAGGGCGGTCCCGTTGGGGCCGCCCTTTTTCGTTGTGCTGCCTTTCCCCCGCCCCGTTCGCCCCATTCCGTTCGCCCTGAGCGCAGTCGAAGGGCCGCGCGCAAACAGGCAAAGCCCGTGGGGAGAGGCGGCTTCGACTGCGCTCAGCCCGAACGGATTTGAGTTTGTTCAGCTCAAACGGCTTCGACTTTGCTCAGCCCGAACGGAGTGAGGGTGGGTAGCGAGGACAAGATTCGCTACCGAATCCCCATCGTCGCGCGCAGGAACATGTCGCTGCGGTCGAGCAGCGTCGTTCGCGCCTCGGTATCGTCGAGCGAATGCGCGAGCCCCTTGAACTCGACCAGTTCGACCTTCTTTCCCGCGCTGCGCAACCGGTTCGCCATCAGCCGCGATTCGCCGATGCCGACATTCTGGTCGAGGTCGCCGTGGAACATCAGGACGGGCACGGTGATCTTGTCTGCGTTCTGCGCGGGCGACCCCTGGCGGACATGCGGTCCCTTGCCGATGAAGGCGTCGACGAGGGTGAAGTCCATGTAATTGTCGTGCTCGTGCCGCAGCGTATCGAGATCGGTCACCGGCGCGACCGCGACGATTGCCTTGAACAGCGTCGGATCGAGCACCGCGGACTGCAGCGCTGCATAGCCGCCATAGGACCAGCCAACGATCGCCAGCGTCGATGGCGCGGCGATCCCTTCCTTCACCAGCCAGCGCCCGCCGTCGTTGACGTCGCCGATCGCGGTGCGCCACGATTTGAAGCCGTTCTCGCTAAACCAGCTGTCGCCATAGCCAGACGAACCCCGGTAATTGGGCTGAAGCACGGCATATCCACGCGCGGCGAAGAATTGCGCGAGCCAGTCGAACCCCCATTCGTCTCGGGCGCTGGGGCCACCATGCGGCATGACGATGGCGGGCAGGTTCTTCGCGACCGGACCGACCGGCAGCGTCAGATAGGCCGGGATCGGCGTACCGTCCGCCGCCGGGAAGGTGACCGCCTTGACCGGGGCGAGCGTGATGCCTTCGAGCGGCGGGCGCGACCGGAGCAGCTCGTCGAAGTGCCGGGTCTTCTTGTCAAACAGCGCATAGCCGCCCGGGTCGATGTCGCTCCCGGTCCATAGCAGCAGTTTCGATTCGTCCGCGCTCGCATCGACGAAGCGAACGAGCGGTTGTTTGGGCAGCGCCTTGGCGAGGCTCGCCTGGAGCTTCTTCAATTCGGGGTCGAAGAATTCGACCCGCCGGCGATCGGTGACATAGGTCGCGCCGACGACGCGGTGTTGCCGCCCGATCTGCACCAGCCCGGCGACATCGACATCGGGGCGTGCGAACACGAGGTCGCGCTTGAGGCTGCCATCGAGCGCGATCTTGAACAGCGCCTTGCGCCCGTCCTGCACGTCGAACCCGTAGGTGACGTTGAGCGTCGGATCGATCGCATAGGGATCGAAGCCCTGTTCGGTTTGCGAATCGCTCACCACGGTGCTGAGCGGAAGCCAGCCGTTCACGCCGGGCTTGCGATATTGGTAGACCATCTTGGCACCGCTATAGCCGGTGCTAGTCGTCGGCCGCAGGCCCATGATGCGGACGTGGCCTTGCCCGTCGGCGATATATTCGCGCGCGAACGATCGGGGTTTTTCCACGGTCTGGCGGCGGAGCGTGACCGGGTCGACCCGCTCCACGCCCATGCCTTGACCCTCTCCTGCAATATGTGTCCCGGTACCCTCGGTCTCGAGATATTGCCGGGTCATCAATACGGTATTGCCCGTCACGTCGCCCTGCCAGTCGATGATCCCGCCGCCATGCTGCATGATCCCGATCGAATTCATCGACGTCCGCGCGCTGAGCAGTTTCATGTCCTTGCCGTCCGCCCCGAGCGTGACGACGCGGTCGTAGCCGATCATGTCGCTGACGCGCCCGACAGTGACGCTGAACCCGCAGATCAGCCGCGTGTCGTTGGACCATTGGCAGTAATCGAGCTGTTCCTTGTCGCCGGTCGATCCGACCACCGTGGCCGGCGGCGTGGACGAGTCGATCGAGAAGACGACCGCGCGCGACCCACGTTTGGAATCGGTCAGCAACGCCACGAAGCGTTTTCCGTCCGGTGACAGGCTGATCTGCTGGACTTCCTCGCGCGCGCCGAATTTCTTCGCGGCATCGCTTGCCGCATGAAGTGGCATCGCGGTGCAAGCCAGCAACGCTGCCACGACAAAGTGTTTTCTCATCCCCGTATCTCCCCCGCGACGAATGATAGCAGGCAAATCCGGGCCGCCAAGGGACCCCGCGGGTCCGGTTGCACCCGGCGGGCGAGGCTGTCAGAACGGCGGGCGAGCAACAGGGGGTGACGTGCCGGTGAAGACCTTCGAAACACTTGGATTTGGCGTCATGCTGGCGATGCTGCCGCACGCGCTCGCGGCGCAGGCGACGAAGCCAGCCCCAGAGATTTCGGTCGAGACGCTCAAGGACGTCACCAAGACCCTCTCCTCCGACGCGTTCGAGGGCCGCAAGCCGACCACGCCTGGCGAGACCAAGGCGACCGACTATATCGTCGAACGCTTCAAGGCGGCGGGGCTCAAGCCCGGCAACAACGGCAAGTGGTTCCAGGACGTGCCCCTGGTCGAGCTGACCGCGACCAACGTCACGCCGATGACGTTCAAGGGCGGCAAGACGCCCGTCAGTGTCGCCTATCGCAGCGACATGGTGCTCGCGACCTACCGCGTCACCCCGAAAATCGCGCTCAAGGACAGCCCGGTCGTGTTCGTCGGCTACGGCATCACCGCGCCCGAGCGCGGGTGGGACGATTATGCGGGCGTCGACGTGCGCGGCAAGACGGTCGTCATCCTCGTCAACGATCCCGACTGGCAGACCCCGACCAACACCGGCCTCTTCGAAGGCCGCGCGATGACCTATTACGGGCGCTGGACCTACAAGTTCGAGGAAGCAGCGCGGCACGGTGCGGCGGGCGCGCTGATCGTCCACGAGACCGCGCCTGCGGCGTATGGCTGGGGCGTCGTCCAGTCGAGCTGGACCGGGCCGCAGCTCGAGCTCGACGAGAAGGGCGATCATGCCGACCAGAGCCAGGCGATCGGCTGGATTCAGCTCGACAAGGCGCGCGCCTTGTTTGCGAGCGCGGGGCAGGATTTCGATGCGCTCAACAAAGCCGCCAAGGTCAAGGGGTTCAAGGCAGTACCGCTCGGGCTGACCGCGTCGGCGTCGTTCGACAATAGGATCAAGCGGCAGGCGTCGAAGAACGTCGTCGGCATCCTGCCCGGCAAGCCCGTCGCACAGGGCGGCGCGCCGGGCGACTATGTCTTCTACACCGCGCATTGGGATCATCTCGGGCGGTGCGATCCGGTCGACGGCGACGATATCTGCAACGGTGCGCTGGATAACGCCAGCGGGATCGCCGGGCTGGTCGCGCTGGCCGAGGCGAACGTCAAGACGGGGCCAGCACGCCGGTCCGAAGTGTTCCTCGCGGTGACCTGCGAGGAATGCGGGCTGCTTGGTGCGCGTTATTATGCCGAACATCCGATCTACCCGATGGCGCAGACCGTCGGGGGCGTGAACATGGACGGCCTCAACGTCGTCGGTCGCGCGAAGGACTTTGTCGTAACGGGCGCGGGCAAGTCCGAGCTCGAGGACATGATGAAGACGCTCGTCACCGCGCAGGACCGCGTGATCAAGCCCGAGCCCAACCCCGAGCGCGGCAGCTATTTTCGCTCGGACCATTTCGCGTTCGCGCGGGCCGGCGTGCCGATGTTCTACGGCGAATCGGGCGAGGATTTGCGCGTCGGCGGGACCGCGGCTGGCCATGCCGCGACCGAGGACTATATCGTCCATCGCTATCACAAGCCGCAGGACGAATATAATGCGGCGTGGGACTGGTCCGGTGCGGTCGAGGATCTGACGCTCTATTACGGTCTTGGCCGTGCATTGGCGGATGGGACGCGCTGGCCGAACTGGTACAGCACCGCCGAATTCCGCGCGATTCGCGACAAGAGCCGCGCGGGCAAGTAAACACAGGAAGCATCAGGAATGACACGCCTCGTCCCCCCCGCCGAATGGGCCCCGCATTCCGCCGTCTGGATCGGCTTCCCGAGCCATCCCGAACTATGGGTCGAAGACCTTGAGCCCGCGCGCACCGAGGTCGTCGCGTTTGCGCGCGCGGTCCACGCCGAGGGGCGCGGCGAACGTGTGCTGCTCGTCGCGGCGAACGACGAGGCGGCGACGGCGGCGGAGGCAATGGCGGGCGATTTCGCCGAGATCGTGGTCGAATCGTTCGGCGACATCTGGTTGCGTGATACCGCCCCGATCCTGTTGTCCGACGGCAGTGCGCGCGATTTCGGCTTCAACGGCTGGGGCGGGAAGTATGACTTGCCGGGCGACAGCGACATCGGGCAGCGGCTGGCGGTGGACCGCAAGCTTGCGGTCGAGCGTTGTGACTGGATCCTTGAGGGTGGCGCGATCGACGGCGATGGCACCGGCCTCGTCGTCACGACGGAGCAGTGCCTGCTCAACCCCAATCGCAACCCGGCGTTGAGCAAGACGCAGATCGAGCAGCGGCTGTGCAACGATCTCGGCTTTGCGCACATCCTGTGGCTTGGCGACGGGCTGATGCATGACCATACTGACGGCCATGTCGACAATCTCGCGCGCTTCGTCTCGCCGGGCGTGCTCGCGATTCCCGAGGCGGCGGAGAACGACCCCAACTGGCAGGTGTATCAACAAGCGGCCGCCGCCGCGACGGCGATGCCGGGGGTCGAACTGGTGCGCATTCCGTCGCCCGGGCGCGTGCTGCGCGACGAGGAGATCGTGCCGGCGAGCTACATGAACTTCTACATCGGCAATGCGGCGGTGGTCGTGCCGCTGTACGGCGCGCCCAACGATGCGGCGGCGGTCGCGGCGTTGCAGGCGTTGTTCCCGGGGCGCGAGGTAGTCGGCCTGCGCGCGGATGCGATCCTGACCGGGGGCGGCAGCTTCCACTGCATCTCGCAACAAATCCCCGCATAAGGTCGGGGGGCGTCAATGCCCCCCACCGCTGAAGCCACGTCCCCGAGCGCCGGAAGGAACACCTGATCTTCCACCTGCTTTTCAGCCTGCCATGGCTGTTCGTTACGCTGCGCTTCATCCTGCCGCTCCCGTGGAACCCGGCGGCAAAGGTGATTCTGGCAGGCGTGCTGTTGGTCGGCTCGCAATTCCTGCTGTGGAGCCGGCTGTCCTCGGGCTCGCCGTTCGCGCCGGAGATGCCGCGCGGCGTCGTGCTCGCGTTCAACATCGCCTATGGCGCGATCCTGTTGCTCGCGGTGTTCCAGTTGGTGGTCGATCTCGCGCGCCTGCCTGCGCTTTTGATCGGGCAGGGTGGCTTCGCGGTACCGGTAGCGGTGCGCTACGCGATGGGGTTGATGGCGCTGTTCCTGACCGGCCTGGGGGTGGCGCAGGCGCAGCGGGTGCCGCCGGTGCGGGATATCGACGTCGTCATCCCCGGGCTGCCCAATGCGTTTGACGGCTATACGCTGGTCCAGCTGACCGACCTCCACATCAGCCGGCTGTTCCCGGCGCGCTGGACGCAAGCGGTGGTCGATCGCACCAATGCGCTCCACCCCGACCTGATCGTCGTGACCGGCGACTTCATCGACGGATCACTCGCAATGCGCCGTGCCGATGTCGAGCCGTTGCGCGGGCTTCGGGCCGCCGACGGGATTTACGCAATTCCGGGCAACCACGAATATTTCTTCGAATATGACGCGTGGATGGCGCATTTCGCAAGGATGGGGATGCACCTGCTGCCCAACGCGCATGCGGTGTTGACGCGCGGCGACGGGCGGATCGTGCTCGCGGGCGTGACCGACCTGTCCGCGCGCGCAACCGGCCATCCCGCGCCCGATCTCGCCAAGGCGCTGGCAGGGGCCCCGGCGGGCGCGCCGATCATCCTGCTCGACCACCAGCCGCGCATGGCGCGCACTGCGGCGGCTCGGGGCGTGGCGCTGCAGCTGTCGGGGCATACGCATGGCGGGATGATCGTCGGGCTCGACCGGATCGTGGCGCGGGCGAATGCTGGGTTCGTCTCGGGGCGTTATGACGTCGACGGGATGACGCTGTACGTCAACAACGGCACGGGGCTGTGGCCGGGCTTTGCGCTACGGTTGGGTGTGCCCTCGGAGCTGACGCGGATTACGCTGCGGGCAGGGGCGCGTTAGACTGACCTCTTCCGCTCGCCCTGAGCGCAGTCGAAGGGCCGCTTGCCGATCCGAGCGGAGCCTGTGGCGCGCGCGGGGCTTCGACTTCGCTCAGCCCGAACGGGTAGAGGGGATCCCATCGCAACGAACGCCACGCGCGTGAAACCGCGAGCCTGCTTGCGGAGGGGAACTGCGCCTCACAATCGCCCCAGCAACCGCTCGATCGAGTCATGGTGTGTCGTATCGTCGCCGCATTCGCGTTCGAGCACATGCTTGATCCGTTCGAGCTCGTCCTGCGTCATATGCTCGATCCCGATGAACTCGTTGCGGGCGGCGGTCGTTGCGCGGATGATCTCGTCGAGCTTGGCCTGGATCGCCGATGCGTCGCGATTCTGCGCATTCTGGATCAGGAACACCATCAGGAAGGTCACGATCGTCGTCGAGGTGTTGATGACGAGCTGCCAGGTGTCCGAATAATGGAACACCGGCCCGGTCAGCCCCCACAGCAACACCACCGTGAAGGCGGTGATGAACGCGATCGGTCGCCCCGCCCAATTGGCGACACGTTGGGCAATCGTCTCGAACACACGTTCCATCAGCGATATCCCGTTTGAATCTGGCGCGCGAACCACGATATGGCTGCGCATGACCGAAATCACCGTCGCCGCCCTGCAGCTCGCCTTCACCAACGATATGGACGCGAATATCGAGCATGTCTCGGAACTCGTGCGCGAGGCCGCGAGCCGGGGCGCGCAGGTGATCCTGCCGCCCGAACTGTTCGAGGGCGAATATTTCTGCCGCGTCGAGGACGAGGGGCTGTTCTCCAACGCGAAACCGGTCGGCGAGCACAAGGCGGTGCTTGCGATGCAGGCGCTCGCCGAGGCGCTCAAGGTGACGATCCCGACGAGCTTCTTCGAGGCGGACGGACCGCATCACTACAACAGCCTCGCCATGATTGGCCCCGACGGCGAAGTGCAGGGCGTCTATCGCAAGAGCCATATCCCGGACGGCCCGGGCTATGAGGAGAAATTCTATTTCCGCCCCGGCAATACCGGCTTCAAGGTGTGGCATGGTCCTGCGAAGACCACGCTCGGCGTCGGCGTATGCTGGGACCAATGGTATCCCGAGACCGCGCGCGCGATGATGCTGATGGGGGCGGACGTGCTGTTCTACCCCACCGCGATCGGCAGCGAGCCGCACGACACCTCGCTCGATACCGCACGATTGTGGCGGCGCGCGATGGTCGGCCATGCGGTGTCCAACGTCGTACCGATCGTCGCGGCGAACCGCGTCGGCACCGAGCATGACCAGACCTTCTACGGCACCAGCTTCATCGCGGACGAGCGCGGCGACATCATCGTCGAACTGGGGCGCGAGGAGGAAGGTGTGATCACCGCGACGTTCGACCTCGACCGTGTCAAGCGCCACCGAGCGGCGTTCGGATTTTTCCGGGATCGTCGGCCCGAGCTGTACGGACGGCTGGTTGAGGATATCTGAGCAAGGCTTTGAGGGTCCGCGTGACCCGCGGAGGCGATCGGACTTGGGGGGAGGGCGAAACAAGTCGCCCGGCAGTCTCGATCGCCCCCGCGTATCGGTACGCTACGCTTCACGGCCGCAGCAATACTCCGCGTCAGCCACCGCTGTCATAGCGGAAGCTTCGACAAAGGTCCCTCATCCATTAGTTCAACGGATCCGCCGTTAAGATACCGGGGAATCACGTAGTTCTGCTGCGCGTGCGAACACCGCCTCGAACATCTCGGTCGTCAGGCGACCGGTATTCTGGTTGTAGCGCGAACAATGGTAGCTATCGATCAGGATCCGCCCGTCGGGCATGCGATGTTCGGCAAGATGCCCGAACTTGCACTTGGGCAGTCGGCCACCAAGAGCCTTGACCGCGGACTGATGCGCGATCTGTCCTAGCGCCACGAACACGCGCGCCTTCGGAATCGCGGCGATCTGCCCTTCCAGGAACGGGCGGCACGTACGAATTTCTTCGGGCGTCGGTTTGTTCTGCGGCGGCAGGCATTTAACCGCATTGATGATCATCGCGCCCTGCAATTGCAGCGTATCGTCGGGCTTGGCCTCGAAGGTACCCGTCGCGAACCCGTATTTGGTGAGCGTATCGTACAGCAACACCCCCGCGAAATCGCCCGTAAAGGGCCGTCCGGTGCGATTCGCACCATGCTTGCCGGGGGCCAGCCCGATGATGCCGAGCCACGCCGCGGGGTCGCCGAACGCGTTTACGGGGGCATTCCACCAGGTCGGGAATTCCTCCCGCAATTCGTGGCGGAAGGCGACGAGGCGCGGACAGAGCGGACAATCATGCGGCGGCTCGGAGTCCGCGATCGGGCTGGGTGCGAAGTTCATGAAAAGCCGATAGGCGTGTTTGGGTGTCGATCTCAACCACCTACCCGTCTTATGCGATTGCGATCGGATCGAACCGACGCGGCTGTCATGGTCACCCTCGCGACGAAGTGCGTGCGGCGATCGCGGCATTGCCCGGTGTCGTGGCGGTTTCGCGACTGATCGAGACGGCACCGCTGGGGCCATCGCTGCGGCGTTTCACCAATGCGGCAGTGCTGTTGCACAGCGCCGAATCGCCCCCCGCGATGCTGGCGCGCCTCAAAGCGATCGAGCGCGACTTCGGGCGCCGCCGTGGACAGCGGTGGTCGGCGCGCGTGATCGACCTCGATATTGTGCTGTGGTCGGGCGGCGTCTGGCGCGATTCCGCATTGTGCGTGCCGCATGCGGCGTTTCGGAGCCGCGACTTCGTGCTGCGACCGCTCGCGCAAATCGCGCCGCGCTGGCGCGATCCGCTGACCGCGCGGACGATCCGGCAACTGGCGACGCGCTTGGACAAGGTTGACCGAACGCCGATCCGCTCCTAACGCGCATCGGCGTGTGTGGGCTCGTAGCTCAGTCGGTAGAGCAACGGACTTTTAATCTGTAGGTCCCGGGTTCGAATCCCGGCGAGCCCACCACGCGATCCCCTCGGCCAACCAGTGAACGAGCGGAACGCGCGCGGCTCCGTCAATTCGACAGGATCGCCTGCGTCGATTGCGCGAGCGCAGGGCGGGCCGGTGGGGCATGCAGCAGCGGGCTTGCCGCCTCGATCTTTGCGATGATCCCACTCGTCAGCTTGTCGAGCGCTTCTTCCGAGAAAAAACCGCCCGGGACGAGGCAGCGCTCAATCAGTACGCGGCGAAATGCATCGAACGTCGCGGCGTCCGGTTTTCCGGGGTTCGACCAGAAATCGTTCAACCGCCCCTGGAAGGTGATGTCCTCAATATCATAGACCGCCTGACCGAGCGCGATCACCGGAATTCCCTGTGCGAGCGCGAGCGTGCCGCTGGTACTGTTGATCGTCACCATGCCGCGCGACGCGAGCGAGATCGGTACGATGTCGCCGCCTTCGAGATAGTCGATCCGGTCGGTCACGCCGTGCAGCGCGGCAAGCGTCTTGGTTTCCAGCCGCCAGTCGCGGACGCCATTGTCGAGCGGATGTTCCTTGATCACGAGGCGCAATTCGCGCGGCGCATGGCTGGCGAATGACGTGATCACCATGCGCAGCGCGTCGGCGATCCCGGCGAACGACGAGTGCAACCGGATCTGCGCGTCCGAATCGAGTTGCAGCGGGAACAGGATATACGGCGCGTTGCGCCGCATCATCGCAGCCTGGACCGCCTGCGCGCGCTGTGCTGCCGCCTTGCGTCGCGTCAGTCGGCGGACCCACCCCATGCCCTCGACCAGCGGATGCCACGGGCGGTGGTTTTCCCAATGTGGATAATGTGACCGGCTGAGCACGTCGGCGGTATTGTAGATCAGCGCCTCGGTCGCGCGGCGCCGGAAGGATGACGGAACGGGTGCATGTTGCGGTACCGGCGGCAGCAGCGCCGCCTGCGCGCGGTACCATGCGGGGTCGCGCGGCAAGGTCGAGTGGCCGTTGACTCCGCCGAGCTCGAGCGTGACCCAGTCGGGCCGGATATAGCCTTCCTCGAAGACATGGACGGGGACATGCATGTCGCGACAGACCGCAATCGCGGCCATGTGGATCGGACGGCAGTCGCCAAACAGCAGCACGTCGGTAATCGCCCGGTCGGTGATAATCTGGCGCAGCATCGCGGGCCAATCCTCGAGGCTGCCGCGATAGTCGATGCCGTTGGGCAGACGCCAGAACAGCCGGTCACCCCCGTTGAAATTGACCTTGTGGACACCGTAGCCGTCCTGTCGCAGGACCTGGCCCAGTCGCCGGAACAACGGGCCCATCAGGCCCTGCAGGAGCAGGATGTTGCGCTCCGCGAGCGGTTGTACCACCGCCGCCGACGCCGTCCGCGGCTGAGTGACGGATTCGTCGGAAATCATGTCCGCCATCCGTAATTCCTTTTGTTTCTCAATGGTGCGGTCCATCGGATCGCACTGGCTTTGTTCGTCCATAGAACTGCACCGGTGATTTTCCAAGCAGCCGCAGCCAAACGCCCGGGTGCGCTGCCGGGGTCGTGACAGTTTCGTGGCCGGGGGTTATAGGCGACCGCGTTTCTCTTCTGCCGGACCGATCGTTTCCGTTTCGGCGCTACAGGGATGCAACCCATTCTGTGGCGAACGGCGTGATCCCTTTTCTGACAATGCTGCTTCTTTCGGTGGTGCTCGACGCAGCAGCGCGGCCACGGGCGCGTACGGGGCGTGACTGGCGTGGCGTGGCGCTCCACCTGATGGTCATGACGGGCGTCTTCGGCGTGATCCTCACGGGCACGGGGAACCCGGTGATCGCCGCGCTGGTAAGTGTCGCGCTCGTGGCGTTGTTCATGGTCGCCTCCAACGCCAAGCGCAAAATGCTCGGTGAGCCGTTGGTCTTTTCCGATCTGGCGTTGCTGGTGGGCGTGGTGCGACACCCGCGCTTCTATTTCTCCGCGCTTTCGGTGGCGCAGCGCTGGATGCTGGGGATCGGTGCGGGGATCGCGGTCATCGCGATCGCGCTCTTGTCGTCCGGCGCGGTGCGCCCGCATCTGACCGGATTGGCGCTTGCCGTGGGAGTCGGCGTGGCGACCGCGCTGCTATTGCGCAGCCGGGCACTCGACGGGCTTGCCGCGACTCCCGACCTTGAGGCCGATTTCGCGCGGCTGGGCATGATGGCCTCCTTGCTGCTGTACTGGTGGCGGTGGCGCGGATCGTCGGATCCACAACCGTGCCCTGCGGTAGCGCAACAACCCGGGGCCGACCTGCCCGAACTCGTCGTGATCGTACAGTGCGAATCGTTTTGCGATCCGGTCGAACTCACCGGCAATCCGCGGGATGCCTTTCCCGGGCTGGAGGCGGCGCGGAAGGCGGCGTGGCAATGGGGTACGCTCGATGTCAGCGGATTTGGCGCCTATACGATGCGGACCGAATATGGCGTGCTGTTCGGGCGCAGCGAGGAAGCGCTAGGATTCCGGCGCTATGACCCGTTCCTGACGGCGGCGGGCGATGCGACACACGCGCTGTCCGCGCAGATGCGCGGCGCTGGATATCGCAGCCTGTTCGTCCACCCGCATGATTTGCGCTTCTACAATCGGGACCGGTTGATGCCGCAGGTTGGCTTCGCCGCGATGATCGGGGAGGAAGGCTTTCCGCCGCGCGGTGCCGGGGCGGGGCGCTACGTCGATGACCGGATGCTCGGTGCCTCGGTTATCGGAATGATCGAGGCCGCCACCGAACCGACGATGATCTACACCGTCACGATGGAAAACCACGGGCCGTGGGACAGCGACACCGCGCGCGATGCCGCCGGGCGGCGCGACGCATATCTCCGCCATGCACGCAGCAGCGACGCGATGCTGCAGGATCTGACGGCGTATTTCGCGCGCGCGGGGAAGTCGGCGCTGCTCGTCTTTTTCGGCGATCACCGCCCGAGTATTCCGGGGGTTACCGCCCCCGGTGGTGCGCGGCATACCCCCTATGTCCTGTTGCGCTTCGGCGCGGACGGGGTGATTGCCCCTGGTACAAGCGGTCCGACCAGTCTCACCCCGGCCGAATTGCACCACGCTATTTTGCGCTGCGTGACGGCACCCGGCGAGGTTATTCGCCGCGCGGGATGAGTGCGGTGAGCAGACGGTCGCGCAGCGCCGGCGGCAGCAACCGATCGAACCAGCGCAACACCACGAACGGCCAGGGAAAGATCACATGGCCTTGCCCGCGCGCCGCCGCCGCGGCGATTCGCGCGGCGGCATTGGCTGGCTGGATCTGGAACGGGCGGGGCCCCTCGTTGCTGCGACTCGCTGGGGTATCAATGAAACCGGGGGAAACGACCGTCACGCGCACGCCGTGTTGGCGCACGCTCAACCGCAACGCCTCGCCGAAGCGCAGCAATCCGGCCTTCGACCCGGCATATCCCGCGGCGAAGGGCAGCGCGTGGAAGGCTGCGGCGGAGCCAACCAGCACGATTTCCCCGCCCCCGCGCTGCGCCATGCGCCGCGCAAGCGCCGCCGCGATCGCGCTTGGTGAAACGAAATTGACGAGGCCGAGTCGCGCGATCTGGTGTGCATCCTCGACCAGCTCGCCTGCGGCACGCACGTCCCCGGCACCTGCGACCAACAATGCCAAGGTGATCGCCCCCGCGTCGTCGTCCGCCTCGATCGCGGCGATCGCGGCGTTGCTGTCGGTCAGGTCGAGCTGACGCAGAACGACCGCGGCACCCGCCTGGCGGCACGTGCTCGCAACCGCCCCCAGGCGCGCGGCATCACGCCCCCACAGGACGAGCGTCCGCCCCGGCGCGGCGTAATGGCGTGCCAATGCGGCCCCCAGACTGCCAGATGCGCCGGTGATGACGATGCGGTCCGGTGATGAATTGTTCATAAGTGGCTTTTACTGTGGCATCAGTGATTTGAACGTTGGCTCCGATCCGATCGGCACGTCGCGGCGGTCTGCCGCATTGCGGGTTGACAGGAGGGGGCCGGGTCTGACCATAGCAATCTCCATATTTGCGCATTGGACTGTGAGTTTGCGAGGCCTGCCTATGATGAATAACAGGTCCGATGGTACCCGCATTCGGCTGTTTCGGAATGATTTCCTAGAACGGTTCACATTGATTTCGCCGGCGGCCTTCGCCGTCACCTGGACGATCTTTCTCGGTTTTGCGATCTACGCTAGTTGGGGCGTGACGAGCTTCGGCATGTCGATCGCGCTGGTTGCGCTCGGCGTGCTGATCTGGACGCTGTTCGAATACATCATGCATCGCTTCGTCTTCCATCTGAAGTTCACTTCGGAATGGGGGCGGGGGCTGATCTTCATTGCGCATGGCAACCATCATTCGATGCCTGGCGATCCGTATCGCAACATCATGCCGCCGGTCGTCAGCGTGTTGATCTCGTGCGGGGTGTGGTTCCTGTTCGTCCAGATGATCGGCGACGCTGGGTCGGTGCTCTTCGTTGGGTTCGGGATCGGCTACGTCGTTTACGACGTGACGCACTATGCCTGCCATCAATTTCCGATGCGCGGCCGGATCCTGGGGGCGTTGCGTCAGCATCACATCCGGCACCATTATGCGAAGCAGGAAGGCAATTTCGCGATCACGGCGATCCTGTGGGATCGCGTGTTTGGGACGTATATCCCCAAGAAAAAGAAGCGCGCGTAAACGATCGGGCCAGCGGCCCGGTCCGTTCACCGCTGTAGCGCGTCGATCGCCGCGATGACGATGTCCACATGCTGCGCCCATGTTGGGGGGCGATAGGCGGGGATCCGCTCCAGTTGCGCAGCATGCATTGGCCCGGCGTTGAAATGGTCGAAAATGGCCCGCCGCCAGGCCGGCCCATCGAGCGGATCCAGATAGTCCGGTGCTGAGCCGCCCGCTTCGCGCAGCGCGGGCAGGTCGCTGCAGATGACCGGCGTGCCGACGGCGAGCGCCTCGGCGACCGGCATGCCGTACCCCTCGGCGAACGACGGCAGCACCAGCGCGCGGGCCCCGCGCAGCAACGCATCGAGATGCTGATCCGAACAGCCGTTGCGCTCCTCGACATGGCCTCGCAGCGACGGGCAGCGTTCGAGCATGTCGATCACCTGTTCATTCTCCCACCCGCGCCGACCGACGATGATCAACCGTGGGATCTCGTTTTGCGGCAACGTCTCGGCGAAGGTCCGCCACAGGTTGAGCAGCAGCAGGTGATTCTTGCGCGGCTCGATCGTGCCGACGCACAGGAAATAGGGCACGTCGGGCACCGCGATCGGCGTGGCGGTCGTGGGCATGACCTGCGTGCCGAGCAGCGCGACGTGGATCGCAACGTCGCGTCCGGTCCGCGCGATCCACGGACGCATCGAATCGCCCGTCGCCGCGGAATTGACGATCACGCCATCGGCATAAGCGGCGATCGTCTCGATCCGCCGTTGATGCAGGCGGGCACCGTCGGGGCGCGCATATTCGGGATATTCGATCGGAATCAGATCATGCACCAGGCACAGAAATTGTGCCTGCTCGCGCGCAAGGATACGCTGGACGAGTGCAGGCCGGGTCAGGTGATGTGGCGACGCCTGGACATAGACGCTGCCGGGAGTCGCGCGACCGGGCTTGGGGAGCAGCGTCATCAACAACGGCACGGTTTCGCGCAGCGAGCGCTGCTCGACCCCGCCGCCTTCCGAATCCCAGCGGCGTTCGAGCAGGTCGAGGTAGCGCAGCGCGGTCTCGGACGACAGCCGGCCATAGCCTGCCAGCGGATGGACCGCGGCGAAATCGAGCCGATCGCCGAGCCGGTCGTGCAATCCGCGGGCATAGGCCATCTCGACCCGGTCGACGCCCGAGGGGGTGTGATGCCGCGCGCGCGAGATCAGGCGCGAAATATCGAGAATTACGCGCTTCTTCACGATGTCTTCGCTCCCATCAGGCGTCCTTGCGCCTGGCGCAGTCGGCTGACCCAGCCGAGTCGGTTGTGTGTGGCCCCTTGCCCCATGCGGCCGATCAGGACTTCGGGCGAGCAGGGCAGGCTCGTCGCCGGATCGAGGTAGCGTGGATAGGCGATCAGGACCGCAGCGATCAGGTCCAGCACGCTCAACGTGCGGCCACGGCGATCGGGAATATGGCCAAGGTCCTGCGTAATCCCCCAGCCCGCATAGAAAGGCGTGCCGTGGCAGGTGACGTCGCGACCGCGCAACAGTGCCTCGAACCCGGTCAGCGAGGTGAGCACGTGGACGCCGTCGACCAGATCGAGCAGGGGTGCCATCCCGCCGCCGACGACGACGCGGTCGGCATAGTGCAGTGCATCCGACTCGGCGACGACGCCGACGCGGTGGCCTGCGGTGACGTCGGGGTGCGGGCGGAACCAGATTTCGGCGTCGGGTTCTCGCGCGCGAGTGCGGCGCAGCAATTCTAGGTTGCTCGCCAGTCCGCCGCCGCCGAGCCGCACCGACATGTCGTCCTCGACCTGCCCCGGGACCAGCACCAGCCGGCGTCCGGGTTGACGATCCGGGAAGCAATGCGCTGTATCGCTGCCATATTTGCTGATCCCCGCCGCCAGGATCGTGTCGCGCAACCGTGCCGCGCGCGCAAGCATCTCGGGCGGGAAGTCGGCGGTCGCGAGCAGTGTCTCAAGGTCGCTCGCGCGGCTGGGGTCGTAATGAATCCCGCGCCAGTCGACCGTAACCGACGACGGCGGCACCAGATTACTGCCAAGCCCGACCGAGCGGACGAACCCGTCCTCGACGCGCACCAGCGGCACTCCGTCGGCGTCGGCCTTCGCCACCATCGCGTCGGAAACGCGCGACGGCCAGATCGCGACCGCACCGCCGGCGTGCGCGGCCCACGCCAAAGCACGCCGTTCGGAGCGGAAAAAACGCAATCCGTGTTCGGGCGTGAACAGGAATCGCGCGATTTCATGCCGTTTCCACCAGCTAAAACCACACCCGGCGACGATGTTGCGGTTCCCCGCGAACGTCTGTCGCCAATCGCCGAGCGTGGCGATCGTTGCGGTCAGGTCGGTCGGTTCGCCAGTGAACGGATCGCGGTAGCGCGTACCCGCCAAATGCTGCGCAACGGTCCGCCGCACCGTCTCGACATCGTCGCCAGGCGTCCCGAAGCGTCCCGCGGACAGCAGATGCACCCGCACCCCCGCGATCGCGGCGAGCGCGACCCATTCGTCGTCGCCGTGCGCGACCAAGGCGGTCATGCCGGGGAGCAGTGACCACGGATCGGTCGGCGACTCGCTTCGACGCGGGGTGGCCGCGATGCGCTGCGCGGTCGCCTGTTCGGCGGCGGGCAACAGCGCGCGCGCCGCTGCATCTTCGCCGGGCTTGCGGGTGCGCAGCACGACCGCGACTGGGTCGGGCGAAGGCGTGCCCCAGAAGCATCCGCCAACCCGCGCCGTACGAATCGATGCGAACAGATGGCCGATCGCCGCGTGCGACAGGTCCGGCGCGCGGTCGGCACCGTCGCGCGTGACGGACACGCCGCCGTCGGGGAAGGGGGGCGCGCGCAACAGCGGCGGCAAGGCTGCGTCGCTCATGGACGCTGGTCCCAGGCGCCGAGGCGAAGCCCGTGCCCATCACGCTCGATCACGCCATAGGCGCCGGTCCGCAGCTTGAGCGTCGGCAGCGCGCTGGCCTGACGCTGGAGGTCCTCGTCCGCCAGCAGCGCGAACCGCGCCGCGCCGTTGCTCGTCACGATCAGGATGCGCCCTTGCGCGGTTGCAAACAGATCGCGCCATCCCGCGATCCGGCGATCCGCATCGACGATCCATCCTTCGGGTGCTTCCGCCGCATGGTCCCACCGCACGAGTGCGGCTTCACCGATCCGGTCGATCACCTCTGGTTCCAGCTTTGCCTCGTCAGGACCGTGGTCGATTTCGGTCAGCCAGTCCGCGGGCTCGACCTGCAGCGCGGCGGGCTGATGCGCGAGGATTCCCGCGATCGTCGATCGCGTCCGCCGCAGCGGCGCCGCCAGCGCGCGGTCGAAGCCGATCCCGGCTCGCGCAAATGCAAGGCCCAACGCTTCCGCCTGCGCGACTCCGCTCTCGACGAGGGCGAGATCGGTCGCCGCACCGATCCGGCGTGCGGGCTCCCCCGGCGCGAACGTATTGCCATGCCGGACGATGAAGACGCTCAGACCCATAAACGCTCAGATCCACGAAGACTGGGGTTCGCCGTATTCCGCAATCAGCCGCTCCGCCATCGCGAGATCGGCGGGCGTGTCGATCCCCGACATGGTGTGCGGCATCGCATCCGCCGCGACCGTCAGGATCGGCTCGCCCGTTTCGAGGAACCGCAGTTGCTCGAGCCCCTCGAGTCGTTCGTACAGCGTGGGCGGCGTCGCCTCGAACCGCCGCAGCGCATCGAAGCGGTACGCATACAGGCCGATATGGCGGAACACGGGCGACAGCGGCTCACGCTCGCGCAACCGCTGCTCGTCGCGGATCGCGGGGATCACGGTCTTCGAGAACCACAGCGCGCGCCCGTCCTCGCGGCGGGTGCAGGTCGTGCCGCTGAACGGCGATACAGTCTTGTGCTGGCGCAACGTATCGAGCGCGGGCCAGGGAAGCTGGACGACCGGGGTGGCGACCGAGCAGGACGATCCACGCAGAGCAGCGATCAGCGCCTCGATCAGCGCGGGCTGGACGAACGGAGCGTCCCCCTGAAGGTTGACGACGATCGGCGGGGCGACGGCGCGGTCGCGCGCGACCGCCCAGGCGCGGCCCGAGCCCGAGGAGATATCCGGATCGGTCATCACCGCCGCGCAGCCGAGCGCTTGCGCATGATCGTGGATTCGCTGGTCGTCGGTCGCGACGACGACGTCGACGTTCCCGGCGCGCGCAGCCCCTTCGCGCGCGATCGCGACGACGCGCGACAGGAGCGTCGCGCCAGCAATCTCGATCAGGGGTTTCCCCGGCAAGCGGCTCGACCCGAAGCGGGCCGGGACGACGATGAGGTCGGCCGGGATCGGGTTGGCGGGGATCGGGTTGGTGGGGGTCAAGTCGCGCGGAATCTCAGACAACGCCTGCCCGCAGGATGTCGTGCAGGTGGATCACGCCGACCGGCCGCGAATCCTCGCATACGAACAGCACCGAGACGGCATTGTCGTTGAGGATTCGCAGTGCATCCGACGTCAGCGTGTCGGGCGTGACCGTGATCGGCGTCGGCGTCATATGCTCGCCGATATCGTCGGCGAGCCGTTCGCTTGCAAAGCTGCGCCGCAGATCGCCATCGGTGAAGACCCCGACCAGCCGGTCGTGATGATCGACCACCGCGGTGCAGCCGTACCGTTTGCGGCTCATTTCCATCGTCGCGTCGAGCAGCGTCGCGCCGAGCCGGACCTTGGGCACTTCGCTCGATTCGGCCATCAATTGCACGACCGTGGTCAATTGCGCGCCAAGACGTCCGCCCGGGTGAAAAACGAAGAAGTCCGACCGCGAGAAGCCGCGCTGTTCGGTCAGCGCCACCGCGAGCGCGTCGCCCAGCACCGCCTGGACGACGGTCGAGGAAGTCGGCGCGAGTTCGTTCGGGCAGGCTTCGCGGACTTTCGGCAATGCCAGGCAGACGTCGGCGGCGCGCCCGGCGGTGCTCTCCGGGTGCGCGGTCGCGACGATCAGCGTGACCCCGAAACGACGGCAATAGGTGATGATCGCGCCGAGTTCGGCGGTCTCGCCCGACCAGCTCAGCGCCAGCACGACATCGCCGGCGCTGATCATGCCGAGGTCGCCGTGGCTGGCTTCGCTGGAATGGAGGAACAACGCCGGGGTGCCGGTGGAGGCCATCGTCGCGGCGATCTTGCGCCCGACCAGCCCGCTCTTGCCGACGCCGGTGACAATCAGGCGGCCGGACAATTTGCTGAGGATCGCCACGGTCTCCAGAAAGCTGTCGCGGAGTGGCGCAACCCGCAATGCCTCGGACAGCGACTGAAGGGCGTCCATCTCGATCCGCGTCGTGCGGAGTGCGGACAGCAAGCCCGAATCGTCCAAGACCTTTGCAGCGATTGCTTGCATATGTTCCTCGCAGTTCCAGGCGACAGGGTAATATCGACCTACAACTAAAGTGTTATCGCGTTGACATCCAGCCAAACGACGCCACAGATCGCCGCACTGCGGCAAAGCGCATTGCTAGAGAGACAGGTTCCGCGCGTGGCAAGGGAAAAAGCATAATGCAGTTGTGTGGGCGTGAAATCGGGCCGGCCGAGCCGATCTTCTTCATCGTCGGCCCGTGCGTCATCGAAAGCGAGTCGTTCGCGCTTTCCACCGCGACGCAGCTTCGCAAGATCGCCGACCGGCTGGGCGTCCTGCTGATCTACAAGAGCTCGTTCGACAAGGCCAACCGCAGCTCCGGCGCGTCGTTCCGCGGCCCGGGAATCGAGGAGGGTCTGCGCATCCTGGAGAAGGTCCGCACCGAAACCGGACTGCCGATCCTGACCGACGTCCATAGCGAAGATCAGGTCAAGATGGTCGCGGACGTCGTCGATGTCCTGCAGACCCCGGCGTTCCTCGCGCGCCAGACCGATTTCATCGCGGCGGTCGCGGCATCGGGTAAGCCCGCCAATATCAAGAAAGGCCAGTTCCTTGCCCCCGGCGACATGCGGCATGTCGCGGACAAAGCACGCGCGGCGGCGGCGGCGGCAGGGGTGCCGACCGACAATTTCATGATGTGCGAGCGCGGCGCGAGCTTTGGCTATAACAACCTCGTGTCCGACATGCGCAGCCTCGCGATCATGCGCGATACCGGCTGCCCGGTGGTCTATGACGCGACCCATTCGGTGCAATTGCCGGGCGGGCAGGGCGACCGATCGGGCGGCCAGCGCGAGTTCGTACCGGTGCTGGCGCGCGCGGCGGTCGCGGCGGGGGTGTCGGGGCTGTTCATCGAATCACATCCCGATCCTGACCAGGCATTGTCCGATGGCCCGAACAGCTGGCCGCTCGACCGGCTGGAAGCGCTGCTCGAGCAGCTCGTCGGGATCGATGCGCTGGTGAAGGCCGGCGGGCTCGACGCGGTCGCCTGAGGGCGCCGGCGCGATGCTGGCGCATGTTCCCGTGGCGATCGGGGTTCAGCTGCTGTGCTGGGTCATCGCGCGCGCTCTGGGCGCGCCGACGCGCGCGTCGGTGTGGACCGGCTGTTTCGCGGGAAGCGCGGTGTGCATCATGCGCGAGATCACCCAGCGCGAATATCAGTGGATTGAGCAATTCGGTGCCGGGCGGCGGGCGAACATGCCGGGCTATGCCGGACTCGAGGTGTGGCAGTGGAACAGCCATTCGTTCACCGAGACCGCCGTCGCGATCGCGGCTTCGGCGGCGCTGGCCGCAGCGGTCACCTTCGGAAGGGGGCGGTAAGCCACCCCGTTCATCCCCCCGCAAGGTGGCTCCCGCCACGCAGGTTGCGCATGGCGGGAGCGTCAGGGCCGAATCGTTCCGGGAGACGATGACTCGGCCTTGATACTTTATCTCATCACATGTACCGGGCCGTCATCGCACCCGACCAAGATGTTCTAAAAAGGCCGTCTCCCGCATGAACCGATTCCTTCTGCTGTCCAGCGTCGCCGCGTCCTTTGCCTTTCCCGCCGCCGCTTTCGCCGCCGAGCCTGCGCAGCAAGTCGATCCTGCGCCAGCGCCGACCACTGCGGCGTCGCCTGCCGATACCGCGGCGAACAAGGCCGGTGGCCCCGACATCGTCGTCACCGGTCGTCTCGATGCGGCGCGGGCGTCGATCCAGCCGAGCCTGGGCGCGACGACCTATTCGATCACCGCGGCGCAGATCAAGGCGCTCCCCGGTGGCGATAATCTCCAGCTGAACCAGATCCTGTTGCAATTGCCGGGGGTGGTCCAAGATGGCGGTGGGCAGTTCCACGTGCGCGACGATCACAACAATCTGCAATATCGCATCAACGGCACGATCCTCCCCGAAGGCGTCTCGGTGTTCGGCCAGACGCTCAGCCCGCGCATCGTCGAGCGGTTCGACCTGCGCACCGGCGCGCTTCCCGCGCAATATGGCCTGCGCACCGCGGGCATCATCGACATCACCACGAAGAGCCATTTCGACAATAGCGGCGTCGCGCAAATCTACGGCGGGACCAACGATACGATCCAGCCGAGCATCGAATATGGCGGCTCGACCGGCCAGACGAATTACTTCGTCACCGGCAGCTACAAGCACAGCAACAACGGGATCGACCCGGTCGATTCCGGGCGCACCCCGCTGCACGACAAGACCGACCAATATCAGGGCTTCGTCTATCTCGACCACACGCTGGATGCGAACAACCGCGTCTCGCTG
Source organism: Sphingomonas sp. FW306-05-A (assembly GCF_058782275.1). Lineage (NCBI taxonomy): Bacteria > Pseudomonadati > Pseudomonadota > Alphaproteobacteria > Sphingomonadales > Sphingomonadaceae > Sphingomonas > Sphingomonas sp. FW306-05-A. The sequence continues at coordinate 191,263 of NZ_JBYSXN010000003.1, forward strand.
ATCGGTGGCTATGCCGACCAGAGCTACCAGATCCCCAACCCGCGCGGGCTTCGCCCCGACAGCGGCTATAGCGTCGGCGGCGTCAGCGATTTCCTGAGCAACGACCTCGACGAACGCCAGCACGAACAAACCGCCTTCGCGCTCGCCAGCCTGCTCCACGATTCCGGGCCGCTGACGCTCCAGGCGTCGCTGTTCGCGCGCTATTCGGCGCTGCGCTACACCCCCGACGTGCTCGGCGAATTGCTGTTCAACGGGCTCGCGCAGAATGCGTACAAGCGCGACTTCACCTTCGGCGGGCAGATCGAAGGGGCCTATCGGCTGAGCCCCGCGCACACGCTGCGCGGCGGCGTGATCATCGCACGCGACCGCAACAACAGCCGTACCTCGACCCAAGTGTTCGACGTCGACGACGCCGGCGCGCAGCTTGGCGAGCCGGTGACGGTGATCGATAACGGTAGCGCGACCGAGATGACCTACAGCGTCTATCTCCAGGACGAATGGAAGATCGCCGACCCGCTGATCGTCAACTTCGGCGGCCGGTTCGATCATTATAACGGCTACCGCGCCGAGAGCGCCTTCTCGCCGCGCGTCAACGCGGTGCTGACCCCGGTCGAGGGGCTTGCGCTTCACGCCGGCTATTCGCGCTATTTCTCGCCGCCGCCGTTCAGCAACGTCGCCACCACCAGCGTCCTCAAGTTCCGCGGCACCAGTGCGCAGGCCCCCGGCGACGACGGCGTCTCCCCGCCGCTGACCGACACCCCCTATGCCGAGAAGCAGGACTATTTCGACGTGGGCGGGCAGTGGAAGCTGTCGCCTACGGTGACGGTCGGGCTCGATGGCTATTATCGCAAGTCGTACAATCTGCTCGACGAAGGCCAGTTCGGCGCGCCGATCATCCTGACGCCGTTCAATTATGCGCGCGGGACGATCAAGGGCGTCGAGGGCAACATCAGCTACGCCGCGCACGGCCTGTCGCTGTACGGCAACCTTGCCTATGCCAAGGCGCAGGGGACCAACATCGTCTCCTCGCAGTTCAACTTCGACCCCGCCGATCTCGCGACGATCGCCAGCCGGTCGATCTATCTCGACCACGACCAGACGTGGACCGCCTCTGCAGGTGCGTCCTACCGGATCGAGCAGGGCTTCCTGCGCGATACGCGGGTCGGCGCGTCGATGCTGTACGGCTCGGGACTGCGCCGCGACGGCGATGTCCCCAATGGAGCCAAGCTGCCGCCCTATGCGGTGGTCAATCTGACCGCGAGCCACAATTTCGCCGGCCCGGGGATCGAGATCCGCGCGGACATCATCAACGTCGGCGACCATGTGTACCAGATCCGCGACGGATCCGGCGTCGGGGTGGGCGCACCGCAGTTCGGCGCGCGGCGCGGGTTCCTGTTCGGGATCAGCAAGACGATCTGAGCGGCGTTACACCAACTTCCTTTCCCCGGCGGAGGCCGGGGCCCAGTCGAAGTGGTCGAGGTAACGAAGCGCAGTGCTTCGACGTCCACCGTTTCGCTCCTGGGCCCCGGCCTTCGCCGGGGAAGCGGTAGCTTGGAAGGGGGGAGCGAAACCGAAACCGGGAGAGGTACCTACTCCCGCTCGCTCAGCTTGCGCTCCCACGCGAGTGCATCGCGTACGATCAGGTCGAGATCCGCGCGCTGCGGCGTCCAGTCGAGCGTCGCCAGGATCGCGCGATTGTCCGCGACCAGTTCCCCCGCATCGCCTGCGCGGCGTCCCTTCACCACGCGCTCGAGCTTGCGGTTGGTTACCCGGTCGACCGCGTCGAGCACCTCGAGCACCGAGAACCCCTTGCCATAGCCCGCGTTGAGCGTGTGGCTGCGGGTCGGTTCGGCGATCAGCACGTCGAGCGCCGCGACATGCGCCGCCGCGAGATCGCTGACATGGATATAGTCGCGCACTCCGGTGCCGTCGGGGGTCGCGTAATCGGTGCCATAGACCCCGACCGTCTCACGCTTGCCGAGTGCCGCCTCGACCGCGATCTTGATCAGGTGCGTCGCGCCGATCGTCGACTGGCCGCTGCGCCCCGCGGGGTCCGCCCCCGCCACGTTGAAATAGCGCAAAGCGGCATAGTTGATCGGATGCGCCGCCGCGACGTCGCGCAGCATCGCCTCGGTCATCAGCTTGGAGGTGCCGTACGGGTTGATCGGCACGGTCGGATCGCCTTCCGCGACCGGCACGCGCTCTGGCGTGCCATAGGTCGCGGCGGTCGACGAGAAGATGAAATGCTTCACCCCCGAAACGACCGCGCTCTCGATCAGCGCGCGGCTCGCCACCGTGTTGTTGCGGTAATATTTGAGCGGATCGCTCACCGATTCGGGCACGATGATCGATCCGGCGAAATGCATCACCGCGCGCACGCGATGATCGCGCATCGTCGCGCGGACCAGCATGTCGTCCTCGATCTCGCCCCGCACGAGCGTCGCGCGCGGGTCGACCAGCCAGTCGAACCCCGTCGTCAGATTGTCGTAGACCACGACCTTGTGGCCCGCATCGAGCAGCGCCAGCACCGCATGGCTACCGATATAGCCTGCGCCCCCCGTCACCAGCACCGAACCGTCAAGCATCGCCGTCCCCTTTTGTCGCCTGCCGCCGTACCTATCTTAGACCCCTAAACAAGGAGCGAATGATGGCAAGCGAAGTCGCAACGCTGGCAGGCGGGTGTTTCTGGTGCACCGAAGCGGTGTTCAAGGACGTGATCGGAGTCGAAAGCGTCGAGAGCGGATATATCGGCGGAAAGATCGCCAACCCGACCTACAAGCAGGTGTGCGGCGGCGATACCGGCCATGCCGAGGCGATCCGCGTCACCTTCGACAGCGATCAGGTGCGCTATGGCGACATCCTCGACATGTTCTTCGCGACGCATGACCCGACGACGCTCAACCGCCAGGGCAACGACGTCGGCACGCAATATCGCTCGGCGATCTTCCCGCATTCGGACGAGCAGGCCGCCGAAGCGCGTGCGGCGATGGAGCGTGCGGCAAAGGACTGGCCCGCGCCGATCGTCACGACGATCGAGCCGCTGACGGAATGGTATGAGGCCGAGGACTATCACCAGGATTATTGGGACAGCGAAGGCCAGCGCAATCCGTACTGCATGGCGGTGATCCCGCCCAAGCTGGCAAAGCTGCGCAAGAGCTTTGCGGCGCGGTCGAAGACGGTCTCGGCGTAACGCGGTGTGGGGGCGGGGGGCAGGCGATCGTCGATTGCCTGCCCCCTCTGCGTTTTCGCGCTTCCCCGGCGAAGGCCGGGGCCCAGGAGCGGGCCGGTCGGAAGAGAGCGCAGCACGTGCTTGCCGACCGCCCTCGACTGGGCCCCGGCCTTCGCCGGGGAAGCGCACTCGGGTATTGTGGGACTCTTCCCGTCACCGGTCTTGCGACCGGTGACGGCTAGTCCCGATGCGCGGCGCGGCGCAGGCGGTCGTTGATGGCGGTGCCGATGCCATCCGACGGGATCGGTGCGATCGCGATGCGCGCGCGGTCGGAAGCGTCGGCGCGGTGGAGCGCGTCGAACAAGGCAGCGGCGGCGTCCGTCAGGTCGCCATGCGCCGATAGCGTAGTGTCGCCCGCGACTTCGCCGAACCCGATGAGATATTCGGAAGCCTCCGCCTCGGTCGCGTTCAACCGGAGTGGCTTGTTCGGTGCGTAATGGCTGGCGAGCTGGCCGGGGGCGGTGATGATTGCCGCTTCCCCGTCTTCTCCTTGCTTCCCCGGCGAAGGCCGGGGCCCAGAAGTGGCCGGGTCGGAAGAGAGCGCAGTACTCGCTTGCACATCGCCCTCGACTGGGCCCCGGCCTTCGCCGGGGAAGTGCAATGGGGGGGCGGGGGAAATATCCCCGAACCGCGCTAGATCCTCTGCCGTCACCGGCCCAGGCCGCAACACCTGCAACCCGTAAACGATCGTAGACTCCACCCCAGCCTCGGTCGCGCCATCATCCACCACCAGCGCGATTCGCCCACCCAGCGACGCCACAACATGCGCCGCGCGCGTGGGGCTGATCGCGCCGCTCGCATTGGCGGACGGCGCAGCGAGGGGCACCCCAGCCGCTTCGATCAGCGCGCGCATCGCACGGTGCGCAGGCACCCGGATCGCAACGGTCGCAAGCCCCGCGGTCACCAGCGACGCAATCCCCGCATCGGTACGCACCGGCAACACCAGCGTCAGCGGCCCCGGCCAGAACGCCGCCGCCAAGGCGCGCGCGGTTGAATCGAACACCGCGATCCGCTCCGCCGCCGCGAGATCGAGCACATGGACGATCAGCGGGTTGAAACTCGGCCGCCCCTTGGCCGCATAGATCCTCGCAACCGCCCCCGAGTCGGTCGCGTCGGCGGCGAGTCCGTAGACCGTCTCGCTCGGGATCGCGACCGGCTGCCCTGCGCGAATCAGCGCGGCGGCCTCGGCGATCGCTACGGCACCGTAGGGTAAGGTTCGCGTCTGCATCGGCGGGTTTGGCGCGGTCATCATGCGGCGCTATAGCCCGCACAAACCTGCGCGATAAGAGGATGCCGCCCGTGTTCACTCCAGCCACCGCCGACCAGCGTTTCGTGCTCGACCATATCGTCGGGATTGCCGATCTCGCCGCGACCGAACGCTTCGCCGCCGCGAGCGACGATGTCGTCGATGCGGTGCTCGAAGGGGTCGGGCAACTCGCGGTCGGCGAATGGGCGCCTCTGCTGCGCACCGGCGACACGGTCGGCGCGAAATGGACTCCGGAAGGCGTCGTCATGCCCGATGGCTTCATCAAGGCGTATCACGATTACGTCGAAGGCGGCTGGGGCACGATCGGCGTTCCCGAGGAATTCGGCGGGCAGGGGCTCCCCTTCGCGATCCAGACCGCGGTGCTCGATACGCTGGGGGCAGCGAACATGGGCTTCGCGCTCGCGCCCACGCTGACGGTCGGCGCGATCGAGGCGCTCGCGCACCACGGCTCGCCGGAGCAGCAGGCGCTGTACCTTCCGCATCTCGCGACCGGCGAATGGACCGGCACGATGAACCTGACCGAACCGCAGGCAGGCTCCGACGTCGGCGCGCTTCGCACCTCGGCAACCCCGCGGGGAGACGGCACGTTCCTGATCAAGGGCACCAAGATCTACATTTCGTTCGGCGATCACGACATGGCGCCCAACATCGTCCACCTCGTCCTCGCACGTACCCCCGGCGCGCCCGCCGGGACCAAGGGCATCTCGCTGTTCCTCGTCCCCAAATACCGCCTCGACGCGGACGGAAACCCCGGCGATTTCAACGACGTCCGCGTCGTCTCGATCGAGCACAAGATGGGCCTCCACGCCTCCCCGACATGCGTGCTGAGCTTCGGCGACCAGGACGATTGCATCGGCGAGCTGATCGGTGCCGAGTTCGGTGGCATCCGTGCGATGTTCACGATGATGAACAACGCGCGCCTCAACGTCGGCCTGCAGGGCGTTCAGGTCGCCGAGGCAGCGACGCAGGCGGCGGTCGGCTATGCACTCGACCGCGTCCAGTCGGCGCGCGCGGGCTCGGGCAATGCAGCCCCCGTCCGCATCGTCGAGCATCCCGACGTCCGCCGCATGCTGCTCCGCATGAAGGCGCAGACCCAAGCGGCGCGTGCTTTGGTCTATTACGCCGCGGCGCAGGTCGATCGCGCGACGCTCGGCGAAGCTGGCGGGCAGGAGCGGCTCGATATCCTGACCCCGCTCGCCAAGGCGCATGGCACCGATCTCGGCAATGAAGTCGCGAGCCTCGGCATCCAGATCCACGGCGGGATGGGATATGTCGAGGAAACGGGTGCGGCGCAGTTCTTCCGCGATGCGCGCATCACCCCGATTTACGAGGGTACCAACGGGATCCAGGCCGCCGATCTGGTCGGGCGCAAGCTATCGATGGACAATGGCGGCGTCTTCGCCCGCCTGATCGCCGATATGCGCGCCGAGGCGCAGGACAGCGGGCTGAACGCGCTGATCGACGCCTGCGACGAGGTGGGGCGGCGGCTGGCGACGCTCGACGCCGACGACAAGCTCGCGGCGAGCTATCCGTTCCTGACGATGCTGTCGGTCGCGGTGTGCGGCTGGCTGATGGAGCGGCAGGGCCGGATCGCCGCGGACGCCGAGGGCGACCGCGACTTCCTCGGCATGAAAGTCGCCGCCGCGCGCTTCTATGTCGCGCAGATCGTCCCCGAGGCGATGGGGCTGAAAGCCGCGGCGATGGCGGATGCAAGCGTGCTCTATTCGATCGCGCCCGAGACGTTCGCGGCATGAGCGACGCTGTGTTCGACCTCGACGCCTATTTCGCGCGCGTTCACCTCCCGGCACGGCCCTCGGTCGACCATCTTGGCCTCGGCGTGCTGCAACGCGCGCACCGGCTGGCGATCCCGTTCGAGAATCTCGACGTGCGACTGGGGCGCGGGATCGCGATCGACAGTGCGTCGGTCTTCGCCAAGCTGGTGGGTGCGGCGCGCGGAGGATATTGTTTCGAGCACAACCGGCTGTTCCTCGATGCGCTGCACGCGCTCGGGTTCGACGCGCGCCCGTTGCTGGCGCGCGTCTGGCTCGGCGCGAGCGATGTGCCCGCCCTGACCCATACGCTCAGCCTGGTGACGCTCGGTGACGAACAGTGGATCGCCGACCCCGGTTTCGACGGCAGCTACACTCCGCCGATGCCGCTGATCGACAGCGCACAGGCGACCGCGCCCGACGGCGCGTTGTTCCGGCTCGACCGGGCGGGCGAGCATGGCTGGATGCTGTTGCGCGACGGCGATGCCGCGACCACCGACGGGCGCGGGGCGGGGACGGGATTCGTGCCGCAGTACAGTTTCGATACGCGGCTGGTGTACGATGCCGACCTCGCGCTCAGCAACCACTGGACCTCGACCGCGCCCGGCGGCCGCTTCCGCTCGGCACGGATCGTCAGCATCGTCCTGCCCAACGGCTTCGCCTCGCTGACCGACTCGACCTATCGGCGTCGGGCGGGCGGGGATTCGACCGAGGCGGTCATCACCGACCCGCGCGTGTACCGGCTGCGGCTGAGCATGATGTTCGGGATCACGCTTTCGGCGGAGGAGGTTGCGGCACTCGGGGTGGTTGCAGAGTAGGGACAGGGAGACTCCCTTCCTCACTCGCTTCTTCCCCGGCGAAGGCCGGGGCCCAGGAGCGATGGCCGAGGTAACGGCGCACATCCGCCAGCAATCCTTCATTCCTCAACTGGGCCCCGGCCTTCGCCGGGGAAGCGGAACAGTGCGAATGTGAGAAACAGCGCGGATTTCTCAGTGGAACGTGCGCCTTTGTCGTAGCGTCGTTCATTGATCAAACGCGCTTCCCCGGCGAAGGCCGAGGACCAGGAGCGATGGCGGAGGTAATTGCGCGCATTCGCCAGCAATCCTCTGTTCCTCGACTGGGCCCCGGCCTTCGCCGGGGAAGCGGAACAGTGTGAAAGTGAGAAACAGCGCGGCTTCCCCAGCAGTACCTGCGCTTCCGTCGTAGCGTCTTCCAATTATTAAACGCGCTTCCCCGGCGAAGGCCGGGGCCCAGGAGCGATGGCGGCGATAACTGCGCCCATCGGCCAGCAAGCCATCGTTCCTCGACTAGGCCCCGGCCTTCGCCGGGGAAGCGTATTGTATCCGACGCTTCTTTACGCCTTCTCGCGCTCCAGCAGATCCGCCACATCGAGCCCGAGCAAGTCGATATGCGCTGCGATCCGCGGCCAGCTCGTCTCAAGGAAATGCGCGCGTTCGGCGGCGCGCAGTTTTTCCGCCGCGCCGGGCAGGACGAACATCCCGACCCCGCGCCTAACCTCGACATAGCCGTCGTCCTGGAAGCTTTGATACGCCTTGGCGACGGTCAGCGGATTGGCACCATGTTCGGCGGCAAGCGCGCGGACCGAGGGAAGCTGATCCCCCGCGCGGAATTGGCCGCGCAGGATCGCGGCCGAAATCGTCCCGCGCAGCTTGATGTACACGGGCGAGTCTTCGCTGTTCAAGGCTGTCATGCTGATATAATACAGCACGGGCCTGTCATGTCCAGTCTTTTAATGGTTCCACTTTGTAACAATGTTTTCCAGAATGGGACGTGGACGCTCGTCTAATTGCCGTGAGGGCGTTCCAAGGAACATGAACCCGGCGATCCGTTCCGGATCTGCGCCGAACGCATCGCGGACCGCGCTCGAATAGCTTGGCCAGCCGGTCAGCCATCCGCCGGCATAGCCAAGCGCATGCGTGGCGTGCAGCAGGTTCATGCACGCCGCCCCGGCCGACATTTCCTGCTCCCACAAGGGAATGTGGCTTTCGGTCTTGGGCGAGGACAGCACGACCACCAGAGTGGGCGCCTGTTCCGCGAACTGCACCAGCGAAGCAAGCTCGGTCGCGCCAGCCTGTGGACGCTCGGCGCGATAGGCGGTGGTGATGACCTCGGCCAGTGCCGCGCGCTGCTCGGGTGCGACCACGACGAAGCGCCACGGCGCGAGTTTTCCGTGATCGGGCGTGCGCGCGGCGATCGTCAGAATTGTCTCGAGCTCGGCGGCATCGGGCCCTGGTGCCACCAAATCGCGCGGCTTGCCCGAGCGGCGGGTGGCGAGGAGCGAGAGCGGGGTTGTGCGATCATTGAACATGCGTTGCCCTTAACGCGGTACGCCGCATATTTACACACTTGCGATTGACGTTAGTCTCGCCCGCAACCAAACGCGCCACAATCGCCGGCGCCACGACATTTTCAGGAGTTTGTACATGGTGGACACCCCGACCGCGGATACCCCGCGCGAGCCGGATATTTCCCATGTCAATCCGGCAGCGGGCGAGACGTGGTTCGGCCATCCGCGCCAGCTGGCCCGGATGTTCACCACCGAAATGTGGGAGCGCTTCGGCTATTACGGCATGCGTGCGTTGCTCACGCTGTATCTCACCAAGCATTTCATCTTTGGCGATCGCGCCGCGACCGGCCTCTACGGCGGGTTCACCGCTTTGGTGTATCTGACCCCTTTGGTCGGCGGGTATCTCGCGGACCAGTATCTCGGCTCGAAGCGCTCGGTGAAGTTCGGCGCGATCATGATGGCGGTCGGCTATTTCACACTCTGCTTCGGCGGGCAGACCGCGGTGCCGTTCGCGACGATCGACGGGCAACGCTACAACGTCACGGTCGAAACCAAGGCGGGCACCGAGCAACGCTTCATCACCGATCAGGGCCAGCGCCTGCAGGTGAAGGGCAATGACGATGGCACCGTCTCGCTGCTCAGCGCCGACGGCAGCACCGCGCGGACGATCGCCAAGGACGGCTTCAAGTCGGACGCCGAGCGCAGCCCGCTGTTCGTCACGATCATGCTGATCGCGCTCAGCCTCGTCTCGGTCGGCAACGGTTTCTTCAAGCCCAACATCTCGACCATGGTCGGCGAACTGTATGCGCAGGGCGACCGACGACGGGATTCCGGGTTCACGATTTTCTACATGGGGATCAACGTCGGGTCGCTCGGGTCGCAGATCCTGTGCCCGATCCTCGCGGCGACGTTCGGCTGGTGGGCTGGCTTCGGGCTTGCAGCGATCGGCATGCTGATTTCGTTCACGCTGATCCAGTTCGATGGCGGCAAGCTCAACGGCTATGGCGAACCCCCGGTCCGCACTGGTCCCGACCGGACGATCCCGATCTTCATCGGTGCGCTGATCGCGGTGCCGGTGCTGTATTTCCTGTTCGTCAACCTGATGAACGCGGTGCCGCCGGTGCCGGGGTCGGGCTTCGTCGGCTATCTCGCGTCGTTGTCGCTGATGGGCAAATTGCTGTTCGGCACCTTCCTGATCGGGATCCCCGCGATCCTGATCTGGTCGTTCGTGATCGGCGACAAGCGTGAGTTCCAGATGATGCTCGCGGCGATGGTGCTGATCGTCTTCAACGTCGTGTTCTGGACGCTGTTCGAACAGGCCGGCTCGTCGTTGACGCTGTTCGCCGACCGCAACACCGATCTGCGGCTGTTCGGCGATTTCGCGATCTCCGCGCCGCAGACGCAGTTCTTCAACGCCTTCTTCATCGTCACTTTCGCGCCGATCATGAGCATCCTGTGGACGACGCTCGCCAAGCGCGGGATCGAGCCGTCGATCCCGGTCAAGTTCGGGATCGCGCTGATCGGCGTGGGGCTGGGCTTCCTGTTCCTGGTGCTGGGCGCCGGCTATGCCGGTCCGGGGTTCCAGGTCGGTGTCTGGTGGCTTGCGGGGCTGTACCTGATCCACTCGCTGGCGGAATTGTGCATCTCGCCGGTCGGGCTGTCGATGATCACCAAGCTGTCGATCGCGCGGATCGTCGGGTTGATGATGGGCGTGTGGTTCCTGTCGATCAGCTGCGCGCAATATGTCGCCGGGATCGTCGCGCAGTTCGCCAGCGTCGACACGGTCGGCGGGCAGGTCACCAACCTAAAGGTCAGCCTCGACACCTATACCGGCACCTTCACGACGATTGCACAGGTCGCGATCGTGCTGGGCGTGGTATTGCTGGTCCTGTCGTGGCCGCTCAAGAAGTGGATGCACGGAGTCAAATAACCGGGGGGTAGGGGCATGGACGGCACGGCAATGGTTCTCGTGAGTGCGGCGGCATTCGTCGGCTCGCACTTCGTGCTCTCCCATCCACTCCGTGCGCCGATTGTCAGGGCGGTCGGCGCGAACGGGTTTCTCGGGATCTACTCGCTGGTCGCCTTCGCCACGCTCGGCTGGCTCGCGCACGCTTACCGGACCGCCCCCGCCACCGCGCCGTTATGGGCGGTAGGCGAGGGGATCTGGGGGCCGGTGACGCTGGTGATGCTGGTCGCGAGCATCCTGCTGATGGGGTCGCTGCTTGGCAATCCGGCGCTGCCGGGCAACCCGGGTACCACCGCACCGGCGGCGGCGCGCGGGGTGTTCAGTATCACCCGCCATCCGATGATGTGGGCATTTGCCTTGTGGGGGTTGTGCCACATCGCGGTCTATCCGATCGCTGCCAACATCATCGTCGCGGTCGCGATCATCGTGCTCGCGCTGGTCGGTGCGGCGCTGCAGGACGCCAAGAAGGAATCGCTCCAGCCCGAGCTGTGGCGCGACTGGGAGCGCAAGACGAGCTACTGGCCGTTCGTTGCGATCGCACAGCGCCGCGCGAAGCTGGGAGGCTTCCGCCCGCACGACATCGCGGGCGGCGTAGTGATCTGGCTCGTCGCAACCTGGGCGCATCTGCCGCTTGCGGGGATCGCGGCGGGGGTGTGGCACTGGATCTATCGCTAGGGTTGGCGCGTCTGTGGGGTTCGGGCTACCGCGCCACCTTCCGCCACCCACGAAAGACGTCATCATGCGCTTGTTGATTTTTGGACTGGGTTACACGGCACAGGCGCTTGCCGACCGGCTGCGCGGCGACGGCTGGAGCGTCGTCGGCACCAGCCGGGACGGGCGTGCTGGCACGATCCGGTTCGACGATACCGACGCGGTACGGCGCGAGATCAGGGTAGCGAGCCACATCCTGTCCTCGGTTCCTCCGGCAGACGAGACCGACCCCGTCCTGACGACCTATGGCGCGGACCTGCTCCGCACGGACGCATGGCGCGGCTACCTTTCCTCGACCGGCGTCTATGGCGACGTCGGCGGCGCGTGGATCGACGAGACCGCCCCGACCGGCACCGGCCGCCGCAGCGCGCGGGCGGAGGCGGATGCGGCGTGGCTCGCGTCGGGCGCGCACGTGTTTCGTCTGCCCGGCATTTACGGGCCGGGGCGGTCCCCGCTCGACCGCGTGGCGCGCGGGAGCTCGCACCGCGTCGACGTGCCCGGGCAAGTGTTCAGCCGCTGCCATGTCGAGGATATCGTATCGGGCGTGATCGCCGGAATGAACGGCCCTGCGGGCGCGTATAATCTGGCGGACGAACTCCCCGCCAGCCCCAACGACGTCGTCGCCTTCGCCGCACGGTTACTCGGGATGGAACCACCGCCGTTCGTCGCGCTCGAAACCCTGTCGCCGATGGCGCAGGGATTTTACGCCGAGAACCGCCGCATCTCTAACATCAAAGCAAAGCGCGTGCTGTACTGGACCCCGCGCTACCCGGATTATCGCGTGGGTCTGCGTGCCTTGAGCGCGATGACGAGCCCGCCGATGACCAGCGCCGCGCCAGCACCCGCGAGCGCCGACCAGCGATAGCCCTCGAACAGCGTCGACAGGCACATCGCGATCACCGGCACCATCACGCCCGAATAGGCCGCTTTCGCGGGGCCGATCACGCGGAGCACGCCAAAATAGAGCGGGAACGCGACTGCGGACGCGAACACGCCGAGGTAGAGCGTCGCCGCGACATAGGACAGCGTCGGCTCGAACACCGGCGGCCCGGTGGTGATCCAGGCGAAGACGCCGTCGAACAGCGCGCCGAGTAGCATGGCTACCGCGAGCATCGGGATCATCGGATAGGCGCGCGCGGTCTGTGTCCCCTGCATCACGTTGGCCGTCGAGGCCGAGAAGATCGCGAGCACCGTAAAGCCGATCCCAATCAGCACTTCGGTCGGCCCGTGCGGGTCGACGCGCGTCTCGCGCAGGAACAGCAAGGTCACCCCCGCCATCGCGACGCCCATCCCAACGATCAGCTGCCGCCCGAGCTGCTGGCCGAGGAAGATCCGCCCGAACACCGCATTGGGGAGCAGCATCAGCGCGAACACGACCGCGACCAGCCCCGAGGTGATGTGCATTTCCGCGCGATAGACGAAATTGAAGTTGAGGCAGAATTGCGCGAGGCCCAACAGGACCGCGAAGCGCAATCCGCGCGCGTCCAGCTTGATCCGTTCACCGCGCGCGAAGGCATAGCCCGCCATCACGATTCCGGCGACGAGGAAGCGGTACGTTACGGACCAGCTTGCCGGAACGACGCCCAATTGCCCGCGGATCACCAGCCAGGTCGATCCCCAGATCAGCGTCACGATCCCGAACGGGATCAGGATCGCGAGCTGGCTCGACCGGGGTGGCCAGGCGCCGGGGGGCGCGGAACTCAAAGCGCGGCGATCGCGTCGGCGAGCGGGCGGATGTCCTCCGGCCGCTGGTCCCACGAAACGACCAGCCGCGCCTCGCCGGGGCCCCAGTCGTAGAAATCGAACCCGAGGCCGCGGAGTTTCGCGGCTTCTTCGGCGGTGACGCGGATGAACACCTCATTCGCTTCGGTCGGGTGGATCAGCCGGTCGCCCGCGCCCTGTGCGAGCAGCGCCGCGCCTGCATTCGCGTTGCGCGCGAGGTCGAGCCACAAATCGCCCTCGAGCATCGCGAGCAACTGCGCGGCGAGGAAGCGGCCCTTGCACAGCAGCATCCCGGCGCGCTTGCGGCGGTACAGCGTTGCGTCGGCGAGGTCGGTGTCGAAGAACACCAAAGCCTCGGCGTTCATCCCGCCGTTCTTGATGAACCCGAAGCTCAGCGCAGTAACGCCCGCGCGCCACGTCATGTCGGCGAGCGAGCAGTCGGACGCGGCCATGGCGTTTGCAAAGCGCGCGCCGTCCATATGGAGCCCGAGCTTGCGCGCCTTGGCGATCTCGCCGATCGCGGCGACCTCCGACGGCGAATAGACCCGGCCATATTCGGTCGCATTGGTGATCGAGATCGCGTGCGGCTGGGTCTGGTGGACGTCGTAGCGGGTCGCGTCGAGCACCGCGCCGATCGTCTCGGGCGTCAGCTTCGCGCCGTCGCCCTCCGCGAGGAACAGCTTCGCGCCATGCGTATAGAATTCGGGCGCGCCGCATTCGTCATTCTGGATATGCGCGTCGCGGTGGCAGATGATGCTGCCGTGCGGCGGGCACATCGCCGCGAGCGCAAGACAATTCGCCGCGGTTCCGGAGGGGACCCAGAGGGCGCGCACTTGCGTCTCGAACACTTCGGAGAAGCGCGCGTCAAGCTGCTTGCTCCAGCGGTCGCCGTCGTAGGCGGTGTCGAGCGTGTTGGCGTCGGCCATCGCGGCAAACAGGGCCGGATGCACCGGGGCGGCATTGTCGGAGAAGAAGCGCATGGGGCGTGCCTACGCGCGCGGTCGCGGGGGCGTCAACCGAAGGGAGGAGGGGCTAGGGGCGGTTCCATGCTTACAGACGCTTATTCAGTATCTGCTTCCCCGTCGAAGGCCGGGGCCCAGTCGTGATGGCGGAGGTAACTACGCGCAGTCGCCAGCAATCTTCTGTTCCTCGACTGGGCCCCGGCCTTCGCCGGGGAAGCGGGACGGCGTGAAATTGTGAGATTGGCGCCGTTTCTTCAACAGCACCTGCGCCTCGTTTGTAGCGTGGATCATCTACCAAATGCGCTTCCCCGGCGAAGGCCGGGGCCCAGGAGCGATGGCCGAGGTAACTGCGCGCATCCGCCAGCAATTTTCTGTTCCGCGACTGGGCCCCGGCCTTCGCCGGGGAAGCGGGACGGCGTGAAATTGCGAAGTTAGCGCAGCTTCTCGAGCAGCGCGGTCGCCGCCGCCGTCTCGGCTTCCTGCTTCGAGCTCCCCTCCGCCTCGGCCTCCGCAAACCCGCCGAGCGCGGCCTTCATGCGAAAACGGGGCGCATGATGCGGACCGGAGCGCTCCAGCACTTCATAGGTCGGGGCCTTGCGGTTGTGCGCCGCGGCCCATTCCTGGAGCGCGGATTTGGGATGCTGCGGTGCTGCGAGCTGCCGGCTTGCGCGATCCTGCCAGCAGGTGCGGACGGCATGGCGCGCACCCTCCAGCCCGGCTTCCAGATAGACCGCGCCGATGAGCGCCTCCATTACGTCGCCCAGCACATTGTCGCTGTCCGACGCGCCATCGTCGCGCGCCTGCTTGCCGAGCTTGAGATACGGCACCACGCCGATCGAGCGCGCGACATCGGCGCAGATCGCGCCCGTCACCAGCGCGTTCAACCGCTTCGACAGCGCCCCCTCGGGCTCTTTCGGGAACAGCTCGAACAGCCATTCCGCCATCACCAGCCCGAGCACGCGGTCGCCGAGAAACTCGAGCCGCTCGTAATTGGCCGCCGCCTGGCTGCCATGCGTCAGCGCGCGTTCGAACGGGACGAGGTCGATCGGGCGGTGGCCGAACGTCTCGGCCACCCAGTCCTGCAAGGCTACGCTCAAAAACCTTCTCCGACCCGCGACCAGCGCGCCGCGCTGAACCAAGTCCACGGCAGCAGCCAGCTGGCCGAGCCATCGGTCGAGAAGAACGACACGACCGCCTTGCCCTCGATCCGCTCCATCGGCACGAACCCCATGCCCTGCGGCGGGTCGAACCGGCTGTCGCCGCTGTCGTCGCGGTTGTCGCCCATCACGAAGACATGGCCCGCGGGCACCTTGTACACTGCGGTATCGTCGGCGCTCGGCATCTCGCCGCGGTCGAGCACGGCGTAGCTCTTGCCGTTGGGAAGCGTCTCGCGGAACTGGCGATAGCGGCAGATCGGCGTGCCTGCGGCGTCGGAGTCCATGAATTCGCCAGGGCATTCGGTCCCGCCCGGATAATTGGGCGACAGCGGAATGGTGAAGTCGGGCATCCGCACCTTGGGGATCGCCTTGTCGTTGAGGAACACCTGCCCCCCGCGCATCTGCACGCTGTCGCCGGGCAGGCCGATCACGCGTTTGATCACGTCATGGTCCTCGCCCGGAGGGCCGCGGAACACGACGACGTCGCCGCGGGTCGGGTCGCGCGGCAGGATCCGACCGGGGATCAGCGGCACGCCCCACGGCAGCGACCAGCGCGAATAGCCGTAGTTCCACTTGGACACGAACAGGTAATCGCCGATGTACAGCCGCGGCAGCATCGATTGCGACGGGATGCTGAACGGCGCGAAGATGAAGCTGCGGAACACGAACACGACGATCGCGAGCTTCAGGAAGAAGCTCAGCGTTTCGCGCGTTTCCGACTGGCGGGGCTTGGCCTTGCGAGGGACCGCTTGGCCAAGCGGAACGGGCGCGGGTTCGATGTCGGGCATAGCGCGCGGTTTGCGGGCGGCGGAGCGTGTCGTCAAGCTGGCGGTTGTAACTGGGGGCCGTTAGGGCGATCTACACCGGGATTCGATCCACCCCTACAAGCAACGAGGTACTCATGGCAGCCGACTGGACCGCGATCGAGGGGCTTCCCAGCCCCCGGCTTGAAACCCTGTTCGCCGACGATGCCGAGCGGCTCGCGCGCTTCACCGTCGACGTTGCGGGGATTCACTTCGACTGGTCGAAGACGCATCTGACCGAACAGGCGGTTACTGCCTTCGAGGCGCTCGCCAAGGCGCAGGACCTGCACGGCAAGCGTGAGGCGCTGTTCTCGGGCAAGGTCATCAACACCACCGAAGGCCGCGCCGTGACGCATGTCGCCGAACGCGGCGAGGGTTCCGAGGACGATGTCGCCGCCGCGCGCATCCTGCATGCGCGGATGCGCGCGTTGATCGACGCGATCGAGGGCGGCGCGCTTGGCGAGATTCGCCATGTGCTCCACGTCGGCATCGGCGGCTCGGCGCTTGGGCCTGACCTGCTCGTCGATGCGCTGGGGCGCGAGTCCGGCCGCTACGATGTCGCAATCGTCTCCAACGTCGATGGCTGCGCGCTCGAGGAAGCGTTCGCCAAGTTCGATCCGACCGCGACGTTGCTGGTCGTCGCGTCCAAGACCTTCACCACCAAGGAAACCATGCTCAACGCCGAATCGGTGTTGCAGTGGATGGGCGAGGGCGGCGTCGACGACGTGTACGGCAAGGTCATCGCGCTGACCGCCGACCCCGACAAGGCGGTCGAATGGGGTGTCGACGAAACGCGTGTCCTCCCGTTCGCCGAGAGTGTCGGGGGCCGGTACTCGCTGTGGTCGTCGATCGGCTTCCCCGCGGCGCTCGCGCTCGGCTGGGACGATTTTTCGGACATGCTCGAGGGTGCAGGCGAGATGGACCGGCATTTCCGCCAGACTTCGCTCGCGCACAATGCGCCGGTGCTCGCGGCGTTTGCCGACCTTTATTACACCCACAACCGCCACGCCGAGACGCGCGCGACCTTTGCGTATGATGAGCGGTTGCGGTTGCTTCCGTCCTATCTCCAGCAGCTCGAGATGGAATCGAACGGCAAGGGCGTGACGATCGACGGCGAGCCGCTCAACGGCCCGTCCGCGCCGATTACCTGGGGTGGTGTCGGCACCGATGCGCAGCATGCGGTGTTCCAGCTGCTCCATCAGGGCACGCATCTGGTCCCGGTCGAGTTCGTCGCGGTGATCGAGGCGGGTGATACGCTGGCGGAGGATCACCATCGCCAGTTGCTGCTCAACGCGTTTGCGCAAGGGGCCGCACTGATGAAGGGCCGTCCGAACGACGACGCCGCGCGCAGCTATTCGGGCGATCGGCCTTCGTCGACGATCCTGCTCGACGATCTCGACGCGCGGACGCTCGGTGCGCTGATCGCCTTCTACGAACAGCGCGTGTTCGTGAATGCGGTGCTGATCGGGATCAACCCGTTCGACCAGTTCGGCGTCGAGCTCGGCAAGGAAATGGCCAAGGCGGCGGATGCGGGCGGGCAGGAATTCGACGTGTCGACCACCGACCTGATCAAGCGCGCGTTCGGATGATCATGCTGGCGGCGATGATGGCTTCAATGACGGTGGCGGACATGCGCCACCAGCGCCGGGTGTTGATCGTCGCCGCCGCGAGCGCGGCGGATGCGCGCAGGGTCGCGCAGGACGCCGCGCTGGCGGGGATGACAAAGGCGCTTGCCGACCGTGACGTCACGGTGGTCGAACTCACCGGGGACACGGTGCGCGGCGCTGCCGACACTGCCGCGGCTTTGCGCGAACGGTGGCGTTTGCCCAAGGCGGCGTTCGGCGTGGTGCTGGTCGGCAAGGATGGCCACGCCGCGCTGCGCCGCTCCGAGCCGATCGACGCGTCCACGTTGGTCGCGACGATCGACGCGATGCCGATGCGCCGGGCGGGGCAGCGCTAGGATAAGTGGCCTACCCTTATCCCCGTTTGGGGGCAGTGACTAACCAGGATTTACGGGCCGCGTGTTTTGCGGCTGCAGAAGGACAAGACATGGCTGAGTATGACTACGACCTTTTCGTCATCGGTGCGGGCTCGGGCGGTACGCGCGCGTCGCGCGTTGCGGCGGCGCATGGCGCGAAGGTCGCGGTGGCCGAGGAATATCGCGTCGGCGGCACCTGCGTCATTCGCGGCTGCGTGCCCAAGAAGCTGCTCGTCTATGGCGCGCATTTCGCGGAGGATCTGAAGGACGCGAAGCGGTTCGGCTGGGACGTGCCCGATAATCTCGGGTTCGACTGGGTCCGGCTGCGCGACAATGTGATGGAGGAGGTCGACCGGATCAACGGCGCCTATACCGACACGCTCAACAACAACGGGGTCGACATCATCCTCGATCGCGCGGTCGTGACCGGGCCGCATTCGGTCCGGCTCGGTGACGGGCGCGAAGTGACCGCGGGCAAGATTCTGATCGCGGTCGGCGCAACGCCGGTCGTGCCCGACTGCCCGGGGAACGAACACGGCATCACCTCGAACGAAGTGTTCCATCTCGACGCGCTCCCCAAGCGCATCCTGATCGCGGGCGCTGGCTATATCGCCAATGAGTTCGCGGGGATCTTCAACGAATTCGGCAGCAAGGTGACGCTGATCAACCGCACCGACGTGATCCTGCGCGGCTATGACGAATCGATCCGCGATCGCCTGCTCCAGATCTCGATGATGAAGGGGCTCGAATTCCGCTTCAACGCCGCTTTCCAGGGGATCGAGAAGCAGGGCGACGGGTGTCTCCGCGTCTCGATGACCGGCCATGAGCCGATCGACGTGGATTGCGTGCTGTTCGCGACCGGGCGGTCGCCCAACACCCAAGGGCTCGGGCTGGACAGCGCGGGCGTCGAGATGGACGACAAGGGCGCGATCGTGGTCGACGAGGACAACAAGTCGACCTGCGACAGCATCTATGCGGTCGGCGACGTCACCAACCGCGTCCAGCTCACCCCCGTCGCGATCCGCGAGGGGCAGGCGTTTGCGGACACGATGTACGGCAACAAGCCGCACCGGGTGGATTATGAGAACATCCCCTCGGCGGTGTTCAGCCATCCCCCGATGGCGGGCGTCGGCCTGACCGAAGCGCAGGCGAAGAACAAGTTCGGCTCGGTCAAGGTCTACATGTCCGACTTCCGCCCGATGAAGAACGTGCTCGCGGGGCGCAACGAGCGCGCGTTGTACAAGATGGTGTGCAACCCTGAGACCGGTCAGGTGCTCGGGCTCCACATGATCGGCCCGGACTCGCCCGAAATTCTGCAGGCGGCGGCGGTCGCGGTGAAGGCCGGGCTGACCAAGGACGACTTCGACCAGACCGTCGCGCTGCACCCGTCAATGGCGGAGGAACTGGTGCTGCTGCGGTAAGGGTTGCTTGTGGCGCGGTCCGCATTTTAGTAGGATCGCGCCATGGCACAGATGACGGTCTCTGTTTCCGAAGACATGCTTTTCTGGCTGGAACAGCGCGTTGCGGATGGAAACTACGCGAGCAGCAGCGACTATCTGGCCGAGCTGATTCGGGCGGACAAGGCGCAGGCGGACCACCTGGACTGGCTCCGCGTCGAAATCGCGAAAGGCTTCGCGTCCGGGGTAAGCAAGCGATCCCTGCAGGATATTCTGGCTGACCACCGGAATAGCCGTGCTGCGGCTTGAGCTCAGCGACAGAGCGGACGCCGATCTAACCGATATCCTGCGCTATGGATGCGCGACCTTCGGGGTCGACGTCGGCGAAGCCTATTTTCTGAGCTTCGACGCGACCTTTGAACGGCTGTGCGAATATCCCGAAATGCACCCGGTATCCGAGCAATTTGCCGGAGGCGTGCGAACCTGCCGGCATCGTAGCTACCGCATCTTCTACCGGGTCGAGGCCGACTGCCTCATCATCGGTCGCGTCTTCCATGTCGCACGCGAGATCGAGACAGGGCTCCCCCTCGACTAAGCTGCGAAGCCGCCAGCGCGGCGGCTTCGCACGGTTCGTTACCAGATATGCACCCGGTCCGCCGGTGCCAGATACAGCTTGTCGCCCGGCTTCACCCCGAACGCCGCATACCAGGCGTCGACATTCCGCACGATCCCGTTGACCCGGTAGAACGGCGGCGAATGCGGGTCGGTCAGCAACCGCGCGCGCGCGGCGCCTTCGCGGAGCTTGGACTGCCAGGCTTGCGCATAGGACAGGAAGAAGCGTTGGTCGCCGGTCAGCCCGTCGATCACCGGGGCCTTGCCGTGAGTCTGCTGATACTTCTGATAGGCGGCATAAGCGGTCTCGACCCCGCCGAGATCGCCGATGTTCTCGCCGAGCGTCAGCGCGCCCTTCACATGGACGCCGGGGATCGGTTCATAAGCGTCATATTGCTGGCTGAGCGCGCCGGTCCGCGCCTTGAACGCGGTTTTCGCCTCGGGCGTCCACCAGTTCTCGACCCTGCCGGTCGGCCCGAACAGGCTGCCCTGATCGTCGAAGCCATGCCCCATCTCATGCCCGATGATCGCGCCGATCGCGCCATAGTTGACCGCGGCATCCGCCTTGGGGTCGAAATACGGCGGCTGCAGGATCGCGGCGGGGAAGGTGATCTGGTTCGCCAGCGGATTGTAATAGGCGTTTACCGTCTGCGGGGTCATGTCCCACAAAGTCCGGTCGACCGGGGCCTTCAAGCGCGAGAGGTCGAGCTGATGCTGGAACTCGCCCGCGCGGATCGCATTGCCGAGCGGGTCGCCACGGACGACCTGGAGCGAGGTGTAGTCGATGTACTTGACCGGATGTCCGACGCGCGGGTCGAATGCGGCGAGCTTGGCGAGCGCCGCGGTCTTGGTCTTCGCGTCCATCCAGCCGTTCGCGGTGATCCGGTCCTTGTACGCAGCGCGCAGATTGGCGATCAGCTCGCCCATCTTGGCTTCGCTCTCGGGCGGATAGTGGCGCTTGACGTAGATCTCGCCGATCGCCTCGCCCATCGTGCCGTTGACCATCGCGATCCCGCGCTTCCAGCGTGCGCGCTGCGACGGCTGGTCGTTGAGCGTCTTGCCGTAGAAAGCGAAAGTCGCGTCGTCGAACGTCTTGGGCAGCATCGGGGCTGCGGCGACCGCGAAGCGGAACTTCATCCAGTCCTGCCAAGTCGACACCGGCGTTTCGGCGAAGATCTTGCCGAGCCCGGTCAGCGCAGTCGAGTTGCTCATGATGACGACCGGGAAATCGCCATAACCCGCTGTCTGGAGCAGCAGCGGCCAGTCGAACTCGGGCGCGAGCGCGGTGCGCTGCGCCGCGGTCATCGGCTTGAGCATCGCCAACAGGTCGCGCGACTGGACCGGCGACCATTGCACCTTCGCCATCGCGGTTTCGAGCGCGATGATCCGGTCGGCGCGCGCGCTCGCATCGGTCAGGCCCGCCAGCGTCAGCATCTGCGCGACATAAGCGCGATACGCTGCGCGGAACGCGTCGTATTTCGGGCCGGTCTCGAGATAATAATCGCGTCCGCCCATGCCGAGCGACCCCTGTCCGGTGCCGACGGTATATTTCGACGGATCCGACGGGTTGGGAAGCTGGCCGATCACGACCGGGCTGGCGTACCCCGTGGTCGCGAACAGCGTCTGGAGCTTGGCGCGGTCGGTGGCGGCGTCGATCTTGGCGAAATAGGGCGCGAGCGGCGCGGCACCCGCCTTGTCGATCGCCGCTTCGTCCATGAAGCTCGCGTACAGGTCGCCGAACTGCTTCGCCCCCGCACCGACCGCGGCGGGGTTGGCGGCGGCATCGTCGAGGATCTTGCGGACGTTCGCCTCGGCCTCGTCGGTCAGCACGACGCCGTATCCGGCGGACGTCCGGTCCGGCGCGATCTGCGTGCGCTTGTCCCATCCGCCATTGGCGAAGGTCCAGAAATCGTCGCCGGGCTTCACCGTCTTTTCCTGCGTGGTCAGGTCGATGCCGAAGCTGCCGTAGCGCGCGCCGGTTGCCGCCGGGGTGGCGGCTGGTTCGGTCTTGGCGAGGCCGGGGGCGGCCAACGCCCCCAGCGCGACCGCGGTCGACAGACGAAGCATGAGCAGGCGACGCATTGACATTCTCCCCGTGTTTTACCCGAGCATAGCACCGAGTTCGGGCGCTGCAATCGGTGTTGCGTTCCGGTCTGAAAACGCGAAAAGACGGCGCAACCGGATGTCCAAGCCGAACGCCTAGGAGTTGCCATGTCCTCGACCATCGCCGAACTGGAACGCAAGCGCGCCGCGGCGCGGCTGGGCGGGGGCGAGAAGCGGATCGCTGCGCAGCACGCCAAGGGCAAGCTGACCGCGCGCGAACGGCTCGAGGTGTTGCTCGACGAAGGCTCGTTCGAGGAACTCGACATGTACGTCGAGCATAATTGCGTCGACTTCGGGATGCAGGACCAGATCGTCCCCGGCGACGGCGTCGTCACCGGATCAGGGACGATCAACGGGCGACTGGTGTTCGTGTTCAGCCAGGATTTCACCGTGTTCGGCGGGTCGCTGTCCGAACGCCACGCGCAGAAGATTTGCAAGATCATGGACATGGCGATGAAGGTCGGTGCGCCCGTGATCGGCCTCAACGACAGCGGCGGTGCGCGGATTCAGGAGGGCGTCGCATCGCTCGGCGGCTATGCCGAAGTGTTCCAGCGCAACGTGCTCGCGAGCGGCGTCGTGCCGCAGATCTCGCTGATCATGGGGCCATGCGCCGGCGGCGCGGTCTATTCGCCGGCAATGACCGACTTCATCTTCATGGTGAAGGACTCGTCCTACATGTTCGTGACCGGCCCCGATGTGGTGAAGACCGTCACCAACGAGATCGTCACGCAGGAGGAACTCGGCGGCGCGGTCACGCACACCACCAAGTCCGGCGTCGCTGACGTCGCGTTCGAGAACGACATCGAGGCGCTGCTCGCCGCGCGCGACTTTATCGATTTCCTCCCCGCGTCGAACCGTGAGGGATCGCCCGAGCGGCCGTCGTCAGACCCGTGGGACCGGCTCGAGGACTCGCTCGACACGCTGGTCCCCGCCTCCGCCAACCAGCCGTACGACATGCACGAGCTGATCCGGAAGACCGTCGACGAGGGCGATTTCTTCGAGGTCCAGCCGACCCACGCCGCCAACATCATCACTGGCTTCGGGCGGATCGAGGGGCGCACTGTCGGGTTCGTCGCGAACCAGCCGATGGTGCTGGCGGGGTGCCTCGACATCAATTCGTCCAAGAAGGCGGCGCGGTTCGTGCGCTTCTGCGATGCGTTCGAAATTCCGATCGTCACCTTCGTTGACGTCCCCGGCTTCCTGCCCGGCACGTCGCAGGAACTGAACGGCATCATCAAGCACGGTGCCAAGCTGCTGTTCGCTTATGCCGAGGCGACCGTCCCCAAGATCACCGTGATCACGCGGAAAGCCTATGGCGGCGCGTATGACGTGATGGCGTCCAAGCATTTGCGCGGCGACCTCAATTATGCCTGGCCGACCGCCGAGATCGCGGTGATGGGCGCGAAGGGCGCGGTCGAGATAATCTTCCGCGGCCGCACGCCCGAGGAAATCGCAACGCAGACCGCGCAATATGAAGCGCGTTTCGCCAACCCGTTCGTGGCAGCAAGCAAGGGCTTCATCGACGAAGTGATCCAGCCGCACTCGACTCGCCGCCGCATCGCGCTCGGCCTGCGCAAGCTGCGCGGGAAACAGCTCGAGAATCCGTGGAAGAAGCACGACAACATTCCGTTGTGAGTCCTTCCCGGGGCCCTACCTTGCAACCGATCAGGCGCGCCTTATAATGACCTTATAAGGAGTCGCCCCATGCAGACCGCGCGCGTGACGTTCTTGACGACGCCAGACGACAAGGCAGCACTTGATGCCTATGCCGCGCGGACCGGCCATTCGGTCGGGCATGTGCTGCGCGAGGCCTCGAGCCGCTACATCGCCGAGGGCGCGGACCGCGAAGACGCCGAACTCGCGGCGCTGGTCAGCGAAGTCAATGTGGCAATGCCGCGGATGGCCGCTGCGATCGACCGTATGATCCAGACGCTGGACGCGACCCATGACGAGGTCGACCGGACCTTGCGCGCCGCCGGCATCCGCACGTGAGTTCGCTTGGGGACGCGCTGGAGGCGATCCGCAACGTCGTGCTGATGCAGGAACGCCTGGAAGTCATGGACCGCAAGGTTGATCGCCTCGCCAACGACGTGAAGGGCCTGAGCAACTATGCCGCGGCAATCGACAAGCGCGTCGTGCGGATCGAGACGATCGTCGAGATGGGCGTACGGAGCAACGCCCAACCCCGGATCGAGGGCTGATCCGTACGCGATCCTGCGGCCGGTCGTTTTGCCTTTCGGCGCGGACGTTATCTGGTAGCTAGGTCCTCGTGGCGCTGCGTTGCACGTATCGCCCCACAATCCCACCACCCGGGTTGCGACGATCCACCCGAATCCCGATCTCGCACCTGGGCACATTGCCGTGCCGGAGTTGAACCGTGGCCACTGATACCCCACTCGATCGTTTCAAGGCCGTGCTCGGCGGAACCGCGCGCGCGCTGGCGGACGAGCCCGAAATCGAGCTGGCCTATACCGCGGACTCCCCGACCCAGTCGGGCAAGCACATCAAGGTGCCGATGCCTGCGCGCACGCTGCCGCCTGAACAGGTCGCCGAGGCGCGCGGCTTCGCGGATGGGTTCGCGCTGCGGCTGCGGCACCACAATGCCGCGATCCACAATCGCCACGCCCCGGGCGAGGCGGTCGCGCGCGCGGTATTCGATTCCGCCGAGAATGCGCGCGTCGAGGCGCTGGGCAGTCGCGGTTATGCCGGGATCACCGCCAATCTCGACACCGCGATGGAAGCGCGGTTGCGCGCCGACCCGATCACACGGGCGCGCACGCGCGCCGAAGTCCCGTTGTCGACCGCGCTCGGGCTGCTGGTGCGCGAACGGCTCACCGGGGTCGCACCGCCCGCCGCGACGCTGCAGGGCCTCGACCTGGTGCGTGAATGGATCGAACAGAAGGCCGGCGGCGATCTCGATGCGATGGCGCTCGCGATTGACGATCAGCGCGCCTTCGCCGGGCTGATCACACGGCTGCTCGAGGATCTCGAACTGGTCGAGGGCGACATTCTCCCCGACGAATCGGACGAGGGCGGCAATGACGACGAGGGCACCGAGGAACAGCAGCAGGACGAGGGCGACGAAGGCGACGATCAGGGCGACGAAGGCCAGGGTGAGATCGAGGCGCGCGGGTCCGAGCAGGATTCCGATGCCGAGGACGGCGAAGGCCAGGAACAGGGCGACGAGACCACCGACGACATGGACGGCGAGCCCGGCGACGACGGCGAGGAGGGGATGCTCCCGGTCCGCCCCAATCGCCCGCCCGCGGATTTCTCCCCGCAGTTCGAATATAAGGCGTGGACCACCGCCTATGACGAGGTGATCGCCGCGACCGACCTATGCGACGCAGACGAGCTACTGCGGTTGCGCTCCTATCTCGACCAGCAACTCGTCCATCTGCAGGGCGCGGTGACCAAGCTCGCCAACCGGTTGCAACGCCGCCTGATGGCGCAGCAGAACCGCAGCTGGGATTTCGATCAGGAAGAGGGGATCCTCGACGCGGCGCGGCTCGCGCGGATCGTCGTCAATCCGACGCTGTCCTTGAGCTACAAGATCGAGCGCGAGACCGATTTCCGCGACACGGTCGTGACCCTACTCATCGACAATAGCGGATCGATGCGCGGCCGCCCGATCTCGATCGCGGCGATCAGCGCGGACATTCTCGCGCGGACGCTTGAGCGGTGCGGGGTCAAGACCGAGATTCTCGGCTTCACCACGCGGGCGTGGAAGGGCGGGCAGTCGCGCGAGACATGGCTCGCGGCAGGCCGCCCACCGCAGCCGGGCCGGCTCAACGACGTCCGCCACATCGTCTACAAGAAGGCGGACGAGCCATGGCGGCGTGCGCGCAATTCGCTCGGGCTGATGATGCGCGAGGGGCTGCTCAAGGAGAATATCGACGGCGAGGCGCTGCTCTGGGCGCATTCTCGGCTGATCGCGCGGCCCGAGGAGCGCAAGATCCTCATGGTCATCTCGGACGGCGCCCCGGTCGACGATTCGACGCTCTCGGTCAATTCGGGGTCGTATCTCGAACGGCATCTGCGGCAGGTGATCGGCTGGATCGAGGCGAAGTCGCCGGTCGAACTCGCGGCGATCGGGATCGGGCATGACGTGACCCGCTATTACGCGCGCGCGGTGACGATCATGGATGCCGAGCAGCTGGGCGGCACGATCATCGAGCAGTTGGCGGCGTTGTTCGATACGCCGTAATTCTCTCTACCGCTCGCTGCGAGTTAACATCGACGCGTATCGAGGGTAAATATTAGATCTCAATGTCGCTGCAAAGGATTGCAGGTCGTTAGTGGGAGATAGTTGAAGGTATCGTCATCTGATCATGACTCTGTATACTCGGATCGACGGCGTCGGGGGACGCCCGTGAATGACAGGGGCGGGGATGGCAAGCATTGGTGGTCGGATAGACTATCTCGACGGGCTGCGTGGGGTCGCGATTCTATCGGTACTCTTGTATCATTATTGCGGGCCAACATATGCTGCCATTCTGGGATGTGATGGCGGCATATTTGCTCCGTTGATTGCGCGCGGTTGGGTCGGCGTACAATTGTTCTTTCTGATTTCGGGCTTCGTCATACTGATGACGCTCGAAAAACGTCGGGCGTTCGGGCCATTCCTGTATCATCGGTGGCTCCGCCTTTTCCCTGCGATGTTGATTACTACGATTACGCTCGTGGTATTCAATGCCGCCACCGACATACCTGGACCGCATCCGATGCGAAGCGTTCTCGATGTAATACCGGGACTAATCTTTGTCTCGCCATCGATCCTGCACGCGGTGATGCATCTCGACATACAGTCGCTCGATGGCGTTTTCTGGACGTTGTATACGGAAATGGGATTCTATGTCGTTTTCGGTGCCCTGTATTTCGTGGCCGGATGGCGGGTTGCGGTCTGCGCAATCGTGATTTTGGCGGTGGTGACGTCGACCGGGGATGCGATCATGGCGACGATGGGTGTTTCCCATGGCTTGCGCCGTGCCATCGAGCCGCTCGGATGGATGAACATGCACCTGTACGGCTGGTTTGCCAGCGGGGCGCTGTTCTACAAAGCACGACAAAGCAAGAGTGCGGCACTGTTCAACGCGGCGTTCCTTCTCGGTATTGCGACGGCGATGACGCAAACCAATTTCATACCGCTGCAATGGATCGACCGCGCAATCCTGATACTGGTCGTGATCCTGTTCTCGACCGCGCAGGTTTCGCGTCCCCTACAGGCTGCGCTCTCCAGCAGAATCGCGATGTTCTTCGGTTCGATCAGCTATGCCTTGTATCTGCTGCATAACGAGATCGGGGTCTCGTTGATCGGATGGGGCAACATGACCCTCGGGCGCGTGCCCCCCTTCCTGGTGGTGGTAAGCGTGGCGGCTGGTGCAGTGGCTGCTGCCTGGGGCGTTACGCGTTATGCCGAGCCGGCGGTAAGAAGCCTCATCAAACACGGTGCCCACACAGTGTCGAGCGCAAGGATGAGGAAGCGTGCGGCAATCGAGATCTGAAGGCGTCGATCTGCTACGGTAGAGTGATGCACGTCGTTCCTCCCTCCGGCGGGTTTATCGGCCCCGTCAAACGTTCCGTAACGATCGCCGGGCACCCTACGTCGATTAGTCTCGAACCGATTTTCTGGCGTGCCCTGGATCAGGCCGCTCGTGTGCGGGGGTTGCCACTCAACGCATTGATAGCGCAGGTAGATGCCCTCCGAATCCGCGCCGATGACCCGCCAAACCTTGCAAGCGCGCTCAGAAGCTGGATCGTTTCGCTGGCAAACTTTGAGAGTAATTCGCAATAGCGTTGACAATGAGAGTGACTCGCAATAGCGAGGCCCCAGTCAAAGGGGGAATTTCATGTCACGTATCGCCGTCGCAAAGCCTGCCTACCTCGCGCTGTCTTGCGTCGGAGCGTTCGCCAGCTTGCCCGCCTTTGCCAGTGACGCGCCCGCCGCCGCACCGCCGCCTGCGAACGACGAAGACCCCGACCAGAAGCTCGACATCATCGTCCACGGCCAGCGCGAACGTCGCGACCCCAAGCAGGTCGCACCGCTGGTCGACACGCCCAAGTCGATTGTCGTGCTCGACAAGTCAGTGATCCAGCAGACCGGATCGACCTCGCTCCAGGATGCGCTGCGCACCGTTCCCGGCATTACCTTCGGTGCCGCGGAAGGCGGCAACCCGATCGGCGATCGCCCGTTCATCCGCGGCTTCGACAGCCAGGGCAGCGTCTATGTCGACGGCGTGCGCGACCTGTCGTCGCAGACGCGCGAAGTGTTCGCGGTCGATTCGGTGCAGATCGTCCGCGGGTCGGATTCGACGCTCGGCGGGCGCGGCAATGCGGGCGGCTCGCTCAACATCCTGTCGCGGCTGCCGCAGGCGCTGACCTTTGGTTCGGCGAGCGCAAGCTACGGCAATGGTGATTTCAAGCGCGTCACCGGGGACATCAACGTTCGGCTGAGCGACACCGCCGCGGTCCGCCTGCAGGGGCTGTGGCACGATCAGAACGTCGTCGATCGCGACGCGGTGTACGCCAACCGCTGGGGCTTCGCGCCGAGCGTGACGATTGGCCTCGGTACGCCGACGCGGCTGACCGCGAGCTATTATTATCTCGAGAACCACGAACTCCCCGACAGCGGCATCCCGTACCAATATGTCTGCTCGGCCACCAATTGCACGCTTCCCGCGGGGAACGTTTTCACCACCCCCGCGGTCGGCACGATCACGACGCGCGGCGGACAGACGGGGACGGTGTCGCGCTCGGCCTTCTATGGCCTGAAGGACCGCGACTTCCGCGATGCAACGACCAACCAGGCGATGCTGCGGGTTGAGCATGACTTCGGCGGGATCACGCTGCGCAACACCGCACGCGTCTCACACAGCGAACAGGCCTATATCTTCACGCTCCCCGACGACAGCCAGGGCAACGTGTCAGGCACCGCCGCGACTAATCCCACCACCGGGACGGCGGGGACGCGCGGCGACGTGCTGACCGGCGGATACGTCTGGCGGCGCGGCAACACGCGCTACGGCTATAGCGAGAGCCTGATCGACCAGACCGACCTCAGCGGCACGTTCGCGACCGGCAGCATCAAGCACAGCTTCGCGGTCGGTGCGGAAGTCGCCTGGGAGAAGACCCGGCGCG
Organism: Sphingomonas sp. FW306-05-A; assembly: GCF_058782275.1. NCBI lineage: Bacteria > Pseudomonadati > Pseudomonadota > Alphaproteobacteria > Sphingomonadales > Sphingomonadaceae > Sphingomonas > Sphingomonas sp. FW306-05-A. Next base: position 220,384 of record NZ_JBYSXN010000003.1, read on the forward strand.
GCACCTTCGTCTCGGCGAACGGATCGACCGTCAGCCCGCGCTGCAACACCGCGACGATCGCACGCTATTATTGCGCGAGCCTGTTCAACCCCAATCCGTCCGACCCCTGGGTCAATTACACCAGCGACACCTCCAGCGTCGCGACGCCGATCGTACGCGGCGCGTCCAACACCGAGACGCAGAACGACGCGACGACGATCGGCGTCTACGGGTTCGACTCGATCACGCTGCTTCCGCAACTGATCCTCAACCTCGGCGCGCGCTACGACCAGTTCAAGTCGACCGTCACGCTGCCGTTCGCGGCGGGCGGCAATGCGACCCGACTGTCGCGCAAGGACGAACTGTTCAACTGGCAGGCGGGCCTGGTGTTCAAGCCGACCAGCGAAACCAGCCTCTATGCAAGTTACGCCACCGCCGCGACGCCGCCCAATGCGTTGCTCGGCGAAGGTCGCGAGGACAATGCGCTGCCGACCACCGCGACCCCGGTCAATCTGGCGATCCTTGATGCGCTCAAGGTACAGAAGACCAAATCCTACGAAGTCGGCGCCAAGGGCAGCCTGTTCCACGAACAGCTCCAGCTCGGGCTTGCGGTATTCCAGACCGATATCAGCAACGCACGGGTGCAGATCGACGCGAATACCGTCGGTTTCCTCGGCAAGACGCGGATCCGCGGCGTCGAACTGACCGCGAGCGGGACGATCCGGCCGGGCTGGACCGTGTTCGGGGGCTACACCTATCTCGACCCCAAGGTCATCGACGGCGGCAACAGCGCGCTGACCGCTGCCGCCAATGGTCCGGCTGCGGCCAAGACGGTCTATGTTCCCTCGGTCAACACCGGCAGGCAGGTGCCCCAGACCGCGCAGCACAGCTTCACCGCGACGACCAACTATGAACTGGTCAAGGGCCTGCAGGTCGGCGGCAGCGCGATCTACATGGGGCGGCAATATGGCGGCTATGCCGACAATCGTACCGCGACGCAGACGACTGCGGGCGTCGTCACGATCAACCCCGCCACCACGACCCTGTTGCGCGGCATCCCGGACTACTGGCGGTTCGATGCGCGCGCGAGCTACGCGATCACGCCCAATCTGGAGCTCAGCGTCAACGCGCAGAACCTGACCAACAAGGTCTATTTCACGCAGACCTACGCCTCGCACTTCGCGAACATCGCGCCGGGGCGGACCGTGTTCGGCACGATCACGGCGAAGTTCTGATGCTGTCGCTGGATCAGCTGATGGCATTAACCCCGGAGGAGATCGGCACGCATCTCTCCGGCCCGCCCGAGACCCGCGCGGCATTCGTCCGCGCGGCGGCAGATGCCGGCATGGCGGACGCGCAAGCGGTGTACGGCCAGATGCTGCTCGATGGCGCGGGCGTGGCACGCGATCCCGCCGCTGCGCTCGGCTGGTTCACGCGCGCCGCGGCACAGCATCATGTGATGGGGATCAACATGGTCGGGCGCTGCTACGATCTCGGCTGGGGCACCGCGCCCGACAAGATGCGCGCGGCGGAATGCTACCGGATCGCCGCGGAGGCGGGGCTCGACTGGGGCATGTATAATTACGCGACGCTGCTCGCGCTCGGCCACGGTGTCGCGGAAGACAAGGCAGCCGCGCTCGACTGGTTCCGCAAGGCGGCCGCGCTTGGGAACGCCAAGGCGATCAACTTCATCGGCAGCTTCCACGAGGACGGCTGGGTCGTCCCGCGCGACCTCGCGGCCGCGGCGATTTGTTATGCCCGCGCGGCGCAGGGCGGCGATTTCCGGGGCGCGTTCAACCACGCGCGGATGCTCGGGATCGGCGGACAAATCGAGGAAGCGATCGGCTGGCTCAAGCGGGCCGGCGCAACCGCGACCCCGGCGTTCGTCGACAAGGCCGCGGCATGGCTCGCGGCTTCTGAAATAGCCGCTTTCCGCGTGCGCGGTGTCCAGGCGATCCGGGCGCAGGCATGCTGACGATCATCCCCGATCTGTTGACGCCCGCGCAGGTTGCCGACCTGCGCGCGCAGCTCGACGTCGCCGACTGGATCGACGGCAATGCCACGTCGGGCGCGCAATCCGCGCTCGCCAAGCGCAACACGCAATTGCCCGAGGACAGTGCGGCGGCGCGCGCAGGGGGGAACGCGGTACTCGACGCGCTCGGCGCATCTCCGCTGTTCGTCGCGGCGGCGCTCCCGCTCAAGGTCTTCCCGCCGCTGTTCAACCGGTACGGCGAAGGCGACGCCTTCGGCGCGCATGTCGACACTGCAATCCGCATCCGGCGCGGCAGCGATTTCCGCATCCGAAGCGACCTGTCCGCGACATTGTTCCTGTCCGATCCCGACAGCTACGACGGGGGCGAACTGACGATCACGACCCAGTTCGGCGCGCAAAGCGTGAAGCTTCCGGCTGGCCAGCTCGTGCTTTACCCTGCGTCCAGCGTCCATCACGTCACCCCGGTGACGCGGGGCACGCGTGTCGCATCGTTCTTCTGGATTCAGTCGATGGTGCGTGACGACGGCGCGCGGGCGCTGCTGTTCGAACAGGACACTGCGATCCAGTCGATCGCGGCGCGGCTCGGCAGCGACGATCCCGAAATCGTCCGGCTCACGGGCGTCTATCACAATCTTTTGCGCCGCTGGGCGGAGGTCTGATGTCCAAGATCGCACTCCGAAACGTCTGGTTTCAGTTCCACAAATGGATCGGGCTGTTGCTTGCGGTCCTCATCATCCCGCTGTCGCTCAGCGGAGCGGTGCTGGTGTGGGACGAAGCGGTCGACCATGTCCTCAACCCTGCGCGTTATGCGACCAGCGGCAGCGCGACGATCGATCCCGCGCGCTATGTCGCTGCGGCGCGCGCCACGCTCAAGCCCGGCGAACGGATCGCGAGCCTCGCGCTGCCGCAAGGGGAGGGGCCGGTCCAGGTGACCGCGATCACCCCGCCCGATCCCGGCCGCCGCGGGCCGCCGCAGCGCACGACGGTCTATCTCGATCCGCCGACCGCGAAGATCCTCGCGACAGGCAGCAGCGCGCGCGGCGTGCTGCGCGTGCTCCACAATCTCCACGGCAACCTGCTGGTGCCGGGGGTCGGGCGGCAGATCGTCGGGTGGATCGGCGTGGCGATGCTGGTGTCGTGCATTTCGGGCTTGTCGCTGTGGTGGCCGACGGTCGGGCGCTGGGCGCGCGGCCTGCGCTGGCGGCGGCATCGCAACACCGACACCAATCTGCACCATCTGTTCGGCTTCTGGATCGCGCTACCGCTGTTCGTGCTGTCGCTGACGGGGGTGTGGATCTCGTTCCCGCAGGTGTTCGCCGGCGGCGGTGCGCCACGCGGCCCGGGGGGTCCCGGTGGCGGTGGAGGCGGGCGTCCGGTCGCGCTGGAGCGTCCAACGCTGGTGCTTGATGCGGTGCTCGCGCGGGCTGGCAGGGTGGCACCGGGCGCGATATCGCGCGTCGACTGGCCGACCGATCGCAAGCCCGAATGGAAGGTTCTGTTGGGGGAAGCGAAGAGCGTGACGGTCGATGACGTCACCGGCCGCGCCAGGCCAGCGCGCGCCGAGCGTGAGACGCTCGCGCGAACGATGCGGCGGCTGCACGACGGGACGCGGATGGGGTTCGTGTGGCAGCTGCTGGTGTTTCTCGGCGGCATTCTGCCCGCGGTGCTTGCGGTGACGGGGATCATCATGTGGTGGCGCGCCCGCGGGTGGAAGGCGCAGCTCAAGACCAGGCAGCGGGCTCGGGCGGTTGCTTGAGGATCCGTCAGGGCCATCAGCATGGGTTGCGCAACCGGTTTGATCTCTAGACGCCGCTGCGGGAGGACATCGCGGCCTTCGCGCCGGGCATACGATAGGCAGAGCCGTCAGGCGGCTACTGCGGACAATGGCGGGAGACGTCCTGCTTGTCCGCACACTGCCTGACCCATAAGGTCACAGCGCCGATGTGTGTTGCGGGACGATACGATTGCATCGCGCTCCGGACTCCGGGGTGTCGTGCAATCCAGGCCAATCCGGGTTCCGCATCCACGAGGACGATGTCGGGTTGGTTGCGCAGGATATCGTCGGCAAGCATCGCCGCATCCTCGGCCGCGGCTCGCGCAACGGCGGCACGTTGCGCAGGCGCAAGCGACGGATCGCCCAATTGCTGTCGGCTACTGCCGGTCACCCACAGGCTGCCACGTCGCCCTACCCAGCGACCTGCCACCCAGCGTGTCAGCGGATGGCCGAGCGCGAAGTCGAAGGATATGCCAAGAAGTTTCGGATGTGGTGGACCCAGCCGTAGCACGGCGTCCCGCAGCGCATAGGGTTGCGCTACCTGAGCGTAGCTGAAGGTCGAGGCGAGGGCGAGTAGTGCCCAGCACAGCGTCCCAAATCGCCACGCCGCCCCGGGGCGGGAGAGTTCGAGGGCAATCGCCAGCAAGGCCATGGCAACCGCGGGATAACCATGGTTGAGATAGCCCTTGCCCTGAATCAGCCCGGCAACGGCGAAACCGCACGAGGCGAGCAGGGCCGCTCCCGCCGGGACCGTGGGATACCCATGGGCAATGCGGAACGTAAGCGCGGCCGCGAAGGCGGGGATCAACACCATCGATCCGGTTAGCAGGTGCATCCAACTATCGCGATTTGGCAAATAGACGAGCCGCAGCAACGGCAGCATGTGATCGAGATACGAGGGGAAGGCCAGCCACACTATGGCGGTGTAGCCAATGCATACCAGCACCAGGGCAATCCATTCACCACCAAGCACCGGTCTGAACGAACGTTGCCGCACGACCGCCCATCCCGCAACAGGAAGCAGGGCCAACAGCAGGTGCGGCTTGATCGCCACCATGATCCCTCCGCCGAGCCCCGCGGTCCAGGCATGATGCAGGCCGGGCGCTCGCTCCTCGATGCGGGTGACCAGCAGCGTCAGCATCGGCAGACCTGCAATCAGCGCGATGTGCTCGCGCTGGGCAAACTGGTCGACCGGTAACACGAGCAACGCAAACGCGGCAAATGCCGCCAACCGCCACCGCGTGGCAGGGAGCGGGCAGAAAATACGCCCCGAGATATAGATCGACAACACCGCCAGTGTGGCGACCATGACCACCGTTACCGCTTCCGGATGTAGGCCCAGTTCGCGAGCCAACGCCACGAACGGCATGTAGATGAGCACCGAGGCGGGTGGATTCACCTCTTCGATGTCGCGGTACAACTTCGCTCCATCGAGCACACGCTCGGCGGTGGTGATCAGCCAGGAAACATCGCAGTTGAGCGAAGAGGCCGCCTGTTGCGCAAGCGCGAATAGCGCAAGCATTCCCACCCAATACGCCGGGCTCCATGACCCAAACCGTTTGAAGGCGAGCGAAAGGTTTGCAGCAGTCATGCGCAGTTGGGTAACGGACAGGCGTTGCCGTCGGCTTAATCTTGTCAGGCCGTTGAAGGCTTGCTCGCTAGCCCTCTACTAGGAGCGTGCGCGGTACATCAGCCAGCTCGTCGTCACCCCGCTGGCAGCCGGAACTGCCGCGTCGACGGGGTGCCATGCTTGCCCCCCCGCTGGGGGGGCAAACCATTCTACCGCCCCAGCAACACCCGCGCCTGGCCTGCAATCTGCGCCAGCATCGCGGCATTGGGGGCAGGCGCCAGCCGTGCCCGGTCGACCACCGCCTTGAACTGCCCGACACGCGCGGCATTGTCCGCCAGCCATGCATCGACCAGCGCCTGCGGATCGAGCTTCCCGCCCGCCGCACGCGCCAGGAATTCCAGCCGCAATTGCTGGAAATCGCGCGCCAGCCCGGCGATCAGCAAACGCTCCCACGGATCGCTCGACTCGATCCGCGCGGCATTCGCCTGCGCCCAGTCGAGCCCGAGCGCCTGCCCGAGGCGCGTGAACGCGCGCGTCAGCTCGGTTTCGTCGATCCCGAGCCGGTCGCCGAGATCGGCAAGCCCCACCGCGCCGTCCATCTCGAACAGCCGGACGACCTTCTGCACCAGCGCGGTCGGGGCGCCCGCCGCTTCGAGTGCGGCGGCAATGCGCGCGCTGTGCGCGCTTGCTTCCTCGAGCAGCAACGCCTTGGTCTGGCGGTCGAGATCCGCGATCCCTTTGCCAAGCCGCTTGAGCGTATCGCCCGGGCCGGCGTCCGTCCGCGTCGCGCGGAGCAGGTCCGCGATCTGCGACCGCGTCGCCACCGCGGTCTCATCGAACAGCGCAATCCGCGCTGCTTCGGGCATGTCGGTCGTCTCGATCTCACGCCACAGCGTCGGCAGGTCGAACAGCCGTTCGGCCACCACGAACATCCCGGCGATATCCGCGATTGCGGCGCCTTCTTCCTCGGCCAGTTCGAACGGGTAGAGCACGCCCATCCGGTTGATGATGCGGTTGGCGAGCTTGGTCGCGACGATCTCGCCACGCAGCCGGTGCTCGTCGATCGCCTTGCCGAAGCGTTCCTGCATCGCCGCCGGGAAGGCCGCGTGCAGGTCGGGGAGCAATTCGTCCGCCATGCCCAGGCCCGACCGTTCGATCGCCGCCTGCAACGCCAGCTTGGCGGTCGCCAGCAGTACCGCGAGCTCGGGCCGCGTCAGTCCGCGGCCCTCGGTCGAGCGGCGCAGCAGGTCGTCATTCCCCGCCAACCCCTCGACCGCGCGGTCGAGCGATCCCGATGCCTCGAAGATCTCGATCAGCCGGACATAGCTCGGCACGGTCTGCGGGCCACCGGCCTCGGCGATTGACAAGGCGAGCGTCTGGAGCCGGTTATCCTCGAGCACCAGATGCGCGACGTCGTCGGTCATACTCGCGAGGAAGCTGTTGCGGTCCTCGAACCCCAGACGTCCCTCGATCATTTCGCGGTTGAGCGCGATCTTGATGTTGACCTCATTGTCCGAGCAATCGACGCCTGCCGAATTGTCGATGAAGTCGGTGTTGATCCGTCCGCCGTGCGCGGAGAAGGCGATGCGCGCGGCCTGGGTGACGCCGAGGTTCGCACCCTCGCCGATCGCCGTCGCACGCAGATCCTCCGCATCGACGCGAAGACGGTCATTCGCGGGGTCGCCCACCGCGATGTTGTTCTCGGCGCGTGCCTTTACATAGGTGCCGATCCCGCCGAACCAGATCAGGTCGACCGGGCTCTTGAGGATCGCCGAGATCAGCGCGCCCGGCTCCATCTCGCGCTCGGTCAGGCCAAGCGCCGCGCGAACCTCGTCGGTCAGCGCGATGACCTTGGCGGTCCGCGGGAACACCCCGCCGCCGGTCGAGATCAGCGTCTCGTCATAATCCGCCCAGCTCGAGCGCGGCAGCGCGAACATCCGCAGACGCTCGGCGAACGAGGCGGCGGGGTCGGGGTCGGGATCGAGGAAGATATGCCGATGGTCGAATGCTGCAACGATCTTCAGTTCGTGGCTGAGCAACATGCCGTTGCCGAACACGTCACCCGACATGTCGCCGCACCCGACGACGCGGATCGGCTGGGTCTGGACGTCGGTCCCGCGCTCGGCGAAGTGCCGCTGGACGCTGACCCACGCACCCTTGGCGGTGATCCCCATCGCCTTGTGGTCATAGCCGACCGACCCGCCGCTCGCGAACGCATCGCCCAGCCAGAAGCCGTGTTCGAGCGCGATCGCATTGGCGACGTCGGAGAAGGTCGCGGTGCCCTTGTCGGCGGCGACGACGAAATAGGGGTCCTCGCCATCATGGACGACGACGCCCTGCGGGTGGACGACCTTGCCCTCGACGATGTTGTCGGTGATCGACAGGAGCGTGCGGATGAACACGCGGTAGCTTTCAGTGCCTTCCGCCAGCCACGCATCGCGGTTGGACGCGGGTGGGAGCTGCTTCGCATAGAAGCCGCCCTTCGCGCCGGTCGGCACGATCACCGCGTTCTTGACGCGCTGCGCCTTCATCAGCCCGAGGATTTCGGTGCGGAAGTCGTCGCGCCGGTCGGACCAGCGCAGGCCACCGCGCGCGACCGGGCCGGCGCGCAAGTGGATGCCCTCGATCCGCGGGCTGTACACCCAGATCTCGCGCCATGGCACGGGAGCCGGGAGGCCGGGAATGCGATGGCTGTCGAGCTTGAACGCAAGCGCCTCGGCCCCTGCGGGCGTGAACGCGTTGGTGCGCAGCGTCGCCGCGATCATGGCGTGGAACGCGCGCAGGATGCGGTCGTCGTCGATCGCGGTCACGGCATCGAGGCCTGCCTCGATCGCCGCGTCTGTTTCGGCCGGATCGCGGTTTTGCGCGGGGTCATGCACGGCGGCAAAGCGCGCGATCAGCGCCTCGGCGACGCGGGGTGCCCGACGCAGCGCATCGACCACGGTGGTCAGTCCATAGGTCAGCCCTGCCTGGCGGAGGTAGCGGAACCATGCGCGGAACAGCACTACCGCCTGCGGGCTGACGCCAACTTCGATGATCAGCCGGTTGAACGCGTCATTTTCGGCAGCCCCTTCCAGCACTGCGGCAATCGCGCCTTCCAGCACCGCAGTGTCGACCTGTGACGCGGCGTCGTTCGATTCGACGATGAATTCGTGGACAAAAGCATTGCTTTCGTCCTGCAACCGCGTTGGCAACTCGCCGATCACGCGGAAGCCGAAATTCTCGAGCACCGGCACCGCATCCGACAGAGGTAGCGCGTTGCCGAGCTTGTAGATCTTGAGATGGCGATCCTCGCCCGGGGCCGTCGGGATCAGGCGCACGCCACGCGCGCTCTCGTTTTCGAGTGCCGCGAGCCGCTGGATGTCCTCGCCCGCCTCGGCCGGGGTGCTGACGTTGCGATAGTTCTGCGGAAAGCCCGCTGCCCAGCGCAGCGCAAGCCGCGCCGCGCGTGGTGCATCGGTCTGCTCGACCAGCGCCGCCTCTACCGCAGGGACCCAGCCACGCACCATCCGCGCGATCCGCGTGTCGAGCGCATCCGCGTCGGGCAGCACGCCGCCTTCGCGCAGATCGAGCGTGTAGCGGATCAGCGCGATCGTATCGTCGACCGCGATCGACCAGTTGAGAATGCTGGCATTCGCCACTTCGGCGAGCATGTCGCCGATCGCGAGGCGTCGCGCGGTGGTCAGGTCGTCTCGCGGCAACCATACGAAGGCGAACAGATGCCGTCCGAGCGTACTGCGGACCAGCGCAAGCTTCGGTCGCGGTCGATCCGCCAGCGACATCGCGGTCAGAGCGACATTCTCGAGCGATTCGCGCGTGAAGCCCGTCACCAGATCGTGCGGCAGCGCGACGAGCGCGTGGGTCAGCGCCTTGCCGGTATGCCCCTTGGGGTCGAAGCCGAACTTGGTTTCGAGCTCCGCCAGCCGCGCGCGCAACACGGGAACGTCCTCGGGTGCGGCGAGCAGCGCGGCGCTGGTCCACAGCCCGGCGTGGATCGACAGCCCGGCGACGCGCGCGCCGTCGCGCAACGGCACCAGCGCCAGGTCGAGCGGCACGTGGCGGTGAACGCCCGAAATCAGGTTGGACTTGAGCAACAACGGGGCTTCGCCGCCATCCTCGAACCATTGCATCGCCAGGCGGCGCGATGCTTCGGCAAGGATGGGCACGGGTTGCGGATTGCGCGCGATACCCAGTGCGCGGTTTTCGCCCGATGCGTCCGCCCACCACGTCTCATGTCCCAGCAAGGTCATCTTGCGGTCGAGCAGCCACGCCAGCAGCGCATTGCCTTCCCCCTCGGGCAAGGTGGCGATGTCGGCACTCATCGCGGCTTCGAGCGCTTGCCAGTCGGAGACCGCGGCGCGGACGTCCGCGAGGTTCTTGGCCAGTTCGACTACAAGATCGCGCCGTTCGCGCGCATCGACGCGCTCGAGCTCGATATAGATCATCGATTCGGCGTTCCCGTCGTCGACTTGGGTCAGCGCCCCGTCGGAATCGCGGGTGATCTTGAGCACCGGGTGGATGATGCGGTCGATCGACACGTCGTGTGCGCCGATCGTCGCGGCGATCGAATCGACCAGGAACGGCATGTCGTCGTTGACGATCGCGAGCCGCATCAGACGGCGCGGGTCGGTCGCAGGGAGCGGCTCGAGCGCGATCTTCGCGGTCCCGGGCGCGCGCTCCTCGGCGGTGGCGGCGACGAAGCTCGCAGCGGCCGCCCGCTCGGCCTCCCCGAACCCCTGTAATTCTCCCGGAAGAGCGCCCTTGGTAAGTCGAACGGCAAGCGCATCCGACAGCGATTTCAGCGTGGTCTTAGGCATGCGCGCCCCTATGCTCCGGTCCGTTCAGGACCTCAAGACTTGTGGCAGTGCAGCATTTCAGCGCACCGCGTGACGCATCACCCGCTCGGTCAGCGCAGTGTCGTCGGTTACGGTTGCAACGATATCGAGCGTTCCGGACGGCGCGGAGCGCGCCAGCAGCAAGACATATTCGCCCTCGTTTGCATCGGTGTCGAGCGCGACGCGGGCGAGCGCCGGGCGTTCGGCCAGTTCTTCACCGGGGCTGGTTCGCGCGTGCGCAAAGGGTCCGCGGGCAAGCCGTTCGGCGCGTACGACACCCTTGATTCCTCCGGCAAAGCCTTCGAGGAAATTCTGCATGCCGCCAACCGGTACGCCCTTGCGACGCGCCTGCGCCAGGACCGCTGCATATTCGGCCAGCCGGGTCTTGTCGTACGCGGTGCCGAAGACGAGCTTGACCACCGGGGTCATCGGCGCGCGCAGCTGAACAGCGATGTTCGCCTGTTCCAGCAGCATGTCATAGCCGCGCGGATCGGCATCGGCGGCGATCGCGAAATCATGCGCGCGGCCCAATGCGCGATACAGGGTCGCGCGGCTGCGCAAGTCGGCAGTGGCGGCGGCGGCGGCGGTTTGCTGCGCGAGAAGCAAGCGGTCGGACAGGCTGTCGTCCGTGGAGGTTGGGTCATCCCCGTCGACGTCTCCGCCCACGTCCGCGTCCGCACTTACGTCATCGTCATCGGAGTCCGTCGTTTCCGAATCGACCAGTGTCGCGAGGGCGTGGCCGGGCCCGTCCGCCCAGACGGGCGCGGTTGCAGTGCGGGGTTGAACGGTCCGCGCGGCCTCGATCTCGGCGTACAGCCGTGCCTCGGTGTCGGCGTCGACCAGTTCCTTCCAATTGATGACGCCGTAGATGAAATCGATCGAGTCCGCGTCCGACGAAAAGGGCATGAGGATGCCGCGATACAGCGTGTTGTGGCCGCGCGTGCTGACGAACTCGGCCTCGAACCCGATCGGCGAGCGGTTGGCGATGATCTGCAGATAATGATCGGTCAGCCGCGACAGCAGCGACCCGCTCGGAACTTGCGCGATATGCGTCGTGCCGCCGTCGAGCGAACATTCGTCCCGCAGCGCCCGCCCGAGATAGGCGATCGCGGGGTTCTCGGTGCCCTTGCTGAAATCGAGCAGGACGCTGTTTGCGCCGAAATCGGCGATCGTTGCCGGGTCCAGATCCTGAATCGAGGGATAGCTCCGGCCCCTGAGGAGCGACACCCAATGGTTATAGGCGCGGACGTGCATCCGACGTTCGTCGGTCCCGACCGCGAACTGGATGTCGGCAACCCGGTCTCCCGTCGCATCCTGCCCGCCCCGACCGGGGGCATCGGCACCGAACCGACCGTCCTCATAGTCGTGAACACTATCCATTGCGCAAACGCCCTATCTGGCCCGCCGGGCCGCTACTGGCCTGCTTGTGCACCCCGCGTGGTAAACGTCCGGTAAAGAGCTCGGGCACCGGTGGGAAATCGTCACGATTTTACGGCATTGGCTTGCCATCCCGAAATCCATTTGATAAGCGCCCGCCTCCACGGTCACCGAAACGGTGTCGTGCATGCCGCTTTAGCTCAGTTGGTAGAGCATCGCATTCGTAATGCGGGGGTCACAGGTTCGAGTCCTGTAAGCGGCACCACTTCCCCATTCGGCGGCGTTCACCGCTGTCCAAAAACTCAATTAATTCAAGGCCCTTACGACGCGATTGTGTTCGTGTCGGACCTTAGCTGTTCGTGAGCAGCCGCGTAGCGTTGGGGTGTTTCGTGGGGGTATCCTGACTACCCCCGATTAAAATACCCCCAAGACCCCCATTCCGCTGTGTTTCTGCTCGATTGCGCCAGTCCTCCATCTGCAGGTAGCAGTGTGCAAACCAGTTCAACATGTGCTCGCGAGAATCAGATAAACCAGCGAGCGAAAAGGGTGCCAGCCGCGAAAATGGTGGCGCCCATGATGCATGCAGCTGCGGCAATTGCCCATAACGCTCCGCTCGATATTGGTTCTGGCAAGGGGGCTGCCAAGTCGCGTGCCTTTTGGTCAATTCTCAGGATTGCAGCCTCAAGGAACTCTTTCGCTGCGTCCGTTTGCTCCATGAGGAATCCTTCATGCTTGCATCGTCGGCCATTGTTGTCGGCAACAGATGCGGGGGAAACTGTTATCTGATCAAATGTCCAAGCGATGCGCTGGATTGTCCTGCTCCGTGATCAGGCTGCGTCCTTCCTCATCAGATGCGCCTCCGCAGCCGATTGTTCACGCCCTCGAAGCTCGTCGAGATGGTCGCTCCACCACTGTGCCATCGCTACGCGCTCATCCCAGTGTAGCCCGCGGTGATATGCCGCACGGATTTGATCGCGATCTTTGTGTGCGAGCGCGCGTTCGATCGCATCGGGCTGAAACTTTCCCGACTCGTTCAAGAGCGTGCTCGCCATCGCGCGGAAACCGTGCGCGGTCATTTCCTCGCCGGTAAAGCCGAGACGGCGCAGCGCGCCATTCACGGTGTTCTCCGACATCGGTCGAGTGTGGGTTCGGATTGATGGAAAGACAAAGTTGCCGTCACCGGTGAGCTCGCGCGCCGCGGCAAAGAGTTCCAATGATTGACGTGAGAGCGGAACGACATGGGCTTGCCGACTCTTCATCTTTTCCGCGTCGATCCGCCAGACGCATGCGTCAAAGTCGATCTCGCGCCACTCGGCCCGCCGGAGTTCGCCAGGTCGCACGAAGACATGCGGCGAGAGCTTAAGCGCAATCTGGGTAATCGGCTGTCCGTCGTAGCCCTCGATAGCGCGCAATAGTTGGCCGACGCGTCGTGGTGCGAGGATTGCGGAAAGGTGCCTTGGCTTGGGCGCGGTCAGCGCTCCCCTGAGATCGGCAGTAGGGTTGAAAAGGGCGAGTTGGTTTTGGACCGCAAAACGGAAGACTTGTCCGATGAACTCAAGCGTGCGTCGTGCGGTCTCGAGCTTGCCCTTCGCCTCTAGTGGACGGACGGCCTCGAGAATGGTCAGCGGTTCGATCTCGGCGATGGGGCGGCTTCCCAGCGCCTTCTGCACGAGCTTGAGGAACCACTTGCGCTTGCGCACGGTGGCGGGGGCTAACCCCTCGCGCTCGTTCTTTTCGATGTATCTTAGAGCGACCGCGTTGAACGAATTGACCGCTCCAAGCTTCGCTGCATTCTTGTCGCGGCGCTTTTTTTCGACTGGGTCGACGCCGCTCGCTCGCTGTCGGCGTGCCGCGTCGCGCAGATCCCGAGCCTGTTTCAGGCTGATGTCGGGATAAGCACCTAGCGACAGGTGCTTCTCTATCCGCTTTGCTTCGCCATCATCGCTGATGCCGTTCACCCGGTATTTCATACGCCAGAGCCGGCCACCCGCTGGGGTGACAAGCAGGTATAACCCCTTCTCGTCCGTGAGCTTGTACTGTTTGTCGCGTGGCTTCGCGCTGTTGATCGCCGTAACTGTGAGTGGCATCGGCGATCACGCCACCGCCGATCGGGACACCAAGGCGTCGAGGTCGTCCCGACGCAGCAGGGTGCGCGTGCCGATTTTGATGGCCGTAAGCTCGCGTGCGTTAATGAGTTGATACAGCTTCGTTCGGCCGATACCGTAAGCCAGCATGGCTTCTTTCACGGAATAGGTAACCTTATCAATCACGGGTATCTCCTTCGATGTGCCTCATGCTACATCATGTTGTTATAGATACCACAACGATTAAAGCTTGTCTACGCGGCTTTTGGTGCTTTAGATGGCGCATATGGTAGGCGAATGACAAAGGTGTATGGTTATCGACACACATTCAGTGGCATTGGATTTTGGCTATGCTGACACGCGAGCGACGCAAATGTTCGCGCAGGCACTTAGTGCGAAGCCGGACCTGTCTCAGCGCGCGTTAGCGCACCTGCTCGGCTACAAATCGTCAGTCGTAGTGAGCCACATGGCAAGCGGACGGGCTCCCATTCCGATTGACCGAGCGCTGGAGATGGCAGCGGCAGTCGGTTTAGAGCGGGGCAAATTCTTGTTGGCAGTTTTGGAACAGCGATACCCCGACATCGACTTTGCAAAGTTGTTGTCCATACCGTCGGGACAGCAACAGCAGGCGGTTGGTCCGGTCGGCGAGGACCTAGACGTGATGCGAGACTTGGAGCGGGTTGCTGGAAAGCGTTTGGCAGAGCTTCCAGAAGAACGGCTGAACATCGTCCGGGACGTGCTGACAGACCGAGATCCATCGCGTCGCTGGCTGACGCTAAATGAGCTTCCGCTGGTAGAAGATCTCCGTGACAAGTTTCCGGCGCTGAGAGCCAAAGGCATCGCCCCGGGGGCGCGTGCAAATCTCTTGCGTGAACCTGGAAGCGAATAACCGAGGGATCTAGAACCATACAAGACCGACGCTGACACACGCGGGATCGCAATGTTTTCCAACGCCGCCTTCCGCTGTCGCGCGGCACCAGCATCGGCATCGGGCAGGGATTGGGTGCAGCCCGCGTAGTGACGCGCGGCGCGTATCTGCATCAAAAGATAGACGCTGTTCCCTCGATCGATAGGCAGCCTTCCAGCGATCACGATTTCGCCGATTGCATGGTTAGTAGAAGCGCGGCTCGTAAATCGTGCGGTAGAACCAACAACTTACCGACCAGCGTGTGCCCCCGCTCGCATGCGTGGAGTAGAGGGGTGCATCTTGAAGGATGTCAGCGTTGTCGTCGCCCGGCTGTCTCGTTCAACGGCGATGCATAGCAAGGCGCTTTCAACGGGTGCGGGTATAACGACCCGCGCGCATCAAAACCTCACCTGCAGACCCATGCTCGATCATATTTGTCAGCGGGCGCCTCGGCGGCGTACAGCGGTCCAAGCTGGTTGCAAAAAGTTGTCAAAAAGTTGCTCTTTTCAAGCGTTCATATGCAACCAGATCCCAATCATAAGCCACCCGCATGCCATCGGGCGACATGCGAACTCTCGTTCGACCAATACCGGTCTGAAGGAGACACCGACCATGCTCACCGAGATCGAACGCTCGCAGGCACGCTTTCAAATCTATGAGATCGACCTGCCCGGTGCCCCGTATCGTCACACTGTGGTCGCGCACTGCATGGCACGCGCACTCGAGATCTCGCTCAACAAGGGCGACGACATCGAGAGCGGCCAGATGCTGCTCGTCTGGAACGTCACTAATCAATGGATCTTGCACTCACGCATGGCTGCAGAAGCCACGTTCTCCCTGCTAGGGGAGAAGCGCGAGGGGCAGATCGAGTTTGATTACAAAGAGGGGTGGCAGCGGGTGCCCGACGCCGAATAGTCGTCGATAATATCACCGGCGTGTCGAAGCGAATGCAACTTCGGCACGCCCATGCCATTCTCCGGCAAATTGCTTTTTTGTTATGAGTCAGTTACTTAGCAAAGTTGCAAGAAAACGACCAGGTTGCATGTGCAACCAAAATTGACGCGACGCGATCAAAGGCTCCACGGTTGTATCGCGATCCTCGAACCTTTGCGTTGTAAAATTGCACGGCAATGTGACTGCGTTTCTTGCGGTCACAGCCGAGTTGGCCACCGCATTTGCAACATCGTCGTCAAAGAGTCGGGCGGCCGCGATGCTACGCCCTCAACATTAGGTCACAGTCCCCGGCACGTGGTCGGTGAAGGCGGAAAGCACCAAGAGGAAGGTCGACACCGCTTCGCCCCATCACCATGGTGACGCCGCGGTCGATGTGACCACTGCCGTGATCGCGTGATCAAGAAGTTGTTCATCGACTGACACGCGGTCAGCGTTCGGCACGACCTAGAGCCACGCCGATGTCGACTTCCAGCGAGCCGTTGTCTCGGGATCGCCCAATCTACCCCTTGGCGTGAATTGCGCAGGAATATGGCTCTGGTTCGTCATCCACCGCATCTTGCGTGGAAGTACACCTCCAGCATCGCACCTGCAGCCAGGCACGTCGTGAAATAACCTAAAGCGAGCGCCATGGTGGGCCAGATCGGTTCCGGCTTCTGATCCCGTATTGCGTCAAAACCTGCGGCGGTGGCGCGCATCCCTTCGTCGATCCTTGCGATCGCGGCGGCGAGGTCTGCCTCGGTCATGCTCATCAAACTTCATAGAGATGCGACGGTGATCATAAGCTTACCCAAACCTTCTTCACGGTCAAGAACCGTTTCAGAACGTTCAGCTTCCGCGCTTCGCGGGCTTCGACGAAGTCCGGAAGCGCGTTGGAATGACTAAGCTCCGAGTTATTTGGAATAAGACGTTGCCCCAGGATGCTCTGGGCTCTCCTACGAAGCCATACCACGAAGGCGCAATCGGGTTTGTCGAAGTTCTGGCGGTCGATGAGCAAAGGAGATTGCCTAGGCGTTTGGCTGAGGCTCGGCGTAGTCGTCTTGTTCCTATTGGTGGGACTTCTCGATCGCGTCCTGAATGTCGCCTATCTCGTCAACGGTGTACTCGCCGATGTTTAGCTCGGGAAGCTCGTCGCTCTGGTCCTTCAGATCGTCGATGTCGAGAATGCGCCAGATCTCCTCGCGGCCTTTGGCGACGATCTTGAGCGCGTTGCCAAGGACCACCATGTCGGCGTTGACGCTCGGCAGGGCTTGGGCGTTCTCGGCGGTGATGAGCTTACGCATCGCGAGCCGCTCGATCGCGCTGATCCAGCCGGCATGCTCGGACTTGCGCTTGTTGGGCTCGCTCACGTGGCGCACGATCTCGGCGCGGGCCGCGTCGTTAGCTTCGTTGCGCACTTCGTCGAGCCTGGATCCCTTCTCGATGCCGCGGGACTTCAGCCCCTTCTCGATCGCCTGGCGGGTAACCCCGTACTCCTCGGCCAGTTCACGGGTGTTCTTCTCGCCGCGCTGGTAAAGCACCACGATCGTCGCCCAGTTGGCCGGAGAGATTTGGACGCTCACGAGAGGTTCAGTCATCTTTGATCGGGAGGGAAGGGTCTGCATGTGTGGAGAATACCACACGCCGGGGAAACTTGGAAGCCTAAGACCTTCGGTCATCACCGGGAATTGTTCTGGATCCTCGTGCATGCGCGTCACGCGAGCACGCCCGCTAGGCGCCAGCGCGCGCGCTCGCCCGCGTTAAGATTCCTAGAAATCTAGATTCCTATAAAAGTATTATACTCACTACGTTCGTATAATGATGAGCGGGTCATTTTTTGTTCGTTATGTAAGTATTTCTTACCTATCAAATTAGGGTCTGAAATCCGCATAACCCGCGGTGGTTGCACAGAATGTGCGGAGTGATCGCTTGCGGCGAGTGACGAGCTTGTCCTCGCGAACCAGACCGTGCGCGGCGAGATGCCGAAGGCTGCGCAGCATGGCTAATCGGGTGGTACCAAGTGGGACTTCGTCGATCAGCTGCATCACGTCGAGCAGCGTCCGCTCGTGGTTCAGCCGGATCAGCGCCTCATGATCCTGACCTGCTTGACTGTCATTCTTGACGGCAAGGTGGTGCCTTCGAGATGTGTCATGGCATCATCAGCGGTTGGGTCGGGGACTTGGCGTCGAAGGCACGGAGCGGCATCACCGGCGGTAGGACCAGGCCCTGCTAAGGGTTCGTCCAGACGCCGTACAGCGGGCTCGCAAACATCATCTGCTGAAGCTTCGCCAGGCACTCGCGCATGGTCATTGCAGCGACCCTGCGCTCGCCCACGCCGTCCAGTGACTTGCCGGTCTTCTCTAGGCTCGAGGCTTTTAATAAAACGCTGTTATCGCCTGGCGATGGCGGCCTGCTGGACGCTCGGGAGCGCTTTCCACTCCTCCATGATCGTCTCCAGATCGACTGGATCGGACGTGACGGTTGAGCGGAAAAAGCGGATGCCGAGGTCATATTTGTTTGACCGCATTTGCTTGACGAACTGGAAGCCGGCGCGGTAAGCGAACTAGTTGTTTTGGACGTTGACGACTAGATCTCGATGAACCGGTCGCCCTCCATCCGCGCCCCCAGATTGGTGAACCGATAGGTAGGCCCGGCGCTGCGGAACATCGTGTCGACGACGACGCGCGCGACCACTGACATGTTCGCGTTGATCCACTTTGTCCGGTATTGATTGGTTATCTTGGTGTTCTGGCCGGTCGGATTCGGCTTCCGGAACGCGACTTAGCGCCGCTTCAGCAACAGCTTTGGGCTGGCCATTGCCAAGCACCGGATGGGCTCCCCATCGACAAGCTTTAGGTGAAGTGGTGTGAGCACGCGCTCAGCGTGCCGGATTGCGTGTAGCGAAGCCCTAAAGCACCCACCAATCCTCGATCGTGACGCGCTGCACGGTCATTCCGTCGAGCAACAAGAGCTGCGCACGCGCGCTCGATAGCTTCATCGGCTACGCGGTTTCAGGGTTGCGCTCCGGCGAACGCAGCGATAGACGTGTGTTGTTCGCTATGCACTCAGTTGGGGAAGAGGTGTTGCTACTTACACACAGGTCCATACCATTTGTCAGAGCTTCGGCCACAGTCATGCCTGCCTAAACCATCGTGTCGTTCTTTAGCGCCTTGACGCCGACTTTCCCCAGTCGGGCCGCGAGGCTTTAACGGCGGCCGTCATGAACAGAGAACTTGGTGCATCGGCGGCTGTTTGCCTGGCTCACTGGCGTGGCCCAACAATAATTTTCAATCTCATAGTTGCCGTTGAAGTCGCTTCCCTCGAGGCTCATCCCGTCGGGCCTCTGACGTTCTAAAGGAAGAACGAGATGGGTATCCCGGCATAAGAAAGTCCCACAAGCTAACGATCCCCTTGCGTTCTCAGACATAGGGGCATTGTATCGGGGACAAGAGCAATGATTTTTCGACTGCTTGAATGCGCGGGCGATGGTCAGGGATTAATATGTCATAGAGCGTTCGGTCGGGCGAATGTCGTCGTCTCACGCTTGGTGCCCTTCCGCGGTCGGACAAAGACAGCACGCAAAAACCGGGAAGCAAACCCGAGCAACCCCTGAGCGCGGGTACCCCCGAGAATCGACGGACGTGGGACATACGCATTCGCCCCCCCCAGTTGAGGGGTTCGAGCACGGGCGGTTTATGATTGAGGTTCTGAAGCCCCCACTCCACAGCTTGAGGCGAGGTGGTGTGCTCTTACCCGAGCAAAAGGGATGGTGTGCAACCATTGCGGTTGCCAACATGCACTTCACGGGCTGCCCGAAGTCCTAGAAATCTTGGAAAGGCGCGATCCGGATGCTGCCGATCGCCGGCAATTCGCTGTGCCGAAGCCATCCGCTAGCGAAGCACGGTTGGGATTAGGTTGCAATCGCTGCCCGCCGGACTCGCCACGCTACAACTTCCTACTGGAAAGCGGCTTGTCCTCATTCAAATGGCGGCCAGCAAAAACTCAGCCGAACAAGATGGCGCTGGGTAGTACGTCGCAGTCAGTGTCTTCCTGTCGTACCATCCACTTGGCAGCGAACTCGTTCAGTCGTTACCGAGTCGTCCGCCTTCTCGACGCTTTCGCCATCAGCAGCGGCTGGTTCTTATAATTACAGGATAGATCGTCGCACTAGGATTATGTCGTGGCCGTATCCAATTTTGCTGACGCGAAATGGTGTAGCTGAAAACTTGTTCCCAACTGGTAGAATGGCCAGAGGCTAGGACGTGCTATCCGGGTTCACACCCTTACTAAAACCCTAGCGGCGTCCTCGCCACTTACAGCCCGACGCTGTTCTTCGATCGATCGCTGCCGCGATCGCCGTGCCATGCCGAAGACGTCCGCCTTGCGTATTAGTATGCGGGGGTCGTCACGAATGATCACGTCCTGTCGCTTCAGGTCAATAGTAATCGACGTTTTCGTCTCGGGGAACGGTTGGCGCTTGCCCGTGATTGGGAAGAGCGTGGTGCGACGGCGCAGTGGGTCGAGCCGGACAATGTGATCCTGCTCGATGTCGCCGGACAGATAAAGCGCGCACCCAACGTAGCACCTTAGCACCCCTTCGAGCCCCGCAACGCGTTCGCTGTCGATGACGAGGCGTCCATCCTCGTCAATTGCGCCGAGACCTGCTTTGGATGCGCGCTGTATGGCGGTGACGGTGCGTTGCGGATCGGCAAGTGCGTGGAGATATTCGAGCGCCTGCTCTGCGAACTGCTGCTGGCTGCCGAAGTGCTGGCGAATGTCGCGCACCATGGCCGCGCTCGGTCGTGCGGCCGTGCGTGACCGGTTGAGGATGTTGAGCCCTTGATGGACGAGCAGATCCTCGCGCCGTTCGGACGCGGCCCGTGCGAACAACTGCGCATCTATACCTGAATCGTGGCTGGCCTCGATCGCTCGCGCGAACGAGACGCGCTCGGCAGCAAGAAGATCATGGACGCCCGCAGGCAGCTCTTCGGAATGGGGCAGCCGCCCCCGCTCGAGCGCGAACCCCGCTATGGCATCGATGGCCATGGGGATCCGATCCGCGAGTTGCGGTCTATCAACTGGTGCCCTGGCCGGGCGATCGGCCCGGTAAGGGCTCGTGGACGCTCGATGTCCGCGCCGTCGCTCGAGGAGAAAGTCCTGCTCATCCTCGGGCGCCCGGAAGAGCGCGAAGATCCCTGGCGCCAAGGCGATGGGCTCTACCCCCGTTATCTGGGTCAGCATTGCCTTTAACTCTGCTTGCTGGAAGTACTTCTGGAAAGTACCACGAGCCGTCAGGTACCCGTCGCCAAACTGACGAAGGCCATTCACGGACACGGCCCCGACAATCATCACCGAGATGACCAGCACGCGCGCCGCAAGCGCCCACGCCTCCCTGAGGGCAACGGCGCGTTCGCCCGGATCCTCGATCACGTTCAGGACAAAGCCGAGGTTGACTATCTCGGCTTTATGTCGTGGCGTGTCAGGTGCGAAGTGCGGGTCCCAGCCCACCGCCTCTACTCCCGCCGCGGCCAGTGCCCGCAGGTCGTCGCCTTGGCCGCAGCCGTAGTCAAATACCGTCACACCAGGTCGGATAATTCCATAACGGACCGCCAGCGACATCGGCTGCGATAGGGTGTGCCGCACCATGGCTGTGCGATGGCGGTGAACGGTAGCGTCGGTCATACGGTCACCACCTCATCCCCGACCGCGGCAAGCCCCGCCTGGGCCAGTCGCGCGTTCCAGGCTCCTTGTCGTCCGATGGCGTGGCTGTCCTTGAACAGACCTCTCCCGACCAGCATCCGGGTCGTCGCGGCCCAACGGGCAGCCCGCGGATCGTCTGGCATCACCAATCGTTCCTTGCGATGCAAGATTAGTGGGTTAGTTGAACGGCTAAAGTCAGTTCGGCGATGCTCGCCTGTTGCGATCTCCACCCGCGTCGATGCGATGAGCTGAGGGAAAGCCGCGGCGTCGAAGTCTTCGTACTCGAGCAGTCCGACGACATGCTTTTCGATGCGCGCGACGTTCCATTGTGTTGCGCCTGCGACCGCGACCGCCTTGTCGATCATCGCCCGCACCTCCTCCGCGAGCGCCCCGATCGCGGCGCGGTGGACGTACAGCGTGCCGCGTACGAGCTTTCCGACGGCCATCTACTGCGCCGCTTCCCGACGCGCCTCCACCCAGGTCGCGATCACTGCGTCTGCAAGCTCCTCGACCTCGTCGTCGTCGATAAAGGGTACTTGCATGTAGATCTTGGCGTCGGTGTCGAGCTTGGCGATCAGGTGACCCTTGCTCAGTAGCCGGTCGGCGCCAGCTTCGCCTAAAGCGATCCGCGAACTTCCCTCATCGCCAAGACGCAGAATCAGCTTGTTGCCGAGGTTCGTCCTAAGCTGCATGGTCATGACCTGATTGTCGGCGCGCTGGTACACCATGAACAGGTGGAAGCCCGCAGCTCGCGATTTGGTCGCAATCTTGTTGATAAGGCCATCGACGACCTTCTTAAAATCATCGTCCTGCATCCAGTTCGCGACCTCGTCGAAAAAGATGACGATCCGGGGCATCTGCCGGTCGGGAGGCATTTTCCGGTTGTACATGTCGATGTTGCGACAATTCTCTCGGCTAATCTCGTCGTATCGCTCGTCCATGTCGCCGACTAGCCGCTCCAAGAGTGCCATCGCCTCGTCTTGGTTATCGACGATGCCCCCCTTGAGGTGGGGCAGGCGACGCGCCCATGAGTAGTCCACCCCACGCTTGGGATCGATCAGGTGCATCTCCAGCTCTTCAGGACTATTAAGCGCACACAGATCGAGTATGAGGTTGGTGACCAGGATGCCCTTGCCGCTGCCTGTCGTGCCTGAAATCAAGCTGTGGGGCGCCGCGCGCTCTTGTGCAAGGTAGCCGCTGCCCAGCGGCAGGAAGCACAGGCTGCCGTCATCCTCCTTTTCGCCTAGGAGCGGCGAGGTGCGCTGGCCATCTGCCGGGTCGGTCACGCGCTTGAGCCATGCGTCGGCAAGGTGAAGGATTGCGCGCGCAGGGCGGCTCAAGCCGATCGCGATTTTCCCAGCCATGGGGGAGATGCGCACAATGTCGAGTCCATAGCGGGTGAGCAGGTCCGTTCGCTTTCGCTCCAGCCAAGCGATCGTAAGCGTGCGCCCGCCGACATATACGAGGCCGGTGTTCGGCGTCAGCCGCTGACCGATGACGGGTGCATCCATGCCTTCAGCCTGCAGAGCCGCACGCAGCGAGTCGATCTGCCCTGCAAGCCATCTGTGACCCTCCGCCTCGTCGCTGGCTTTGCTTAGGCGGTTCAGGACCGACGTGATCTGATAGCTCCACGGGCCAGCGGCGTCGGCGACCGCGTCAGCCGCAGAACGTCCCGCTGGTTCCACCCACTCCGGACCGGGCGTCGGCAGAAGCCCGTTTGGCGGTGGATCCGCAGGCGGCGGTACGTTGTCGAGTGGGCCCTCCTGCGATGGCCCCGCATTGCCCTGCGGAGGTGTGCGCGGAGCCTGCACGTCGTCCAACTCCGCGCTAGACGTCGGTTGTGGCCAACCAGCTGGCACGTGCATCATGGCCGGCAGCGCGGCGTCCGCTAGCCCGCGAAGGGCTTTGGCGGTATCCGCACGGGAGAACACCCACTGTGCGAGACGCCGCCGTTCGGCGATAACCTTAGCTTCATCGGGCAAGTGCGGCATTGGCTCGAACACGGTGTCCAGCTCGTGGCTGAACACGATCGAGTGCCCGTCGACCGAGATTGGGAAAGTGCCGTCTCGTAACCCTTCCAGCCAGCGGTCCTGCCCGATGCCACCGACCTGGTCGAAAGGCTCCATGTGCTCGAGGACCATGTCCGCAAGCCTATGACGCCAGATCGCGGGGTCTAGGTTCGCGGACCCGCCAAGTAGGCGGTGGTTGAGTGCCGTCCAGGTCGCCTCAAGTTGCCCAGCGGAACGTTTCCGGTGCTCGGAGATGCCGTCTTGACCGACGTATTTCGCCTCTGCCACCACCACGCGGATCTCCGGGCCGTTGGCGCGGACCGCGAAGTCGATGGCAAGGATGTCGGCCATCTCGCCCGTCAGGTCGAGCCAGCCCCGGTAGTCGTCGAGGAAGAACCACGCGGTCTTGTTCTCGCGGTCTACGCGCAGCAGACGCTCGAGTTCGCGCTGGGAGAGGACCAGGCCGAGCAGCTCATGCGCGTAGTTTGACCATTGCGCGCCCCGCATCACGACCCCACCGGACAGCCGCGCCGCCCGTATGAACAGATGATGGCGAAGTGCCGATAGCGTCGCTGCATCCAGACCCGGGAGCAGCACGCCGATGTCCGCATCAATGCAATCGCCGAGCTCTCGCTCTGTGATTTCGGTCGACACGATGACGTTGTGAGTCGACCCAGGCACGCTGAAGTAACGGATGATGCGACGTTCGTCGGTCGCGATGAGCCGACGGTCGGCGACGCGGTCGAAGGTCATTACCCAGTTGCCGAGCTTGTGCGCCTTAGCCAAGATTTGGCTAACCTCGCCAGCTTTGAACTCGACCTCCTGCACAGGGAGCCACGGTTCGACGTTCGTCGCCACGTCCCGCATCATGATCGTTCGTAGGGCGTCAACGTAAATCCGCCCCGCAAGTGGCTGTCTTGGTGCGGTCAGGTAAAGCGCCGACGTGGTGTTCCCCTTACGAAACGGCCGTCGCTTTGAGCGCGCAGTCGGGACGAAGGTCGCGATCTCCTCGCTGGTGCCGTCGTCGAACCCTTTGGTCCAGCGTACCTTGCTGCTGCGCGCGATCACGTCCTGCAGCAAAACGACGTCGTTCGCCTTCTGTGTTTCCTGCGCGAGTGTCTCGGGGCTGAAAATGCCGACACGTAGACGGGACAGAAAGTTGCGTGCTGCCTCGCTAGAGAGACTGGTGTCGATCTCGTGGCTGATGCGACGGTTCTGCCGCTCATAGACTTGGCGAAGCCGGATAGGATCGTCGTCGGTCACGACGAGCTCGCACCTAATTTCGCTGTCGTCCTCCACACGGCGCGACAGGCCATTGGCCATGGCGAGCGGAAGGTTCTCCGAATCAGCGTTCAGGATCACTACCGAGAAGTTCGCCCGCTCGTGCGGGCGCAGCTTGAGGTATTCGTTAGCGACGCGGTCGAACGCGGCGATTGCCGCATCCGCGGGTTCGTTGGTCACGCCGTGCTGGGTGCCACCCGAGATCGGCTCCAGCAGACTGTAGTCCATAATCGCTTGGGTCTCAGCGACCAGCTGGGCATCGAGGCCTGGCAGCACGGCGATGTCGCCGTAGTACGTGCCACTGAGTGTGGTAATCCGGTCGCATACAAAGTCCTCGACGCCGCTGCGCTGGTCAGGATCGCTGGTTACGACGGCGGTCACCGCCTCAGCCAATTGACGGGCCTTGGCACCAATCTCGGCAAGTCTCAGCGGATGCCACGCTGTGAGAATCGCCGACGGCATCTCGCCCTCTACTGCCACGAGACCGATGCGTGCGAGCGGCGCGAGCAGGTCGCGGATGCACAGTTCCTGCGGTGCGATAGTCATGACGCTGCGCAGCAGATCGCCGTACAATTCAGCCTGAAGTAGGATCTCGTCGGCACCAATTCCAGCGCCCCGCATAAGGGCCTCGACGGCCGCACCGTAGGACGTCACGAATGCGTCGTAGGCAGAACGCAGCTCTTGTCCTTGGTCGTACGTGACAACGCCCTGCGTGACGATCGAGGCCAGTGCGCGCGGCCACGTGACATCGATGCGGTTTTCCTCGCGACCGGGGTTCGCAAGCAGTCCCTCGCTTTGCTGGAATGCGTCAGACACCGAGCTGCGTTGAGCGAGATCGACAGTGCTGGGCGCCGCACTTCTGCTTGCCCGGTTTTGGTGGATGCGTCCCGATATTAGGTGCGTCGGCTGTGTCGCGTCTTGCTGTCGGATCTGTCGCAGGTCGATCGAGAACGACAGGCCTAATGCTTCCGAATGCGGCTTCCAGACCATCTGCGCGCGGTTGGCGTGCGGCTTGCTCGATCGGTCCTTGAGGACGGCGTCAAGTTCCTCGGGTGTAACCAGGAAGGCCTCGAACTCAAGCTCAGTTGCCGCCTTACCGCTACTGGTGTTCTCCTCTGCGATCTGCTCCCAGCCGTCCTTCCAGCATCGACCGAAGTCGAGGACTGTGTGCGGCAGGAGTAGTTCGGGAAGGCCGCGGTAGCGGTCGCGCAGGTAGCGCAGGATGCGCGTGTTCTTCTCGGAAGCCCAAAAATCCATCTTCTCTGCATTGCGGAGCCGTATAAACAAGACGCGCGACGCTCCGTCGGCGTTCTCTGTCTCGGGAAACGCCCGATGCGCGAGACGCAACAGACCTTCGCCCAGATCCCTCGTCTCGATTGGCGCGCGGAAGACCATGCGCTCCCATCGTTTGTAGAGCTTCGGGTCTGTCTGCAGGCGCGGGCGGTGCCGGGAGAAGAAGTCATCCACCTGTTCGGACGGCTTTAGGTTCTCCTTGGCCAGGTCGGCGAGTAGCTCGTCATCAGCTGGCTTCAGCGTGCCCGGATACTGGCGTTCGAAGAACGACTTCGTCTCGCCGCCGAACGACTGCTTCGGCTTGCGCTTGGATTCACTGAAAAACGGCTCGATGCGATCCCATCCAAGCTCGGAGACCACCTGCTGGCTCTGCGTCCACTGGCCGTCGTGCACGCCTCGGTCGGCGACTAATGCCTGGAGCTTGTCGTGCACCTCCTCATTGAGGGTGCCGTCTGCCTTC
This sequence comes from Sphingomonas sp. FW306-05-A, assembly GCF_058782275.1. Classification (NCBI taxonomy): domain Bacteria; kingdom Pseudomonadati; phylum Pseudomonadota; class Alphaproteobacteria; order Sphingomonadales; family Sphingomonadaceae; genus Sphingomonas; species Sphingomonas sp. FW306-05-A. Next base: position 246,576 of record NZ_JBYSXN010000003.1, read on the forward strand.
ATGTCTGCAAGCCTCTGTCGAAGCTCCCCGCGGTTAAGGGGATCGCCGTCCTTGGTGCGCAGATAGATTGCTGGCTGCACGTCCTCGACGATCTTCTGGAAGAAGCGGGCTGCGGTCTCCGCCGACTCCGTGATCTTCATCCGAGGGTCCCCGCTGTCGCGTGGTAGCCGCAGCGCAGGCAACGAGGCACGGATTGCGTTCTCGGGCGCGAGCCCGTTGTCGATCAGGTGAAATACGACGCTCGACACGAAATCGCCGATCGTTTCGGCGTCATGCGCAACGAACGCGCCGAGCACCCCTTCCAGCACGTTCGTGAACTTGTCCCGGATCTCATCGGAGCTCTGCTTGAGCGCCACCTGCGACCAGATAGCGGGATCCTGCAGCAGCCATGCCTCATCGATCTTCGAATTGTGGGCCAACGTCGGTTCAGTCGCCTTCACCATGTCCGGCGGGACCGTGCAGACCGTAAGCTTCATGCCAGCGGTCGCGTGGTTGCGGTGCCACGGCGCCGTCTGATCTGAAACGACAGCAGGCGATACGTCGCCGACGACCAGCCGTGGGTGGATGAACACCTCGACATCGCTGCCATTGGCGGCAGCATCGTAAGCCACGCTCTTGGCAATGGCGCTGGTCACCTCCGCGTCGAGGCCGATGATGCAGTAGAAGGCGCGTCCGGTCGAAGCGTCGCGCACTTCGGCGAGGCGGCGTGCGGCCACCTGTCCGATCAGTTCAAGCGTGGACAAGGTTCGCTGCTCCGCTGGTCGCCGCTGTCGCGTCGTAGAAAGGGTTAATAACGAACGCGCAGTCGTCGGACTTACGATCTAGGAAACCGAGAACGCGGAGTCGATCTTCGAGACGACGCTCGTTATCCTTAAGGTCGGCGAGCGGTGCGGGAAGCGCGCTTGTCTTGACGTTGAAGGAGGCGCGCACCTCCTCTGGTCCGATGACGATGTTGTACCTGGTCATCAGCAGATAAAGAAAGTCGCCGAACTCCATGGGCGTCGTGACGTTCGCCAGTACCAATGCCTCGAGGAATGCGTCGCTTGGTGCATACCAGGTGCCGGAGCTTCGCTGGGCCCTTAACATGCCGATGTGCTTGGCGTGGTTCGAGAATGTCGATGTGATCGAGTGTCCCTTGCTGTTCTGCGCGTGCGTGCGCAGCTCGGCGAGTTGCTCCTGCGCCGAGGGCATCCAGTCAGGGTTGGGCGATCGGCTCGGCCGCCACAGGAAGCGGGATGCCAGCAGATCCATCGCCTCCTTTGCACCGGCAGCGCTGGCAAGCACGTCGGTCCATTCTTTGGAGGCGGCAAAGGTGTCAATGAAGGCACCGATTGCTTCGACCGGCATTGAGCGATGGCGCTTGAACTGGTTCGCGGACAGCTTTCGGATGGGGTTGTTACCCGGCGCTCCGAGCAGGTCCAGGAAGAATGGGGGAACCGGGACGTCGTCGCCAATTGTCTCCTGCGCACGTTCGAGAATGTAGAGGACCTGCATCAGCCCGCTGATGCGCTCCAGCGGATCGAGCAGATTCTCCACCGGAATATTGCACAGGGATAGAAGAGCGCCCCAATCCTCTGCGAGGCGGTCATAGCTGGTCGCGCTAGCCACGGGCAGGTAGCCGATGTGCGTGTCGCCAACTGATGCCACGTTCGATCCACCGACGCGCTTGGCAAGCCGGTTCCATGGGCTTGCTGCGCTAAGCAGGCGCTTCTCAATTAGCTGGCCGAGCTTCTCTCGCTTCGTCGCTCGGTTCAACATGAGGTAGAGCATTTCGCCTGTTCGGCGCATGAACTTACGGTCGAGAGAATTTTTGTCGTTTACGTCAGCGAACAGCATGTCTGGGCCGAGCGGTAGGATATGCCGCGACGTCCACCGCTTAGCCGACTGCGCCTCGATTTCCGCTGTTCGCAGCAACTCGACTGAGCGAGCCATTTCGCTGAATGTCTCGAATTCGTCCTGCAGGTAACCGAGTTCGAGGCCCGCATAATCGCGGCTCACGGTGCCGAGCCATGCCTGCCAGCGGGCCTTCTCGTCAACCGACTGTCCATTGGCGATCCGGATCACCTCGCGATCGCGGAAGAGCATGTGTCTGAGTCCGTGGTTAAGCCGCAGCTGATAAGTAATAGCCCCTGGCTCGGCAGAATCAGCGGATGCGGCAGAGGTAAAAACAGGATCGCCCTGCACTTTTCGATGGAAACAGATGTGCAGCGCTTCGACTACGGTGAGCCACGGCGACTGGTCGTCGTAGAACAGCAGGCCCCAGATCGCATACTCACACCACAGCTTCACGCTCGATAGATTCTGCGTCTCGGGAACCCGTGCGGCGTTCTTTGAGAGCTGCAGATGTTGGTTCCGGCTAGTCGTCATCGAATTTCGATCCTGCTGGCCTGGACCTCGCCTTGGGTGCCGAGCGACAGCATGCGGACAACCTCCGGACCCGGCTCGTCGTCGGCGTGCATCGCTCGGATCGCGGCGGTAGCGACCAGTGCGTAATGCCGTATCTCCTGGTGACATTGCCGAGAGAAGCTCGCGGGCAAGCTGCCGTTGGCAACGCGCATCAGGTACTCGAACAGCAGCGGACGCAGGTCGAGCTGCGGCATCTTGGCCTGGGCCCAAAGTTTCGGCACCATTACGCCAAGAGATGGCCGACGCGTGACCGGGTCGCGTGACAGCTTAACCGAAAGATTAGTGGTGGAGGTGCGATCAACGGCTTCGACCGTCGCTACTCTTCCCGAGGGATCGTCGGTCTTGCCGATCGTACCCGACAGCCAGAGGTGGTTGTCGTCCGCGGCCATCATGCCCGTTAGGGCCCTGTTGAGACCGCGGATGAGCTGCCGCGTGAATGGATCGGTGACATCCCGCGCTGACCCCGCCTGTAGCGCGTCGAGAAGACGGAGATATTCGCCCCCGTGGTGAAAGATAGTCAAGCGCCAGGGTGTTGCAGCCTCGAATTCCGGATGGTCCGGAAGAACGAAAAAGGCACGCCGGCGCTGCGCCTCAAGGCCGCGGCGAAAGTTGCGAATAGCGACGTCCCCGCCGCCCCCACCAAGGTAATCGCGCCTAAGCGGATCGAAGAGGTTCGAACCGTAGGTCCGCTCTTGATTGAACAAGGTATCGTATAGCGATTTCGGCTCGTGCTGCACTAGCATCGCGTCGACGAGGTTGTTCGTCTCGAACCCTATCCCGAGCACCTCGAAGATCCCGAAAACCCGGTTCGCGCGCCGCCTGTCGTCGCGCAGGTTGCGCCCCATGGCGTTGTTGTACGGGTTGGTGCTCCCGTAATCTCGCGCGGCCATCCGCTTTTTCGCTGTGGCACAGTCGAGCAAAGGCCGATCGGCGTTCTTCGCGTCGCCGAGGATGATGTTTACGACCAGTGTCAGCAGTTGGCGGATGGGGACGTGCTGGTCGTTCGCCGCGGCGAGGCGCAGCGTTTCCCGCAGCCGCGCGCGAAACGGTGACGGCAAGCCTTCCGATGTCCTCAGCAATGACCGGTTCAATTGGATCGGACAAGGCGTCTCGCCCGATGCGCTCGCGCACTCCGAGCAACCGGCATCCCATTCGGGGTGTTCGAGGACCGCGTTGAAGATGGAGTCGACGGTCGCGCTGCTCCACGTCCGGCTGAGGTTCATGAGACGTAACGACACGCCGTCGGCTTCCTCTCTCTCGGCGCGCAACATTTCGGTGATGCGTTCGTGTAGCAGTCGGTATTGATCCGAGCTTGTTCCGCCCGCGCGCGCAGCGTCGCGGAAATACTTCAGCAGCTGCCCGTCGTTGGCGGCAACGAGATACAGGCAGTCGTTCGCCTTGCCGAGCAGGGCACTGGAAAAGGTTGCTAGCTCAGCCTCCTTCTCGGTATCGGAAATTTCGCTAAGGTCGCGGATGACGCGTAGCTCGCGATTGCCAGGAAGCGCGATGCGTAGCACTCCTTCGGTACCTGGCCAGCCGACAAGCGCGGCGGGGTGGTGCACCTCGAGGAAGCGTCGGATGTGGAAGGTCTTGCCATCACCCGCGGTCCCCGTGAGAATGACGTTCCTACCGGCACCGGTGTTTAGCTCCGTTCCGATGTCCTCGAGGCGAGGCGCTTGCGTGCTGATGCTGGCGATGCCATACTTGTCCTCCGCTATCCGGACGTTCTCGTCGCACAGGCTGTCCGAGGCGGCGACCGGGCCGTATGTCGCCAGAAAGTCGACGAGCCTGTTATGGGGAGACGCGTTCATCAAAGGTGGCAGACGGCGCAGCCGTCCTCCGCCTTTGACTTCACCGCCCGCCGCGGCATGTTCTCGACGTCGTCAAGCGAGCGTCCATCGACCCATGTGTACTTCCGCCCCTTCTTCATGGTCTCGTACGCCTTCGCCTTTTCATAAAGCTCGGGATGGCGTTCCTTTAGGCCCTGCCACTCGCCGATCTGTTGGTAGAAGCAGAAGTAACACCCGGACCGGCTCCGCCACTCATAGTAGTCCGGAAGACCTAGTCCGGCGCTATCAAGAATTCTGCCGACTTCGGCAATGTCAATAGCGTCATCTCGGTAGGGATAAACAGGCGTTATATTAGGCTTTTCCGAAATCACTACCGGTTTGGCGCCGGCCGTTCCCGTCCCGAGGTATCCAGCGCGGTTCTCATCGGCGCGGATGCCGATGTAGGAATATGCTCGATCGCCCCCGATGAAGCGTTCGAACGGCGCGATCTTCATGATTCGTGTGCACCACCTCGCGCGCGGGCTTGGCAGGAAGCCTGCGAAATGTTCGAACAGCGCGACATCAAACGCAGTACGGCCCGGCTTCTCGGCAACGTCGAACATTTCCATCGCCGAGACGCGATGAACCTTCACCCCAATGATGTTCTCGAGCCGATCCAGGTAATCTATGGTCTCGGGTAGCTCGACGCCTGTGTCGGAGAACACGTACTCGAAGTTCACTTCGGGATTGCGTTGCTTCAGGTAGACGGCGAGAGCTGACGAGTCTTTTCCGCCCGACACAGGAACGATGTGCCGGGCCCCGGTATCTTTTACCGCATCGTCGACGTTGGTAGCCACCAAGCTCATCTTTCCCCCCCGGCGACCTGAAGGCCGCAGACGCGACTTTCTTCGGTCTTGTCAATTTTGGCAAGCATTCTCGTGAGTTCTTCGACGCGGGCCTGGACGATCGGCCGTAGCGCCGGGGTCGGCGCCTCGGTGTCCAGCGCTGCAGCTTCGATTCGCTCCCGCGCATCACGCAGTGCGGACCTGAACTGCGCGGCAGTGCGGTCGTCCCACTTGTCGAGACTACGCTGGAGCAGGATCGAGCTGAGGGCGTTGGCAAGCGACTTCGGCGAGAAGCGCCCGTTCACAGCCTCGACAGCCTTCCGCAGGACGGCGCGGTCGACAATTCGTAGGTCGTCACGGCGATCTAGTGATGCAACATCGAAGCAACCCGCCCAAGCGGTAACCGCCTCCAGCGGATCGACCCCAAGATATGCCGACCTGAAGCTCTCTGCGATTGTTTCAACCGCATACTGAGCGAACTGGTCCCGCAGATGGTCGATCTCGTTCCGCGCATCCTCCAGCTTGCCGATAAGGCTTGAGGAAGGCCCCGTTGCACCGAGCGCTGTCGGTAAATCCTTGAGGAGGAGCTGAACCGGATCGGAGGAGCTGCCCATGCTCCGAAGCAACCCCCTCGCCTGTGTCCCGAGCTTCTGGGAGCGTCTCGATCCGTCGGGAACGGTTAGCAGCCAGCGTGTCAGAGCATCATGCGCAAAGCGGACGAGTTCGTCGCCCGCCCCAGGCCGCTCGTGTGCAAAAACGTAGGCGACCTCTGACAGGTACTCAACGAGGTCGGGTGTAGGGTCGAGGACCTGCACGCAGAACCCCTCCGGGTTCGACACCATGCTGTCGAACTGAAAGCCCAACGTGTCAGCAACGTATCGACCGCTATCGTACAGCGCTACGGCGCGTGAGAAGTGCTTGAAGCCAGCGGCGATGAGCACTGGTATCACTGCTATCGGGACACCCATCGGCGCCGCCGCGAGCGTTGTGACGAACTCGCCTAGGTCACGGTAAGCGCCGCCGTTTCGGCCCGTGGGCGTGTGGAAGAATTCGGCGATCCGGAACCAGACTTCTTGAAGGCCGGGGTCGGCAATCTGATCAGGATCGGCAAAGCGCGTTGCCCCGGCAGGACGAAGCCCCGTGTTTTCAATAACTGTTCGGTAGATCGACCCTTCGGCGCTGCGATCGCCTTCCTCGTAGCCTAGCCGTTCACGGTTCGCGCGTTCCAGGATGGATCCGACAACGCGGACGCGCGCGGTTTGCATCGTGCGTGATGCAGTGCTGCGCATCAGCTGCTCGTTTGCGATCCTTGGAGTCTTGTTAAACCACTGGCTGAGCAAGCGAGATGCCGCCATTGGTCCAGGGCGCTCCGACGATACCTCAAGAAGTTGGCTTTGCGAATACCATGTCGATCCGGTGGCACGCGGATCGAGCAGTCCACGCAGCAATGTGGCCAGCTCCTCGAAGGCCACTGACTGGAGTTCGTCAATCTCCGTGGTCACCATCGGATCGGACGCTACGAACTCCTTGTCGGCGCGGAGCGCCTCGATTGCCATGAGCTCGATCGCGGCGCTTTCAGCAGCAAGGGGGCGGTTCGGCACGGCAATGATCGCCTTGACGTCGGACTTTCTCGCCAGCTTCCGAGCAGCCGCTATCTCCCCCTTGTCCTTCGCGAGCACGTAGAGGATCGAGCCTCCCGCCGCATCGCCCTCCGCCAGAAGTGCGCCTAGTTCGTTAATGGACGCGTAGCGCCCCATCAGAAAGCGGTTGACCCCATATTCGGCGTTGTGGCGGGAGGCCCGTAGATGCGGTGCTGGAAAGCGGTCTTCAAGGAACGTCCGCAGGTCGAATGCGCTTGACCTACGTTCGCGTTCCTCGCGCACTCGGATCGCGACGTCAATGTCGGCTCCGTGCCACACCGCCACGTCGTCGGTATGCTTGCGCCAGAGCAGCAGCTTGGCCTCGAGCAGACTATCCACCGCGGTGGCGACCTCAGCGGATGGGATGTTCGCCTCCGCGACGGCCAGCTCCAAGACATCGCGCGGCAGGCGTCGGCGTTCACCGCTAATGCCGAGCTGCAACAGGCACGCCGCCGCGAGCAGCATGCGCTGTAGGGCGGTGTCGGCCCGCGACCTCGCGCTCTCGGTCTCGATCCAGCGCCGGTACGTTCCGCCGATGCCGACGTCGGTACGCATCGCGTCCGAGAACGACGTGTAGACCGCCTCGATGTCCACCTTACGCGTGAGGTCGATCTCACGCAGGAAAGAGAAGAGGCTACGCTCGTTCTGGCCGACGCGGGCGACCAGTGTGGGCAGGATCTGCAGCGCGCCCGGTGACAGCGGCCTCGCGTCGTTGAGGATCGCAAGCACTTGGCCCGCATCCTCCATGCCGTCTAGCCACTTCCATTTCACGACTTGGTCAGCAATGCCCTGGGTGACGGGCGGCATCATCTCCGCGCTTGCGGCGGGGCGCATGCCCGACACGACTTCCGCAATCAGGCGGTAGAATTCTTGACTGTCCTCGATCATACGAAGGGGGCGGAACCGCCCCTCTATCTTCCGCCATTCGCTGCGTGACGTCTCGTTCAGGCGTGTAGCGTAAGCGAGCAGGTTCTGGTGGAGGAGCAGCGTCAGGCTCATCGTCGGCCCAGTGGCGCGGGACACTCGTTCCGCCAGACGCTGAACGACATCGAGCTCGGCCGAACGGCCGTCGGCAACCAAGCTTTCGAGATGTCGACCGAACTCGTCCCATACGATCGCGACGTGGTCCCAGCCAGCGTCGCGCATCTTCTTACTGAAGCCCTCGACGCTTTTTGGCGACTGCTTCATGCCAAGCGCTTCCGCAATTGCCGCGATCGGGTCCTCCACCATCCCGGAAAGGACAACGACGTGCCCTCGGAGGGTGCCGGCGGATCGGCTGCGCAGCTTCGATCCCATTGCCGCGTCCACTTGGTCGACGCGGTTCAAGACTTGTTGGAGTCCGCGCCGATCGTCGTCCGAGTTGAATACCAGAAGCGCTCCGACGCCCGCCGCTAGACTCTTGCCGCTGCCATATGGCGCGATGACCATAGTCGTAGAGCCTGGCTCGACGATGGCGGTGATGATAGGCAACGCTCGGCGGGTGGGTCGATAGTGGCTGAACCGCTCTGGATGCTCCAGATCCTCGACCAGGCTGAGCGAGCGGAAGAAGTCGGTGCCGATCATGACGCGTCCTCGATGCGGACATAGTAGTCGCGGAGCCATTGCTCGATCGGCCTAGCGGTGGCCCGAAGGTACCGCTCGCCTGCCAGTGTCTCGACGCTGACGCCCTTCATCCATGTAGCGCCGGCCGCCGTGCCGACGATCTCGTCGACGGCATCGAGGCCGGCGCAGAAAACGCGGCCTGGGCCGAAACGGAGCGTGGCGAGTTCACGCAGCGACAGCGCGTCGCGACCTGTCTCGTCCGCAAGCAGCGACGAGCAGGCGAGGAATGCCTCGATCGGAAGTCCGACTGGCGCACGGGTGCGCTCGAAGCGCCTTACGAGGTCGTGGCGCACGATTAGCCCAAGCTCGCGGAATGGACACGCGCCTACATCGTCCGGATCGACGACGTCCACGCCCGGACGGGCCGAGTACGCACTGAGTAAGCAGGACACGTCCTTAAGGGCCATGGCGTCGCTCGCCGGCCGCAGTGCCTTTGCTCGGGTGAACTGCAGGAATGCTTCCGCGCATGAGGCGCGATCGAAGAGGCGGTCCGAATGGTCGTTGAAGAACCACGACCACACGGTTCCTTCACGTGTTGCCAGGACAAGGTGAAGGAACCACCATGTCCCAGGCAGCTCACAGTACGGATCGTGCGTCGCGACCAGATCCGCGATTTCCGACGGCATACGGCCTGACCGCACATCATCGACGTCGCGGGCCAGTCCGGTTGCCTTAAGCCAAAAGCCGAGCGACTCGACCATCTTCGAGCCGAGGCCAAGGTCGTCACCAACCTCCGTGTTTGGATGGAAGGCTCCCGTCTGGCGCATCCACGACAGCGCCTTCGGGAGCCAGCCATAGCGTACCGGGAAGGTGGCGTGCCCGCCATATGAGAAGCGCATCAGGCCTGTGCCCACGAAACGCTCCTCAGATGGTTAACGGAATCGACGATTTTTGACGTCGCCTCATCAATCTCGGCATCAGTGTTTAGGACGGAGATCGAGAAGCGAACGGTCTCAAAGGCATCGTTCTCGGACATCCCCCTTGCGATCAGCACATGCGATGGTTCGGGGCGGCGGCTTGAGCATGCCGACCCCTGCGATGCCGCAACGCCGCGGCTGTCAAGTTGGGCAATCAGCGACATGCCATCGACACCAGCGAACCGTATGCTTGAGATGTTTGGCAGGCGATTGGCTATACCCTCAAGTAGCACGACGTTGGGAAGTGCGTCTTGCAGCCCGGCCTCCAGTCGATCACGTAACTGCGACATGCGCAGCCCCCAGTCTTCCATAGTGTCGGCTCGCGCCTTGCAAGCGGCGCCGAGGCCCGCGATCAGCGGAACAGCTTCGGTGCCCGCTCTCAACGATCCCTCCTGGTCGCCGCCAACGAGTAGGGCAGTGAGCGGTACGCCCCGCTCGGCGGCCACGATAGCGCCGACACCCATCGGCGCGTGGAGCTTGTGCCCCGAGACGGTGATCACGTCCGGACCCACCCCATGCGCGAGGTTGATGCGCAGCTTTCCGAAGGCCTGCGCTGCATCGGAGTGGAACGTCGTCTGCGGACGTGTTGCCAGCAGCTTCGCAATTGCGGCAATCGGCTGTATCACGCCGGTCTCGCTGTTCGCGAACTGGATGGAGACGAGAAGCGGCCCTTGCACCGACGCGACGATTGCCTCGAGTTGCTCAAGATCAACCAGCCCAGCGGGATCGACCGGGACGAACAACACGACTGTCCCGCGGGATGCCGCCCGCTCGGCCGACCGTAGCACGGAGGGATGTTCGACGGTGCTCGTGATGATTGTGTTCGCTGGGATGCCTGCGAACACGGTGTTGTTCGCCTCCGTGCAGCCGGATGTGAAGGTTACGCCATCGTCCAATGCACCACGCAGGAGTGATAGCACCCCGTCGCGGGCGCGAGTTAGGATAGCGCGCGATCGGTGGCCGAGCTCGTGTGCGCTCGCTGGGTTGGCTGCGCCGTTGCGCATAGCAGTGACGACGGCGTTAATCACTTCCTCGGTCGGTACGGTGTTTGCGGCGGCATCCAGATTGATCATCATTGCGGTGCCCCGGGGAGTTGGATCACCGTTGAATCTGTAATCACCACGTCATCACGCCATCCTTCGCACGTTCGATAGCCTATAAAGTCGCTTCCAGCACCGCCAACGATCTATCTGCACCTGTCGCTACGCGCCGTTGCAGTGCTACGCCAGCGGTAGAACATACCAGGAATTGCCTGCGCACGGCAATCACTAACCGGCGGACGGCACACTCCTGCGCCAGTCGCGGATCCAATGCCCGCTTGGTGGGAACTGGATCAGCCTTCGAGTGAGAAGATTAGCTAGCGCGATCATTGCGGTTGTGAACCTACAGGGCTATGCAATCTCCCAGGGACGGAGGGGGATGGCAAAGCTAACATCGAACATAATGCCTACCGCAAATGGTTTGGACCGATTTAAGCGTGTCTACTTCAAGCGATTGAATGACGTTCATCTCGGAACGCAACTGACATTGCGGTCGCTGAAGAGCCTTCGCGAGACGATGGCCACGCAGCGAGCAAAGGGTTCGTACCGTCACTTCGTCGTACCCTCTGGCGGAACAGCGGTCGGCCGAATTCGACGCGATCCGAAGCAGGTGGCTAAGCTGCTCGATAAGCTGGTCGCGAACGACGAATGTGCGAAGGCCATGCTGCTGTGCGTCGGCATCACTGAGGATTACCTTCACAACGTCATGAGGATGATGCTTCGGGCTTATCCTGAACGCCTCGCACACGGGCCGAAAGGTGGCGCGTCGGAAGGGACGATCATGCTCGAAGAACTGCTCCGAAAGGGACGTGACGAGATAATAGAAGAGCGGATCAGGCAGCGCCTGTACCGCGTGCTGCATGCAAAACCGGCCGACTACCTATCTTACTTGTCCGCAATACTGCAGCTGAAAATCGATAACGAGACCGTTGGAATGTTCAGTGAGGCCAAGGCAACCCGCGACGTCATCGTTCACGCCAACGGGTGCGCAAACGTGCTCTATCTTGAGAAGGCTGGGCCACTCGCTCGCGCGAAAGACGGCCAGCGCCTCGATGTAGGACAGTTGTATTTCAACGCGTGCGTGTCGACCATGAAGCGGCTGATTGGCGAGATCAATGATGGCGTAACCGCAAACTGTCAAAGCGACACGCTGATTCTGTCCGCTGCCGAAAAATTTTTTAGCTAGTCCTTACTGGGCGAGGGTCCCCCAGAAGCAGTTTGCTTTGTGCTTCAGTGCTTCGTCTGATCTGAACCTTCAAGACCGCACAGATATTGAGCATGAGGAAGGGGGGGGGCTGCGAAGCCCTGAATGCTAATTAACGCATTACTTGGATCAATTTCCCATGCCTTGGCGGCTATAAATTTATGTCAAAAGCGGTGCCCCCTCTGGTACCACTTTTCGGTGTCGTGGCGCAGCTTCGTAACGCCGAAGCTGATGGGGACCTGCCTAACATCACTCCCATCGATTGGCTGGGTAGCGACGAAATGCGCAAAGCTACATCCTTGGAGCTCGAGACCGATCAGGGCCGCGAGAAGTTAGGCGGCGACAGGGCGAAGTCTGGCAAGCACGCGCCTCTCTACTCCGCGCGACGGGCATCGCGACTGATAAGCTCAGGCACGCCGCCGGCTACGAAGTTGACGCAGTGATCGCGGCGCCTGGCCGGGCGTTCCTAGTCGAGGTAAAGACTGGGTGTGTAGCAACCGATGTCTTCGGCGGCATCGGGCAGCTTCAGCTGTACCCCACACTGCTGCCAAAACTCGACAATCACGAGCTATTACTGCTGCTTTCAGTGTTGCCGCAACCTGAGCGGATAAATGCGATCGGGAGATGCGGGATTCGCCTACATACCTAACGCCGACATATGACCGTGGGTAGGAACTCGAATTCGACGCGGACGTCCTTCTTATATGTGACCTTTATTAAAGGTCGTTTACTTGGAGGCCCGGCAGTTACGGTTGACTGCAGTGGACAGACCTTAAACTACTACAGCGAACTTTCAAACGCGTTAACTGTATCATAAATAGTTTAAATTGTCTATTCTGCCTTATACAACCACCAGATAAGCTATAAAGACTTAGGTTCTATTTAAACTATAACAATATTAGTATATTTTGTAGTATCTGATCAAGCGCCTCGGTCATGAAGCGACTGACCATCCGGGTTCGGGAAAAAGGCACTCATTCAGTCCACGGCCGAAAAATGATCTTATCGTCGTAACAAACCGGGGCAGGGTTTCCGTGATCAGCGGCGCGGTATCCCGAGCAAGATCGCGATAGGCCGCATCGAAGAGCTCGTCGTCTGTAGCTCCTACTCCAGCATCGATATAGTCGAGCAGAGCTTGGTCCAGCGCCCGCAAGACAGTGCGTCGGGCATTCTTCAGTCGGGTGCAATTAAGACCAAGATAATCAATGGTAATCCACATGCGAACGGGGTCGAGGCCATGAGCGACGCAATCATCAACTGGGCGAAGCGATCCATCGTCGTCTACGGAGAACATGGCCGGGGACTCTGGCATGTCTTGAGGGCGATAAGGCGCCACTCCGCCTATGCCCAAAACTGGGTCTTCGTTCCCTTTTTGCGCGCCACAACTGCGGTTGGGACCTGGCTCTGGATCGCCAGTCAGGTCCATGTCGTCGGCAGGAAACCTTTTCGAGCCGCCCAAGCATCCGAGCTGCAGGTTATCGATCCCGAAGGTCCACCGGGTGGACGGCGGTACATCGAGCGACTTGGGCCGCCAGTGTTCCACCTCGCGCGCGTCGGTTGCGACGCTGGTGACGAGCTGAATCTCGCAGAAAGCGCACACGCCACGCTGCCGATGATGCAGCTCAGTGCACAGCTCTTGGTATGCCGGGCGTTGCTCGTCCCGGAACTGGCGCCAAGTCGGCGTGCGCGCATTTGCTAGATACTGGGCGAGGAGCGGCGAATGCGCTGGCAGCGGCGAACTAGGCTTCACCTGTCTCTCGCCGCTTCTGAGCTGCAAAACGCCGCCGTTCTAGGTCAAGCGCGCCGAGCACCGGGTCGTCTGGGGACTCGTTCCGCAGCTCCTCGATCAATGAGCAGGCCTTACTCGAGTCCCACCTGCCTTGCGCGACCAGCGAGCGGTATTCCTCAAGCAGGCGTACAAAATCGGATACCTCGGCGGGCGGGCGCTCCTCGACTCCCATCACTTCTGACATGAGGCGGCCCGATTCTGCGCCAGATGTGGAAGGCACCTCCTCCTTCACTAGGTGGCCGTTCCGCCACTTAAGATTGAGAATGTTGTGCGTCTCGATCGTTGTTAGGACCTGCGGACTGTGGGTCGACAAGATGAACTGAACCTCAGGGAACATTTCGCGCAGGCTGCTGACAACTAGCTGCTGCCACCTTGGGTGGAGATGAAGGTCGATCTCGTCGATCAAGACCACGCCGGGAACGCGAAGTGGGTTAGAGACGTCGGGATTAAGGTCGGCCATCCGGCGCGCCAGGTCTATAACGAGCGCGAGCATTGCTCGGTAGCCACCACTCAGTTGGTCGACTGATAGGCTTTCTGGCGGACGGCCGGGTAGCTTGGCGTCAAGCATCATCCGCGGCGGCAGCCCCACCATGCGAAGGTTGTCGAGTTCAGGAACTAGCTTCGATACCGCATGCCGGACCGCGTCGAGCCTTCGGTCTCGGTACCTCCCTGCGGCTTCGCGGTTGCTGCGCAGCTCCCAGTTTTCGATCGCCTCGAACCACTCGACCGCCTCGTCATAGACGGCGCGGCTATCAAGCGCCCCGGTGTAGCCGCCGACCCGGCCGAGTGATCCGGCAAGGCGCTTTGCGTGCGCCGCGGAACTCGCCGTTCTGCGTGGCGGCGTTGCGCGATCAGCACCGTAGCTAGCGATGATCGGCACAACAACGTGGTCTTCGCTGAGCTGTTCGCGGTAGGGATACATTGCTATGCCGCGCGTCTCGATGCGTACAGTCCGACGGCGAGGGTTGTCATCAAGCATGAACTGGCACTGCCAGCCGCCATCTTCGGTCTCCACGCTCAGAGACATGTGCCGTTCACGTGAGACCTCGCCCATCGGATCAGCTAGGCCAGTGACGCGGAAATCCTTAGGCTCGACGCTCCTAGAGAGGCGGGGATGGCCGCCATCGATGATGGGCGAGAGCGCCGCTGCGATTGCATCGAGGATAGCCGTCTTGCCTGCCGCGTTCTCGCCAACAAGGACCGTTAAATAGCGGTCGAGAGGCACCTGGGCATGCTCAATCGCCCTGAAGTTTTGAATCTCGATCGACTTCAGACGTAGCATTCCCACTCCCTCACTAGCTGGTCCTAGCAGAGCGGTTCGAATTATGCGACGGCTCTAAGCGGCTATCTTCGCGATTGGCCAGCTCACTTGCAAATCGGGGAACTCCTGCACATCCCGCGCTTGATGGCCTAAATGTCAACGTCTAGGTTCTAGCCGCCGCATCGGCTACGCCAGCATTCGACCAAAGCCGGTTGTTTACTCCACTTCCGATAAACGGCGGGTAATGACGGGAAGCTGCCGATCAAATAGGTCGATTAGCAAAAATTCTCAATAGTTGCCGTCAGCTCAAACAGTTGAAGGGCATTTTCCAAAGGCGTCCAATAGAAGCTTCGGCGTAACGTAGCGCTTCGCCTTGGCTGCGCTTAAAACTCGTTTATCAAGGATAAGGATGGCGTACGGGATGGCCTCGGGAGGAACAATCGTGCAATGATGTTAAGCTTCGAAGAAATGGTGGCACGCTGCGTCGCCGACGAGGCGAAGGTGCATATTCGTGAGGCGGTGCGCTGCTACGAAGCTGGCGCCTATCGAGCGGCTATAGTTTCTGCCCATGTTTCAGTCTGCTTCGACCTGATCGCCAAGTTACGAAGTCTCGCCTCGGGCGGCGATAAAGCGGCTGGCGTGCTGGCGGCCAAGCTTGATAGCCTGCAACAGCAGCAAAGCGGCGGCAACCAAGATGCGATCAAGGGACTGCTGGAAATCGAACGCAATCTGCTTGAAGATTTTCGCGACAAATTCGATTTCTTTGGCAGTCAGGAATTTGAGGAACTCAGCCGCCTGCGTGCTGACCGCAACAGGTGCGCGCATCCTACCTTTTCGCACAATACGCTGCCTTACGCCCCGGCTGCGGAGTTAGCACGCCTACATATCCGCTCGGCGCTGACATATGTACTCTCTCAGCCACCCAAGCAGGGAAAGGCGGCGCTCGCCAGTCTGCGGGCCGCGATCCTTTCACCATATTTTCCGACCGCGCGCGCTGATGCTGTCGAACGCCTTCGCGGCTCGGAGATCGGCAGCGCTCGGGAGGTCCTTGTTCGCGCATTCGTCGATGACCTTGCGTTCGGCTGGCCGGACCCAGCGAGTCCATATCACGCAAATTTCAACGTGCCTTTAGCGCTTGAGGCAACTGTCGAATTGCATCGTATGATCGCAGTTCCGCGCCTCGTGACCGCGGTCCAGAAGCTCGCACAAAACGGGGGCGAGGAAGCTGTTCGCTTTGCTGGCGCGATGGCTGCGCGACTTCCGGAGGTTGCCGAGCAGGTGGATGATGCAACCAAGGCTATTCTAAAAACGTGGATTGTCCATGAAACTTTTGAGGACAAAGGCACGGCGGTCAAGCTCGCGCTGCAGGTTGAGTGGTGGCGCGTCAGCGCGCTCAAGGCTTTGGAAATGCTGAGCACCGCGCAACTTCGCGAGGTTAATGAACCGTCACCTGAGATGGTCACTCGCGCAGCGCAGCTCTATGGAACGGCTACGAACTGGAACGACGCTAACAAAATTGCGGTTGAAGTGGTAAATCCGTGGGCCAATCGCTTTTCACCTGCTGACATCGAGCATGTTTTCGAGCGTTC
This sequence comes from Sphingomonas sp. FW306-05-A, assembly GCF_058782275.1. Taxonomy (NCBI): domain Bacteria; kingdom Pseudomonadati; phylum Pseudomonadota; class Alphaproteobacteria; order Sphingomonadales; family Sphingomonadaceae; genus Sphingomonas; species Sphingomonas sp. FW306-05-A. The sequence goes on from NZ_JBYSXN010000003.1 coordinate 262,638, forward strand.
GCAGAACGGTGCCGACCTCATATGGAGCCACGGCTTCCGCGAATTCATTCGTCTGCTTTACGACCAAAATCCCATTATGAATGCTGATTTGGAAGCGTTGTTGTACGCTCATGGGCTGGGCAATTACAAGCGAGTAGATCAGATCGAAGAAGCTTGATGACTCGACTTATGTCAGCACGTGGTTCGCAATCAATGCGCTAAGGAAGGGATCTCTATTCCTATAGTCGAATGCTCGGCGGGGAATGATCGCTGCCTGTCAGAGATTTTGCCAGACCCCGGTCAAACGTCGATAACATCTGTAGAAAGGTGAGCGTCTGCTCTCACCCAATATTCTTACTCATGTCCCACGATGGGCATCCGACTCTTTACCACGAAGTGCAGCAGTAGTCGACCAACATGCACCTTTTCGAGATGGCTCACTCGACGCGTTGGACACCTTGCCGCATGTTCAATCTGGCGGGTTAGTGCTTCTCGTCCCGCTTGGTGACAGAAATTTCAACTTCGACTGTCGGAAGTTCGAGCAGCGTGCGTGGCAATGAGCCGGGGCGTCCTTCAGCTTTCGCGACGAGCGCGGCGTACGGGTCACCGACGCGCAGCGCGAAGGCATCAAAGGTCAGCCAGTCGGCGAGCGAGCGCGAAGCGGACGCTACCGTCGACCGCGCGAGTTGGCTGCCAGAGCCTTGGTGCTCGGAGAGATCGGCCACGAGCTGAGTCGGGATCACCGGGATACCGCGGCCACCGAGCAGCGGACCGTGGAAGAGATATACACTCGCCTTGGTCTGCTGCTGGAGTGCTCTGCGCTGCTCGAGGTTGATGGCGAACGATGCGTCCCAGGTCGGTTGGACGACCGCGTCATGATTACGATATAACCTTTTAGCCTGGACCAAGGTGACGCGGCGCCCGAGCGACACGCCCTCAAGGATCGGGTCGACGATTAGGCAGAGGTCGGCGGCAAACTTCTTCGCGCCCCGCACGCCCTTGTCGCCCTCCTCGCCGCGATCGACGTTGCGGTAGCGCATCGTCACTGCCGTTCGATTGGGCGCGGAGGCGGCGCGCGCGAGGGCTTCGAGCGCATGATCGAGATCGGCAAAGCGGAGTGATAGCGTGGTGAAGAGCGAGGCGAGCAGACGGTCCTCCCCCTCGTCGCCATGGCTCTCGTAATCCTTGGCGGCGCGCATCTCAACTGCGGAGATGGTCTGCTCGATTAACCGCTCGACGGCGCGATCGCCGAGCCAGGTGCGCGCCGGCTCTTCGGTAAGGGGCGTGCTGCCCTCCATTGCGGCAACGCTCTGAATGAGCCCGGTCGCGACCGGCAGCGCCGGCACCGTCAACGCCTCACCAAACTTTGCTGCGCGCACCGACCGAGCTGCATAGCGCACTATGCGCACCGGGTGAGTCTCGAGCTCCAGCAGCCAAGCGCGATCCCCCGCGTCCGCAATCGCGACCGCCGCATAGTTTGCCAGCTCGGCCACCGCGCCGTCGCCCGACCAAAGCAGTGCCTCGATGACGGCCCGGCGGAGTGTGGAGTCGTCGCCTATTGCCGCGCGCAGGGTGTCGACATAAGCCGCTCGCACTTCAGCCGGGCGCGAAAGTAGGCTATTGTCTATTGACCCAACGGACGGACCGACCAGCTGAAGAAGGATCGCAGCGACGTCTCGTAATTTGGTAAGCGGTGCAATGGCTTGGGCGACCTCGAGTCGGGCAGCGATCGTCGTCTGAGATTCTCGACTGGGGTCGCCCGTCTTCTCGAATACGGCGTGCGGTTCGGCATAGTCTGGGCGCGCCCGCAACATTGTCTGTAGCACGACCCAAGGCGACCACCCCTGACCGCGGCCGATCGCTGCGAAGAGAGAAAGGGTAAGCGTGGATTCATCAGGTTCGCTGACACGGGTCCGTTCAGCGAGCGCGTCGATCAGACGGCGTGCGTCGGCGGGGGTCGCGGGTTCGAGGAAAGAGAGAAGTTCGTCGGGTTCGCAATAATTCTTCGGATCGACGATGGCGGCGATGGTCAACGACAGCAGCGCGGGCTCATGAAGCAGCCGGGGGAATGCCCCGAAGATCCTAACGCGATCGGATGTGTCATTGACCACCTTGGCGGCCAGTCCAGGCACCAACTCGGACCAGCGGCGCTCGACATGTGCGATCAGGGCGGCGACCATCTCCCCGACGTCGACGCGGGGACACCGCCCGATGCTGCTCAGAAGAGCGCCGACCACTTCGGCATCGACGTGGCAATCGGAGCGAGGGTCGTTCAGCGTGCGGATCGCGGCCTTCAGCTGCGGGACAGTCAAGTCGCGCTCGTCTTGCAGCACTATCCTGCGACGACTGCGACGGGGGGGCTTAGCGCGATCGGGGAAAAGAATGTCGACGACAGCAATCAGTGCGTCGAGATTGGCGGTCTCAGTCTCCAACAAGTATCCCCATTGCCGACGGTTCTTTCTGACGTGGTCCGCGGCTAATGAACTACACGTGGCACAAGCACGGAAGCCGCACCAGCACGAGAAGCAGCGACCAGCTCTTATCTTAGCCGACTTCCGCCCGCTGGATCGCGGACGCAGCCTTCTCCACCCAGGCTGCGAGTCGATCGCCATCGAAGAGTGCGGCATCAAGCGCACGTTTCCATTCGGGATGTTTCTCTTCCCAGCGGTCGATTGCCGTCTTCGGCAGCTGCCTGCCGAGATAGAAGACCTGGTTCTTGATCTTGGCAGGCATCGCCGCGCGGACCTGTTGCTCGTCGCGCGGCAGAAGTGCGCAGTAGGTTTTGGCGAGCAGGCTGACACTATGAAGGTCGCCCTCGCGAGCGAACAGCGAGAGCTCGTCCAGCGTGGCGCCTGCGCGCCTATTATAGTCGGGCGAACCGGTCAGCAGCAGGGCTTGGGCTATGCGCTCGGTGGGGGTCTTTTCGGTCATCTGGGGCCTTTCCGCCGCGCGGTTGATTCGCGGTAGATGCGTTAGTCAGTTGCGCGGTGATGCCGTGTTGCCGTCTTCCGAACGGAGTCGGTCGGCGCCGGCAGCGTGGTCCGTACCGGCTCGATCAGCTGGACTGCGCCTGTGACGTGCTGCTCGACCGGCTTGGCCTGTTCGTTCCCAAATGGATTCAGGTCCGGGCGAAACGCCCAGATCGTCATAACGATGAGGACGGCAAAGAGCGCGGGAAACAGGAAGCAGAGCACCTTGTAGCCGACCTCACCGTTGCGGACCTTGTCCCAGTCCTTCTCAAGGCGGATCTGAGCGGCATCGGCGACCAACTGAACCTGGGGAAAGACATCGATTGCGGTGGTCGGGTTGGCGATCAACACGGTGCGCATGTCATCCATCGCAGTCAGAACAGCTGCCCACTCGTGCTTGTCTGGGTTCTCGCGGAGTCTGATCCGGTACGCCGCCTCTTCGAGCGTGGTGAAGTCGGCTGCTCGAGTGGTCGACGACTGTTGCCGCGCGAGGCTAAGTACGGTCGCACCCCATTTGGCAAAGTCGGCGCGCTGATCGTTAATCCACGCTTGGCGGAACTCCGACACCTTCATGCCGCGGTTAATGATCAAAGTGAAGATACCGACGATGGCGGTGATGACCACCGCGACCGTCAACCCCGAGCCGCCGTCCATAGATCCTCGTTTCCATCCCGCAGTGCTCTTCGGCGTAGCGAGCGGTAGGCGTTAAGCAATCCCTCCGCCGGCGTCCAGCGCTGTCCGATAAATGTTCAGATCTACTGTTCGACAAGCTGGAAAGAACCGCAGGTATGTCCCACCTCTTGCGGTTTCTAAGTTTTTTGGCTGCCTTTTGAACCTCGCTGACTGCGAATCATGGGTCAAATTCCATCCCGTGATGCAATTTTCGTTCCGCAATCGTCTTGCAAGCCACGAGGCTCGCGCTTTATTGCCTCTGGGACATATGCGGGGTGTGCGACCTCGGCTTCGGAATGGGGCGACTGATCCCGCGCTTCTCCAACAGGGGGTATTTTTGGGGGAGTGCGCTTGCCTTTCTCGCAATAAGACTAAGTATTGCTACTGATAAGTAAGATATTCGAGTCCTGTAAGCGGACTCAAATTGGGTGCCGCTGAAAAAATGAGGAAAAATCAATTTATGGACAGGAAATCGACGTCGACGACCGGCACGCATCCTGTAAGCGGCACCAGTCTTTAGACTACTCTACCTCGTACAGGACGATGAATGGTATCCGATAGAGGTGCCATGGCGTTAATCTTGACATGTTGGAAAATGTTGCTCAAATGTTCTCGCTCCTGAAACAGGCGGGGGCGCTAGATGGACATTTCGGCAGAACAGCGGCAGAACTTTTCTGTGTGGCTGCGGACTGGGCGGTGGCCAAGCCGGGCCGGTACGCGTAGGCTCGAGTTCAAATTCAAGCCGTATCATGATCCAGCGAACGGGCAGTTCACGACTGCCGATGGTTCCGGCACCACGGCCAGCTTTACGTCCGCCACTCGCCGGGGACACCCGGGCTGAAAAGTTGCGTATGTTAGCGACCCTGACAAGGCTCCGATCGCGACAATGGCCGAGGCCGACGCGTGGCGTGCGAAGGAGTTGGCCAAACACGGCAAAGATCCACAATATGCCGCGGCGATCGAAGCTCGCTATCAAATATATAGAGATGCGTTCTTGCGCCCTCCGGCGGATGGACCGTCGCTTCGAAACACAGCGCCTTTAGCCAATTGGACGCCGGTAACCACCGATAGTGTTTCTGCAAATGTCACAAGCGCCGCCGGTGAAGCTATTGGCAGCCGCTTGGTAGAACACAGTCCAACGTCGGTCGCGGCATCGTTCCAACGCATTTTGTCACAGCTAGGATTGAACCCGCTTCAGGTGTTCAAGCAAATGGCACCCTTCGCCGCTGTCGAAGCTGAGGTCATTGTAGGGCGGGGCAGCAATAGCCGGGCGTTCGAGGATCCGATGACGCTTGAACAGGCTGTGCCGGAACTTCGAAATGCATTGGGTAACGCGGTGATAGCGGTGAGCGACAATCTGCTAGATCTGACCGGGCCGGCAACCGCGTTCAAAGCACAATTCCTGCAGGACCAGACGAAGCAGATAACTGCTCAAATCAAGGCGCTCGATCCGAACTGGCATTATGATGAACTTGGTCCGACCGACGCGTTTGGAACTCAAATTGCTACGGTTCAAGGGTTGCAGGCGAAGTTCGACGATTTGCGTATTCAGCGTGCGGCGGTCGTCGCGCGATTAAAAGGCGATTATGGGCCACTTCAGGTTGAGACGTTGCGCTTCGTGCAGCAGAGGGTCGACAATGCTTATGATGATGGAGTCGCATTGCTGAAGGCAGGCCGACTCATTCCACGTCTCTCGAATCAAGAGGCGGTGGGAAACTATGTCGATCGAGAAGTGCGAAGAGATCTTCGGGTGCGTTATAGTCAATTGGGTATCGACCCGAGCGGAAAGGGACCAGTGCGGGTGAATCCAAGAGAATACGACAGCTTGGGCACCAATCTTACATACCGGCGGCCCGATGCACGTGTGAATGACGTCGCGTTCGACGTGTCACTGACGCAAAAGACGCTGGGGACACCGCAAATTCGCGGCTTCTTCAATACTGACTTTCAACCGCGCCGGGTCATCATTATCCGTGCGCGGCAGCTCGGCGCCGATCACACATATGTCATCCCCCACCCGAAGACGAAGCGATGACCCGACCCAATCCTTACTTTAACCCCAAGCCGTATATCCCGGCTTCGCTGAGCGAGATTAACGACCAACTTGGATCGATGATCTTGCACGCCCCTACATTCATCGACCGGACTCTCGTCTTCCCCGATCGAAACATCCACAGCGAGTTCGATACGCTGGTCGGAGGCTTTGACGTCGTTCGAAAAAAGCTTGGTGAGGAGCGTTATTCCCTTCTGATCGATTTGGCTGCGCGCGCCAAGGCATTCTTCGCGGCAGATCAGGACGACACTAACGGCAAGACCGATGAGGGACGGGTGCTTCTCGTCGAAATTGAGGAGGTATTGCGCGATGCGCGCCGCAGTCGCGTCAAAGCGAAGTTGCCCGACGACGATGGCGATATCAGCGGCGACTGATGCAAATTCTCCGATGATGTAAGTGCCCAGCATTGTTCCCTGCGGGGCACCAGTCGTAAAACCAGCGGTCACCGCGAGTTACCGTCCCGTTCACGGGGCCCCAATCCGTCAGCCGGAAACGAGATGGATGTTCGGGTGCTCGGCGATGATTTCGAGGATGGTCTCGAAGTAGGTCTGGCCAGTGCCGTTTTCCAGCTGGGAGATTTGACGGCCAATCCGTTCGGCGTCGTACAGATCGGGGCGTTCCAGCTTGGCCTGCAGGAATGCGCGCGTGGCTTTCACGCCCAGGCTGCAACGGGCAACCGCGATATCCCGCCACACGAGCATGATCGTCTCGCGTCCCTTAATGGCACCATAGTCGCCTCGGAGCATGTCATCGAGCCCATCCAGGCTCTCGCCGAGCGTCCAGTCTTCTCCTGCCATGAACACGCGGTTGATCTCCGCGTAGAACGCCGGAATGTCGTGGATGCCGCAGCCGATGATCGTCAGCGTCTTGGTCACCAGAAACCTTCCCCCAAGTGCTGATGCCGCGTCGAACGCGTTCCGAGGCTCACCCCGAAACGTCGGCAGCGGTGAGCAGGATGGGGGGCTCCCCGCCGAGCCGGCTGACGAATTCCCGCCGTGCGAGAAGATGGATGTCAGGCTCGAATTCGACGAAACTGTCGATCGCAGTGTCCCGGTCGATTCCGTCAAGATCGGGGTTGGCGAGCTCGATCAACGCCTCTCCGGTGATCAGGAATTCGACCACGCCGAGGTCGGTGTGACCCAGGAAGAGGATGCCGTTGCGCTCGGCGAGCCATTCATACTCGCCACGCTCGAAGCGAACGCTTGCAGCCGCCATCCCTAGCCCCCGTCATTCGCGCTGGGCAACAGGTCGACGAGCGCTGCGATCCCGTCACCTGCGAACGTCGTCAGCGATGTGCCGTCGATCTGCGAGGCGCGCTCCGGGGTGAGCACTGCTGCGTTGCGATGTTCGGGATCGAGCGCGGTCCAGGCACGAACCGCGCCCTCTAGGCTTGTCACCTCGGCCAGATCCGCGTCCCCGCGCGGCACGTTCTCCAGCGCGGCGCTCATCCGCCAGTCGATCTCCGGCGTCTTCGCGTCGTCGCCCCAGGTCGCTTCCATCATGTTCGCTCCTCGCGGTCATCGCCGGCCGAGCCGACGTTCCAAAGGGTCAAGCGCGCACCGTCGGCTGCTTGTTCCGACGGCGGCTGGCGCGGAAGCGGGCGCGACCTGTACCGGCGTTGCGATCATTGCAGCACTCGGGCAGGAGCCAAAGCCCAGGTTCGATTTGCAGGGGTCGGAAAGAATGAAGATCTTTGGTCGCATGGGTGCGATCCTGCTTGCTGCCCTTGGTACGACACCGGCGTTCAGCCAATCGGCCACCAGCGACGCGCGCACACCTCCGCCGCCCCGGACGGTCCTGTTCGTGGGGAACAGCTTTACCTTCGGCGCTTCCAGCGACGTGTGGCGCTACCGATCCGATAGCGTCGAGGATCTCAACGGTACCGACGTCGGGGGCGTGCCCGCGCTGTTCAAACGGTTCAGCGAGCAAGCCGGGCTTTCCTACCGCGTCACGCTGGAAACCGAAGGCGGCAAGACACTGCGCTTCCATTATGAGGAGCGGCGCGCATTGCTCGACCGCGCATGGGACCATGTCGTCCTGCAGGAATATAGTACGCTGGATCCCGACACGCCGGGCGACCCTGCGCAATTCGGGGCGTACACCGCGCGACTGACGCAGATGTTTCGGGCGCGCAACCCATCGGCCGACATCCGCCTGACCGCGACGTGGAGCCGCCCCGATCTGGTGTATCGCGATGCGAGCCCGTGGCGGGGACAACCGGTCACGGCGATGGGGATCGACCTCGACCGTGCCTATCGCGCGGTGGTTGCCGCGACCCCGGGTGTTCGGGCGATGGTTCCGGTGGGCCTCGCGTTCAATGCGGCGATCGGGGAAGGGGTCGCCGATGCCGATCCGTTCGACGGGATCGATCCCGGCAAGATCGACCTCTGGGGCCCCGACCAGTATCATGCGAGCACGTTCGGCTATTATCTGGAGGCGCTGATGGTGTTCGGCAGCATCACCGGGGTCGACCCACGGACGCTGGGCGCGGGCGAGGCGGCGGCGCGCGATCTCGCGATTGCGCCCGACACCGCCAGCGCGCTCCAGGCGATCGCGGCGCGGCAACTGGGGGCGAAACAGACGCGCTGACGGTGCCGTGGCACGCACCGGCATCGGTTCGGTCTTTCCTTGCGCCATCGCTCGGCTACACACGCCACCATGCAGTCCATCATCCTGTACATCGGCGCCGCCGTCGCGGAGATCGCGGGGTGTTTCGCGTTCTGGGCATGGCTGCGCATGGACAGGTCGGCATGGTGGCTGGTGCCGGGATGCGCAGCGCTCGTGGCATTCGCGTATCTGCTGACTCGGGTCGATGCATCCGACGCAGGCCGTGCCTATGCCGCTTATGGCGGGATCTACATCACCGCGGCGGTGCTGTGGCTGTGGCTGGCCGAAGGCGTGCGGCCTGATCGGTGGGATCTGGCGGGGGCGGCGCTTTGTCTCCTTGGCGCAGCGGTGATCTTTTTCGGGCCGCACCGCGCCTGAGCCGGGTCGCGGAGGGCGTCGGATCCTGCCGCGCTCCCGCGGGGCATTGCGATCCAGAATCGCGTGCATCGACTTTTCGTCCGCACGCAGGTAGGTCTGCGATCGCTATCTTGCTTTATTGCCGCGGAAACACCGTCACGTATCGGCAGCGGCAACAGCGGAACGCCGCGTAACCCCTTCGTTCGAAATCTGCAGGTTCGTGATGTCCGCTCCTCGTCATATCGCGATCATCGCGCCGCCGACGCCGGGGCATCTGAACCCGTTGCAGGTGCTCGGCACCGCGCTCGCCAGGCATGGCCACCGCGTCACGGTCGTCCATCTTGCGGCGGTGTCGCGGTTCGTGACGACGCCGGAGATCGGTTTCGCCGCGCTCGATGGGTCCGGCGCACCTACGGCATCGATCGATGCCTATCTTGCCAAGCTCGCCGATCCGACCGGCCCGGTCGGGCTTACGCGGATGATCCGCAGTACCGCGGCGATGACCGCGACTCTGCTCGACGAGGCACCCGACGTGCTGCGCGCGATCGGCGTGGACGCGGTGATCGCCGATTCTGCCGAGGCTGCGGGGGCGCTGATCGCGGAGCGGCTCGGCGTTCCGCATGTGGTGAGCATCACCGGCCTGCCGCTGCTGCGCGAGCCGGACGTCCCCCCGCCTTTCTTGGGCTGGAAGTATCGGCCCGATCGGATCGGTCGGTTTCGCAATCACGGTGGGTATTTCGTGTCGGACCTGTTGTTGCGCCCGATCACGCAGGTGCTCGCATCCCGCCGTCGTGCGTGGAACCTCGATGCACGCGCCGCCACGCGCGGCCGCCTGTCGATCGCGCAATGCCCGCAGGCGCTGGATTATCCGCGATCGGCCGCGATCGTTTACGGCGGGCCGTGGCGCGCGACGATGGACGTGCCGGTCGATCTTCCGTCCGATGGGCGGCCCTTGGTGTTCTGTTCGCTCGGCACGCTGCAGGGGGGGCGGCGAGGGCTCTTCGCGACGATGGCAGAGGCGTGCGCGATGATCGGTGCGCGCGCAGTGATCGCGCATGGCGGCGGGCTGAGCGCGGCGGAGGCGTCCGCGCTGCCGGGGGATCCACTGGTCCGCGCGTTCTGGCCGCAGGAGGCAGTGCTGCGGCAGTGTTCCGCGGCGGTGCTCCACGGCGGGTTCAATTCGGTGATCGACGCGCTTGCCGCGGGCGTGCCGATCGTCGCGCTGCCGATCGCGTTCGAACAGCCTGGTACGGCCGCGCGGCTGGTGCGGGTCGGGGCGGGGCGGGCCGTGTCACCGCGGGGGCTGACCGTGCGACGTCTGGCGGCGGCGCTGACCGACGTGATGCAAGGTGCCGGCTACCGGGCGGCGGCGGCTCGGCTGGCGACCGAAATGCTGTCGGCAGGGGGCGCGGCGGAGGCCGCCGCGCGGATCGATGCCGCGCTATCGACCCCCGATTGAACTCGGGAGCCGCCACCACGGAGTCCGCGGGCTGAGGTGGTGCTGGTGATGATAGGTTCCGAAATGGAAACACGTCATCAACGAGACCAGCGGGGATAGCGCATTGCTGCGGGCGTTATGCGCATCGGCGAACGGTGTGTCCTCGTGGCGATGCGGCAGATAGGTGCCGAACAGGAACAATTGCACCAGCGCAAGAAGTGCTGGGATCGCCCAGAATACGACGATGTTGAGGAGCGAAGCGCCCAACAGCATGTAGACGATCGCGGCGACCGTGATGCGCAGGATCTGCGCATGGGTGTAATAACCGAGGAAGAACCGGAAGAACCACGGCCCTGCGCGCCGTGGTTCGCCTGCATGGAAATCGGGATCGTCCGCGGTGCCGGGTGCGGCGTGGTGCGCGTGATGCTTGGGAAACAGCGCGCGATAGGACAGCCCGGCATAAGCCGCGAGACACAGCGTACCGACCACCGTGTTGACGCCGCGTCGGCCGGGCATCAGCGAGCCATGCATACAATCATGTGCAATGATGAACAGGCCGGTGCTGAGCCATGCCTGCACGAGGATCACGGGCACCGCGAGCAACACCGTCATGGCGTTCCACCGCCAGAAGAAGATCGCGCCGACATGGATCGTCAGCCATGCCAGCCCGATCGCGGCGGCGAGCAACAGGCTCGTGCGCGCATCGCCGTCGCGCGAAACAGGGTTGCCCGTGTCGGCAGCGGACAGCACGCTCATCGCTCGTTCCGCTCCGCAAGTTGCCGCTTGAGCCGTGCGGGATCGGGTGCGAACAGGAAGCCGAAACTCACGCCGCCGTCCTTGCCCTTGACGGCATGGTGGAGCCGGTGCGCCTGAAGCAAGCGCTTGGCATAGCCGCGCCGCGGCACCCAGCGCGAACCGAACCGCTGATGGACGAGCATGTCGTGGACGAAGGCGTAGATGCCGCCGTAAACGGTGATGCCGAGCGCAGCCCACCACAAGGGCTCCCACAGCACGCCGAGCGCGAACAGCGCGATCACGAGCACCGCGAAGGTCACCGCGTAAAGGTCGTTTTTCTCGAACGCGCTGTCATGCGGTTCATGGTGCGACCGATGCCAGCCCCAGCCCCAGCCGTGCATGACATATTTGTGCGTCGCCCAGGCAAAGCACTCCATGAACAGCACCATGCCCACTACGATCGCCAGTTTGTCGTACCACGCCATTCCAAACTCCGAGTCTCGTTGCGGCAAGCCGGAGTGTGTCTCCTATCGCCGGTCTACCCGACGTGGCTAGCCGTTGTCGGCAGGTTTCCGCGCCAGCCGATCCGCCGACGGGCCATCCACGGTGCGGCCGACAGTGACAGGACCGCCATGACCAGCCCCGCCAGCACATCGACCCCGTAATGCCCGCCGAACACCGGCGTCGCGAGGATCGTCACGCCAGCCCACACCGGTGTGACGAACCGCCATCCGCGAACGTCGCGCTGTGCCCAGGCGAGGATCACCGGCAACGTCGCATGATAGCTCGGAAAGCTGACGATGCCCATAAGCTGCGTCAGGTCGATCATCCGCCACGACCCGTCCCGAAGCCCGAGGATCATGTCCCGTTCGATCCAGGCCACCGACGGCCACAGAATATGATACGCGGCTGGATCGAACACGTTCCCCAGTGCGGGAACGATGCCCGAAATCGCGATGGTCGCAAAACCCCCAAGGATCGCTGCAGCAACCGCGGTTCGCAGCGTGTCGGCGCGGTCGGTTGCACTGAGCACGACGATCGCGACGATCATCTGTAGCGTCAGGCTGTGATAGGCGAGCCCTCCGATCCACAGCATCACGGGCGACCGGTCTGCTGTCGCGAACACCGCAGGCCAGTCGAAGCCCAGCGCCACGTCCCATGCGGCAAAGCTATCGTCCCACAACGGTCCGGCTCGCGCCGCCAGCGCATAGGCCAGCACCACGCCGATCACCGTGAACAGCGTCATCTGTAGGAATGCGGTGGCTCCGGCCGATAACCGCGGACGGCCCGTGCGCGATCCGATCACCATTCCGGCGATAAGGGTCAGCAGCCCGATCCCGAGCGGCAGGACGCTGGCGGCGCGTACATAGAAGCCGAGATCGGCGGAAACGAAAAGGCAGAGGATGCCCATTGCGCCGATCAACCACCAAGAGGCTGCGTCGGTGGTTTGCTCGGCTGGAACTTTCATTGGCGGTGCAACGCGGCATCGGTCCCCCGGTGCCGCGGCAGGCAAAACAAAACAGGTTGTTTAGGGGCGGTGCAGTGCGAGCACTTCAGGCAAGCAGTCCAGAATTCTCGCTAATGCAAAACCTTTCTTGCTTGTGCGAACGGATCGATCCCGTATCTTGTCCGACAAACGCCGCGCAAGCCGGCAATAGGAGACGATAATGATCGTTGATCGCCGATCGATGCTGTCCATGACGGGTCTGGGTCTGGGTGCCCTGGCGACAGGGGTGCGCGCCGCGCCTGCCGACGGGGCATTCCGTCCAAATTGGCAGTCCTTCACCGAGCATTACCGCGCACCCGACTGGTTCCGCGATGCCAAGTTCGGCATGTGGGCGCACTGGTCCGCGCAATGCGTACCCGAGGCCGGTGACTGGTATGCGCGCGACATGTACCTGCAAGGGTCGCGCGCGTACGATCATCACGTCGCGCATTACGGGCATCCGTCGCGCACCGGCTTCATGGAGATGTTCCCGCGCTGGACCGCGAACCGCTGGGATCCGGCGCGGCTGATGGACCTGTATCAGCGCGCAGGCGCGCGCTACTTCATGGCGCTTGCCAATCACCACGACAATTTCGACACCTATGCGTCGAGCCATCATCCGTGGAATGCGACCCGGATCGGCCCGCGTCGCGACATCATCGGGCAATGGAGCAAGCTGGCGCGCGATCGCGGGCTGCGGTTCGGCGTATCCAACCATTCGGCCCACGCCTGGCACTGGTTGCAACCGGCCTATGGTTATGATCCCGAGGGCCCCCTGGCAGGCAAGCGCTACGCCGCGGCGTGGCTGACCAAGGCGGGCGGACGCGGGAAATGGTGGGATGGGCTGGACCCGCAGCAACTCTACACCGGCCGCACCATGCCAATGCCCGACGGGCTGCGCACGATCAAGGCGGCGAACGCCTGGCACGAAGCGCACGACCGCGTGTGGACCGAGGCTGCGCCTGCCGCCAATCCCGCCTTCACGCGCAACTGGTCGCTACGCTGCAAGGAACTGATCGACCGGTATCGCCCGGACATGGTGTATTTCGATAATTTCGACCTGCCGCTGGGGCAGGCGGGGCTCGATATCACCGCCTATTTCTACAACCAGTCGATGCGCTGGCATGACGGCCGCAACGAGGCCGTCGTCACCGCAAAGGGCACGCCGGTCGGCCGCCGGATGGGGATCGTCGACGATGTCGAACGCGGCGTCCACGACGATATCCAGCCATATCCGTTCCAGACCGACACGTGCATCGGCAACTGGCATTACGACCGCGATCTGTATGACCGCGACGGGTATAAAACCCCGGCGAAGGTCATCCATACGCTGTGCGACGTGGTCTCGAAGAACGGCAATCTGATGGTCTCGGTGCCGATGCGCGGCGACGGCACGATCGACGAGAAGGAAGAAGCGGTGGTCGAGGGGATCGCCGCATGGATGGGTCGCTACGGTGCCGCGATCTACGGAACGCGCCCGTGGCGGGTGTTCGGCGAGGGGCCGACTAGCATCAAGAGCGGGGACTTCAGCGAAGGCAAACCCACTTCGCCTTATACCGCCAGCGACATTCGCTACGTGCGCAAAGGCACCGCCGTCCATGCCTTCGTGCTGGGCTGGCCCGAGAATGGCGTCGCGCGGCTACCCGAACTCGCCAAGCGCGGCACCGTTCGCCGCGTGACGCTTCCCGGTTCTACCGCGCCGCTCGATATCCGGCAGGGAAGCGACGCACTGTACGTCACTTTGCCTGCCGCCCGTCGCGACCCGATCGGCGTTGCGTTGGTCGTGGAAGGCGACGGGCTGGTTTGAGCGGTTTTTGCGGTCGCGGCATTTCCAGGCCGCGACCGCAGCGCTCAGGCCGACCGCAACATGTTGTCCGAATAGGACCGCGCCTCGACTTCCGACCAGTCGAGTTCCTCGAGCAGCCGCCGATACACATCTTCCGCAAGGTCGCCGCTTTCGCGCATCGTGTTGAGTTCGGCACGCTGCTGTTCGAGGACCTTGAGGTGGAGCCGGTCGAATTCCGACGGCGCCTGGGGATCCTCCGCGTTCGACGCCACGTCATGCGCCGCGCCGTAGCGTACGCGGAGCGCGTTGGCCGCATCCGAGGTGTCGTCATCGTCGAGCGCGTGCAGTCCGGCATGGATAACCTGCCGCCGTGCAGTGCCGATCTTGGCCGCAAGCCCCGCATCCTCGTCGGTGCCGAACCATCGGATCAAGGGCCCCAGCGTCAACCCCTGAACCACGAGTGTCCCGATCACGACCGCGAAGGCGGACAGCACGATCAGATCGCGCCCGGGCAAAGCATGCGGCAGCGCGAAGGCCGCGGCGAGCGTGACCAGCCCGCGCATTCCCGACCAGCCGAGTACCAGCGACGCGCTCCACGGCGGCGGTTCGGGAAGCCATGCGGGCGCATAGCGGCGAACGATCACCCCTTCGATCGCGCGCACCAGGAACACCCACGCCAGCCGGACGACGAGTACGGTGACGAGCACCAGCAGCGCAAAGCCCAGTGCGGGAAGGCGCTCGGATGGCGACAGCTTCGAGACGATATCGCGCGACTGCAGACCCATCAGCAGGAATGCCACGACGTTGAGCACCAGCACCGCGGCGGCCCACACTGCCTTGGACTGGATCCGGTCGCGTGCCGGTTGGCCGGCGGGGCGGCGTTGCGCAACCAGCAATCCGAACGCCACGACCGCGAGCACCGGCGACAGGTGCAGGCGCTCCGCCGCTAGCCAGATCGCGAAGGTAACCGCAAAATCGGCGAGGCTCGACCCGAGCGTGCCTGCGAAGATTGGAACAATCCGAAGGTACGCCCATCCGCACGCCAGCCCGAACAGCGCACCGGCGGGGGCGGCGGCGGCGAGGACCCACGGGGTCGCGGCGGTGTCGGTATGGTTTGCCATCGCCACCGCCAGCCCGAACAGCAGCAAGGCCGTCGCATCGTTGAGCAGGCTTTCCCCCTGCAACAGCAACATGCCCCGGCGCGGAATGCCGATTTCCGACAGAACCGCTTCTGCGGCGGCGGCGTCGGGCGGTGCCACGATCGCCCCCAGCGCGAAGGCCGCGGCGAACGACAGTCCCCCCGCTGCCATGCCGACGACCGTAACCGCCGCCGTGGTCACGATAACCGCGAATACCGCGAGCGACACCAACGGAAACCAGTAGCGCCGAAGCCCACGGAGGCTGGTGTGATACGCCGCATGGAGCAGTGCTGGCGCGATGAACAAGGCCAGCGCAAGCTGCGGATCGACCGCGATATCGGGCACGAACGGCAGCAGCGCAAAACCGATTCCGGCGGCCGCAAGAAGCGTGGGGTAGGGGACGTTGAGTTTCCGCGCGAGCGCAAGCAGCAGCAAGGCTGCGAGCAGGATCGCGTCGAGGCTTTCGAACAGATGCATCACCGTTAACGGTCAGTGACGCAAACAGGTCCCCTTTCTTCCGAAGGACGCGTCGGCCAACCGACGCGCCTCCCGTCTTGCTCGAGCCAGGATTACTTCAGATCGCGGATCCAGATCGAGCGGAAGCTGATCGGTGCGCTGGGGTCGCCATGGTCCTGCAGCTTGATCGCGGCGGGGCCATGCGCCTTATACTCCGGCGCACCGATATAGCGGGTCTGGCCCTTCAGCGCGACGTGGTTCTGGACCAGGACGCCGTTGAAGAAGACGGTCGCATAGGCGGGGCTGGTGAGCTTCCCGTCCGCGCCGAACACCGGCGCAGTCCAGATTACGTCGTAGCTCTGCCATTCGCCGGGGGCGCGGGTCGGGTTGGCGAGCGGGATGATCTGCTTGTAAATGGCACCCGCCTGACCGTTGACATAGGTCTTGTTGCGGAAGCTATCCATGATCTGGAGTTCGTACCCCTCGTCGCCCTCGCCGGTCGAGGCGAGGAACAGCCCGCTGTTGCCCCGAGCCTGCCCCGTGCCGGTGATGTTGGCCGGAACGCGCCATTCGAGATGCAATTGATAATTGCCGAACTTGCGCTTGGTCTCAATGTTGCCGGTGCCCTTGCGCACCGTCAGCACGCCGTCGCCGACTGTCCAGCGTGCCGCGCCCTTGTCCTTGGTGCTGATCCACTGGTCGAGGTTCTTGCCGTCGAACAGCACCAGCGCGTCGGCGGGGGCGGGAACGGACGGTGTCGGCGCGACGACCACCACCGGGGGTTCGGGCTGCCAGACTTCGGTTGCCTCGGGGCGTTGCTCGGGAGCGGTCGCGGCTGGAGTGGCCGGCGCGGCCTGCGCCAGCATGGCGACGGCGAGGAGCGAGAGCGTTGCGGTCATAGGACCATCCTTTCCAATAGCGGTGCCGCAAGGCGATGCAGCACCATAGATCTACAGGGTTCCGCGAACCGTTTCCGAACGGCCATTGCGGCCGAACATCGAACCGTTCCCCCCGTTTCGTTGCCGCAACCTGACAGCCGATTCCCGCGGGAGCAAGCGACCGATCGCTTACGACCAAATTTCGTGCGCCAAACCACCATGTTGCGCGGTGCAAGCCCGGCACGCGACTAATGCCGTGGGCGTGCCGTACTGCCGCGGATGATCAGCATATGGTCCAGCGTGACCTGACGTGGCGGGCTTGGTGCATCACGCAGAATATGGACGAGCAGCTCAACCGCGCGGCGCCCGATCATTGCCTTGGGCTGTGCGATCGTCGTCAGACCGGGCTGGAAATAGCGCGCGAGCGGAACGTCGTCGAAGCCGACCACCGAAACGTCTCCGGGACACGACAGGCCAGCCTCGGCCACCGCACTGATTGCGCCGATCGCCATTTCGTCACTGAAGCAATACAGTGCGGTCACTCCCTCGAGGAGCAAGGCGCGGGCCTGTTCGAACGCGACTCCCGCCGAATAGTCTGCAGTGCGGACCCGCAGCCGATCCACCAGACCGTGCCGCGCCGCTGCCGCGGTCGCACCGCTCAGCCGATCCCGACTGATCGGGCTGATCGTCGGCCCGGTGATGACGCCGATGTCGCGGTGGCCGAGCGCGACGAGATGCTCGAACGCCTCGCCGCTTGCGGCGGCATTGTCGATGTGGACGCTGGGGACGCCGATGCCCGGACTGTATTCGCACCCGTTGACGATCGGCGCAGCGTCGCCGCGAAGGTCGAGCAACGGCTGGAGGCTTTCGGGCAATCGATGACCAAGAAAGATCAGCCCGTCGACTTCGCGCCGCGACAGCATCTCGGCATATTGGTCCTCGATCTCGGGATCGTGCCGCGTATCCCCCACGACCACCGCATAACCCGCATCGCGCGCTGCCTCTTCGGCACCCCGAATGACGCTGGCGAAGAACGGATTGGAAATATCGGGAACCGTCAGCAGGATCTTGGCCGCCCGCAACGTGCGCAGGGTGCGTGCGGCGACGTTGGGGGCGTAGCCCAGCGTGCGGACCACTTCGAGCACGCGCAGGCGGGTCGGTTCGGCGACTCGCTCGGGTCGACTGAGGACACGCGAGACCGTGGCAGTCGAAACCCCGGCCCTCGCGGCTACGTCGATAATGGTCGTCATCGAACCGTCATGGATCGAGTCGCGGCGCATGTCGATGACGATCCGATGTAATCCTTTACATCCTGAATTGCCCCGGTTAGCTTCTTGTCCGACAAGCAGGCAAACTGCGCGAATGAGGATGACGATGGCCGTTTCGGAACAGATTGATCGAACAGTCGTCACGCCCTCGGACGGGTGGCTGACCGGGCGCCTCAGCGTCCTGATGTTCCTGCAGTTCTTCGTCTGGGGGGCGTGGACAGTCACGCTTGGCCTGGTAATGCAGACGGTCGGGATCGGGTCGCTGATCGGCAACGCCTTTTCAGTCGGGCCGATCGCTTCGATCGTTGGGTCCTTCCTGATCGGCATGGCAGCCGCGCGCTATGTCGCGCCGCGCCTGCTGATGGTGATCCTGCACCTCGTCGGTGGCGCGCTGCTGTTCGTGCTTCCGTCGCTGATCACCCCGGAGGCGGGCGCTACGTTCGTCTGCCTGCTGCTCTGCTACATGATCCTCTACATGCCGACCGTCGGCCTCGCCAACACGATCGCGCTCAAGAGCTTCGGCGACCGCGCCGACCGCTTTCCCTTCGCGCGTGCGTTCGGCACGGTCGGCTGGATCACCGCTGGCCTGATCGTCGGTTGGGCGGGGCTGTCGGCCAGCCCGCAGATCTTCACCATCGCGGCGGTCGCATCGATCGCGCTCGGCCTCTACAGTTTCACGCTGCCCAATGTCGCGCCGGATGCGCCGCGCGACGAGGGCGTGCTGCGCCAGGTGCTTTGCGTCGAGGCGTTCAGCTTGCTCAAGCAGCGCTCGTTCCTCGTGTTCATCGTCTGCGCCACACTGATCTCGGTCCCGCTCGCGATGTATTATGCCTATGCTTCGCCCTATGTCGGCGCGGCGGGGATCGAGAATGTCGGTGGCACGCTCGCGATCGGGCAGATGTCCGAACTGGCGTTCATGTTCTCGATGCCGTGGCTGTACCGTCGGTTCGGCGTCAAGCCGTTGCTGCTGGTGGGAATGGCCGCCTGGGCGGTGCGCTACGCGTTGTTTGCGATCGGTGACGGCGGCTCAGGTCTGTGGGCGGTGTACCTTGGCGTAGCGCTGCACGGCGTTTGCTATGACTTCTTCTTCGTCGCGGGCGCGATCTACACGGGCACAATCGCGACGCCCAAGGGCGTCAACGCGCAGGCCCAGGGGATGCTGACGCTATTTACCTACGGGGTGGGGATGTTGCTCGGGTCGCAGATTGGCGCGTTGCTCTATGCCCAATTGCCTGCAGTGGCGGACATCGCTGACTGGCACCGGATGTGGTGGTATCCCGCGATCGCGGCAGCGTGCATCGCCGTGCTGTTCCAGCTGGCGTTCAAAGACGATTCGAGAACGAGGACCGAAGTATGACCGCGATGAAGGGGCCGGGGATCTTCCTGGCGCAATTCCTAGGCGACACCGCACCGTTCGACACGCTCGAAAACCTCGCGCGCTGGGCAGCAGGGCTTGGCTATGTCGGGGTGCAGATCCCGTGCAACGACCGGCTGATCGACCTGTCGCTTGCGGCGGAGAGCACTGCCTATTGCGACGATCTGCGCGGGATGCTCGACAAGCACGGGATCGCGGTCACCGAACTGTCGACCCATTTGCAAGGCCAGCTCGTCGCGGTTCATCCCGCCTATGACGCGCTGTTCGACGGTTTCGCGCCCCCCGAAGTTCACGGCAAGCCCGCTGAGCGGCAAGCCTGGGCGGTCGAGCAGCTCAAGCTCGCCGCGCGCGCCAGCGCCAATCTGGGCCTGTCGGCGCACGCTACCTTCTCGGGTGCGCTTGCCTGGCCCTATGTCTATCCGTGGCCACAGCGCCCCGCCGGGCTGGTCGAGGAAGCGTTCGCCGAACTGGCGCGGCGCTGGTTGCCGATCCTCGATGCGTTCGACGCCGCCGGGGTCGATTGCGCCTATGAAGTCCATCCGGGCGAGGATCTCCACGACGGTGCGTCGTGGGAGCGGTTCCTGACCGCGGTCGATCACCACCCGCGGGCGCGGATGCTGTTCGATCCGTCGCATTTCGTGCTGCAACAGCTCGACTACCTCGACTTCATCGATCGTTATCACGACCGCATCTCCTGCTTCCACGTCAAAGACGCCGAGTTCAACCCGACCGGGCGATCGGGCGTCTACGGCGGGTACGAGCGGTGGGTCGACCGGGCTGGCCGGTTCCGCTCGCTCGGTGACGGTCAGGTTGATTTCTCGTCTATTTTCAGCAAACTAGCGCAATATGGCTATACGGGCTGGGCTGTGCTGGAGTGGGAATGCGCGCTGAAACGGGCAGAGGATGGCGCACGCGAAGGGGCACCCTTCATCCGCGATCATATCATCCACCTCACCGATCATGCGTTCGATGATTTTGCCAAAAGCGGCGCTGACCGGGCGGCGATCCGTACGATCCTCGGGCTGCCGGCGAGCGAAGGCTAAGCCATGATTCGACATCCTCTTCGGCTCGGCATGGTCGGCGGCGGCGACGGCGCGTTCATCGGCGCGATCCACCAGCGCGCCGCAGCGCTCGATGGCGACTGGCGGCTGGTCGCAGGCGCGTTCAGCACCGATGCCGAGCGCAGCCGGCGCAGCGGCGAGCGGCTCGGGCTTTCGCCGGATCGAGTCTATCCGACGTTCGACGACCTGATCGTGCAGGAAAGCGCGCTTCCCGTGGACGAGCGGATCGACGCGATCGCGATCGTCACGCCCAACCATCTCCATGCGCCGATGGCGATCGCCGGGCTCAATGCAGGCTTCCACGTCTTCTGCGAGAAGCCGATGGCGATGAGCCTGGCCGAAGCCGAGACGATCGCCGCCGCCGCGACCGCGAGCGGCCGGCATTTTGGTCTGGCCTTCACCTATAGCGGTTATCCGCTGGTCGAGGAGGCGCGACTCCGCATCGCACGCGGCGATCTGGGCGCGATCCGGCTGGTTCAGGTCGAGTATCTCCAAGGCTGGCTCAGCCTGCCGATCGATACCGATGGCAACAAGCAGGCCGAATGGCGCACCGATCCGGCGCGCGCCGGGCTTGGCGGATGCCTTGGCGACATCGGCACCCATGCGTTCCAGCTTGCCGAACATGTCTCAGGGCTGCGGGTCGAGACAGTGTCGGCCGATCTCGCGACGCATGTTGCCGGGCGGCGGCTCGACGACGATGTCGGCGCGATGCTGCGGTTCGACAATGGCGCACGCGGCTTGCTCAAGGCGACTCAGATTGCCGCGGGCGAGGAGAACGGGCTGCGGCTGCGCATCCACGGCGAACACGGTGGCCTCGAATGGGCACAGATGGAGCCCAATACGCTCATCCTGCGCTGGCTCGATCGCCCTGCCGAGATCGTTCGTGCAGGCGGGCCGGGGCTGGACGCCGCGACGAGCGCGTTGCTGCGCACGCCGTCCGGTCATCCCGAAGGCTATATCGAGGCATTCGCCAATCTGTACCGCGCATTTGCTGCCGCGATCCGCGGCGAGAGCGATTCCGCGGCTTTTCCGGGTGTTCCTGACGGTTTGCGTACGATGGCGTTCATCGAAGCCGTGATATCCAATGCCCAATCCGACCAGAAATGGACTCGTGTCGGTTCCGGAGAGTATGAATGAAGCTTCAGATCAGTTTGTTGGCGGGGGCCGCGGTTGCGGCAGCCGTGCTTGCCCCGACCACCCCGACCGCAGCACAGAGTGCCCCCGGCGCACCGCCCGCGTTCAATGCCTGCCGCGCGTGCCATACCGTCCAGAAGGATGCCAAGAGCGGGATCGGTCCCAATCTGCACGGCGTCGTCGGGCGTCCGGCCGCGTCGCTGCCGGGCTTCAATTACTCGCCAGCGCTGAAGGCGTCTAAATTGCGCTGGGACGAAAAGACGCTGGACGAGTATCTCACCAACCCGGGCAAGAAGGTCCCCGGCACGCGGATGCCGATCTCGACTCCGGACCCGGCAAAGCGCGCTGCGATCATCGCCTATCTCAAGAGCGCTGGCGCGAAATGATGCGGTCGGTCGCATGACGCTGTCACGCCGGACGCTCCTCGCGGCAAGTGCCGTGGCGACCCTAGCGTCCGGGGTGGCCGTCGCCCGCGGCCGACCGTCCACTACGGCCAAGTTCGGTCTCAAGTTCGCGCCGCACGAGGGCAGCTTCGCCAGCCGTGGCGGTCTGATCGAACAGATCGCCTATGCCGCCGATCAGGGCTTCACCGCGTGGGAAGACAATGAGGCACGCGCGCGGCCGGTGGCGCAACAGGAGCAGTTGGCGCGAACGCTCGCGCAGCGCGGGATGACGATGGGCGTGTTCGTCGCGAGCATGCCGCAATGGTCCAAGTCGCGGCCGATCCTCGGCAGCACTGACGGTGCGGAGCGCGAGGCGTTCCTCGCCGATGTCCGCGGGTCGATCGAGGTTGCGAAACGCCTGAATGCGACACGGATGACGGTCGTCACCGGGTTCCTCGACCCCAAGGTCCCGCACGATATCCAGACTGCGCGGGTGATCGACGTGATGCGTCGTGCTGGCGACATCGTCGCACCCCACGGCATTGCGATGGTGATGGAGCCGCTCAATACGCGGACCAATCATCCCGGCGTCTATATGCAGTCGATTGCGCAGGGCTATGCGATTGCGCGCGGTGTCAACAGCCCCGCGGTCAAGGTGCTGGCGGACTTGTATCACGAGCAGATCCAGTCGGGGAATCTGATCCCGACGCTCGATACGTGCTGGGACGAGGTCGGCTATATCCAGTTCGGCGACAACCCCGGGCGTAACGAGCCCGGCACCGGTGAAATCAACTACGGCCCGATCGTCCGCCACCTCAAGGCCAAGCGCTATACCGGCGTGATCGGCATGGAGCATGGCAATGCGACCGCCGGGCGCACGGGCGAGGACCGGTTGGTTGCCGCTTATCGAATGATTGACTCAGCGGACGGCGCGGCATGATCCGCACCGGCGCATATACAGGAGAGGACAAGACATGATCGATCGCAGAGGCGCGCTTGCAAGCGTGGCGGCGATGTTCGGCACGGCGGTGTTCGCACCGATCGCGCGTGCGGCGGGGCCCGCCGGGCCGGTGGCCGTACCCAAAATCAGCGACGGCCCGCCCAGCGTCGCGGTGTTCACGCCCGCGCAACGCGAAGCGGTGACGGTATTGTCGGAACGGGTACTCCCAACGACCGACACCCCCGGCGCGATCGCAGCGGGCGTGCCCGCCTATATCGAGAAACTGCTCGCCGACTGGTCCTATCCCAAGGAGCGGGAGCCGCTGATCGCCGGGCTGGCGATGCTCGAGGCGCGTAGTCAGCAGGACTATAAGGTGTCCGTCGCCAAGGCGACCGCGGCGCAGCAGGACGCCTTGCTGACGCTGGCGATGAACGACCAGCTGCCCGGCGGCAACGCTTTTTTCCTCGTGTTCCGCCAGCTCGTGCTGACCGGCTATTTCACGTCGGAAATCGGCATGACGCAGGAGCGCGAATATCTGCCGGTGCCCGGCGAATATAACGGCGCCTTCCCCTATTCCAAGGTCAACAAGGTGTACACGGCATGATCCTCGATCGCAGACACTTGCTCGCGGGGGCCGGTGGCGCCGCAGCGCTCGGGCTCGTCGGAACCACGGTTGCTCGCGCTGCGGCGACGCGCCGGATCGGTGCGATCGGACTTCAGCTTTATACGGTGCGCGAGATCTTCCAGAAGGATCCCGTCGGCACGCTCGAGGCCCTCGCGAAGATCGGCTATCGTGAGATGGAGTTCGGCGGTGGCGGCTATGACGCGATGGACCACGCGATGCTGCGCAAGACGATGGACCGGCTGGGCCTGCGCGCACCATCGGCGCACATCAGCTATGACGCGCTGCTCGGCAAGTTCGACGCATCGCTCGCGATGGCGAAGACACTCGGGGTCAGCACGGTGGTCCTGCCGTACATGACCGACCAGCACCGTACCGAGGCTGGCTGGAACGCGGCGCTCCCCAACTTCACGCGGTTCGCGACCGAGTTGCGCAAGGCTGGGATCGGCTTCGCCTATCACAACCATGATTTCGAGTTCACGACAAAGCCGGGCGGGGTGAGCCTGTACGAGCGGTTGCTGCGCGAGACCAATCCGTCGCTCGTCAAGCTCGAGCTCGACCTCTACTGGGCCGCGCATGCGGGCGAGGATGTCGGCGCGTTGATCGACCGGCTCGGGGCGCGGCTCTACGCCTATCACGTCAAGGACATGCGCGCGGACCGCAGCATGTCGGCCGTCGGCGCGGGCAAGACCGATTTTGCCGCCCTGTTCCGCCGCAAGGGCAGCGCAGGCGTCCGCCATTTCTATGTCGAGAACGATGAGGCGCCTGCGCCATATCTGCCCGACGTCACCACCAGCTTCGAGACGCTGCGCGCGTTGCGGTACTGA
The DNA here is from genome assembly GCF_058782275.1 of Sphingomonas sp. FW306-05-A. Lineage (NCBI taxonomy): Bacteria > Pseudomonadati > Pseudomonadota > Alphaproteobacteria > Sphingomonadales > Sphingomonadaceae > Sphingomonas > Sphingomonas sp. FW306-05-A. The sequence continues at coordinate 286,803 of NZ_JBYSXN010000003.1, forward strand.
TCAGTCTAGCGGGAAATACCATCATGGCATCCACCAACAGGTTTGACGCGATCGTTATTGGATCGGGCGTCAGCGGCGGGTTCGCCGCCAAGGAACTCACGGAAAAGGGCCTTCGCGTCCTCATGCTCGATCGCGGCATAATGGTCGAACATGGCGAAGATTACACATATGACGGCAAGCCAGCCTATGAGGTTCCGGCGCGCAATCGTATGCCCAAGCCACTGGAAGACAGTGATTATTTCATTGCGAAGCACGGCTATGTCGCGCCCAGCAACCAGAAGTTCTATAATGACGACCGGCTGAACCCCTATGCCTTCGATGAGGGCGAAAAGTTCTACTGGATCCGCCCCGCCGCAGTCGGCGGAAAGTCGCTGATCTGGGGCCGCTGGGTGTTCCGCTGGAGCCCGGCCGATTTCGAGGCGAACAAGCGCGACGGGATCGATGGCGAGTGGCCGATCGGTTATGACGACGTCGCGCCATGGTACAGCTATGTCGAGAAATACATCGGCGTATCTGGCTCGCGTGAGAACCTGCCGTATCTGCCCGACAGCGAGTTCCAGCCGCCAATGCCGATGAATGTCGCGGAGAAGTGGGTCAAGCAGCGGCTCGAGACGCAATTCCCGGGGCGCAAGCTGATCAATACGCGCCTGTCCAACATGACCGAGGACAAGCCCGACCAGAACCGCACCAAATGCCAGTTCCGCAACCAGTGCGGCAACGGCTGTTCGTTCGGCGCGTATTTCTCGACCCAGGCCGTCACGCTCCCGGCCGCTCGCGCGACCGGGCGGCTGACGCTGCGGTCGGACGCGGTGGTGACGAAGCTCGCGTATGACGCAAAGCGCAAGCGTGTCACGGGGGTTCACTTCACCGATGCGAAAACCGGACTTTCCGAGCTTGTCTCGGCCGATCTCGTATTCCTCTGCGCATCGACCATGGGGACCAACCAGATCCTGATGAACTCGCGCATGCCGGGTGGCGATCGCAGCTATTTCGATACCAGCGGCACGCTCGGCAAATATGTGATGGATCACATCTTCCGCGTCGGGATCTCGGGTGAGATCCCGGGGATGCAGGACATGATCGAATATGGCCGCCGTCCGGGGGCGGTCTATATCCCGCGCTTCCGCAATAACAGCAAGGACGACGGGGTCGGGTTCCTGCGCGGCTATGGCTATCAGGGCGGAGCGAGTCGCGAGGCCGCAGCGCCGATCGGCTTCGGTGCCGATATGAAGCACGGAATGCGCAAATACGGTCCATGGAAGTTCAGCATGGGCGCGTTTGGCGAATGCCTGCCTTATGCCGACAACAAGGTGTCGCTCCACCCGGACAAGGTCGATCGTTTCGGGGTGCCGCTGATGAAGTTCGACGTCCGCTTCCGCGACAACGAACTGAAGATGATGGCCGATGCGCGGGTCCAGGGCGAGGCGATGCTCAAGGGTGCCGGGCTGCTCAACGTTACGAGCAACGAAAGCGAGCATGTCCCCGGTGATGCGATCCACGAGATGGGCGGCGCGCGCATGGGTCTCGACCCGCGCAAGTCGGTGCTCAACAAGTGGAACCAGGCACATGAAGCGTCGAACCTGTACATCACCGATGGTGCGCAAATGGCGTCGGTGTCGTGCGTCAATCCGTCGCTGACCTTCATGGCGCTGACCGCGCGCGCTGCGTCGCATGCGGTGGAGCAAATGCGCAAGGCGTAAGACTGGTGTGCCTGTTGGATCTTACCCCGGCCTGATGGTATTAGGCCGGGGTGAGGGCGGCTTTTTGCGGGGCTGGCGGTGTGCGCTGCGGAGGGCAACCCACCCCCGGCCCCTCCCTTCCAGGGAGGGGAGAAAAAGGACTGCCACGCGCACCTCCCCTCCCTGGAAGGGAGGGGCCGGGGGTGGGTCGGGCCGAAGCGGGAGCACAGCCATAGTTTTGAGACTATCCCGCCTTCGTAAGCGAGCAGACGGCGTCTCCTGAATCGAGCGCTTACCCCGCCTTCGCATCCAGCCGCGGCACCAGCAGATGCACGATCGCCAGCGCGATGAGATAGGCCGTCCCCGCCCAGATGAACACCGGCGCATAACTGCCCACGGTTTCCAGCACATGCCCGACATAGCGCGCCATGATCATCCCGCCGATCGCTCCAGCCGCGCCGCCGATCCCCATCACCGAGGCAACCGAGCTCTTGGGGAAAGTGTCGGAGACCATCGTGTAGAGGTTGGACGACCAGCCCTGATGCGCGGCCGCGGCGAGCCCGATGATCGCAACCGCGGCGACCAGACTCGAAACGCTGCTCGCGAACATGATCGGGAGGACGCACAGCGCGCAGACCAGCAGCGCAAGCTTGCGCCCGGCGTTGATGCTGAAGCCGCGCTTGATCAGCGCCGACGACAGCCAGCCGCCACCGATGCTGCCGACATCCGCGAGCAGATACACCGCGATCAACGGCGGACCGAACGTCTTGAGATCGAGCCCGTGACGCTTGGCGAAGAAATCGGGTAGCCAGAACAGGAAGAGATACCACACCGGGTCGGTCAGGAACTTCGCGGCAACGAACGACCAGGTCGCACGCCTGCGGAACAGGTCGCGCCACGGAATGCGCGCCACACCCGCATCATTGTCCTGATCGCTGGTGATGTACGCCAGTTCCTGCGGCGACAGCCGCGGATGCCGTTCGGGCGCGCGGTAGAAGGTGAGCCATGCCGCCAGCCAGATGAAACCGAGCAACCCCGTCCCGATGAACGCGGCCTGCCATCCGTAATTGAGCGCGATCAGGGGAACGATGATCGGGGTCGCGATCGCGCCGACGTTTGCGCCCGCGTTGAGGATGCCGGCGGCAAGCGCGCGTTCCTTCTTGGGGAACCATTCGGCGACCGACTTGATCGCGGCGGGGAAATTCGCCGCCTCGCCAAGCCCCAGCGCGAACCGCATCGTCGCGAACCCGCCGGGGCTGCGCACCAGCGCATGCGCCAGCGCGGCAAAGCTCCAGACCGTGATCGCCGCCGCATAGCCGAGCTTGGACCCGATCCGGTCGATCACCGGGCCGCACAGCAACAGGCCGATCGCATAGGCCGCCTGGAACCAGAAGACGATCATGCCGTAATCGACTTCGGTCCAGCCGAGTTCGCCCTGCAGCGTCGGCTTGAGGATGCCGATGACCTGGCGATCGATGTAATTGATCGTGGTCGCAAAGAAGAGCAGTGCACAAATCACCCAGCGCACATTGCCGCCCGCGCGCTGTGGTGCCGCGTCGATCGGGACCGAACCCACCGCTCCTGTTGATCCGTCCACGCGCGCTCTCCCTGCGGTCTTGTTCTGTTTATCGTGTATCGAAATGTCCGGCGTCGGTTCGGCTCGGCAGGGTCAGGCGTCCCCCTCGTTGCGCGCCTGCTGGCGCGCATAAGCGATCCCGCGTTCCACCCCGCGCAACTCCGCGAGGCCGCGCATCCGCCCGAGCAGCGAATATCCCGGTAAGGTCTGCTTGGTCAGATCGTCGAGCATCTGGTGCCCGTGGTCCGGCCGCATCGGGATCGAGCGTCCTTCGCGGGTCTGCACCGCATGGACCGCCGCGACGAGCGACACCATCTCCGCGCTGCCCGCCAGATGCGCGGCTTCGTGGAAGGAATGGTCGGGTTCGCGCTGGACCGATCGCAGATGAAGGAACCCGATCCGCTCCCCCAGCCGATCGATCATCCCCGGCAGATCATTGTCCGCGCGCACGCCGAGTGAGCCTGCGCAGAAGCACAGGCCGTTGGAGTGGTTCGGCACCCGATCGAACAGCCGGACGAGATCGTCCTCGGTGCTGACGACGCGGGGAAGGCCGAACAGCGCAAAGGGCGGATCGTCGGGATGGACGACCAGCCGGATGCCGAGCTCGTCCGCAAGCGGGCAGACCGCCTGAAGGAAAGCGACATGATTGGCGCGGAGTGCATCGGCATCGACCCCGTCATATTGGCCAAGTGCCTCGAGGAACCGTTCGGTCGTGAAGGTTTCCTCGCTCCCCGGCAGTCCAGCTATAATCGTGCGGTCGAGCAGGCGGCGCTCGTCCTCGGTCATGCCCTCGAACCGGCGTGCGGCACGATCGCGCATGTCCGGCGTATAGTCCGCCTCAGCCCCGGGACGACGCAGGATGTGGAGATCGAACACCGCGGCGGCCTCGAATTCGAACCGTAACGCCAGCGCACCGTCGGGCATCGCCCAGGCAAGGTCGGTCCGCGTCCAGTCGAGCAGCGGCATGAAATTGTAGGTGACGACCTGAATGCCGCACGCCGCGAGATTGACGAGGCTTGCCCGATAGCGCGCGATCAGCCCGTCCCAGTCTGCGCCGCGCGTCTTGAGTCCGTCATGGACGGGAAGGCTCTCGACCACCGACCAGACGAGCCCGGCGTCCTCGATCATCTGCTTGCGTGCGAGGATGGCGTCACGCGGCCAGACCGCGCCGTTGGGGATTTCATGAAGCGCGGTCACGATGCCGCTGGCACCCGCCTGTCGAATGTCGCGCAAGGTTACAGGATCGGAGGGTCCGAACCAGCGCATCGTCTCAGTCATCAACACCGTCAGTAGCCTCCCCCCGCAGCGGCATGGGACAACGCGTCCACTGCGGATCTACAGTCTGTAGCAGTCGCAAATTTGATAGGCCAGAACCAATGAATTGGTAATACACTTCTGTGAGATGGCGTTGATCCCGCGTAGTTTCCGTTGTTTGGACGCAATCGCGGGCAACCCCCGGATCGGCATGCGGCGCAGAACACGCCGCATGCCCAGCCACGCTCAGAATTGGAAGTTGACGGCAAGCGCGTAAGTGCGGCCGAACGTCGACGTGTAGAGCGGGTCCTGGCGTATGCTGTCGGTGTAGAGATTGTTTTGCTCGTTGGTGATGTTCGACACTTCGGCGATCAGCTTGATGTGATCGCTGAGATTGTACGAGGCCGAGGCATCGACGAAGATCGTCTTCTTCGCGCCGACCGCGTCGCTGTCCTGCGGGCCGGGGATGCTGGTGAGGTAGCCCGAGCGGTAATTGACGGTCGAGCGGATGCTGAACTTCTTGTCCTCGTAATAGAGCGTGCCGCTTGCGGTTTCGGGTGACAGGCCGACGAGCGGTGCGGTGCGCGTCAGCGTCGCGACGCCGTTGACGCTCTGCAGGATGTAATTGATGTTCGAGCGCACCCGCGTGAAATTGGCGAGCACGCCGAGATTGCGCAGTGGCCCCGGCAGGAAGCGCAGCGGCAATTGCACGTTCGCCTCAAACCCGCGGAGCGGCCCGCCCGGGGTGTTGGTGCTGCGCGAAACGTTGAATAATTCGTCCGGCGTCGCGTTGCTGTTGACCAGCAGCGAGTCCGGTAGCCCGAGATCGCGGAATGGCAGCAACTGCGTCGTATTCTGGATGTAGGTCTCGATGCTCTTGTGGAAATAGGCGACCGAGATCAGCGAGCCCGGCGCGAAATACCATTCGAGCGCCGCGTCGAACGTGTTGGCGCGGATCGGGTCGAGGAACGGGTTGCTGAACGATCCGGTACGGATCGCGACGTTGACCGTGCCGCTCGGGATCAGTTGGCCGTAGGCCGGGCGGGACATGACGCGCGCGGCGGAGAGGCGACCGATCAGATTGCCGGTGATGTCGAACGCGATGTTCGCGGACGGCAGCCAGTCCTGGTAATCGCGATCAACCTTCGAGATCAGGCCGAGCGTGGGATAGACCGATCCGGTCGGTGCGGCGGTCGGGATGACGCCCTCGGTGTGGAGATCGGTGTAGATGTAGCGGACGCCGGCATCGCCGCGGATCGCGATCGGAAGCCGGTCTTCGGTGTTGAACTTCACCATCAGATAGCCCGAGCTATAGCGTTCGTTGACCTTGCCATACAGGCTGCCGCACTCAACCCCGCACAAGGGGAAGCTGTCGAAATTGACCGCAGCGCGGAACTTGTCGGGGTCGACCGCCGCGAAATCCTGCATGTTGCCGCCGAGGTTCTTGGCTACCCCGGTGGTGGTGAAGGTCAGGTCGCGGAGCGAGACGTTGGCGGGCAGTGCGCGCGGCAGGCTGTACGCCGGGGTCAGGTTGAGCTGACGCTGGGTATAGTCGCCGGTACGATATTGGCCGCCCACCTGCAGCGTGAAGCCAGGGGCAGCCTCCCATTCGGTATTGAGCTCGAAGGTCTTGCTGATGATCGTGTTGCGACGATCGAAATAGGAGATCTGCCCGCGCTGGTTCCCGTCGGGGAGCGGCGGACCGTAGGAGAAGATCGACGCATCCGCCGGGTCGACGCCATAGCCAAGCTTGGGCAGGTTGGGACTGTCGCGGAAGTCGATCGAGAAATTGTCGGTATCGTTGGAGTCCATCGCGACTTGCAGGCGATTGGATTGCAGGATCGAATCCGAAATGCCCGCGAGCCCGTAGACGCGGAAAGTGTCGGTGAAGCGGTGATCCAGGTTGAGATTGACCTGACGGAAGGTCGAGGTGAACTTCTCGTTCTGCATTTCAGAACGCAGATCGACACCATCCCACGTGCCATGCACCAGCGAGCCGAGATCATCGACCTCGATCTCGCGGACCGACATCATCGGCTGCCCGTTGTTCGAGGCGGTGCGACCCATCGAGCGCGCGTCGAGATAGGTGTCGAGGCGATTCACCTTGAACCGCGCATACAAGCCGTCGAGCGAGATGTCGGTGCGGTCGTCCGGCTTCCATTGCAGCGTCAGCGACCCTGCGATGCGTTCCTGCACCTGGCTCGATTTCGCCGGGCGCGGCAGGCGCGGCAGGAACACCCCGCCGCCGGGACGGCCCGAGACGCCCTTGCGGCTCATGATGTAATCATAGGCTTCCTTGGTGCTGGTGCGCGGGTTGCCAGCGCTGCAATTGGCGGCGTTGGCGCCGACATTGTTGCCGCTGTTGGCGTAATTCGCGCCCGGGCTGTTCACCGCAACGCCGTTGTAGGTGTAGCCGACGGGCGTGCAGTAGGGGAACAGCACGCTGCTCGTCGTGGTCGCGCCGGGCGCGGTCGGCACGGTCTGCGCGAGGCCCGCGACATAGGATGGCAGGATATCGACCGCGGAATAGGCGTATTCGTCGATATGGCGCTTCGCATAGGCGACGCTGCCGAGCACGCCGAAGGTGCCGCCGAAGAACTTCTTCGACACCAGCGCAGACAGACGCGGGTCAGCCTGTTTGCTGATGTCGTTGTAGATCCCGCGCGCAGTCGCGGAGACGACGAAGTCCTTCTTCTGGTCGAACGGCTTGGGCGCGCGCAGATCGACCGTCGCGCCGAGTGAGCCTTCCTCGACATCCGCCGACGTGGTCTTGCGAACCGACAGCGCCGAGAAAATCTCGGTCGGGAAGGTGACGAAGTCGAACGAGCGCCCGGTGGCGACGCCGCCGCGGATGTCGCTGCCGCTGACCTGCGACACGCCTTCCATGCCGTTGATGCGGACGCGGGTGAATTGCGCGCCGAGACCGCGGACCGAGATGTTGCGGCCCTCGCCGCCGTCGCCGCGGGACAATGCCACGCCGGGGATGCGCTGCATCGACTCGGCCAGGTTGGAATCGGGGAACTTTCCGATGTCCTCAGCGACGATGCTGTCGACCGAGGCGGTTTCGCGGCGTTTCAGGTTGAGCGCGTTGTTGAGCGAGGCGCGGAAGCCGGTGACGACGATATCGTCGGTTGCCGGGCTGTCGACGGTGGTGCCGGGGGCGGCCTGCGAAGGATCGTTGCGATCCTGGTCGATGGTCTGGTCACTGGGTGGGGCGGGGACCGGGTTGACGGCTTGTTGCCCGAAGGCGGGCGTCGCCATCAACAGGCCGATGACGCTCGTCGTGATAAGCAGACGCGGCTTATCGATGCTTTTGCAGCGCATATCCCTCTCCCTTTATGCCTGCGCATACGGAATGGCCGCTGCTCAGGCCCTGACCTGCCACCTGGTTTGATCGGTTGGCTGGAGCGTTGGGTATCATTGCCGTTTCAGTATGACAATGATGTTGTGTTTGGTCAGGGAGGTTTGTGTGTGAAGTGCCGCTACTTCCTCCCCTCCGTGGAAGGGAGGGGGCAGAGGGGTGGGTGGCTCGAGGCGGACGCTACCCTCTCCCCAAACCGACCCACCTCCGGCCCCTCCCTTCCAGGGAGGGGAGGTTTTAGAGTTTGAGATCCCTGGCGGTCAGACCGACCGTCTGGCCAGCGCGCGGCGGCGCTGGCTGGTTTCGGCGCGGGCGCGCTCGACCGCTTCGGTTTCGGTCACGTCGAGCAGATGATCGATCAACCGCGCGAGGTGGTCGCGCATTGCGTTGCGCGCGTCGACTGGCGAGCGGGCCTCGAGCGCGCTGAGGATGCGGCCGTGCTCCGCCATGCGGTTCTCGGTGCCGAGGCTGCCCGCCTTGAGCAACACTTCGCGCGCGAGCGGCGAGCGGAAGCGCATGTCCCAAAAGTCGGTGACTGCGGAAATGATCACCGCATTGCCCGTCGCCTCGGCGATCGCGATGTGAAAGCGGCGGTCGGCGGCTTCCGCGGTGGCGGTATCCTCCTGCGCCATCTGCGCCAGCAGCGTCCGCAATTCCTCGAGCTGTGCTTCGTCGATTTCCGTCGCGGCGACGGCGGCGACTTCGCCTTCCAGCAGGCGGCGTGCCTCGGTGATCTCGAACGCGCCGATGTCGAGTTCCTTGTCCTCGTCGAGCGTCGAGGACGCGAGCACGAACACGCCCGATCCCTTGCGCGCTTCGACCAGGCCCTTCATCTCGAGCGCGATCATCGCCTCTCGGATAGTCGGGCGACTGACCTGAAAGCGGTCCGTCAGATCCCGCTCTGCCGGGAGCCGGGAGCCCACCGGAAACTTGCCGCTGACGATATCGCCGAGGATCGCCTGCACGATCCTGCGGTACAATTTTCCGCCGCCTTCAGCCATGGTCATCAACGTCCTCGCTTGTCGGCCAATCGGCGCCGGATCGTCCACGCGCCCATCGCTTCGTTCCTTCGCGTCGGAACACCTGTCGTCAAGGCCCGTCGCGCCAATCCGTAGTTTCAGCAACGAAATGTCTTACAATCCTATTGCATGTGGTCGGGCCACAAATTAGGGAAGTCAACAGGAGAGGCCGTAAAGGCGAGGCAAAAGCCGAGCGGCGCGAAAGATCGAATCCAACGGTTCGATTTCCCAATCCGCACAAGCGGAAGAACAACAGGGGGAGCCGCAATGACTCGACCGCTCACATGTCTGGCGTTGGCGGCTGTCCCGCTGATGCTGACGTCCGTTCAGGCGCTGTCGCAGGCGACCCTCTCCGCGCAAACCCGTCAAGCCAGCGCCCCATGGCGCGACGTCACCCCGCGTGACGGACTGGCCGGCTGGCACGTTACCGGCGGCAAGGCGGACTATGCGATTGATAAGGGCGAACTCGTCGGGCGCGCGATGCCCGGTGGCACCAACAGCTGGCTGGTGTCCGACACAAGTTACGGCGATTTCATCATCGAATTCGACGCTAAAACCGACCCCAAACTCAATTCGGGCATGATGATCCGCGGGCAGAGCCGCCCCGAATATCGCAAGGGCGTCGTGTTCGGCTATCAGGCCGAGATCGATCCGTCCGCGCGGCGGTGGAGCGGTGGGCTATACGACGAGCAGCGGCGGCAATGGCTCTACACGCTCGGCCGCAACGAAGCTGCGCGCGAAACCTTTCAATCGGGTGGTTGGAACCACTACCGGGTCGAGGCGATCGGCAACCGGCTGCGGACGTGGATCAACGGGGTGCCGGCAGCGGACGTGGTCGATGACGTGGATGCGCGCGGTTTCATTGCGTTTCAGGTTCACGCCATCCCTGATGCGGATGCGGCGCAGCACCCGGAAGTGCGCTTCAAGAGCGTGCGGATGATCACCGATAATCCAGCGCGTTACGCGCTGCCCGCGACGACGATCGCGCAACAGGGGTGGCAATCGAACCAACTGTCCGAGGGCGAACGCCGCGCCGGGTGGAAGCTGCTGTGGGATGGCCGGACCACCGCGGGGTGGCGCAGCTTCGCGGCGCCCGCTTTCCCCAAGGGCTGGTCCGTCGCCGATGGCATGTTGAGCGTTCAGGGCACTGGCGGCGGCGACATCGTCACCACGCGGCCGTATCGCGATTTCGAACTGTCGGTCGATTTCCGGCTGACCCAAGGCGCGAACAGCGGGATCAAATATCTGATCGATCCTGCGCTGGCGAAGGGCGGTCCGGCGATTGGTCTGGAATATCAGTTGCTTGACGATGCGAACCATCCCGACGCCAAGATGGGGCGCGACGGCAACCGCACCGTGGGATCGCTGTACGACCTGATCGCGGCGCGGAACTTGTCCGATCCGGCGAGCGCGGGGAAGCGGGTCAATCCGCCGGGGGAATGGAACCGTGCGGTGCTGGTGGTGCGGGGCAAGCATGTCGAGCATTGGCTCAACGGCTTCAAGATGGTCGAGTATGACCGCGGCTCGCCAGCCTTCCGCGCGCTGGTCGCGCAAAGCAAATATGCCAAATATGCGAATTTCGGGGAAGCTGACCAGGGTCCTATCCTGTTGCAGGATCACGGGAATCGCGTCGACTTCCGGTCGATCAAGCTGCGCGAACTCTGATGGGGGACAAGACCATGCTGGACCGCCGTACGATGTTGACGGGGGCAGGCGCCGCGCTCGGCGTCGCGATGAGTGCGCGGAGCTATGCGCAGATCAAGGGCGCGAACGACCGCTTGCGCGTCGCGGTGGTCGGTGTGAATTCGCGCGGTCAGGCGCATATGAGCGCCTTTTCCAAGCTGCCCAACGTCGAAATTACGCATTTTGTAGACGTTGATTCACAGGTTTTAGCCAAACGTGCGGCGGAATTTACCGCAAAAGGCCATGCCGCGCCCAAGCTCGAGGGCGACTATCGCCGTCTGCTCGACAGCAAGGCGGTCGATATCGTGACCGTCGCGACACCGGACCATTGGCACGCCAAGCTCACGATCGATGCGATGAATTCGGGGCACCACGTCTATTGCGAGAAACCGATCGGGATCGCGCCTGCCGAGGGCGAGGCGATGATCGCTGCGCAGAAGCGCACCGGGCGGAAGCTCCAGGTCGGCAACCAGCAACGCTCCAGCCCCGAGACGCAGCAATTGCGCGCGTTGGTGCAGGCGGGCGAGCTCGGCGACGTGTATGAGGCGCAGACCTGGTATGCGAACAACCGCAAGTCGATCGGCACCGGGCAGACGGTCGCACCACCCGCGCATCTCAACTGGGACCTGTGGCAGGGGCCGCGCCCGCGTGGGGATTATCGGTCCAATCTGGTGCCGTACAACTGGCACTGGTTCTGGAAATACGGGACGGGCGAACTCTGCAACAATGCGATGCATGAGCTCGACGTGGCGCGCTGGCTGATGGGGCTTGCCTATCCGACGCGGGTGGCCGTGCAGGGGGCGAAGCGGTTCCACGCGGGCGACGATTGGGAAATGTACGATTCGCTCGCGCTCGAGCTCGCCTATGACAAGGATCGCGTGATCCGCTGGAACGGGCAGAGCTGCAACGCGATGCTGACCTATGGGCGGGGCCGCGGCGTGCTGTTGCTGGGGACCAAGGGGTCGGCGGTGGTCGATCGCAACGGGTTCGAGCTGTACGACCTGGCGGGCAAGTCGATCCGGCAAGTGATGGCGAAGGCGACCTCCGAAACCACCGGGACGGTCGGCGAGGGCGTGCTCGACGTCTATCATGCGGGCAATCTGGTCGATGTGATCCGCGGCCGCGCGAGTGCGCTCGCCTCGCCGATCGCCGAGGGGCATATCAGCACCACGCTCTGCCACCTCGGCAACATCGCCTATCGCACCGGCAGCGCGCTGACGATCGACCCGTCGACCGGCAAGCCCCAGGGGGCCGAGGCGATGAAGCTATGGTCGGTCGCCTATGAACCCGGCTGGGAGGTGAAAGGCTGACCCCCGTGTCGATCCCCGCGGACGTCGAACGCTTCATGGCAATGGGGACGCGTATCGAACTCCACCGCTTCGGTGCGGCGGGGGCGGACGATGCGCTGCTCGCTGCGCGGCGCGCGATCGAGGCGGTGGACGATGCGCTGACGATTCACCGTCCCTCGGCGACCACCGCGCTCAACGAGCGGTTGCTGGCGGGAGAGACTGCGCCGGTCGACGATCCGGTGCTGTTCGATGCGCTCGTCGCGATCGATGCGGTGCATGAAGCGACGCTCGGGCTGTTCGATCCTGCCGCGGATCGCCGGTTTGCGGCGGCTGGATGGCGGGGGATTACGTTCGATCGCGCAGCCTCACGGCTGTATGCCACGACCCCCGTGGCGTTCGACTTCGGCGGGTTCGGCAAAGGCTTTGCACTCGACCAGGCCGGTGCCGTGCTGCGCGCGGCTGGGATCGTGTCGGCGTGTCTGTCGGCGGGGGAAAGCTCGATCGCGGTGATCGGGGAGCATCCACTTGGCGGGGGATGGCCGTTCGCGGTGCCGGATCCGTCCGATCCCGACGATAGCCTCGTCCAGGTCGAGATGATCGACCAGTCGCTGTCGATCTCCGCGACGGTCGGGGCGGGGACGGTAGCGCCCGACCGCGCCGCGATGCTGCGGCCCGACGATCGGGCGGTGATCACCGCGCCGCGCTGCGCGGTCGCGGTCGCGCGGACGGGTGCGCTGGCCGAAGCGATGAGCACCGCGTTGCTGGTGGCTGATCCCGTGCGTGCGGATCGGCTGATCGACCAGGACCGGGCGAACCGCTTCCTGTTTGATTTAACGTGCGCGACCGCCCGCGCTTCCTCTGCGAGAATGGTTTTGCAATGACCGACACGGACTTCGACCTTTCCCGCCGTTCGTTCCTCGATCGCGTGCTGATGGCAGCAGCGGGGGCGGGGATGACAGCGGCGGCTCCCTGGGCCGCGATCGCGGCCGGCACTGCGGCGACATCGGACCGCATCCGGATCGGCGTGATCGGAACGGGCGACCGCGGGCGCACGCTCATTCAGAACATCAACAAGACGCGCAACTGCATGGTCGCCGCGATCTGCGACAATTACGAACCGCATCTGACCAAGGCACGCCCCTATGTCGGTGCGAACACGCCGGTGTACGCGGATCACCGCGCGATGCTGGAGAAGGGCGGGCTCGAGGCGTTGGTCATCGCGACCCCGCTCAACCTGCACGTGAAGCATGTGTTCGACGGGTTCGATGCCGGGCTGCACGTGTGGTGCGAAAAGGCGATGGCGCGGACGATCCCGGATTGCAGCGCGATGGTGAAGCGTTCGCAGGACAGCCGCAAGATCCTCCAGATCGGGCATCAGCGGATGTTCCACCCGACCTATCTCAATGCCTTACGCCGCGCCAAGGCGGGCGAGATCGGATCGCTGACGCAGATCCGCGCGAGCTGGCACCGCAACAACAGCTGGCGTCGCCCGGTCCCGGCCGGGGTGAGCGACCGCCAGATCAACTGGCGGCTGTACCGCGACAGTTCGGCGGGGTTGATGACCGAACTCGCGACGCATCAATTGCAGGTCGGCAACTGGTTCTTCGATGCGGTCCCGACGCGGGTGATGGGGTCGGGGAGCATCTGCTTCTGGAAGGACGGGCGCGAGGTCTATGACCATGTCGCGCTGATCTACGAATATGCCGGCGGGCGGAAACTGATCTACACCTCGCTGCTCAACAATGCGCGCTATGGCTGCGAGGAGCAGATCCAGGGGAGCAAGGGGACGATCGAACCCGAACTCGGCCGGATCTTCCAGGAAGTGCCGCCCAAGGTGCTGGCCTTGCAGCGGATGCAGAAGGACGTGGCGCGCGGCAAGAAGCGCGCCGTGCCGATCGGTGGCGCGACCTGGTTCCCCGAGCTGCCGGTCACGACGCCGGGCGAGTCGCTTGGCTGGGGCGAATATGACGAGACGATGCTCCAGTTCGAAGGCTTTGGCGAAGCGGTGCGCGCCAACAAGCCGCTCCCCGGCCTGCTGGCGCAGGCCTATGCCGCGAGCGTCGCGTCGCTGCTCGGCGAGCAGGCCATGGACCGGGGCGAGGCGCTGACCTGGCCGACTTCACTCGTCACCATCTGAAGGGAATAGGACCGTGACCGATACCGATCGACGCGCATTGCTCGGGCTGGGGCTCACCGCGGGACTTGCCGCCGGGTTTGCGGGCGATGCCTTTGCGCAATCCGCGACGCGCGGGGATGCGGCGACCGAGGCGGCCCCCGCGCGTCCCGCACCCGAGGCGAAATACCGGGTGCCGTTCGCGGTGATCGGGCTCGACCATAACCACATCTACGGCATCACCGACGCGGTGATCCGGGGTGGCGGCGTGCTGACCGCGTTCCTCTCGACCGATCCCAAGCAGATCGCGGCGTTCCGCAAGCGCTACGGCGACATCAAGCTGGCGCGCTCCGAACAGGAGATCCTCGACGACCGCGCGATCAAGCTGGTGTGCAGTGCTGCCGTCCCCAGCCTGCGCGCGCCGCTCGGGGTGCGCGTGATGCGCGCGGGGAAGGACTATCTGAGCGACAAGGCGGCGATGACGACGCTCGAGCAGCTCGCCGAAGTGCGCCGCACGATCAAGGAGACGGGGCGCAAGTTCGGAATCATGTATTCCGAACGGCTGGAGGTTCCCGCTGCGGTGATGGCGGGGCAGATGGTCCATGACGGTGCGATCGGCAAGGTGATCCAGACGGTCAACCTCGCCCCGCACCGCCTGTCCAAGCCGAGCCGTCCCGACTGGTTCTGGGACCCGGCGCGCAACGGCGGGATCCTGACCGATGTCGGAAGCCATCAGGCCGACCAGTTCGTCTATCTGACGGGGAGCAAGCGCGCGCATGTCGTCGCGTCGCAGACCGGCAATTTTAACAATCCCGATCATCCGCAATTCCAGGATTTCGGCGACATGATGCTGAACGGCGATGGCGGCGCGGGGTACGTGCGAGTCGACTGGTTCACCCCCGATGGGTTGCCGACCTGGGGCGACGGGCGGCTCTTCATCCTCGGGACCGAGGGCTATATCGAGCTGCGCAAATACGTCGACATCGCCGGGCGACCGGGGGGCAACCATTTGTTCATCGCGGACCGCAAGGGGGCGCGCTATCTCGATTGCTCCAAGGTGCCGTTGCCGTTTGGGCCGCAGTTCGTCACCGACATCGTCGAACGCACTTCGGTCGCACAGGATCAGGACGGTGCGTTGCTGGCGGCGGAACTGGTGCTGACCGCGACTGCGCGCGCGACCCCGGCAAGGGCGTGAACCTTCGGGTGCGAGGCGCGCGCAAATCTTCAGTCGGCCTCCTGCGGGAGCCCAGGAGTTCGACAAATTCTATGGCGTTGTTTTGCTTGGCTCTGGGTTCCTGCTTTCGCAGGAGCACTGAGAAGAATGGCGAACCGAGGTTCGCACGCCCCATGTTCGCCCTAACGATGGTGTTGGCGGCGGTTTGCCCCGCCGTCGCGCAGGATCGCGCGCTGAACGGCCTAGTCGATCCGATGGTCGGCACGGGCAACGACGATCAGGGCGACACGATCCCTGGACCGACGCTCCCCGCGGGGTCGATCCATCCGAGCCCAGAGACGATCAGCGCCAACACCAGCAACGCGGGCTACGACCGGGACGCGCCGCTGAGTGGCTTCGCGCAACTGCACACCCAGGGGTCGGGCGGCACCACCAGCTACGGCACGTTCCTCGTCTCGCCGCAGACGGGGGTGCTGGCGACGAGCGAAGCGGATCATCTTTCGCCCAAGAGCAATGAGCGGGCAGGGGCGGCTGGCTATTCGGTCCGGCTCGACCGCTATGCGACCGATGTCGAGATCGCGCCTGCGCATCATGCTGCTCTATACCGCTTCACATTCCCGCAAACCGGCGACGCGCATCTGCTGTTCGACGTCACGCGCAAGATCAAGGGCGCGCTCGGCAGCGACGGGGCCGAGGTCACGCTGATTCCGCGCGAGGGAAAGATCGTCGGTCGCGTCCGGTCGAAGGGCTATTGGTCGCCGGCCAAGGTGGACATCTGGTTCGTCGCCAAGGTCGACGCTGCGCCGACAGCCTGGGGGATCGAATCCGCGGGCGTGCGGCAGGATGGCGCGACCACGGCACAGGTGACGGCGGACCGTCCGCTGCGCGCGTGGTGGACCTTCGGCGACCAGGGGCGGAAGCCCGTCGAGATGAAGATCGCGGTGTCCTTCACCAGCGCCGAACGCGCCGAGGCGCTGCTCGATCAGGACGTGCCGGGGTGGGATATCGCAGCGGTGCGATCGGCGGCGGCGCGGGCATGGGATGGGGTGCTGTCGAAGGTGACGATCGCCGGCGTTCCCGAAGCGGACAAGCGCCGCTTCTATACCGCGCTCTATCACAGCGCGATTCAGCCGCGCGACCGGACGCAGGATCAGCCCGAGGCCGATCGCAAAACCCCGCTCTACGACGACCATTATACGCTGTGGGACACATATCACACGCTCTACCCGCTGATGGCGCTGATCCGACCGGCGGAATATGCGGGGGTGATCGGGTCGTTCATCCATAGCTGGGAGCGGTTCGGCGCGGCCGACACGGCGTTCATCGCGGGGCGCAATTTCCACGTCGGCCAGGCGGGTGACGAAGTCGACAATGTGATCGGGGAGGGATTCCTGCGCGGCGTGCCGGGGGTCGACTGGCGCAAGGCGGCGGATGTTGTGCTGTTCAACGCGCACGAACGGCGGCGTCCGCGCTATCTGGTCGACGGGTTCTTCGCGGTCGGGGGCCGCAGCCCGGAGGGCGAGCCGCAACGCGCGCGGTCCGGGTCGGCGACCGTCGGGATGGCGCTCAACGATTATTACGCCAGCGTCGTCGCGGCGGGCGCGGGGCGGACGGACGAGGCGGCGGCGTTGCGCAAACGCTCCGGCAACTGGCGCAACGTGTGGGACGCGAGCGCGACCAGCGACGGCTACAGCGGCTTCGTCGGGCCGCGCTTTGCCGACGGTACGTTCCAGCCGAACGATCCCAAGAGGGGCTGGAACGGCAAGAAGCACGACAATTTCGGCTTCTACGAAGGGACCGGGTGGATCTACTCCTATGCGCCGGTCCACGACATTCCGGCGATGGTCGCGATCATGGGCGGGCGCGATGCGTTCGTGCGGCGTCTGCAGCATGCCTTCGATGCCGGGCTGATCGATTATACCAACGAACCGAGCTTCTCGACCCCGTGGCTGTTCAGCGAGGTCGGGCGCCCCGATCTCGCCAGCTTCTATGCCAACCGGGTGTTCACCCGCTTCACCGCGACCGCCTATCCCGGGGACGAGGACAATGGCGCAATGAGCTCGTATTATGTGTTCAACCGGATCGGCCTGTTTCCCAAACTCGGCAGCGCGTCCTTCTACCTGCATGCCCCGCACCAGCCGCGCAGTGTCATCACGCTGCCCAACGGTCGCACCTTCAGCATTGTGGCACATGGCTATCGACCGGGCGCGATCTACATTGGCGGTGCAATGCTCAATGGAAAGCGGCTCGACTCCGCGCTGATCGCGCAAGACGACATCCTGAAAGGCGGCACGCTTGACCTTGAGGTGACTCGCAAGCCGGGGAACTGGAGTCGTTCACCCCCGGTTCAACACTGACAATTCCGCGGTTTTCTGCGGATCTTTACGCGCCTTCGGTCGTATTACGGACACGTTTCGACCAATTGCGATTGCCAACCCGATCCGGCCCGCCTTGGCTTTCGAAACCAAAAACATTGCTAAAAGGTGAGTGTATGCGTCCGAATTTTGCCAAAGCTGCTACTGTCGCGATCATCATGGTCGGCTCGGTTGGGATCAGCGGTTGCGCGACCAAGGGTTACGTCCAGCGCGAGATCGCTACCGTCAACCAGCGCATCGACGGGATCGACGGCCGCGTCCGTACGGTCGAGGGTACGTCGGGTCAGGCGCTGACGCAGGCACAGGCTGCTGCCGGTCAGGCGCAGCAGAATGCCCAGCGCATCGACCAGATCAACGGCCGCGTCGATGGCCTCGACCAGCAGATGCAGCAGCAGGCACAGCGCCAGCAGCGTCGCCCGCGCGGCTGATCACGCTGTCGCAACGCGCTTGCATTGATCGACAGGACTGGTGAACAACGGTTTCGTGTTTACCAGCCTGTCCTTCACCGATCGCTCGGCAATGATGGCTGCTGCGGGGCTGGCGCTGGCTTTGATGCCGGTGCCGCTCGCAGCAGCGATCGTTCCCGCCGCTGCCACCAAAACCACCGCGCCCGCGAAGAGCGGCGTCGCGCAACCGCGCAAGGTTGCCGCCAAGCCTAAAGCCAAGGCGAAGCCCAAAGCAAAGACCGTCGCCCCGCCCGTCGTTACCGTACCGCTTGTCGAGCCGGTACGGACGGAATCCGCACAGCGCATGGTCGCCTGGATCGCGTCGGCGCACGATAACGGGTCGCTCCCTTACGCGATCATCGACAAGCAAGCGGCATCGTTGTCGCTCTTCTCCGCCAAGGGCGAGTTCCTGGGGGAGACTCCGGTCCTGCTCGGGATCGGCATCGGCGATGATTCGACTCCCGGCGTCGGCGCAAAGGATTTGGCAGACATCGGGCCGGCTGAGCGCACGACGCCAGCTGGACGGTTCGTCGCCAAGTTCGGCATGGCGTTCGGGCGGCAGCGGGTGTTGTGGGTCGATTATGCCAATTCGGTCGCGCTGCATGCGGTGATCACGACGCACAAGAAGGAACAACGCGTCGAACGGCTTCTGTCGCCGTCGCCTGACGACAATCGCATCAGCTTCGGCTGCATCAATGTCGGCACCAGTTTCTACACCAAGCAGGTACGACCGCTGTTCCTGAAGAAGGGCGGCGTCGTCTATATCCTGCCCGATACCAAGCCGCTCGAAACGGTCTTCCCGCGCGTGCGGCTATTGCCGTATCTTGCCGCGTCGGCTGCGCAATAGCGCCATGATGCCGATGCTTGTCCGGTCGAAGGAAACCGCATGATCCTGGCCCTGATCGCGATGATCGCGGCGCCCGTCGAGGCACCGGTGGTGGTCAGCTCGTTACGAACCGAGCAACTTGCGGACGCCTGCCGCGGTGAGGATTCGGATTCAACCCCCGGTTTCTGTACGGGCTATATCCTGGGTGCGTTCGACACCTTGTCGATGTCGCGTCAAATCTGCCCCTCGGCGACCAGCGCCTCGACGCTCGAGGCGATCGCCGCCACCCGCAAGTATCTGCGCACGCATCGCAAGGCATGGGACAGCGCGCCTGCGTTCATCGTCCGGGATGCGTTGAAGGGGGCTTTCCCGTGCAAGGTCGCGAGCAAGCCAAAGCCAAAGGCCAAACCGGCGACGAAGCCCAAGGCCAAACCCAAGGCCAAAGCGACCGAAAAGAAGCGTAGCGCATAGGCCACGCAGGCCATCCGTTGCGCTACCGGCTATATCGCCCGATCAATGCACGCCGCAGCATCCGGTCTTCCAGCGAATAATAGAGCGCGATCCGGTCGCCCTCCGCCACCGTGGCGGCGGCAAAGGCGATGTCGGTCGCGTCCCGGCGCAGCGGCGGCGGGGGGACGAGCAACGGCTCCAGCCCGCGCCCGGTGATGCGGGTGTAATCCGGACTGAAACTGATCCAGCCGATCCGCCAGCGCGCGTCGTGCGTCGCACCATTGTAGAACATCACGGGGTCGCGCCCCGGCTCCGCCCAGATCGGTCCGGTCGACAGATGCCAGTTATCCCAACTGTCCTCGCGGATGCCGAACGGATCGTGCAGCGTGGTCCATGGTCCGATCTCGCTCGGCCCGCCCGCCATGCCGATTCGCGATGCGCCATTGGCGGCATATTCGTAGAACAGCCGCCAGTCGCCCGCGGCTGTCTGTGCGAGCGTGGCTTCCTTGATGTTGCCCTCGCCGGGCGGCGCCTTTAACGCAACGTCCTGCTTGACCAGCCGGGTCAGATCCTGCCCGCTCGCCAGGATCAGCGACCCTTGCGCACGCGCCGCATCGACCCCGGTGTAATAGACCAGATACCGGTGATCCTCTGTCAGCACGACGGTCGGATCCTCGCAACCGCCGAGATCCTCGCTGCCGGGACCCGGCACGATCGCCAGCCCCGGATCCATCGTGAAGACGAGCCCGTCCCGGCTTTCGCCGCGCGCGATGATCCCGGTCGGATCGTGCGGCCCCAACGGGTTGGGGACGCCGCGCACCATCATCCGGTACAGGTCGCCCTCGCGCCATACGAACGGACTCATCAGGTCCATCCCGTCGATCACCGATGCGGCGGATAGCGTGACCGTATCGAGCTGCTCGACGACATAGGCGACCGTCATGCGCCTTGCGCCACGGTCAGCGACAGCCCGCCGTCGATCGTCACGGTGGTGCCGGTGATGTAATCCGCCGCAGGCGACAACAGGAACGTGACCAGTGTGGCGACCTCGTCGGGGCGGCCTGCGCGTTTCCACGGGATCGCGGCTTCCTTGCTCGCGCGTTCCTTGGGATCATCGAGTGCGGACTGGTTCATCGGCGTGAGGATCATGCCCGGTGCCACGCCGTTAACCGCAATGCCCTTGGGCGCGAGTTCGAGCGCGAGCGTCGCGGTGAGTTGGGCAAGACCGCCCTTCGCGGAATCGTAATCGGCTCCGCCGGCCCGCGGCGCGCGCTCGTGGATCGACGAAATGTTGACGATCCGGCCCTTGGCGTCGGCGGCTTCGAGCGCGCGGACCATCCGGCGGCAGGTCAGGAAGGGACCGTACAGGTCCGACCGGATGACTTGGTCGAACTGGGTCAGGGGCATGTCGACCAACAGCGTCCCGCGCATGTTGAGCCCCGCCGAATTGACCAGCAGGTTCACCGTGCCGAACGCGTGTTCGGCACGCTCAAACAGCCGGTCGACGGCGCTTTCGTCACCGACATCGGCCTGCACCGCGATCGCCCGTGTATCCCCGCCGATCGCCTTGCAGACAGCGTCGGCTGCTGCCGCATCCTTGAAATAGGTGATGACGACGCGTGCGCCGCCTTCTCCAAGTGCCTTGGCACATGCGGCGCCGATTCCGGATTCGCCGCCGGTCACGATTGCTACTGCGCTGTCGAATGTTCCCATAAATGCCGAACCGGCGACGCCGGGGCTGGTTGCATGAAATCGCCGACACGAAGCGGTTGGGCGCTGTCGCTATTCGCGTCGGAGAAAGATCCAATATCCGCCCGTGCTCGCAGGCTGGACCCGGATATTCAATTCACGGTCCCGATCCTCGAAGTCGCCGATATGCGTGAATTCTAGGTCGAGCGTCCCGGCGGCACTCGCGCGTTCCACCCGACCGCGGAAATCGGGATTGTCCATGCACGGGGCGACCTTGCCGAAGAAGTCCAGCCCGATGCGGTCATGCGACCCGGAACCCGAGAGGCGCCGTTCCGCCGCGCTGTAAAAGGCAACGGTGCCATCGGCGTTCAGCCGGATCGCACCGAACGGCAAGGCGTCGACGACGGCGGTAGGCAGCGCCTCGACCGCACGCGCCAGAGCGGGCGTGTCGAAGTCCGGCACGCCCGGATCGGTCGGGTCGAACGTTTGCATCAGGGCAGGGCCCTGACCGGTTCGCGACCGAGGACGACCGCGCCGACGACATGGTCGACCAGGGTCCCGTCCCCCGAGAACGGCAGCAACAACCGCTCGAACGTTTCGAGATAGCCTTCGCCCAGATCGATCCGTGCAAATTCGTACGACGGCTTGCCGGTGATGGCACACCGTCGATAGGCCGCCTCGCGCGCGGTCAGCGTGTCATTGCCACTCAGCGGCAGGGTTTCGAAGCTGCCGGTACCGAGGACGTGGGTGCCAAGCGCATCGCGCAGCGTGGAGCCGATATGCGTAAAGGTGAATTCGATCGGGCTTTTGCACAGGTCGATCGTCGCCATCACGATACGGTGGGGTTCATGGCAGGCGTCGATCGTGAAGCGTTCGAACAGCGGAATGCCGGTTTGCGCACGGATCGCACGCCAATGTTCGAAGAGCGCCTGCGTGCATCGCGATTTCAGGCGCTTGGCCAAGCGGTCGAGGCGTTCCTCGTCCGATGCGCGCTGGCTGGCGGTGTTGAGGACACGGCGGATCGCATATTGCAGGCCGGCCGGACTGAACGGCTTGTGGAGCACGGTTCCCCCCTCCGGGGCCTGCCAGTCGCTGCCTGCCGTAACGAACAGGCACGGAATGCCGACACCCGACGCGCGGATCGCGGCAGCGAGTTCGATGCCGGACATGTCGGGCATGTCGATGTCGGTCACGACGATATCGACCGACCGGGTCCGCAGCAGATCGAGCGCGGTGCGTGCATCGTTCGCCACCACCACGTCGAAGCCGAGATCCGACAATCCTTCGCCGAGGATCTGGGCCAGGTCGCGATCCTCGTCGACGAGCAGGATCGTCTCGAAGGCGGTCCCCGGCGGTGCTTCGCCGACCGGGTCGTCCTGGGGCGCGCTCGGTGCGCAACTCCCCGCGCTCGCGCGCGGCAGATACAGCGAGAACGTCGTGCCCGCCCCGACGTGGCTTTCGATGCGCAGCGCCCCGCCAGCCTGCTGGATGAAGCGTTGCACCATCGCCAGACCGAGACCAGTGCCCTTGCCGCGCGCCTTGGTGGTGAAGAACGGCTCGGTCACGCGCTGCAACGTTTCGCTGTCCATGCCGGGGCCGTTGTCCGCGACGCTGACGAGGACCGCATCCTTGCCCTCCAGTTCGGGCGGATGCAGCGGCGTATCGGCGAGGCAGTTGCGCACCGCGATGCGCACCTCGCCGCCGCCCCGCATCGCGTCGCTCGCATTATGGGCGAGGTTGAGCAGCGCAGACTGCAATTGGGTCGCGTCGACGAGCGCGGGCCATGCACCGGGTGCGCAATCGATCACCAGCGCGACGCTGCGACGAACGCCGTACGCGAGCAGATCCGATATCTCGGCAATCGCCGCTGCAAGATCGACCGGCTGCGGATCCACCTCCTGCAATCGGGCGAAGGCCAGCAACTGACGGATCAGCGTCGCCCCGCGCTCGGCGGCGCGCTGGCCCATGGCGACCACCTGACGGATGCGCGGGTCCTCTGTGCGATGATCGATGATCGCGAACCCCCCCAGGACGGCACCGAGGATATTGTTGAAATCATGCGCAATACCCGACGTCAGCTGGCCGACGGTTTCGAGCTTCTGGCTTTGCAGCTGCGCCGCCTGCATCGCCTCGCGACGGGCGATCTCGGACGACAATCGCATATTGGCGCGGTTGAGCGCAGCGGTACGGTCGCGCACGCGCCGTTCGAGGTCGGTGGTCAGGTCGCGGAGTTGCGCCTCGCGCTCTTCCAGGGTCCGCATCCAGTGCGCGCGCTCGGCCGGATCGTGGCAGTAGCAGACGACGCTATAGGAGGAATCGGGCAGCATGACGCGGTCGATCCGCCAGTCCTGCATCTGACGTGCGGCGCGGTGATCACAGCTCGCGGGGGCTTCATAGGAAACGCCGGTTTCCAGAGTGCGGCGGAACTGCGCGATCGCGACATCGGCTAGCGGTCCGGGCCAGATCGCGTGGAGGATCTCGGCAAGCGGACGCCCGATCGCGGGATGGACGGGTTCGAACATCGGGCGTGCGCCACGGCTGACGATGCGGAGCACGAGGTCGGCATCGACCAGATAGACGCCGAACGGATCATTGGCGATCACCGCCTCGACTGTCTCGACCTGCCGCTGGAGCACGACCTGTTCGGGATCGATCAGCATGGCTTCGCGCAGAGCGGCGGGCGCGCGAGTCCGGGCCGCCTGATCCGGCAGCAACGCGCGATCGCCATCGGTGCTCGTCCCCTGGACCACCCCTCCGCTCCCGTCGGATTGAACCATGACCGTAACGATGGCGCAGGCGCGCGGGTTTTGCCATGACCGAATGCGTTACTAACACCAATGAACGAAGCGTTACCGAAGCGGCGATCGGTGGTTCCGGGCGTTACGATCCCACGCCGCCGGAACGACCGGGGATGCAAAAGGACTGGATATCCAATGAGAATCGCGATCGTCGGCGCCGGGATTGCCGGTCTGTCCTGTGCGCACGCGCTGCAGACGGGCGGACACACCGCCTCCGTGTTCGACAAGGGGCGCGGGCCCGGGGGACGGATGGCGACCCGGCGGGTCGATAGCGCACTCGGCACCATCGCGTTCGACCACGGTGCACAGTATTTCACGGCGCGCGATCCGGCGTTCGTCCAAGCCGTCGCGCGCTGGTCGGCGGACGGCGTTGCGGCCCGCTGGTCCGCTGCGGGGGAGGATGCATGGGTCGGCACGCCCGGAATGAACGCGCTCGTCAAGGCGATCGCGCAGGATCTGGACGTCGCGTGGAACAGTCGCGTCGAGGCAATCACCAGCAGCGATGGGGGATGGCGGCTCGATCCCGTCTCGGATGCGCTGTTCGATGCGGTGGTGGTGGCGACCCCGGCGGAACAGGCGGTCGATCTGCTGGAGCCGCATGACTCGGCGATGGCGGCGGCTGCGCGGGGCTGTCCGTCCGAACCGTGCTGGACCGCGATGGTCGCCTTTGCCGAGCGGATCTCGGTTCCCGTGGACGTCCTCCGGGATCGTGGCATCATCGGCTGGGCCGCGCGCAACAGTGCGAAGCCGGGACGGGACGGACCCGAAGCATGGGTAATCCAGGCGAACCCGGACTGGTCGCGCGCGCATCTCGAGGAAGCGGTGGACGGCGTCGTGGATTCGCTGCTGTCCGCGCTTGCCGCCGAAGCCGAAGCACCGTTGCCCGAGGCGACCGTGCGGATCGGCCACCGCTGGCGCTATGCGCGCGTCCGCGCGCGCGACGACGGTGCGGCGTGGGATGCAAACCGCGGGATCGGCGCGGTCGGCGATTGGCTGCTCGGACCGCGCGTCGAGAGCGCCTGGTTATCCGGCCGAAAACTCGCCGACCAGATCCTCGCTCCCGCGGGCTGAGCCTGCGCTGGCCGTCGGCATCCCCGCGACGATCCGCTGATCGACCTGATAATCGCGCGCGATCTCGCGCGCGGTCATCTTGGCGGACATCATCACCGACGGAGTTCCGCCGCCCGGCTGCGTTCCCTGACCGACGAGATACAGGTTCGCGATATCCTCGCTGCGGTTGTGCGGGCGGAAGAAGGCGGTCTGTGTCAGGCGCGGCTCGACGCCGAAGCCGTTGCCCGCATAGGCTCCCAGCGTCTGCTCGAAATAATCGGGCGTGACGAAGCTGCTGTACACCAGCCGCTCGCGCAGGCCGGGGATGTAGCCGCGGTCATCGAGGAAGTTGAGCACCTTCTCGGCAAACCCGTCGCCGACCGCATCCCAGTCGACATCGCCGAGCGTGTTGGGCACCGGGATCAGCGTATAGGCGGCATGATGCCCCGGGGGCGCGAGGCTCGGGTCGGTCAGCGTCGGGACATGCAGATATTGCGAGAAGTCCTCGGCGAGGATCTTGCGCTCGAAGATGTCGGTCAGCAGCTCCTCGTAGCGCGGCCCGAGGATGATGTTGTGATGCCGCACATCGGGGTCGCCTTCGCGCTTCTCATAGCCGAAGTAGATCACCATCAGCGACATGCTCTGCTTGCGGAACTTGACCACCGCGTCGCGATTGATCCGGCGGTGCGCCTTGTCGATCAGCTTGAGGTAGGTGGTGGCATAGTCGCCGTTGGAGACGACGAGGTCCACCGCCAGCGTCTCGCCCGATGCGAGCGTCACGCCGGTCGCGACCCGCTTTCCGCCGCGCTTCTCGACCTCGATCCGCTCGACCTTTGCGTTGAGCCGGACCGTCCCACCCAGTTCCTCGAGCTTGACGACGAGCGCCTTTACCAGCGCGCCCGTGCCGCCCATCGCGTAATGAATGCCCCAGGTCTTCTCGACGAAGTGGATCATCGCGTAGATCGCGGGGACCTTGAGCGGATTGCCGCCGATCAGCAGCGGTTCGAAGCTGAACACCTGCCGCATCTTGTCGCTCTTGAAGTACTTGCTGATCAGCGAGAACAGCGGCTGGATCGCACCGAGCTTGAGCAAATCGGGGACCACCCCGACCATCGACCCGAGGCTCCCGAAATAGGTGTAGCCGAGCTCGAGGAACCCGCGCTGGAAGATCTTCCGCGCTGCTTCGTGGAAGCGTTCGTAGCCCTCGAGATCCTCGGGCGCGAGCCGCGCGATCTGCGCACGCACGTTGACCGGGTCGGCGTCGTAATCGAAGAAGGTGTCGTCGTCGAAATAGATCCGGTAGAACGGCAGCACCGGCACGATGTCGAGATAGCGGCTGGTATTGGGGCCACCGCTGATTCCGGAGGTGATTCGCTTCTCGTCGAGGACGTCCTGCGGAAAATCGGGCGCGGCGAGCATCGCCACGTCGCGTTCGAGCGAGAACAGTTCCTCGATGAAATGCGGCACGGTCAGCACCGTCGGTCCCATGTCGAAGGTGAACCCCTCGGCGCGGCGGACGTAGGCACGCCCCCCGACATCATCGAGCTGCTCGACGATCTGCGTATCGAAGCCGAGGCTCTGCAACCGGATCGCACAGGCGATGCCCCCGATGCCCGAGCCGATTACGATCGCGGTGCGCCGTGTCATGGATGGCCGTCTCTTTGTCAGAACGTGGGGAAGGGCAATATCGTCAGTCGATTCACCCATGTTCTAGCGCAGGACGACCAGAAAGGAATGCGGCGAAACCACCGGAACACGGCGTCGAACGCCTGAACAACCATCTCCCGATAGATGTGCCTCGGAGCGGCGATCCGCAAGCCCCGTACGATCATCCCGCAGGCCGGCCAGCGACCGCCGATCATGTGAACACGCAAAGTTAACCCTCGGTTTGTAATGAAGAAAAGCTTAGCCGAGTGAGGGTAGTATCTGTGTCCACAGCGTTTGATGAAATCGATTTGCATGCGCTCGCGCGGATGCCACTGGAACAGGTGGATCACCTGCCGTTCGGGGTCGTCGGGCTGGACTCGGAAAACCTCGTCGTCGTCTACAGCGCAGCCGAGGCCCGGATGGCGGGACTCGACCGTGATTCGGTGATCGGCGCGCCGTTCTTCGACGCGGTCGCGCAATGCATGAACAATTTCATGGTCGCACAACGATTCGAGGATGAAGCCGAGCTCGACGAGATCGTTCCTTATGTGCTGACGCTGCGGATGCGCCCGACGCGGGCGCTGCTACGACTGCTGGCGGCCCCCGACGCGCCGCTGAACTACATCCTTATCGAACGGTGAGGCGATATGGCGGAGGATTTGCAAAGGGATAACGAGCAACTGCTCGAATTTCTCTACGCCTGCCCGGTCGGACTGGTCGAATTCGATGCAACGGGCACGATCACGATGATCAACCCGCACGCGATGAAGCATCTGCTGCCCGTCGCGGGATTGCGCGACCCGGGCAATCTGTTCGCGATGCTGGAGGGCTGCGCGCCCGAATTGCGCAACCTGTTCGTCGATTATCCCAAGGATCGCGGGCCGATCTGCGAAGGGCATCGCATCGCCGTCGACATGGCGACCGGGCGGAACGGCAAGGATCCCAAGGTGCTGGCGTGCACGCTGGTCAAGCTCGGGCCGAATCGCGCGATGGCGACCTTTGCCGACATCACCGTGCAGGTCGCGCAGGAACGCCGTCTCAAGCAGAGCGAGACGTGGTTCGGATCGCTGATCAACGCGGTCAACGATTATGCCGTGCTGTCGATTACCGCGGACGGAACGATCGACGGCGCGAACGCGGCGTTCACCCGGCAAAGCGGGCGCGCGGTCGAGGACGTGACCGGGATGCCGCTCGACCGGATCCTCGACGTCGCGACCGGGTTCGGCGCGATGACGCTGGAGGATCAGTTGCGGCTCGCGCAGCGGGACGGGTGGTATCTCGATGAAAGCTGGCAGGAACGCAGCAGCGGTGAACGCTACTGGTGCCAACGCTTGTTCGCGGTCCGGCCGGCGCATGACGAGACGCAGGCGCACGGCTATTTCGTCGTGTTGCGCGATGTCGCGCGCGACCGGTCCGACACGTCCGACCTGCGGCGGATGTTGCTGTTCGATCATCTCACGGGGGCCGCCAACCGCACGCATTTCCTGCAACTGTTCGAACGCGAGCAGCGGCGCTGGCGGGAGGACCGCCAGCCGTTGTCGTTGGTTTTGCTGGATGTTGACTTTTTCAAGTCGGTCAACGACGCACATGGTCACCCGACCGGCGACGTGGTGCTGAAGCAACTGGCGCAGACCTGCACCGCGACGCTGCGCCCCTCCGACCTGTTCGCGCGGTTGGGTGGGGAAGAGTTCGCGGCGTTGTTGCCCAATACGCCGCTCAACCAGGCGATCGCTATGGCGGATCGCCTGCGTGCGGCAGTGGAAGCGATGGTCGTCTCCACCGCGGCAGGTCCGTTGCGGATCACCGCGAGTTTCGGCTGCGCCACCGCGACCGAGGCGTGCGGGACGGTGGACGGACTGATCGGGCTCGCCGACGTCCAGCTGTATGCCGCCAAGCATGCCGGGCGAAACCGCGTCTACGGGCGCGCCGGCCACGCGGCGACGGCATGACCGGTATGGCCCTCACGCGCACGGCGCTGCGCCGGATCGTCGCATCGCTGATCGCGGACGAAACGAACCGCTCGCGCGGGCGGATGGGCGGCAACGGGGGATTCGCGCGAATCGAGGATTCCGCCGACTGGGCTGACGACCGCGCGCTGTCGGTCGGCGGTTTGCCGCTCGACTCGCTCGAAATCGTCAATGCGGGGGCCGCGCTGTACGAGATGTTCGGACTCGAAGCGCTCGAACAGGATGCGCGCCGCGGAGCACCAGCGACGGTAGGCCACTGGCTCGACGATATCTCCACGGTCCTGCACCGCCAGGATTCCCGTCTGACCCTGATGACCTCGGGATCGACCGGACGCGCCAAGCCGTGCGTCCACACGGTTGCCGATCTGCAGGCGGAGGCGGCCTATTTCGCAAAGGTCCTGCCGTCCGTCCGCCGTGTCGTCGCGCTGGTTCCGGCGCACCATATCTACGGGATGATCTGGACCGCGCTGCTGCCCGAAGCGCTGGGCGTTCCGGTGGTCGCGGCATCGGTGCTGGCGCTGCCGCGGCTCGAAGCCGGGGACCTGATCGTCGCGGTGCCCGATCATTGGGGGGCGCTGCTGCGGTCGATCCGGCGCTGGCCCGCGGGCATCTGCGGGATCAGTGCCGGCGCCCGGCTAGCCGATGCGCTGGCAGGGGATTTGCGCAGCGCCGGGCTCGAGCGTTTGTGCGACGTCTATGGCGCATCCGAGGCGGGTGGGATCGCGCTCCGCGACGCGCCGGACGCGCCTTATCGGTTGCTCCCGCGCTGGCAGTTCGCGACGCCGATCAACGGGGCGGAAGCGGTGATCATCGATGCGTCCGGCCGGGAGGTGTTGCTGCCGGACCGGCTTTCGATCGCGCTCGACCACAGTTTCGCGGTGGACGGGCGGCGAGACGGGGCGGTGCAGGTCGGCGGCATCAACGTCTGGCCGGAACAGGTTGCTGCCGTCCTGCGACGGTATGCCGGGGTTGCCGACTGTACCGTTCGGTTGAGCGAGCAGAACCGGCTGAAAGCCTTCGTCGTGCCCGCCGAGACGGATGACGAGGACACTTTGCTCGTACGAATTTCCGAATATGTTCAACGAGTTCTGCTTCCCGAACAGCGTCCGACCGCCTATGTATTCGGGGCAACCCTGCCGAGGAATGCTTTGGGCAAGGTGTGCGACTGGGCATGAGCTTTATGCAACCGAACGCCTTTCCTGTCCCGGCGGACACACCGCGAACCCGCTGTGACGGGTGTCGTGACGGCACCGCGCTCCCGTTCGACTTCACGATGGCGTTCCAGCCGATCTTCGACGTCACCGCCGGTCGGGTATGGGGGTATGAGGCGCTCGTCCGCGGGACCGCGGGGGAGGGGGCGGGTTTCGTCCTGGGGCAGGTCGGACCCGAGCTCGTCTATGGGTTCGACCAGGCATGCCGGGTGCGCGCGGTCGAACTCGCGGGGCGGCTGTTTCCGCCCGATCCATATGTAAAATTGTCGATCAATTTCATGCCGAACGCGGTCTATGAGCCCAATGCCTGCATCCGGGCGACGCTGGCGGCCGCGGCGCGCGTTGGGTTCGACCCCAATCGGCTGATGTTCGAATTCACCGAGAACGAGAGGATGCAGGACGTCGCGCATCTCCGCCGGATCATCGCGGCCTATCGCGCGCAGGGGTTCACGACCGCACTCGACGATTTCGGCGCGGGCTATGCCGGGCTGAGCCTGCTCACGGAGTTGAAGCCCGACCTGCTCAAGATCGACATGGCGTTGATCCGCGAGATCGACCTTTCGGCGACCAAACGCGCCATCGTCGGCGCGGTGGTGACGCTCGCACGTGACCTCGGGATCGTCCTGCTCGCCGAGGGGATCGAAACCGCGGCGGAACTGGCGGTCGTGCGATCGTTCGGGATCGACCTGTGCCAGGGGTATTTGCTCGGACGCCCGGCGTTCGACATTGCCGAGGAAACTACCCCTTCAGTTTTCGGGTGAAGGCGTCGAGCGTGCAAAGCCCGACGATGCCGCGCGCGCGACAGCCAGCGATCGGCAACACCTGGCGATAGGGCGCGCGCGCGGTGCCCGCCCGCAGTTCGGCCAGCGATTGCGCGCGGTAACTGGCACGGACGAAGACGTTACCCGCGGCGTCACGCAATCGTTCGAGCAGGATCGCACCACCGGGAACGGGATCGTCCGACGCGATCCCCGGCACGCGCCAGTGCAGCCCGAGCAGTCCGCCCAGATTGGCGATGTTGGTGTCATGCCCCGAAATCATCGCGACCCGCGGCGCATCGGGTGCCGGGTCGGTCAACCAGCCGAGGATGCGCGGCGACAGGCCGGCCATGTTGCGCGCGGCCAGATAGGGCGGCCGCGCGAGCATCCCGAACTCGAGCGCGTGGAACGCGCCGAAGTCGGTGACGTCCTGTGCGCTGACACGACCCCAGCCGACCTCCGCGGCGGGTTTGCCGTCGGCATATTCGAGCAGCAGGATCTGCGCCGCGGTCGATGCCCGGTCGAGCGCACCGCCGAGCTTGGGGCGCGATCGTTCAGTTGCCGGGAGGATCGTCGTGGGGTCCTTCGCCACGCCGCACGCGACCGGTACGGTCGCGCGCCCGCACAGCGCGGCGTCGAGCCGGGCAAGCAACGGGCGCATGCGTGTTTCCACCGCCGCAATGCCGCCGGGGCCGACCGCTGCATCGACCGCCGCCTTGGCCCGTGCCGGATCGAGGGGCGCGTGGCCGCCGTCGATCTGCGAGAATAACGGGTCGGTGGTGCCCTCTGGCGCGTGTTCGATCGCAAGCCTGCACCCGGGTGCGATGCCGCGCGCATAATGTTCGGCGGTCGCGATCGTGCGCTGGTCGCTGTCGGCAAGCAACGCGACCTTTGCACCACAACCGCGCGACGGCAGTAGCCCTGCCGATGTGAACACCGCGCGGTCCGACGCGGCGATCGCCTCGACCGCGACCGCCCCGTGCGGGGTCAGCCAGCCCGGCGCGACCGGCCAGGCGGGCCACGGATCACGCGCAACGCCTTGCGGCATCGGCTGGACCTTGGTGGGTGGTCGGATGCCGTGACGCATCACGACGACCATACGGTCCACGCGCAGACCCGCAGGCACTTGCGGACGTGCCGCGGCGGTGGTTGCGTGCAGCGCGATCAGGCCGACCGCCAGCTTCAGCCATGTCGCGCCCGAGCGCAGTCCCATCGTCATTCGCGGTCTCCCGTCCCTGCGCCTTGCCCGTACCATGTTACAGGCGTGCGGCGGTCGGTTCAGGCGGCCATCATGTCCGCGACCTTGGTCATCAACTGATGCAGCGAGAACGGCTTGGTCAGCAATTCCATCCCCGGTTCGAGATGCTTGTCCCCCAGCGCGGCATGTTCGGCATAGCCGGTGATGAACAGCACTTTGAGGTCGGGGCGGAGCAGCCGGGCGATATCCGCGACTTGACGCCCGTTCATCCCGTTGGGCAGGCCGACATCGGTGATCAACAGATCGATCCGGGCGCCCGACTGGAGCACCTTCACCCCCGCTGCACCGTCCGCCGCGCCGATCACGGTATAGCCGACCTCGTCGAGGATCTCGTCGATGAGATGCCGGATGCTTGCTTCGTCGTCGACCAGCAGGATCGTCCCCCCGCTGGCGTTCGCCACGGTCGTGCCGGTGGGCGCATCGTCCTGTGGCACCGCTGGCCCCTCATGCTGCGGCAGATAGACGGAGATCGTCGATCCCTTGCCGAGTTCGGACAGGATTCGCACCTGTCCGCCCGATTGCCGGGCAAACCCATAGATCATCGACAGCCCAAGACCAGTGCCCTGACCGATCGGCTTGGTGGTGAAGAACGGTTCGAAGGCATGGTCGATGGTTTCGGCGGACATGCCCGTGCCGGTATCGGTGACGCTCACCCGGACATAGGCTCCGGGTGGCAGGTCATGCTCGAGCGCATTGGCTGCATCCAGCCAGACATTGGCGGTGTCGATCGTCAGGGCACCGCCATTGGGCATGGCGTCGCGCGCATTGATGCACAGGTTGAGCAGTGCATTCTC
Organism: Sphingomonas sp. FW306-05-A; assembly: GCF_058782275.1. Classification (NCBI taxonomy): domain Bacteria; kingdom Pseudomonadati; phylum Pseudomonadota; class Alphaproteobacteria; order Sphingomonadales; family Sphingomonadaceae; genus Sphingomonas; species Sphingomonas sp. FW306-05-A. Next base: position 319,220 of record NZ_JBYSXN010000003.1, read on the forward strand.
GAACTGGGTCGGATCGATCATCGTGGTCCACAGGTCGGGCGGGCCGACGACGTTGATCCTGGTCGCGGGGCCGACGGTTCGCCGCACCAGATCCTCCATCCCCGCAATCAGGCGGTTGATGTCGGTCGGGCGTGGATCGAGCGTCTGGCGGCGGGAAAAGGCGAGCAGGCGTTGCGTCAGCGAGGCTGCGCGGCGGCCGGCATGTTGGGCCGCGGTGATGAAGCGTTCGACATCGTCGACCCGTCCGCGCGCGATCCGCAGTTCGAGCAATTCCAGATTGCCCATCACCCCGGTCAACAGGTTGTTGAAGTCGTGCGCGATGCCGCCCGTCAGCTGGCCGACAGCTTCCATCTTCTGCGCCTGACGCAGTTGTCCTTCGGCTGCCTCCAGAGCGCGTGCCTGGACCTTCACCTCGGTTGCATCGCGCCCGACCGCGATGATCTTGCCGTCGCCCGGACCCGCATTCCATTCGATGTCACGATAGCTTCCATCCTTGTGGCGGTAGCGGTTGGCGAAGCGCGCAACGACTTCGCCTTCGCTGATGCCGCGCGCGCCCGCGATCGTGTTGTCCAGATCGTCGGGGTGGATGAAGTCGAACAGGGGCCGCCCGATCAACTCGGTCCCGGACCAGCCGAGCACGCGCGTCCAGGCCGGATTGACCGCCTCGATCGTGCCGTCGAAGCCAGCGATCAGCATGATGTCCGACGACAATTGCCACAACCGGTTCCGGTCGGCGGTGCGTTCGGCGACCTGTTGTTCCAGCGTCGCGTTCAGGTCGAGCAGATCCGCCTGCGCGCGCAGCAACGCCGCGTCGCTGAGCACGCGGTCGGTCGTCTCGTTGGTCAGGATGAAGAGACCCGCAATATCCCCGTCGCCCTCGAGGATGCGCGAATAGGAAAAAGAGAACCACGTGTCGGCGGCACCGCGGTCGGTATCGAGCTTCCACGGCAGATCGTTGAACCGCTGGCTGCGTCCGGCGAACGCATCGTCGATGATCGGTTTGGCCTGCTCCCAGCCGTCCGCCCAGACCTCGTGGAACGGGGAGCCCATCGCCCAGGCGACGCGCGGGCCGAGCAGCGGAATGTACGTCTCGTTGAAGAAGAAACTTAGCGCGTCCTTTCCCCAGGCAAGGATCATCGATTCGGGCGAATTGAGAATCAGGCTGAGGTTGGACTTGAGAATGTCGGGCCATTCCGCCGGCTGGCCGAGCGGATGATCGGACCAGTCGCGCGCGAGAATCAGGCGCGTCGCCGCACCACCACCCGCGAGGAAGCGCAGGTTCTGCGCCAGCGGCAGAGGGTCCCGAACATCGATCGTGATCATGATACGCTCATACAGACAGGAACAAGTGGACGCGCGTTTAAAAAAGCGCGTTTGAACAGGGGCATAGCAGAGGTCGCGGCGATATCCACGATGGATGCGAAAAGGGGCCCGGATTGCTCCGAGCCCCTCGTCACCAGTCGCTTTCGCGACGGATCAGTCGCGATCGCCCGTCAGGAAAGCCGGCGCGAACTCGGGCGCGGGGCCGTCGTCGTCGCTCTGCTTGTCGTTGCGCGGAGCGCGCTCTGCGCCACCGGCACCGCCGCCCGAACCGCCATCACGGCGCGGACCACGACCACCGTCGCCGTCACGACGCGGGCCACGGCCCTCACCGCGACCGCCGTCACGGCCACCGCCGTCACCACGACCGCCGCCGCCTTCGCTGCGCGGCGGACGACCACCGTCGCCATCGCGACGCGGGCCACGATCGCCACGGCCTTCACCGCGCGGACGCTCTTCGCGTGCCGGACGGGTGTCTTCGATCTCGGCACCGGTCTCCTGGTCGACGACGCGCATCGACAGGCGAACCTTGCCGCGCGGATCGATCTCGAGGACCTTGACCTTGACGTCCTGGCCTTCGCTCAGCGCGTCCGAGACCTTCTCGACGCGCTCGTTCTTGATTTCGGACACGTGGACGAGACCGTCCTTGCCACCCATGAAGTTCACGAACGCCCCGAAATCGACGAGGTTGACGACCTTGCCGTCATAGATCTTGCCGACTTCGGCTTCCTCGACGATGCCCTTGATCCACTTGATCGCGGCGTCGATCTGCGCGGTGTCGGACGAGCTGATCTTGATCAGGCCCTCGTCGTCGATGTCGACCTTGGCGCCGGTCTGCGCGACGATCTCGCGGATCACCTTGCCGCCGGTGCCGATCACTTCACGGATCTTCGACTTGTCGATCTGCAGCGTCTCGATCCGCGGCGCGTGCGCCGACAGCTCGGTACGCGTCGAATCGAGCGCCTTGTTCATCTCGCCGAGGATATGCGCACGGCCTTCCTTGGCCTGCGCGAGTGCGACACGCATGATCTCGTCGGTGATGCCGGCGATCTTGATGTCCATCTGCATCGTGGTGATGCCGGCCTCGGTCCCTGCGACCTTGAAGTCCATGTCGCCGAGGTGATCCTCGTCGCCGAGGATGTCCGAGAGAACCGCAAAGTCCTTGCCCTCGAGGATCAGGCCCATCGCGATGCCCGAAACCGGACGCTTGAGCGGAACGCCCGCGTCCATCATCGACAGCGAACCGCCGCAGACCGTTGCCATCGACGAGGAGCCGTTGCTCTCGGTGATGTCCGACAGGACGCGGATCGTGTACGGGAACTCGTCCTTCGACGGCAGCACCGGATGCAGCGCGCGCCAGGCGAGCTTGCCGTGGCCGACTTCACGACGGCCCGGCGCACCGAAGCGGCCGACTTCACCGACCGAATAGGGCGGGAAGTTATAGTGGAGCATGAAGTTTTCGTACGACAGGCCGGTCAGCCCGTCGATCATCTGCTCTGCGTCCTTGGTGCCGAGCGTGGTCGTGCAGATCGCCTGCGTCTCACCGCGGGTGAACAGCGCCGAACCGTGTGCGCGCGGCAGGAAATGCACCATCGCTTCGATCGGACGGATCTGCGTGGTGGTGCGGCCGTCGATGCGCGTGCCATCCTTGAGGATCGCGCCACGGACGATCTCGCCCTCGAGCTTCTTGACGAGCTTGCCCGCTGCCATCTGGTCCTGCGGGGCTGCATCGGCGAACGCCTCGCGCGCCTTGGCGCGGACTTCGTACAGCATCGTCGAACGCTTCGACTTGTCGGTCACCTTATAGGCGGCGGCAATGTCGGCACCGATGAGCTTGCGCAGCTTGTCCTTGGCGGCGGTCAGATCGCTCTGCGCCGGCATTTCCCACGGATCCTTGGCAGCCTGCTCGGCCAGATCGATGATCAGGTTGGCGGCTTCGCGGCACGCCTTGTGCGCGAACTGGACCGCGCCGAGCATGACCTCTTCCGAAAGCTCCTTGGCTTCGGATTCGACCATCATCACGGCATCGCCGGTCGCGGCGACGACGAGATCGAGCTCGCCCGCCTTGATCTGCTCGACCGTCGGGTTGAGGATGTACTCGCCATCGGTGTAGCCGACGCGGGCTGCGCCGATCGGGCCCATGAACGGAACGCCCGAGATGGTGAGGGCAGCCGATGCTGCGACCATTGCCAGCATGTCCGGCTCGTTCTCGCCGTCATACGACAGGACCTGGCAGATCACGTTGATCTCGTTGTAGAACCCTTCCGGGAACAACGGGCGGATCGGACGGTCGATCAGGCGGCTGGTCAGCGTTTCCTTTTCGGTCGCACCGCGCTCACGCTTGAAGAAGCCACCGGGGATACGGCCGGCAGCCGAATATTTTTCCTGATAGTGAACGGTCAGCGGGAAGAAGTCCTGGCCTTCCTTCACCGACTTGGCGGCGGTCACGGCGCAGAGCACCACGGTCTCGCCGAGCGTTGCCATCACGGCGCCGTCAGCCTGGCGCGCGACGCGGCCGGTTTCCAGCGTCAGCGTCTTGCCACCCCACTGGGTGGTTACGGTCTTGGTATCGAACATGCTTTTTCCTTCAACACCGCCGGCCGGATGCCGACGGGGCCACTGTGCGGACTAACCGGTCCGCGCGGTCTGGAGCGCTTGATCGCTCCCGACGGAAGGGCCGAATTGCCGTTCCCTCTGCACTTCCCCGGCTTTAGGCCGGGGTCCAGGTGCGCAACGTCGCTTAAAGAGCCGCTGCGCCCGAACTCGTTATGCCCGTTGTCGGGCCTGAATGCCAAAAGGGGCGACCTTTCGGCCGCCCCCCGGTGTTACTTGCGAAGACCGAGCTTCGCGATCAGGTCGAGATACCGCTGACCGTCCTTGTGACGGAGATAGTCGAGCAGCGAACGCCGCTTGTTGACCATCATCAGCAGACCGCGACGCGAATGGTTGTCCTTCTTGTGGCCCTTGAAGTGCTCGGTCAGGTTGCGAATGCGCTCGGTGAGAATCGCGACCTGGACTTCGGGGCTGCCGGTGTCGCCTTCGACGCGGCCATGTTCCTTGACGAGCGCGTCCTTGCGCTCTGCAGTGATCGTCATTTCAGTCTTCCTTCGACATCGTCACAGGTTGAAACCGCGAACGACGCGGACCTCGCGGTCCTGAACCTCCACCAGAGCAACCGGACTATTGTCCAATGTCGCGAAGTAGGGGCCATCGTCTGCGGCGATCCCGACCAACACCCGCCCCTGTCGGAGCAGCCCTGCCTGATCGGGGGTGAGGGATAGAGCCGGGATGTCGTCCAGCCCCGCCCTCAACGGCAGGAGATTGTGTTCAAGGGTGCGCGCTTGGCCGAATTCGGCCAGTTTGTCCAGCGATATCGCGTGCGAGAGGTCGAACGGCCCGGCCTTGGTGCGGCGGAGCATGGTGACGTGGCCGACCGTGCCGAGTGCGAGCGCGATGTCGCGCGCGAGGGAACGGATGTAGGTGCCCTTGGAGACGTGCGCGGTGAGGGTGACCTCGCTCAATTCCTCCCCCGGCGGGGGAGGGGGACCGCCAGCCTCCTTCAGGCTGGTGGTGGAGGGGGCGTCGTCGGCCGCAGCGCGTCGGGCTACCCCTCCACCATTCGCTGAAGGAGCGAATGGTCCCCCTCCCCGTGCCGGGGAGGAATGGAGGGCATGGATCGTCACCCGGCGGCTCGCCAGCACCACGTCCTCGCCAGCGCGCGCGCGATCATAGGCGCGTTCGCCATCGACCTTGAGTGCGGAATAGATCGGCGGGACCTGATCGATCGGCCCGGTGAATTGCGCGAGCACCGCCTCGACCGCGGCGCGGGTCGGGCGCACGTCGGACGTCGCGATGATCTTGCCTTCGAGGTCGAGCGTATCGGTCTGCGCGCCGAACCGAACCGTGAAGTCGTAGATCTTGTCGCTGTCGAGCATCCGTCCGGCCAGCTTGGTCGCCTCGCCGAGCGCGATCGGCAGAACGCCGGTCGCGAGCGGATCAAGCGTCCCGCCATGCCCGACCTTGATCCCGCGCTTGCTCGCATCGTAGCCCGCCGCGCGCAACGCGCGCTTGACCGCGGTGACGCCGTCGGTCGACCCGAGACCAATCGGCTTGTCGAGGATCAGCCAGCCGTTGATCCCGCTCACAACCCACCCAGCTGCGCGAAGCCAAGGAAGAAGTCCGCAGCCGCGCTCGCGATCGGGCCGATCACGCGGCGGACGATATCGGCCTGCGGGCTGATCATCGGGAGCACGAACAGCAGGAACAGCAGCAGCGGAAACCCGAAGCGCGCGAGCTTGGAATAGTGGATCGCGGCGGCGCGCGGGAGCAGCCCCTGCACGACATGTCCGCCGTCGAAGGGCGGCAGCGGGATCAGGTTGAACACGCCGAGGAACACGTTAACCAGCACGAAGCTGTACAGGCTGTCGAACACGAACCCCGCAACCGTATGCGGTGCGCCTTGTGCAGGGATGCCGCCATGCAGCCCGACGAACGCGCCAAGCGCCAATGCCGCGAATGTCGCCAGCACGAAATTGGTCGCCGGCCCCGCGAGCGCGACCAGCATCATGTCGCGACGCGGGTTGCGCAACCGCATCGCATCGACCGGCACCGGCTTGGCCCAGCCGAAGATCGGCGCGTGCGCGATCGCGAGGATCATCGGCAGCACCACCGTGCCGATCGGGTCGACGTGGCGGATCGGGTTGAGCGTCAGCCGCCCCAGCTGGTCCGCGGTCGGATCGCCGAAGACTCGCGCGACATAGCCGTGCGCGACTTCGTGGAAGACGATCGCGATGACGAGGGGGATGAGCCACACCGCGATGGTGTAGGGGAGGTTAGGGTCGGTCATTCGGGTCCGTTCGGATCAGGAGGCGGCAAGCGCTTCCCGGAAATGGCGACGACATAGCGCGATGTACAGGTCGTTCCCGCCGATCTCGGTCTGCGCACCTTCGGCGATCGCGCGTCCGCTCGCGTCCATCCGCAAGTTCATCGTTGCCTTGCGTCCGCACGCGCAGACCGATTTGATCTCGATCAGCGAATCCGCAATCGCAAGCAACCGCGCCGATCCCTCGAACAGCGCGCCGAGGAAATCGGTGCGCAGGCCATAGGCGAGCACCGGGATGCCGTGATCATCGGCGAGCGCGGCAAGCTGATCGACCTGTCCTGCAGTGAGGAACTGCGCCTCGTCGACGAGCACGCAGGCGGGGGGCGTCTCGCCCTCGCGCACCACCGTCGCGACCAGATCGGTATCGCGCTCGAACGCGATCGCATCGGCGGCCAATCCGATCCGTGAGGTGATCGTGCCCGCCGCGAAGCGGTCGTCGATCGCCGCGGTCAGCAGCACGGTGCGCATCCCGCGCTCGCGATAGTTGAAATCGGCCTGCAGCAGGTTGGTCGATTTGCCCGCGTTCATCGAGGCATAGTAGAAATAGAGCTTGGCCATCAGGAAAGCGTCTCGATTACGATGGGGGTATCGGGGCCAGCCTCGGCGACGATGCCGCGATCGAATGTCGCGAACGTTTCCGCCACACCGCGCGCGGCGATCAGATGGATCATGTCTGCCCAATCGGCCCCGGCACGGTAGCGTTCAATCGCCCAACCGATCCCGTCGCGATCCGCGGTGTGGACGGTCTCGATCATCAGAATGGTGCGGAGCGCTTCACTGACGACAGCGCGATCCAGCCGCAAGCGTTTGCTCAATACCCAGCCGAGTTCGATCCAGACCGTGGTTGTGATCCAGACGGGCTGACCGATCAGTGCTACTGCCAATGCATATTGCTGATCGTCATCTGCAAGGATCAGCCGCGCCAGGACGTTGGTGTCGAGCGCCCTCACAGGTCGTCGTCGTCGTCATTCGGGGACCAGTTCAGCTTCTCCAGCGGAACAGGGGAGCCCTCGTGACGATGGATGGTCCGTAAACGTGCAACCGCTGCCGGGACGGTCAGGGTGTTGGGCACGGAGCGCCTGCGCAAAAGAATGCCGTCTCCCGTCTCGATCACGTCGAGATCGGTCCCGGGTTGCCAGCCCAAACGGTCTCGTGTTGCCTTGGGCACGACAACCTGACCCTTTTCCGAGATGCGTGTTTGCGCGTTCATCGCGGTAAGATGCGTCTTACCGTAACGGCTGTCAATCGTCGGGTCTTTCGCCGAGGTCCCGTGCAACTTCGGGCTTGCGCAGCAATGTGTCGATATGGCTGCCCTCGTCGAAGCTCTCGTCCGCCAGGAACTTGAGCTTAGCGGCATATTTCATCTGCACGCGGGATGCGACCTCGCGCTGGAGATAGGCGGTGTTGGTGCGCAGTGCCTTTAGCACCGCTTCCTCGTCCTTGCCGAGCAGCGGCTTCATGAACACCGTGGCATGCCGCAAGTCGGGCGACATACGGACTTCGGTGATCGTGACGGTGTGCTTCGCCAACACGGGATCGTGGACGTCGCCACGCGCGAGGATATCGCTCAGCGTGTGGCGCATCTGTTCGCCGACACGGAGCAGGCGGACCGAGCGGGTTTCTGGGGTATCTGTGGGGCGCATCTTACTTCCTCCCCTCCCGCCTGCGGGAGGGGCCGGGGGTGGGCGCCCGGCCTAAACGTGGTGCCACGTGTATAGCGGGAGCCCACCCCCCGGCCCCCTCCCGCACGCGGGAGGGGGAGCAGTCTTACAGCGTGCGTTCGCGCAGTTCGACTTCGAACGTCTCGAGGAAGTCGCCCGGCTTGATGTCGACGAAGTTCGACGTGAAGGTCACGCCGCACTCCAGACCTGCGCGCACTTCGGCGACGTCGTCCTTGAAGCGGCGCAGCGAGGCGATCTCGCCCTGGTAGATGATGACATCCGACCGGGTGATACGCGCCTTGAGCGCCTTGCGGATATTGCCCTCGGTAACGAGCAGACCAGCCGCCTTGCCGTGCTTGCCGGCCGAGAAGACGTCGCGGATTTCGGCGCGGCCAACGACCGTTTCGAACGCCTCGGGTCCAAGCTCGCCCGCCATGCCGGCGCGAATCTCGTCGGTGAGGTCGTAGATCACGTCATAATATTTGAACGCGACCTTCTGCCGTTCCGCGATCTCGCGTGCCTTGGCGTTCGGACGGACGTTGAAGCCGATGATCGGTGCGCCCGATGCACCCGCCAGCGTCACGTCGCTCTCGGTGATGCCACCGACGCCCGAATGCAGGACGCGCGCCTTGATGAGATCGGTCGAGATCTTGTTGATCGCGCCCACGATCGCCTCGACCGACCCTTGCGTGTCGGCCTTGACGACCAGCGGATATTCGATCGCCTGCTTTTCCTTGAGCGCCGAGAACATCGACTCGAGGCTGGCCGGGCCACCCCCGGTGCGCTTGTCGGTGATGACGCCCTTGCGGTATTCGGCGACTTCACGCGCACGCGCTTCGTTCTCGACCACCGACAGCGGATCACCCGCGCGGGGGACGCCCGACAGGCCGAGCACCTCGACCGGCATCGACGGGCCAGCGACCTTGATCTGCTGACCCTTGTCGTTGGTCATCGCGCGGACCTTGCCGCTCTCGGCCCCGACGACGAAGATGTCGCCGACCTTGAGCGTGCCGCGGTTGACGAGGATCGTCGCGACCGGGCCGCGGCCCTTGTCGAGCTTCGCCTCGATCACGGTGCCCTCGGCGGAACGGTCCGGGTTGGCCTTGAGCTCGAGCAGTTCGGCCTGGAGCTGGATCTTCTCGATCAGCTCGTCGAGACCGGTCTTCTTGAGCGCCGAGACTTCGACGTCCTGGACGTCACCCGACAGTTCCTCGACCACGACCTCATATTGCAGCAGCTGCTCGCGCACCTTCTGCGGATTGGCGTCGTGCTTGTCGACCTTGTTGATCGCGACGATCATCGGCACGCCAGCGGCGCGCGTGTGGTTGATCGCCTCGACGGTCTGCGGCTTGATGCTGTCGTCCGCTGCCACCACGAGCACGACGATGTCGGTCACGTTGGCGCCGCGCTGGCGCATTTCGGTGAACGCTTCGTGGCCGGGCGTGTCGAGGAAGGTGATCTTCGACTTGTCCTTCAGCGTGACCTGATAGGCACCGATATGCTGGGTGATGCCACCGGCCTCGCCCTTGACCACATCGGTTCCGCGCAGCGCGTCGAGCAGCGAGGTCTTGCCGTGATCGACATGGCCCATGATCGTCACGACCGGCGGACGCTCAACTGCGTTCTCGTCGTGGTCCTCATGCGTGTCGTTGGTCAGATCGATGTCCGAATCGCTGACGCGCGTCAGGTTGTGGCCGAACTCGGTCACCAGCAGCTCGGCGGTATCCTGGTCGATCGTGGCGTTGATCGTGACGGGCATGCCCATCTTGAACAGCGCCTTGACCAGGTCCGCGCCCTTTTCCGCCATGCGGTTGGCGAGTTCCTGGACGGTGATCGCTTCCGGCACAACGACGTCGCGGATCTGCTTGGCCTGCGCTTCGCGCGGGCCGCCCATCCGACGGTTTTCTTTCTCGCGGGCACGCTTCAGCGCGGCGAGCGAACGCGCACGCGCGCCGTCGCCATCGTTGAGCGCGCGGTTGACGGTCAGCTTGCCGCCGCGACGTTCGTCACCCTTGCGGTCACGCGGGCCGGCACCGGGACGCGACGGCGCTTCGGTCGGGGCGGCCGAGGGCGACCCCGGACGCTTGACCGTACCGGCAGGCGTCGGCGTTGCCGAAGCCGTGGTTGCAGCCGGCGTTGGCTCGGGCGCGGGCGCGGGTGCGGGCGGCTTGGGCCGCTCGGGACGCGGAACCGGCGTGAACAGGCGCGGGGCCGGCATCGACGGATCACGCTCGAGCGACAGCGGGCGCAGCACGGGGGCTGGCGCTGGCGCAGGGGCGGGGGTCGGCTTGGCTGCGACCGGCGCGGGCTTCGCGACTGGAGCAGGCGCAGCAGCTACGGGAACCGGTGCCGGAGTCGGCGCGGCGGGAGCAGGCGTTGCGGCGACAGGCGCTGCCGGGGCCGCGACCGGAGCAGGCGCTGCGGGTGCTGCGGCTTCGACCGGGGCCGGGGCAGGAGCGGGAGCCGCTTGCTCTGCGACGGCTTCGGGCGTCGGCTCGGGAGCGGGCGTCGGCGCAGCCGTCGGAGCGGGGGCCTTGGCGCGTTCCTCGGCGCGGCGACGATCTTCCTCGAGCGCCTCGGCGCGAAGACGTTCGTCACGACGACGGTTCTCTTCCTGTGCCTGCATGCGCGCCTCATCGGCCTCGCGCAGCAGCTTGGTCTGGAGTTCCTGACGCGACAGCAGCGAATTGGCGGGCGACACCGGCGCGGGTGGGGGCGCGCGGCGCGGTTCCGGCGCACGCGCCGCGGGTGCCGGCGTGGGCGCAGGGGCCGCAGCCGGAGCCGCTGCTTCCTCGGTGACGGGCGCGTCGACCGGGGTGCCACCCGGGCCGAGCACGCGGCGGCGCTTCACCTCGACCACGACGGTGTTCGACCGCCCATGGCTGAAGCTCTGCTTGACCTGGCCGGTCTCGACCGTACGCTTCAGGCCCAAAGGCGCGCGCATGCCCAGCTTCGGCTTTTCGTTCTCGGTATCGCTCACTCAAATTCCTCGTGTACGTCGTCTGTCGGCACTCGGGCCAGATCGGCCAGCGGACCGGCGTCGTGGTGGGACGCCGATGCGCCCTGCGAGGCCGTTTCGCAAGGCGCGGGAGTTGGGTCAGGGCCGATAAAATGCAGCCAGCGGTGTAGCGAATCGCGTACGCGCCCGGCGGCATCGGGATCAGTCAGACCGATGTGTACCACATTCTGACGCCCTAGTGCCACGGCCAATATGGTGCGGGGGACCGGCAGAACCAACCCCCTCAAATCACTTCCTTCTTCATCGTTGCCGATACGCCAGGCCTGGTCGAGCTTGCGGTTGCCGTCGCTGCCTGCATCGCAGGCGTGGAGCAGCATGTGGAGCTTGCCGCTGCGCGCCGCGGTCTCGATCTTTTCAGCACCCGTCAACAGGTTGCCGGTGCGGGCCTCGAGTCCCAGGCGATCGAGCACGGCGCGTTCGAGCGCGGTGGCGATCTTGTCGGACAGGTCGTCCGGGATCGCGATCGGGCCGGTCTTGAATGCACGCGCGAGGGCTGCCTTGAGCTTGCCCTTGGCGATAGCGGTGTCGAGCTCGGTGCGAGTCACGCCGATCCACGCGCCACGCCCCGGGGCCTTGGCGCGTACGTCCGGGTGGACCGCGCCGTCGGGGGACAGCGCGAGGCGGACGAGCGTCTCGCGCGGGGCGCGCTCGCCGAGCAGGATGCAGCGGCGGATTGCGCCGGTCGGGTCTTCTGGAGTGTCGTTCATAAGCAAAGCCCCTCCCCTTTAGGGGAGGGGTTGGGGGTGGGGCGTGTCTCACCGAGACCAGCGCCTGGTACAGCCCCACCCCAACCCCTCCCCTGAAGGGGAGGGGCTAAGAAGAGAGCCGGTGCTGCTTGGGTCGCTAGCGCGTCATTGCGAGGATTCCGCATGTGCGTCCTCCTGCAACTTGGGTGCATCCCGGTCGGCGATCAAAATCCCGCCCGCGCCGTAATTCTCGGTCGACACTTCCTCGATCACGATCTGCACCGCAGCCGGGTTCTTGCCCAGCCGCTCGACCAGCGACTGGGTGACATCCGCGACGATTCCGGACTTCTGGTCCTTGGTCGCGGTGCCCGAAATGCGGATGCTGACGAACGGCATCAGGCGTCCTTTTCCTCCGAAGCGTCGGCAGCAGGCGCGTCGGCCGCAGGGGCTTCCTCGGCTTCGGCGTCGGCTTCCTCGGTCGCTTCATCCTCGAACCAGTGCGCGCGTGCGGCCATGATGATTTCATTGCCCTGCGCTTCGCTCAGCCCATATTCGCCGAGCACGCCACCCTTGTCTTCGACGCGCTTGGGCGCATCCTCGGCGCGGCGGCGCTGTTCCTGGCGCTTCTTCTGGATCAGCTCGTCGGTCGCCAGATCGGCGAGATCGTCGAGCGTCTTGATCCCGGCCTTGCCGAGCGTGACCAGCATCGCCTCGTTGAGGTGCGGCAGCGCGGCAAGCGCGTCATCGACACCCAGACCACGACGCTCTTCTCGGTTGGTCGATTCGCGGCGGTCGAGCGCCTCGGTCGCACGGCTCTGCAGCTCAGCAGCGAGATCGTCGTCAAAGCCTTCGATCGACGCGATTTCGTCGACGCCGACATAAGCGACTTCCTCGAGGCTGCCGAAGCCTTCGGCGACCAGCAGCTGTGCGAGCGTCTCGTCGACGTCGAGTTCCTTCTCGAACAGGGCCGAGCGCTCGACGAATTCCTTCTGGCGCTTCTCGGAGGCATCCGCTTCGGTCAGGATGTCGATCGCCTTGGCGGTCAGCTGCGACGCAAGCCGCACGTTCTGGCCACGACGACCGATCGCGAGCGACAACTGATCGTCAGGAACGACGACTTCGATGCGATCCTCTTCCTCGTCGATCACGACGCGCGACACCGAGGCCGGCTGAAGCGCGTTGACGACGAAGGTCGCGGTGTCGGGCGACCAGGGGATGATGTCGATCTTCTCGCCCTGCATTTCCTGGACGACTGCCTGGACGCGGCTACCCTTCATGCCGACGCAGGCGCCGACCGGATCGATCGACGAATCATGGCTGATGACGCCGATCTTGGCGCGCGAGCCCGGGTCGCGCGCGGCGGCCTTGATCTCGATGATGCCGTCGTAGATTTCGGGGACTTCCTGCGCAAACAGCTTCTTCATGAAGTCGGGGTGTGCGCGGCTGAGGAAAATCTGCGGCCCGCGGTTCTCGCGGCGGACGTTGAGGATCAGCGAGCGAATGCGGTCGTTGACGCGGACGACTTCGCGCGGAATCTGCTGGTCGCGACGGATCACGCCCTCGGCGCGGCCGAGGTCGACGACGACATGGCCGAACTCGACACGCTTGACGACGCCGGTGATGATCTCGCCCATCCGGTCCTTGAATTCTTCATACTGGCGCTCGCGCTCGGCGTCGCGGACCTTCTGGAAGATGACCTGCTTGGCGGCCTGCGCGGCGATGCGGCCGAATTCGATCGGGGGGAGCGGATCGACGATATAGTCGCCGACGACCGCACCCTTCTGGAGCTTGTCAGCTTCCTTGAGGTTGACCTGCTTGAAATAGTCATCGACCGCCTCGACCACTTCAACGACGCGCCACAGGCGGAGATCGCCGGTGTTGGGGTCGAGCTTTGCGCGGATGTCGTTCTCGGCGCCGTAGCGCGCGCGGGCGGCGCGCTGGATCGCGTCTTCCATCGCCTCGATGACGATGCCCTTGTCGATCATCTTCTCGGTGGCGACGGCGTTCGCAATCGCGATCAGCTCGGCGCGGTTGGCGGTAACGCCAGAAGTCCCTGCGGTGGCCATCAGTTATGTCCTTCTTGGGTATCGGTGCCCTCGGGCAAGTCGTCTTGGTCTTCGAATTCTTCTTCCTCGGCGCCGTCCATCGACAGCGGGCGAGTCGCCGCGATCAGCGCGTCGGTCAACACCAGCTTGGCGGTGTTGACCTTTGCGAACGGCACGTCGATTTCGCCATGCTTGGCGAGGTACATCGCGATGCGGTCGTCGGTCACGCCCTTGAGCATTCCAGTCAGCACCTTGCGGCCTTCGATCTGTTCGGTCAGCACGACGCGCGCCTCATGGCCCGCCCAGTCGCTGAAATCTTTGAGCCGGGTCAGCGGGCGGTCGATCCCGGGGGACGATACCTCAAGGCGATATTCGTCCTCGATCGGATCCTTGCCCTCGAGCTCGAGCGCGTCGAGCACGTCCGAGATGCGGCGCGACAGTTCGGCGCAATCCTCGATCGTCAGCTGGCGCGTGTCGGGGCGCTCGGCCATCACCTGGAGCGTCAGGTCGCCCTTGCCGCCGAACAGCTTGACGCGCACGAGATCGAATCCGAGCGCTTCGGCTTCGGGGGCGACGAGGGCGGTCAGGTCGGGCGTTTCGGTCAAGCGGGTCGAGTCCTCGGGATCAGACAAAGGTGTTGGGCGCCGGAACCGGGGGGCTCCAGCCTCTTCATCCGACGATGTAGAGAGTGAAGGCGATATAGGCGGATTGCAGCGGGCTGGCAAGCGGCTGTCGCGATGCCGTGTCGGGGCCTTTCGGAACCATAGATCGAGGAGGTGTCGACCTGCGCCGGTTCGCAAGTTATGCATCCGTCAGATGTTGTAGAAGACAGCCGCGCGCCTGGAACATCTCCGGGGCCGTGACGGTATGTGTCGTATACTCTGGGAGAATATCTGATGCCAATGTCCCGCGCGCCGCTTGCGCTGCTGCTCGCCGCAACCGCCTGTTCGGGGCAATCGCAACAGTCCAACGCCGCCGCCCCTACCACGAACGACAGTTCGGCATCGGTTGCTAGCGCAGCCCCGACTCCAACCGCACCGCCCGTCACCACCTTGCCGGACGATGCGCCGGATGCGACCGTCAAGAACGTGGCGGCAACGACCGGCCGCGCGAACACCACCGAAACCGCGCCACCGTTCGCAATGACCACGCTCGGCCAGTTCGAGGATCCGTTCGCGATCGCGATGCTGCCCGACGGCGCTGCGCTGATCACCGAGAAGGCGGGCAAGATCAAATTGCGCAAGCCCGACGGCACAATCTCGCAGATCACCGGCGCGCCAAAGGTCGAGTTCGATAATCAGGGCGGCTTGCTCGACATCGAACTCGCGCCCGATTTCGCGACGAGCAAGCTGGTGTACATCAGCTATTCCGAACCGCGCCCGGGCGGCAGCAGCCTGGCGCTGGCGCGCGGGTTGTTCACCGGCACTGCGCTCGCCAACGTGCAGGTCCTCTGGCGCGCAGGGGCGGACGGTGTCGGCGGCCAGTTCGGCGCGAACATCGCCTTTGCGCCCGACGGCAAGTCGCTCTTCCTGTCGTCCGGCGAACGCCAGCGCTTTACGCCAGCGCAGGATCCCGAGCAGGCGATCGGCAAGATCGTCCATCTGACGCTCGATGGTCAGGCGGCCCCCGGCAATCCGATGGCGTCGGCGGGCGGGGTGCGCGCGCAGACGTGGAGCAGCGGGCATCGCAATCCTTACGGCCTGGCCTTCGCGGCCGACGGCAAGTTGTGGGAAGTCGAGATGGGCCCGAAGGGCGGCGACGAGCTCAACCTCATTCTGCCGGGCAAGAATTATGGCTGGCCGATCGTCTCCAACGGCGACAATTATTCGGGCAAGCCGATCCCGGATCATCCCAGCCGCCCCGATCTCGAAGCGCCGAAGCTGTGGTGGAACCCGTCGATCTCGCCGGGCGGCATGATCTTCTACACCGGCGCGATGTTCCCCGAGTTCCGCGGAAACCTGTTCATCGGTGCGCTCGGCGGCGAGGCACTGATCCGCGTGACGCTGTCGGGCGATACCGCCAAGGTCGCGACCCAGTATAAGATCGGCGAGCGCGTCCGCGATGTCGCGCAGGCGCCCGATGGTGCGATCTGGCTGCTCGAGGATAGCGGCAAGCTGGTGCGGCTCGCGAAGAAGTGAGCGCTCAGGCGCGCGCGATCAGATAGTTCATCCGTGCCGCGGCGATCGGCTTGGCAGGGTCATCCTGCCAGGCGGTCGCCTCGACATTGGCGACGCGTCCGCCGAGCCGAGTCACGACCCCGCGCGCAAACGTCGGCTTGTCGCGCCCGCCACGCATGTAATCGACGGTGACGTTGATCGGCTTGATCTGCCCGCCGCCATCCTCGGCGAGCGCCTGCCGCACTGCGACGATCGCCGCCATTTCGAGCAACCCGCCGATCGCGCCACCGTGGAGCCAGCCGGGTCGCCCGGTCAGCGCCTGTTCGAACGGCATCGTCAGCAGGATAGGATCGTCGCCCGCGGCGACTTCGATCCCGAGCGTCTGGGCATAAGGCGGGAGCATCAGGCGGCGTCCGTGAACATGAAAGTGCCTGCGACATGCGCGAGCGGGTCTGCGGGATCGCCGTCATGCGCCTGGCCGCGTACGAACGAGATCGAGCGGGTGATACGATAACATTCGCCGTGGCCGATCACGGTCTTCCCCGGGGTCGCGGGGCGTAGGTAATCGATCCGCAGGTCGAGCGTCGCGTGCGGACGGAAGCTGCCGAGGCGGGTCCACACCGCAAGGCTGGTCGCCATGTCCATCATCGTCAGGATCGGACCCGAAGCGAGCACGCCACTGTCGGGATCGCCGATCAGGTCCGCGCGATAGGGAAGCTGCAGCTCGCACCAGTCTGGACCGTGCGCGAGATAGCTGAGGCCGAGCAAGCCACCGTGCCCGCCGACGCCGAGGCGGGAGAAGCGGGCGGGATCGAAGGCGGGGAGGGGATCGGGCGGCATGGCTGCGCGCTCTATCGAAACGCGGGCAGGGTGCAACCCGGCAACCGTCCTGCCTGCGCAGGCAAGACCGCTACACGACCCCGTTTGTGCTCAGGCGAAGGCAGGAGACCAGGAGTCGCAGATGCTGTAAGCCGTTGTTCTGCTTGGCTCTGGATTCCTGCTTTCGCAGCAAAACCGCGCATGGCATCTGCCGACTACAGCGAGGCCAGCGCACGCCTCACCGCTTCGTCTGCAGATAGGCGATGACATCCGCGCGATCGAGCGGATCGGCGAGTCCCGCGAACCCCATCGCCGTTCCGGGTGCGAAGCGTTGTGGATCGGCGAGCCAGGCATCCATCCGCTCGGGGGTCCAGCGCCCGCCGACCTTCTGCAACGCGGCGGTATAGGCGAAGCGCTGGCTGTTCTGCGCGACCTCCGACCCCATCACGCCGAACAGGTTCGGCCCGCCGAAATCGGGCGCGCCCCGACCGACCGAATGGCAGGCGGAGCAGCTGGTAAACAGCCGTGCGCCCGCAGCGGCACTCGCCACCCGCGAAAGCGCTGCCACCGAAGGCGTCGGTCCCGCGGCACGGCGGCGCGCTTCGCGGTCATCGGGCGCGCAGGCGGTCACCGTCAGCGCACACGCGATTGCCAGGATGATTGATCTGGATGGCATGACGCCGGAATACAGGGTCGCGGGATGTCCTACAAACCGGTTTCCGCCATGATGTTGCACGCGCGCTGTGCCACCCCCGCCCCCTTCCCCGACCGGAAGGCGCGCGCCGCGGGCAAGGCGGTTGACACCCCGTAGATCCTCCCGGATTACTCGACCAATACAGCGCGAAACGCGCGAAGGGGGTTTGGGCATGAAGCATATCGGTTTGGCCACGGTGGCGCTCGCCGCCTTGCTCGCGGGCTGCGCGAGCGACGGCGGTACACGACCGCAAGGCGCATCGGCCAAAGCGGGTTCGGACAAGAGCAGCGGCAAGGGGCCCGGCATCGGCAAGGCGTTCAGCCACGATCCGTTCCCATCGACCTACAAACGCTATCCCGGCGTGCCGACGCTCGTAACCCACGTCACGATCTTCGACGGCGAAGGCGGGAAGATCGACGACGGTTCGGTGCTGTTCGCCGACGGCAAGATCGTCGCGCTTGGCCAGAGCGTCGCAGCCCCTGCGGGTGCAACCGTGATCGACGGCACCGGCAAGACGCTGACCCCCGGGATCATCGATATCCACAGCCACTTGGGCGATTATCCGACCCCGTCCGTCCCGGCGCTGTCCGACGGCAACGAAGCGACCGGGCCGATCACCGCCGACGTCTGGGCCGAACATAGCGTCTGGCCGCAGGACCCCGGCTTCAGCCGCGCGCTCACCAACGGCGGCGTCACCACGCTCCAGATCCTCCCCGGCTCGGCGAACCTGATGGGTGGGCGGTCGGTCGTTCTCAAGAACGTCTACGCCCGCACCGAACAGGGGATGAAGTTCCCCGGCGCGCCCTACGGCCTCAAGATGGCGTGCGGCGAGAACCCCAAGCGCGTCTATGGCAGCAAGGGGCGCGAGCCCTCGACCCGGATGGGCAATGTCGCGGTCGATCGCCAGACCTGGGCGAAGGCGGTCGAATACAAACGCAAATGGGACAAATACGAAAAGGACGGCGGGGAAGCCCCCGGGCGCGACATCGGGATGGACACGCTCGCGGGTGTGCTGTCGGGCGAGATCCTCGTCCAGAACCATTGCTACCGCGCGGACGAGATGGCCATCGTCATGGATATGGCGAAGGAGTTCGGCTACCATGTCAGCGCGTTCCACCATGCGGTCGAGGCGTATAAGATCGCCGATCTGCTCAGGCAGAACGACACCTGCGCCGCGGTCTGGGCGGACTGGTGGGGCTTCAAGATGGAGTCGTACGACGCGATCGGCGAGAATCTCGCGCTGCTCCAGAAGAACGGTGCGTGCGCGATGATCCACTCGGATGACGAGAACGGCATCCAGCGGCTCAACCAGGAAGTCGCCAAGGCGCTCGCGTCCGGGCGGCGCGCGGGGATCGCGATTTCGGACGCGGTCGCGTGGGAATGGCTGACCTACAATCCAGCCAAGGCACTCCACATCGACGACAAGACCGGCAGCCTCAAGCCCGGCAAGATGGCCGACGTCGTGCTGTGGAACGGCAATCCGTTCAGCGTCTACACCCGCCCCGAGAAGGTGTGGATCGACGGCGCGTTGCTCTACGATGCCAACGACCCGAAACGCCGACCGGTATCCGATTTCGAACTTGGCCAGCCCGGCTCGGGAGACGTGAAGTGAAGCGCCTGCTCCTCCTCTCCGCCGCGCTCGTCGCAAGCCCGGTCGCGGCGCAGACCGTCGCGATCACCAATGCCAAGCTCGTCATCGGGGATGGCTCCGCGCCGATCGAGGGCGGGACCGTTATCGTCCGCGAGGGGCGCATCGTATCCGCCGGACGCGGGGTCGCAGTCCCTGCCGGAGTCGAAGCGGTCGACGCCGGGGGACGCTGGGTGACGCCCGGGATCGTCGCAGGCTTCACGCGGATGGGGATCGTCGAGGTCGACGGGGTCGACGAGACCGCCGATTCGTCTGCGCGGACCAGTCCGTTCCACGCCGCGATCGACATCGCCCCCGCGGTCAATGCGAGCACGAGTTCGATCCCGCTCAACCGCGCCGAAGGCGTGACGCGCGCGATCGTCGCGCCCGATAATGCCGGGTCGATCTTCGCCGGAATGGGCGCGGTGATCGATCTCGGGGCGGACCGTTCGCCAGTGACTCGCCCACGCGCGTTCCAGTTCATGGAATATGGCGCGGACGGCGGGCGCGCCGCGGGGGGCAGCCGCCCTGCCGCGCTTGCGATGTTCCGCAACGCGCTGGCGCAAGTGGATGACGTCGTGCGCGACCCGCGCCATTATGCCGATCAGGGCAAGGACGCGCTACTTACGCGCGCCGATGCCGCCGCCTTGGTGCCGGTCACAACCGGCCAGATGCCGTTGCTCGTCCATGTCGAGCGCGCGTCGGACATGCTCGCGCTGATCGACCTCAAGCGCGATTTCCCTGCGGTGAAGATGGTTTTCGTCGGCGCGGCGGAAGGCTGGCTGGTCGCGCCGCAGCTGGCTGCCGCGCAGATTCCCGTGATCGCGTCGGCGCTCACCGATCTCCCCAATTCGTTCGATCAGCTTGGCTCGACCCAGTCGAACGTCGGGCGGATGAAGGCAGCGGGCGTCCGCGTGGGGCTTGGCATGATCAACGACAATGAAGCGCGCCAAGCGCGGCTCGAGAAGCAATATGCGGGCAATCTCGTCGCGTTGACCAAGCTGCCGGGCGCGACCGGGCTCGACTGGAACGCGGCGTTCGCGGCGATCACTTCGGTGCCGGCCGAGGCGATCGGGATGGGCGACGAGATCGGCTCGCTCAAGGCGGGGCGGCGCGGCGACGTCGTGATCTGGGACGGCGATCCGCTGGAGTTGGGGACGAGCGTCGCGGCGGTCTATATCGACGGTGTGAAGCAACCGCTACGGACGCGGCAGGATGCGTTGCGGGATCGGTATATGGTGCCGCAGGAGGGTGCTTTGCCGAAGGCGTATGAGCGGTAGGCTTTTGCGGCGTGGGTAGCCAACTGCCGCTGGCCGACCCACCCCCACCCCCTCCCTTCCAGGGAGGGGAGTAGAAAGGGCTGCCGCGCGTGCCTCCCCTCCCTAGAAGGGAGGGGCCGGGGGTGGGTCGCTCTCCGTATCGAGCAACCTTCAATCCGCGTCGTGAAACACCGCGGGCCGCTTCTGGATGTTCGCCGCGACCTGCTCCATCATCGCGGGCTTGCCGATCACCGCCATCTGCTCGGTCGTCTCCGCCTCGAGCAACGTCCGCGCATCCGCATCAAACGCCATGTTGCACAACCGCTTCGCCCCGCGGATCGCATTGGGGCTCTTCGCCGCGATCAAATGCGCGAGTTCCAGCGCCGCCGCGTGGGGCGCATGCGCGATCCGCGTGACGAACCCGTGGTGCAGCGCCTCCTCCGCATCGAACTCGTGCGACGTATAGACCAGTTCGCGCAGCACATCGTCGCGCACCAGCCCGCGCCAGATCGGGAAGCCCGCCATATCGGGCACCAGCCCCCAATAGCTTTCGCGGATCGCGAAGCGCGTCCCCGGCGCAGCGATCCGGATGTCCGCGCCCGCCATGATCTGGAACCCGCCGCCAAATGCGACCCCGTGGACCGCTGCGATCACCGGCATCGGCAAATTGCGCCAGCCCCAGGTGACATGCTGCGGCAGGATGCTCCCCTGCTCGTTGCGGTCGACCGTGCTCAGCCCCGATCCGCCCGCCGCCATACTCGTCATGTCGAGCCCCGCGCAGAACGCCTTGCCTTCGCCCGACAGCACGACGCAGCGCACGTCCTTGCGGCTGTGCAGCGAATCGATCGCTGCGCCGATCCCCTCGAACATCTGGGGGTCGATCGCGTTCATCTTGTCTGCGCGCATCAGTCGCACGTCGGCGACGTGATCGGTGACGGTGATCGAAACCCGGTCGTTCATGCTCTTCTCCATCACACGATCCGGCTGCCCGTCTCGCCCCAATATTGGTCGCGGAGCAGCCGTTTGTACAATTTGCCCGTCGCATGGCGTGGCAATTCCGTGGTGAAATCGATCTGCCGCGGCGTCTTCACCCCCGACAGTTCGGCGCGGCACCACGCGATCAGCTCTGCGGCCAACTCCGCCCCCGCTTCGTCCATGTCGACCGGCTGGACCACCGCGACGACGCGCTCGCCCATTTCCGCATCGGGCGCGCCGATCACCGCGACGTCGGCGACGCGCGGATGCGTGATCAGACGATTCTCGATCTCCTGCGGGTAGATGTTGACGCCGCCCGAGATGATCATGAAGCTCTTGCGGTCGGTCAGGTACAGATAGCCGTCCGGATCGATCCGCCCGATATCGCCGAGCGTCGACCAGCCGAACGCGTTGCGCGCCTCGGCGGTTTTCGCAGGATCGTTGTGATATTCGAACGCGCCGCCGCCTTCGAAATAGATCAGCCCTTCCTCGCCGGATGCGACCTCCGCGCCATCCTCGCCGCAGACGTGGAGCACGCCATACGCCGCCTTGCCGACCGATCCGCGATGCGCGAGCCACTCGGTCGAGGCGATCGTGGTGAGGCCATTCCCTTCCGACCCGGCATAATATTCGAACAGCACCGGCCCCCACCAGTCGATCATCGCTTCCTTGACCGGCACCGGGCACGGCGCAGCGGCATGGATCGCGACCTTGAGGCTCGACAAATCGTGCCGCGCGCGTGCCGCGGCATCGAGCTTGAGCAGCCGGACGAAATGCGTCGGCACCCATTGGCTCGCGGTGATGCGGTAGCGTTCGATCGCGGCCAGCGCGGCTTCGGGTTCGAAATGCTCCATCATCACGACCGTCCCGCCGAGCCGCTGGACCGTCATCGACCAGCGCAACGGGGCGGCATGATAAAGCGGCGCGGGGCTGAGATAGATGCTGTCGGGGCCGAGGCTGTAGAGACCGCGCGCGAGCATTTCGAGGACGGTGGTCGCCGCGATGTCGGGATCTTCCGGTAGTGCTACGCGGACGCCCTTGGGGCGACCGGTCGTACCCGAGGAGTAAAGCATGTCGATCCCGGCGCGTTCGTCGGGCACCGGATCGGCGGGCATATCGGCCACGGCAGCGTCCCAGTCCTGCCAGCGGGGAATGACGCCGCCGACCGCGAAGCGTAGCAGTTCGGGCGCGACGTGTTCGGCGACCGACGCCAGCCCCGCCGACGCGACAACCAACTTCGCGCCCGAGTCCGCGAGGATATAGCCGACTTCCGGAGCGGTCAGCTTGGTCGAGATGCAGACGAAGAACAGCCCGCTGCGCTGCGCACCCCAAGCCACATCGTAGAATTGCGGACTGTTTTCGCAGAACAGGGCGATCGTATCGCCCGGCCGAAGCCCGTGTGCGCGGAATAGGTTTGCGGCGCGATTGGACCGCTGGTCGAGCTCGGCGAAGCTGATCGTCTCGCCAGTTTCGGCGACGATCAGCGCAGGCTTGCCCGGATCACTCCGCGCATGGACGCATGGGTGCGACATTCGCCGGCCTCTCCCCTATAGATTCGTTTTGTTTTGCAACCCGATGCTAGCGCCGGGCCAGGGCCACGGCAACGGGTGAGTTTGAGCGAGAAGGGGGAACGCTCCGGCCCCACACGCCGTCATTCCCGCAAGCGCGCGACCGCTGCGAAAGGCGCTTACGGCGCGGGGATCGCCATCCTCCGTGGCAGCCGACAAGCGCCGCACCGCCCGATCCCGTGTGGACATTACGGCCCAATCCCGGAACAAGCACCGCCATGATCCTCACCGATATCGCGACGCGCACCTACAACCACGGCTGGCGGCTCGACCCGATCGTGCGCAGCCTGCTCGACACCGATTTCTACAAGCTGCTCATGCTCCAGATGATCCGGCATCTGCACCCGGACGTCGAGGCGACCTTCTCGGTCATCAACCGCACCACGTCGGTCCGGCTGGCCGAGGTCATCGACGAGGGCGAATTGCGCGCGCAGCTCGATCATGCGCGCTCGGTCCGGTTCGGCAAGAAGGAGCTGATCTGGCTTGCGGGCAACAGCTTCTACGGCAAGGAGCGGATGTTCGCGTCGGACTTCATCGGCTGGCTCGCCGACTTTCAGCTCCCGCCCTACGACCTGCGCGTGGTCGACGGGCAGTATGAACTCCATTTCGACGGGCCGTGGACGCACACTACCATGTGGGAAGTCCCGGCGCTTGCAATTGTCAACGAGCTGCGGTCGCGCGCGGCGTTGCGGCGGCACGGGCGGTTCGAACTCGACATCACCTATTCGCGCGCCAAGGCGCGGCTGTGGGACAAGGTCGAGCGGCTGCGGCATTTGCCGGGGCTCGTTCTGTCGGACTTCGGGACGCGGCGGCGGCACGGTTTCCTGTGGCAGCGCTGGTGTGTCGAGGCACTCAAGGAAGGGCTCGGCGACCGCTTCATCGGCACGTCGAACGTCCTGCTCGCGATGGACACCGACCTGGAGGCGATCGGCACCAATGCGCACGAACTGCCGATGGTCGCGGCAGCCCTGGCGCAGACCGATGCGGAACTGGCCGCCGCGCCGTACCGCGTGCTCGAGGACTGGCGGCGGCATTATGCGGGCAATTTGCTGATCGCGCTGCCCGATGCGTTCGGGACCAGCGCATTCCTCGCCAAGGCACCGCACTGGCTGTCCGAATGGAGCGGGTTCCGCCCCGACAGCGCGCCGCCGATCCCCGCGGGCGAACAGATTATCGCCTGGTGGCAACAGCACGGCGTCGACCCGCGCGAGAAGCTCCTGATCTTCTCGGACGGGATGGACGTCGCATCGATCGAGCAGGTCTATCGCCATTTCGACGGGCGCGTGCGGATGAGTTTCGGCTGGGGGACCAACCTGACCAACGACTTCCGCGGCTGCGACCCGCGCGGGGGTGCCACGCTCGAACCGATTTCCCTGGTGTGCAAGGTGACTGCGGCCAACGGGCGCCCCGCGGTCAAACTGTCCGACAACCCCGCCAAGGCGACCGGCGATCCCGCGGAGATCGCGCGCTACCTGCGGGTGTTCGGAACCGAAGGGCACGTCGCAAGCCGCGTCGTGGTGTAATCAGCTGGGGTCCGCGATCAGCGCGCGAACCGCACCGACCAGTTCGATCGGATCGAATGGCTTGAGGATGACGCCCGCGACGCCGTGCGGGGTCAGATCGGGGCCGATGACGTCGGTGCCGCGCGCCGTCATGAACACGGCGGGCGTTTGTGCGAAATCAGCATGGCTGCGCAACGCCGACAACAGCGTCACGCCGTCCATCCCGGGCATCATGTAATCGAGGATGATCGCGGTTGGGCGCCACGGGTCGCGTTCGATCGCCTCCAGCGCGGCGGCCCCGGATCCGAATGCGTGCACCTCGATTTCCGGGTCGAGCGACAGGGACATTTCAACGATCGTGCGGATATCGGGATCGTCATCGACGTACAGGATCCGCATCACCCGCGTCATGATAGTCCTCGCCGATCGCGCATTTCGAAGGACATCGGGGCGGACCGCGCAGGGCGCGGTGTCACGGTCGAAGCAGCATGGCCGCCCGTCGTGAACACCAAAGACCCGCGCGTACATGCCATGCCGACGTCATCCTCGGTCATCAAACGTCCGTACCGGGCGGCGGATCCAGCGATCACCCAACACTGTGTTTGGGATCGGAATCGGGATCGAGATCCAGCGCAAAGCCGAACCGCGAACCGCCACCGGGGCGGTCCTCGAACCAGATCCGGCCGTCATGCCGCGCGATGATCTCGCGCGAGATCGCGAGCCCGAGGCCGGTCCCCACGCCGCGCTCTCCGTCCGCGCGCTCGAACCGGCCGAAGATGCGGTCGCGGAACCCGATCGGAACGCCCGGTCCCTCGTCGTCTACCGTGACCAGCGCGCTCGCGTTCGCGATATTCGTGCTCAGCCCGATCGTTACCACGCCCCCCGTCGGCGTCGCGCGAACCGCGTTGGAGACGAGATTGGTGACGACCTGCAACAATCGATCCGCATCGCCGAGCACGGGGACCGCGGCATCGGGCAGGCTGGATGCGACGTGTACCGATTCCACCGCCGCGAGGCCCTGGCTCCCGACCGTCGCCCGATCGACCACGCTGCGCAGGTCGATCGGAACGCGGTTGAGCGACAGCGTTCCCGACTGAATGCGGTCGATGTCGAGCATGTCGTTGATCAGGCGGATCAACCGGCGCGAATTGTTCTCGGCAATCTCGATCAGCCGGGCCGCGGGCTCGGGCAGGGGGCCGACTGCCCCGCCGCGCAACAGCCCGAGCGCACCGACGACCGAGGTCAGCGGCGTCCGCAATTCGTGGCTGATCGTCGAGATCAGCACGTCCTTCATCCGTTCGACGCGCTTGCGTTCGGACACGTCGCGCGCGGCGACGACGACATAATATCCCTCGGGCAGATCGATCACCCCCAGCGCGACGTCGACCGTGATCTCATGCCCGTCGCGGTGGACCAGCGTGCGGCCCATGCGATACGGCTGCCGGATCCGTCCGTCGACTAGGCCGATCCGCGCGTGAAATTGGCTGACATCGAACGGGGCATGCGCCACCTTGCCGACATCCTGCCCGACCAGTTCCTCCGCCGGATAGCCCAGCATCGCGGAGGCGGTGCGGTTGATCGTCTCGATCCGCCCGTCCGGGTTGATGATCGCCATCGCATCGATCGTGCTGTCGAGGATCGTGCGGTTGCGTTCCGCGATCGCATAGGCTTGCAGCCGCGCCTGGTAGCGCGCCACGCTCTGCCGCCAGAAGGCGAACCCCGTCACGCAGCCGAGCAACCCGAGGGCGATGATCCCGACCCAAACCGTCGTTTCGTCCTGCCGCAAGTCGTCGCGAAACGCCGCGGCGCGTTCGTCGCGCGAATCCTCTGCCGACTGGACGAAATCGGCAGAAACGGCGCGCATCCGCTCCATCAGATCGCGCCCCGCGCCCGCCGCCACCTGTCGCGCTACGGCGGCGCTACCGTTTGCCCGCCGCTGCGCGATCATCGAGTCCATTTCGGCGAATTTGCGATGCGCGAGGTTCCTAAGCGCGATCAGCCGGGCGAGTTGCGCAGGTTCATTCGCAAGGTCGCGCTCGAGCGAGTCAAAAGTCGCGAACACGTCGCGGCGGGCCGGCGCATAATCGGTCAGGAACCGGTCGCTGCCGGTGATGATGAACCCGCGCTGCGCCGATTCGGCGTCGGTCATGCGCGGGATTAACGTCGCGACCACAACGCGCCGGTCGAACGCCTGGAGCGTTTGCTCCCGCAAGCGTTCGCTGACGGTATAGCCATTGCTGAGCCAAGCCGCCGTGATCGCCAGCAATAGCGGGCCAAGTACGGCAAGCGCCACGAACCTGAGCGCGCTCGGCCTGTTCGGGAGTGCAAGGTCTGCGGGGCGTTTCACGCCGTGCGCCCAAGATGACGGAAACTAGGCGATGACGCCATCCTCCACCCTGCACGCATGATGATCGATCGGCCGGGCGCGTGGAAGAACGGCGTCATGCGCGCCCTTCATTCCCCATGCCGCCGCGTCGGTAGGCCGACGAAATGGGCTCGTACGCTATTGCCGACATTGCGGCATCACTTTGCGAGAAAATCGCGCGCTCCCCTGCGTTTTTCTTCTTATTTCCGACCTGTATCAGCAATGGATCAGAAGACAATCGGCTATCACCGTAACTTGCATTGCGGGCGGTATCGGCATTTGCAGGGCGAATTCTGGACCGGCCGCGCGCCGCCGGATTGATCGTACGCAGGGGGGCAGGCATGACGTCCCCCGTCCCCCGTTCTTCGCCCACCCGCCCTCCGCCTGAACGAGTACCCTGCCATGACCGATGCCCCCGTTTCGTTCGACGTTCTGATCGTAGGCGCGGGGCATGGTGGTGCGCAGGCGGCGATCGCGCTGCGCCAGCGCAAGGTCGAGGGAACGATCGCGCTGCTCGGCGACGAGCCCGAACTGCCGTACGAACGCCCGCCGCTGTCCAAGGATTACCTCGCCGGGGACAAGCCGTTCGAGCGCATCCTGATCCGTCCTGCGATCTTCTGGGCCGACCGCGACGTCACCTTGCTCCCCGGGCGCAGCGTCGTCTCGGTCGATCCGGTCGCGCACAGCGTCACGACCGCAGACGGCGAAACGATCGGCTATCGCACACTGATCTGGGCGACGGGCGGGGCACCGCGACGGCTGAGTTGCTCGGGGCACGATCTGCGCGGGGTCCACGGGGTGCGGACCCGCGCGGATGTCGACCGGATGATCGCCGAACTGTCCGCCGTCTCGCGCGTGATCGTCGTCGGCGGCGGCTATATCGGGCTGGAGGCGGCGGCGGTGCTGACCAAGCTTGGCAAGCATGTCACGGTGCTGGAGGCGGCACCCCGCGTGCTCGCGCGCGTCGCGGGGCCGGCGCTGTCGGACTTTTACGAAGCCGAGCATCGTGCGCACGGAGTCGACTTGCGCACCGGCGTTACGGTCGCCTGTATCGAGGAGCGCGACGGCGCGGCGTGCGGTGTGCGACTGGGGGATGGCACCGTTCTGCCGGGCGAGATGGTCGTCGTGGGGATCGGGATCATCCCCGCGGTCGGGCCGCTGCTCGATGCAGGGGCCGCTGGCGGGAATGGCGTGACGGTCGACGCATTGTGCCGCACGTCGCTCCCCGACGTGTTCGCGATCGGCGATTGTGCGGCGCATGCCAACGGCTTTGCCGACGATGCGGTAATCCGGCTGGAATCGGTGCAGAATGCGAACGACCAGGCGACCACCGTCGCGCGGCTGCTCGCCGGGGAAGAGGTGCCCTATGATGCGGTGCCGTGGTTCTGGTCGAACCAATATGATTTGAAGCTCCAGACCGTCGGGCTGTCGACGGGGTATGATGCGACGGTGCTACGCGGCGATCCGGCGACGCGGAGTTTCTCGGTGGTGTATCTGCGCGAGGGCAGGGTGATCGCGCTCGATTGCGTCAACGCGACTCGCGATTACGTCCAGGGTCGCGCTTTGGTGCTGGCCCGCGCGGCGGTGGATCAGGCGTTGCTCGCGGATACGGGCGTGCCGCTCAAGGAAATACTGCTGGCCTGATCGGTCGCTGCTGCTTTCCGGCGAAAGCTGGAATCCAGGGTCTCACAGATGTGTAGTTCTTCAGGAAAGGACGGGCTCCAGCACATCCGCCAGTTCGGTGAGCGACCCCGCCGCATACTCCCAATCCTGCGCGGCCTTGCGGTCGGGCTTGGGCGCACCGCCCAGTTCCAGCGGGCGATCGACATAAGCGGTCTGCAACCCGCACGCACGCGCCGCCGCCAGGTCGCTGTGATGCGCCGCGACAAGGCACAGGTCTCCGGGCACGATGCCGAGAATGTCCGCAGTCCCGACATAGGCGGCCGGCAACGGCTTGTAGATCCCGGTTGCTTCGGCCCCGAGGATCGCATCCCACGGCAACCCACCGAACCGCGCGAGGTGCATCATCAGCGCGAGATTGCCGTTCGACAGCGTGACGATCGGGATACGCGCGCGCAACCGGGTCAGCCCCGCGACCGCATCGGGCCAGGGATCGAGCCGCCGCCACGCCATTGCGAAATCGGCGACGGACGCCGGGTCCGCCACCACCCCATGCGTCGCCAGCAGCGTGTCGAGCGTCTCGCGGTTGAGCACGTCGAGCCGGGTATAAGGCCGCCGCCCCGACCGGCATTCCTCCATCGCCGGCTGGTAAAGCGCGCGCCATGCGTCCGCGAAGGCGTGCGGATCGATCCCGGTCACGCCGACCTTCGCAAAGAACGCCGCCGCCTCGCGCGCCACGCTGGTTCGCCAGTCGACGACGGTACCGAACACGTCGAAGGCGAGAGCGCGGAGGCGCGGGCGCATCAGCCGGCGACGATCTCGCGCAACGCCTCGGCCAGGCCGCGCGTCTCGGCTTCGGTGCCGATCGTCATCCGCAGCCCGTTCGCCAGACCCTGCCCGGGCAACCAGCGGACGATATAGCCGCGCTCGAGCAACGCCTTATAGGCGGTCTCCGCGGTGACCGCGCCTTCGAACAGGACGAGCACGAAGTTCGCCTCGCTC
Organism: Sphingomonas sp. FW306-05-A; assembly: GCF_058782275.1. Classification (NCBI taxonomy): domain Bacteria; kingdom Pseudomonadati; phylum Pseudomonadota; class Alphaproteobacteria; order Sphingomonadales; family Sphingomonadaceae; genus Sphingomonas; species Sphingomonas sp. FW306-05-A. The sequence continues at coordinate 348,381 of NZ_JBYSXN010000003.1, forward strand.
GGCACGGGGCGCAGCCCCGCATTGCCGAGCTTCGCCATTTCCTTGGCGAACCACGCCCGCCAGACGCGATTGTGCTCACGCGACTGGGCGATGAAGTCGGCCGCGCCGAGCGCTGCGATCGCCGCCTCTTGTCCTGCGGTGGTGCAGCAGAACGGCGCGCGGATCCGGTGCATCGCGGCGATCGCTTCTTCCGAACCATAGCCCCAGCCGATCCGCTCGGCGGCAAGCCCGTGGATCTTGGAGAAAGTCCGCGTGACGATCACATTCGGCTGGGTGCGCGCAAGCTCCAGCCCGCCGTCGTCATCCTCGGGCGCGAGATATTCGGCATAGGCCTGGTCGAGCACGAGCATCACGTGCGGCGGAAGCGCGGCATGGAGCCGCGCGATCTCGTCCTTGCGGGCGAAAGTGCCGGTCGGGTTGTTGGGGTTGGCGACGAACACGATCCGGGTGCGATCGGTGACGCAGGCGAGGATCGCGTCGACATCGGTCGCGTGGTCCGTGTCCGGCGCGATCACCAGCGTCGCGCCGACGCGGCGGGTGGCGATCTCATAGACCGCGAAACCGTAGCGGACCTGGATCACTTCGTCGCCGGGCCCGGCATAGGCGCCCGCGATCAGGTGGAGCACTTCGTCCGACCCGGTGCCGTAGATGACGCGCGCGGGGTCGAGATCGTGATGCGCCGCAATCGCCTCGCGCAGCGCGATCGCGCCCGCATCGGGATAGCGCGCGAGATCGCCCGCATGGCGCGAGAAGGCAGAGACCGCCTGCGCGCTGGTGCCGAGCGGATTCTCGTTCGACGAGAGCTTGATGACGGGGGCATCGCCATCCGTGGTCGAGCGACCCGGAACATAGGGAGCGATGGCCATGACCCAGGCCTTGGGAAGCGGTGCGTTCATGCTGAGCGGTTAGCGTTTGCCGGGGGTTATGGGAAGGGTTTGGCTGCGACGGGTGCCGCTGTCGCTGTCCGCCAATTTTGTTGCTGTTACTCTTACTCTTACTCTTACTCTTACTGTACTTCCCCGGCGGAGGCCGGGGCCCAGTAGAGAAGGTCGACGTCAACAAGGCACAGCGCCAGACAACGATCCGCCCTCTCCTGGGCCCCGGCCTCCGCCGGGGAAGCGGCAGAACAGCAAGAAGCGCTAAAACAGAACCCCAGCGCCGCCCTCACCCCACCGTTTGTTCGATCACCCCAAAGATCGGATGCCGCTTGTCGTCCTCCGCCCAGATTCGCACCGTGTCGCCCGCCTTGAGGAACGGCGTCTTCGCCCCGCCTGCGAGAATCGTTTCGACCGTGCGCACTTCCGCCAGGCACGCATAACCGACCCCGCCGTCCGCGATCGGCTTGCCCGGGCCGCCGTCCGCGTCCCGGTTGGACACGGTGCCCGATCCCACGATCGTCCCCGCGCCCAAAGCGCGCGTCTTGGCCGCGTGCGCGATCAGCGTGCCGAAATCGAAGGTCATGTCCTCACCCGCCGCGACGCGCCCGAACGGCTGGCCGTTGAGGTCGATCATCAGCGTGCGGTGGAGCTTGCCGTCCCGCCACCAGTCGCCGAGCGACTCAGGGGTAACGAACACCGGCGAAAAGGCGCTCGCGGGCTTCGACTGGAAGAAGCCGAACCCCTTGCCGAGTTCCCCCGGGATCAGGTTGCGCAGCGACACGTCGTTGGTCAGCCCGACCAGCCGAACCGCCGCAAGTGCTTCCTCGCGGCTCGCGCCCTGCGGGACATCGCCGGTCACGACGACCACTTCGCCCTCGAAATCGCAGCCCCAGCTTTCGTCGGCTAGCGGAATGGCGTCGCGTGGGCCCAGGAACCCGTCCGATCCGCCCTGATACATCAACGGGTCATGCCAGAAGCTGTCGGGCATTTCGGCCGAGCGCGCCTGCCGCACCAAGGCAACGTGGTTCACATAGGCAGAGCCATCCGCCCATTGATACGCGCGCGGCAGCGGCGACGCGGCGGCATGTTCGTGGAAGCGCCGCATCGGGATCATCTCATGCTCGAGATCGGTGCTGAGATTTTCGAGATCGGGCGCGAGCCGGTCCCAGTCGTCGAGCGCGGCCTGGAGCGTCGGCGCGATATGGCTGGCGTCGGCATACCAAGCGAGATCGTTCGACACGACGACGAGGGCACCGTCACGGCCGGACTTGAGGCTTGCCAGTTTCATGAACTCTCCTACGATTTTTGCCTAGCATACCCCCGTGTCCGGGCGTGTCGAGCGCGGGCTGTCGCGATAGTCGTTGACGTTCGCGGAAACCCGCCGCACACCCGGGCAAAAGAAGGTTGCAAGAGAGGACTGATCTGATGACGCTCGACTCCGTCGCTGGCCGCTTCGCGTATACCGAGGATCACGAGGCGTTCCGCCAGACGGTGCGGAGCTTCCTGCAGAAGGAAGGCGTCCCCCATGTCAACCAATGGGAGGAAGAGCGGCTCGTCCCCAAGGATTTCTGGCGCAAGGCAGGCGAGATCGGGATGCTCTGCCCGACCGTGCCGGAGGCGTATGGCGGACTCGGGCTCGACTTCGGCTATAACGCGATCGTCGACGAGGAGATGGCGTATAACGGCGTCCCCGCGGGCTTCTCGCTCCAGTCCGACATCGTCTGCGGCTATCTGGAGGCGTACGGATCGGAAGAGCAGAAGGCGCAGTGGCTCCCCAAGCTCGTCTCGGGCGACGTGATCACCGCGATCGCGATGACCGAGCCCGGCACCGGCTCCGACCTCCAGGCGATCCGCACGACCGCGAAGAAGGATGGCAATCATTACGTCATCAATGGCTCCAAGACCTACATCACCAATGGCCAAAATACCGACCTGACGTTGGTCGTCGCCAAGACCGATCCCGATGCCAAGCCCGCGTGGAAGGGCATGTCGATCATCCTGGTCGAAAGCGACCGCGAGGGTTTCAGCAAGGGCCGCAAGCTCGACAAGATCGGGCAGGATGCCGCCGACACGTCCGAACTGTTCTTCAATGACGTGCGCGTGCCGATGACCAATTGCCTCGGCGAGGAGGGCAAGGGCTTTATCTATCTGATGAGCCAGCTGCCGCAGGAGCGCCTGTCGATCGCGGTGTCGGTCCACGCGTCGGCGCAAAAGGCGTTCGACGAGACGGTCGAGTTCACCAAGACGCGCAAGGCCTTTGCCGGAATGGTGTTCGATTTCCAGAACACGCGCTTCGTGCTCGCGGATCTCAAGGCGAAGCTGCAGGTCGGCTGGGCGCATCTCGACTGGGCGATCGCGCGGCATCTCAAGGGCGAGCTGACCAACGAGGAAGGCGCCGCCGCCAAGCTGTGGCACACCGATCTGCAATGGGAGGTGATGGACGCCTGTCTCCAGCTCCACGGCGGGGCGGGCTATATGAACGAATATCCGATCGCGCGGGCGTGGCGCGCCGCGCGGGTGACGCGGATCTTTGGGGGGACGAACGAGATTATGAAGGAGCTGATCGGGCGCTCGCTCTAGCGCGTGGCGCTTGCGCGCATCTGCTGCGCGTTTCAGGGTCGCGTTGCGGCGATCTGAGACGGAGACGGTAATGAAGCGCGATGTGACCTTCCCCAATGCGCAGGGGCATCAGCTCGCGGGTGCGCTTGATCTGCCGCCCGGGCGGATTCGTGCGGTTGCGCTGTTCGCGCATTGCTTCACCTGCACCGCGCAAAGCCATGCCGCGCGCCGCGTCAGCCTCGCGCTCGCCGAACAGGGGATCGCGACGCTGCGGTTCGATTTCACCGGGCTCGGCGCGAGCGAAGGTGCGTTCGCCGACAGCCATTTCAGCGCGAACGTCGACGATCTGGTCGCCGCGGCCGAATTTCTGTCGGGCGACGTCGGCGCGCCCGCGATCCTGATCGGTCATTCGCTCGGCGGGGCGGCGGTGATCGCTGCGGCGGAACGGATCGAGTCGGCGCGCGCGGTGGTGACGATCGCCGCGCCGTTCGATCCACGCCACGTGCTCCATCTCATCAAGGGTGCCGATGATCTGGAGGATGAACCGCGCGACGTGTCGATCGGTGGCCGTCCGTTCCGGATCGGGCGCGCATTCCTCGCCTCGGTCGAGGGGCAGGACCAGGCCGACCGGCTCGCACGCCTCAAGCGCGCGCTGCTGGTGCTGCATTCGGCGACCGACGCGACCGTCTCGATCGAGAATGCGCGCGCGATCTTCGAGGCGGCGAAGCACCCCAAGAGCTTCGTCGCGCTGGACGGTGCGGACCATCTGCTGACCGATGCCGACCAGGCCAGCTACGTCGCGCAGATCATCGCCGCCTGGGTCCAGCCGTTTCTCGGCGCGGCGATGCCGGTCGATGCGGTGCCCGAGGGGCATGTCCGCGTCACTTCGACCGAGGCAAAATTCGTCCAGATCGTCGAATCGGCGGGGCACAGCCTGCTTGCGGACGAGCCTGTCGCGAACGGCGGAAGCGACCTAGGGCCGACGCCCTATGATCTGTTGCTCGCCGCGCTGGGGAGTTGCACCGCGATGACGCTGCGGCTGGTCGCGGAGCGTGAGGGCATCCCGCTGGAGGGCGTCGAGGTGACGCTTCACCACAACCGCCGCCACGCCGACGATTGCGCGGCGGCGGCGGGCAAGTGCGCGCAGATCGAAGTGATCGAGCGCACGGTGACGCTGGAGGGCAATCTCACACCCGCGCAGCGCGAGCGGATGCTGGCAATCGCGGACAAGTGCCCGGTCCACCGGACGCTCATGGGCGAATTGCGGGTCGAGACGCGACTGGCGGGGTAAGGGCTCGCGACTGCTGCAAAGAGCGCTTCTCCGGCGAAGGCCGGAGCCCAGTAGCGGGCCGGGAGGTTGCAGGCCGCTGCGCATCGTTACCGCGACCTTCGCTCCTGGGCCCCGGCCTTCGCCGGGGAAGCGCTACAGGGGGGAGGGGGTGTCACCCCCCCCACCACGAAACATTTCTGTTTGCCCGGCCATCGCTCTAAGGCGAGCGGATGACCTCCAATCCCTATGACGCGATCATCCTCGGCGCAGGCGCCGCCGGCCTCATGACCGCTGCCGTTGCGGGCCAGCGCGGGCGGCGCGTGCTGCTGATCGACCATGCCGACCAGATCGGAAAGAAGATCCTGATCTCGGGCGGCGGGCGGTGCAATTTCACCAACGTGAACACCGCCGCCGACCGCTACATTTCCGCCAACAAGCATTTCGCCAAGTCCGCGTTGGGGCGCTACACCGCCGCCGACTTCATCGCGCTGGTCGACCGCTACGGGATCGCCTGGCACGAAAAGACGCTCGGGCAATTGTTCTGCGATGGCTCGGCGAAGCAGATCGTCGCGATGCTCCAGGACGAGTGCGATGCAGGCGGGGTGGAGATCGCGCTCGGCGGCGCGGTGCGGGATGTGGACCATGGCGATGGCCAGTATCGCGTTAGTTTCGGCGCGCGCACCGCCACGGCGCCCGCATTGGTGATCGCGACGGGCGGCCCTTCGATCCCGCAAATGGGCGCGACCGGCTTCGCTTATGATCTCGGGCGGCGGTTCGGGATGAAGATCGTCGAGCCACGCCCCGCGCTGGTGCCGCTGACGCTCGGCGGCGAGGAGACGTTGTTCCGCTCGCTCTCCGGGGTTGCCGCCGAGGTGGTCGCGAAGGTCGGCAAGACCCACTTCCGCGAGGCGGCGCTGTTCACGCATAAGGGGCTGAGCGGCCCTGCGATTTTGCAGGTGTCGTCTTACTGGCGGCACGGTGAGCCGGTCGGGATCGATTTCCTGCCTGCGCTCAAGCCCGGCTGGCTGGTGGCGGCGAAACATGCGCGGCCGCGGGTGACGCTGGCGTCGGCCTTGTCGAATCACTTACCCGGGCGGCTGGCGGAAACGCTTGCCGACCGGCTCGGCGTCGAGGGCGAGATGGGCGCGTCGACCGACAAGGCGATCGATGCGGCAGCGCGACAGCTCGCGGACTGGCGGTTCACGCCCAATGGGACCGAGGGCTTTGCAAAGGCCGAAGTGACCGCCGGGGGGATTTCGACCGCAGAATTGTCGTCGCAGACGATGGAATCGCGCAAGGTGCCGGGGTTGTATGCGATCGGTGAGGCGGTCGACGTGACCGGGTGGCTCGGCGGGTACAACTTCCAATGGGCCTGGGCGAGCGGCTGGGCGGCGGGGATGGCGGTCTAGGCGAGGGCCGCCGCCGCCTCGGGCCGACCCACCCCCGCCCCCTCCCTTCCAGGGAGGGGAGGCACGCGCGGAGAGGTTCTAATCCCCTCCCTGGAAGGGAGGGGCCGGGGGTGGGGCGCTCGCCGTATCGCGGCATGCCCTCCCAAAACAATCCGCCCGCCGCATCACGCCGCCGCCAAACCCCAAGAAAACCCCTTTTCCACACCCCCCGTGCATTTTGCCCACGCCCGTGCTAGGGAGCCGCTCTGGCGCGCGCCTCCGCCGCCCCCATATTCGGAATACCATGCCCTTTACACATCTCCCCACGCTTCTTGCCGAAGCGCTCTCCGCCCGTGGCTATGCCGCCCCCACCCCAGTCCAGGCGTCGGTTATCGAGCCGCAGGCCGAGGGCCGCGATCTGATCGTTTCCGCGCAGACCGGCTCGGGCAAGACCGTCGCCTTCGGCCTCGCGATCGCCCCCCAGTTGCTCACCGAGGACGAAGGGCGCCTGCCGCCGCCCCGCGCACCGCTCGCGCTCGCGATTGCGCCGACACGCGAGCTCGCGCTCCAGGTCAGCCGCGAGCTCGAATGGCTCTACGCCAAGGCCGGCGCGCGCATCTCGACCTGCGTCGGCGGCATGGACGCCAGCCGTGAGCGGCGCTCGCTCAGCCACGGCGCGCATATCGTCGTCGGCACGCCGGGCCGTCTGCGCGATCACATCGAGCGCGGCGCGCTCGACCTGTCCAACATCAAGGCGGTCATCCTCGACGAAGCCGACGAAATGCTCGACATGGGCTTCCGCGAGGATCTCGAGCTGATCCTCGACGCCTCGCCCGAGGGACGGCGCACGCTGCTGTTCTCGGCGACGATGCCCAAGTCGATCGTCGCGCTGGCAAAGCGCTACCAGAAGGATGCGCTGCGCATCTCGACCGTCGGCGAGGACCGTGGTCACGGCGACATCAGCTATCAGGCGGTGACCGTCGCGCCCGCGGATATCGAGAACGCCGTCGTTAACCTGCTCCGCCTCCACGAAGCCGAGACTGCGATTCTGTTCTGCGCGACGCGCGACAACGTCCGCCATCTCCACGCCGGGCTGATCGAGCGCGGGTTCGCTGCGGTCGCATTGTCGGGCGAGCATAGCCAGAACGAGCGCAACAGCGCGATGCAGGCGCTCCGCGACAAGCGCGCGCGTGTCTGCGTCGCGACCGATGTCGCTGCGCGCGGCCTCGATCTGCCGTCGCTCAGCCTCGTCGTCCACGTCGAGCTGCCGCGCGATGCCGAGACGCTCCAGCATCGTTCGGGCCGTACCGGTCGTGCGGGCAAGAAGGGCACCGCGATCCTGATCGTGCCGTATCAGCGCAAGCGCCGCGTCGAAATGATGCTGCGCGGCGCGCGGATCGCGGTCGAATGGATGAACGCGCCGACCGTCGACGACATCCGCCAGGCCGACAAGTCGCGGCTGATGACGATGCTGATGGAAGACGTCGAGATCGACGAGGACGATCGCGCATTGGGTGCGCAGCTGCTCGAGAAGAAGACTCCCGAGGAGGTCGCCGCGGCACTGGTGCGCAGCTATCGCGCACGGATGCCTGCGCCTGAGGAAATGATCGAGGCGAGCGGCAGTGCCGGGTCGTCGCGCGAAGCGGGCAAGGAGCATCATCGCGATGGCTTCGACGACGTCGTCTGGTTCCGCATGGACATCGGCCGTCGCCAGAATGCCGATCCGCGCTGGATCCTGCCGCTGATCTGCCGTCGCGGTCACATCACCAAGAACGAGGTCGGTGCGATCCGCATCGCCGCGAACGAGACGATGTTCCAAGTGCCGAGCGCGATCGCGAGCAAGTTCATGTCCGCGGTCAAGCGCACGGAAGGCCAGGAAGCAGAAGGCGCGGTCCAGTTCGAGGCGGTCCAGGGCGGCCCCGAACAGGCCGAACGCGCGCCGCGTCGCGCGAACGGGCCTGCACCGGTGCGTCACGCACCGCGTCCGACGCTGCGTCCGGCCGGTGGCGCACCGCGGCGTCCGCGTTCGTAACGCCACTTCTTACTCGAGGAATCTCTGAGAATCACTTCCCCGGCGAAGGCCGGGGCCCAGTAGCGAAGGTTGATGTAACAGAGGGAAACACTCTCCGTTCAACGGCTCGCTACTGGGCCCCGGCCTTCGCCGGGGAAGGTCGTAAATATCGCAGCACGAAACTCCAACCGCTCAGACCATCGCGGAATTTTCTCCCCCACGCGCACACCCCCTCGCCAAGCGCCGCGAAATTTTATAACAACGCCGCGCATAGAACGAATCTGCCCGCTGGCCGTTGGTCAGAGAGGCAACGCTTGGAGAGAATATGGCGCGCGACCCGGTCCCGGCCCATCTGAAGAAGAACCTGCCGCCGCTCTCGCTGTATGTGCCCGAACCCAAGTTCCGGCCCGGCGACACGGTCGACTTCACCCAGGTCCCGATCCCCGCCGCCGGCGAAACCCGCCGCCCCGAGATCACCGACAACGCCCAGAGCTTTACCGATCTGGCGTACCAGCTCGTCCGCGTGCTCGACGAGGACAACCAGGCCGTCGGACCGTGGAACCCGCGCCTCACCCCCGACATGTTGCGCGCGATGTTGCGCAGCATGGCGCAGGTCCGCGCGTTCGACGAGCGCATGTTCCGCGCGCAGCGGCAGGGCAAGACGAGCTTCTACATGAAGTGCACCGGCGAGGAAGCGGTCGCGGTCGCTGCGGCCTATGCGCTGGATTACGAGGACATGTGCTTCCCGTCCTATCGCCAGCAGGGCCTGCTGATCGCGCGCAACTGGTCGATGGTCGACATGATGAACCAGATCTATTCGAACAGTGCGGATCGGTTGCAGGGCAAGCAGTTGCCGATCATGTATTCGGTCAAGGAAGCCGGCTTCTTCTCGATCTCGGGCAACCTCACCACGCAATATCCGCAAGCCGTCGGCTGGGCGATGGCGAGCGCGGCCAAGGGCGACACGCGGATCGCGGCGACCTGGTGCGGCGAGGGTTCGACCGCCGAGGGCGACTTCCACTCGGCGTGCACTTTCGCGAGCGTCTACCGCGCGCCGGTGATCTTCAACGTCGTCAACAACCAGTGGGCGATCTCGTCCTTCTCAGGCTTTGCGGGTGCGGAATCGACGACCTTCGCGGCGCGCGCGGTCGGCTACGGCATCGCCGGCCTGCGCGTCGACGGTAACGATGCGCTCGCGGTCTATGCCGCGACCGCCTGGGCAGCGGAGCGTGCGCGGACCAACCAGGGGCCGACGCTGATCGAGCATTTCACCTATCGCGCCGAAGGCCATTCGACCTCGGACGATCCGGGGCAATATCGCTCGGCGGGCGAACCGACCGCATGGCCGCTCGGCGACCCGATCGCGCGGTTGAAGGCGCATCTGATTGCGCTCGGCGAATGGGACGAGGAACGCCACGCGGCGCAGGACAAGGAGTTGGCCGAAATGGTCAAGGCCGCGCAGAAGCAGGCGGAGGCCAACGGCGTGCTCGGCCACGGCCTGCACCAGCCGCTCGATTCGCTGTTCGATGGCGTGTTCGAGGAGATGCCGTGGCATCTCAAGGAACAGCAGGCGCAGATGATCGCCGAGGAAACCGCCAGCGGCCGCCCATGGGCGCGCAAGTGATGGGTGCCCGGCTGAGCGGCGCAGCCAACACGTCCCTCTTCTTCCTTCGCGTCTTAGCGTCTTTGCGTGATCAGGACTTTTTCACGCAAAGCCGCAAAGCCGCAAAGAAGGTTTTTAAGGCCGCAAGTGCGGCGGGTGCAGCAGCATGACCGATTCGACTCGCATGAACATGATCCAGGCGATCAATTCCGCCATGGACGTGATGATGGACCGCGACCCCGACATCGTCGTGATGGGCGAGGACGTCGGCTATTTCGGCGGCGTGTTCCGCGCGACCGCCGGGCTCCAGAGCAAATACGGCAAGACCCGCGTGTTCGACACGCCGATCACCGAATGCGGCATCATCGGAGTCGCGGTCGGCATGGGCGCATACGGTCTGCGTCCGGTCCCCGAAATCCAGTTCGCGGATTACATCTACCCCGCGCTCGACCAATTGGTCAGCGAGGCGGCAAGGCTCCGCTATCGCTCGGCGGGAGAATTCACCGCGCCGATCACGGTGCGCTCGCCGTTCGGTGGCGGCATCTTCGGCGGGCAGACGCACAGCCAGAGCCCCGAGGGCATCTTCACGCACATCTCGGGCGTGAAGACGGTGATCCCCTCGACCCCCTATGACGCCAAGGGCCTGCTGATCGCGGCGATCGAGGACAATGATCCGACGATCTTCTTCGAGCCCAAGCGAATCTACAACGGCCCGTTCGACGGCCATTGGGACAAGCCCACGCAAAACTGGTCGCAGCATCCCGCGGGCGAGGTGCCGACCGGCTATTACAAGATCGAACTCGGCAAGGCGAAGGTCGTGCGGCCCGGCGAGGCGCTGACGATCCTCGCTTACGGCACGATGGTCCACGTCGCGCTGGCGGTGATCGCGGAGGCCGGGGTCGATGCCGAGGTGATCGACCTGCGCACTTTGGTGCCGCTCGACATCGAGACGATCGCGGCGTCGGTGGAGAAGACCGGGCGCTGCATGATCATCCACGAGGCAACGCGGACCAGCGGGTTCGGCGCGGAGCTGTCGGCGCAGGTGCAGGAGCGTTGCTTCTACCACCTCGAAGCCCCGATCGAGCGCGTCACCGGGTTCGACACGCCTTATCCGCACAGCCTTGAATGGGCGTATTTCCCGGGTCCGGTCCGGATCGGCGAGGCGCTCAAGAAGATTATGAAGGACGCATAATGGCACGCTTTACCTTCAAGCTCCCCGACATCGGCGAAGGCATTTCCGAGGCCGAGATCGTCGCCTGGCACGTAAAGGTCGGCGAACGTGTCGAGGAGGACCAGCAGGTCGCCGACATGATGACCGACAAGGCGACGGTCGAGATGGAATCGCCGGTTTCTGGCGTGGTGGTCGAACTCGCCGGCGAGGTCGGCGACCAGGTGTCGATCGGCGCGGCGCTGGTGGTGATCGAGATGGATGCCGATGCTGACGTATCGGCGGAGGAAGCGCCCGCGTTGCGCGTGGACGAGCCCACGGAGCTCAAGGCAGCGCTGCCGAGCGCGGAGCAGGTCGAGGTCGCGCAGCAATATGAGGCAGAGAATCCCGGCGTAGAGGAAGTCGTCCCTTCTTCTCCCTCTCCCCTCCGGGGAGAGGGCCGGGGAGAGGGGGACGCATCAACGAACGTCTCGCTCGGTAACCCAAGACAGCCCCTCTCCCCGACCCTCTCCCCTGAAGGGGAGAGGGAGAAAAAGGCCGTCCTCGCGTCCCCCGCGGTCCGCGCGCGCGCGGCGGATCTCGGCGTCGATCTCTACCAGATCAAGGCCGAGGGCGACCGCATCCGCCATAGCGATCTCGACGCGTTCCTCCGCTACGGCAGCGGGCAGGGCTATCACGCCCCGCACGCCTCCAACGCCCGCCCGGACGAGGCGATCAAGGTCATCGGCATGCGCCGCCGCATCGCCGAGAACATGGCCGCGTCCAAGCGCGCGATCCCACACTTCACCTATGTCGACGAGATCGACGTCACCGCATTGGAAGCGATGCGCGCCGACCTCAACGCCAACCGCGGCGGGCGCCCCAAGCTGACGCTGCTCCCGCTGCTGATCGTCGCGATCTGCAAGACGATCCCGGCGTTTCCGATGCTCAACGCGCGGTATGATGACGAAGCGGGCGTGGTCACGCGCCACGGCAGCGTCCACTTGGGCATGGCGACGCAAACCGACGCGGGCCTCACCGTCCCCGTCATCCGCGACGCGCAGGACCGCAACGTCTGGCAGCTCGCGACCGAGATTGTGCGCCTCGCCGAGGCAGCGCGCGCGAACAAGCTCGCGCCGAACGAAATGGGCGGCGGCACGCTGACCGTCACTTCGCTCGGCCCACTTGGCGGGATCGCGACGACGCCCGTGATCAACCGGCCCGAGGTCGCGATCATCGGCCCGAACAAGATCGTCGAGCGGCCCATATTCGTCGGCGACGAGATCGTGCGCGCCAAGCTGATGAACCTGTCGATCAGCTGCGACCACCGCGTGGTCGATGGCTGGGATGCCGCAAGCTTCGTCCAGGCGCTGCGCAAATATCTGGAAACGCCGGTCCTGCTCTTCGCGAACTGAGGGGCAGGGGCGGCGATGCCTGCCCTGTCCGTCATTCCCTTACAGATGGGGCTTGACGGACAGGGGGCGGCTCAGTCATGCACCGTCAGCCATTCCGCCGGATCCGCGCGTTCGGTGCGCAACGCGTTCGCCGGGTCCGCGGTATCCTCAAAGCCGATCGCCATTCCGCAGAACAGCATCCGTTCCGCAGGCATCCCGATCGCCGCGTCGACCGTGTCGGGATACATCGCCCAGCATTCCTGCGCGCAGGTCGCCAGCCCCGCCTCGACCGCGAGCAGCATCACAGTCTGCAGATACATGCCCAGGTCCGCCCATTGCGGCGGCCCCATCCGCCGGTCGACGCTGCAGAACAAGGCGGCGGGCGCGCCGAAGAACTGAAAGTTGCGCGCGAACCACAGCCGCCGCGCCGCCTTGTCCTCGCGCGGGATGTCGAGTTCGCCGTACAAAGCCTCGCCGACCGCGAAACGCCGGTCGCGATATGGCGCGACCAGTTCGGGCGGGTAAATGGCGTAGGCCGGCTCCTCGGTCTCGCCGCGCCATAGCTTGGCGGCGATCGATTCCTTCAGCGCAGCAAGCGGTGCGCCGGTCAGCACGTCGATATGCCAAGGCTGGAGATTGCCCCCGGTCGCCGCCCGCGCGGCCCTGGTGACGATCCCGTACAGCACCGCCGGATCGACCGGCGTCGGCAGGAATCCGCGTACCGATCGCCGCGCCGCGATCGTTTCGCTGACGGTCATGGAATGTCCTTTCGAGCCTTGGGTATGCAACCGCACTCTTGCCCGCCGCCGCCATTCAGGGCAAGACAGTTGCAAAATACAACCCTTATGGAGAGTCGAGCATGGCCGAGGCCTATATCGTGGACGCAGTGCGCACCGCCGGCGGCAAGCGGGGCGGAAAGCTCGCCGGCTGGCATCCCGTCGACATGGCGGCGTCGGTGCTCGACGCGATCGTGGCGCGGACCGGGATCGACGGTGCTGCCGTAGACGACGTGATCATGGGCTGTGTAATGCAGGGCGGGCAGCAGGCGGGCCAGGTCGGGCGCAACGCGGTGCTAGCGGCGAAGAATTTGCCCGACAGCGTCCCCGCCGTCTCGATCGACCGGCAGTGCGGCTCGTCGCAACAGGCGATGCAGTTCGCCGCGCAGGCGGTGATGTCGGGCACGCAGGACGTGGTGATCGCGGCTGGCGTCGAGAGCATGACGCGCGTGCCGATGGGCACCACCGCGACGCTGTTCATGAAAGAGGGGCTGGGCAACTACAAGTCGCCGCTGCTCGAGGAAAAATACCCGGGCCTGCTGTTCAGCCAGTTCATGGGTGCTGAGATGATCGTCAGAAAGCACGGCTTCACCCGCGAGCAGCTCGACACCTTCGCGGTCGAAAGCCACCGCCGCGCCGCCGCCGCGACCGAGCGGGGGGCGTTCGACAAGGAGATCCTCGCGCTCGACGTCGAGACGCCCGACGGCATCATCAGCCATCGCACCGACGAAGGCATCCGTGCGGACGCGACGCTGGAGAGCATCGGTTCGGTCAAGCTGTTGCAGGAAGGTGGTAACATCACCGCGGCTAACGCCAGCCAGATCTGCGACGGCGCATCCGCTGTGATGATCGTCAGCGAACGCGCCTTGAAGGAGCATGGGCTGACCCCGCTCGCGCGGATCGTCAACCTGACGGTTACCGGCGGCGACCCGGTGATCATGCTCGAAGAACCTTTGTTCGCGACCGACCGCGCGCTCCAGCGTTCGGGGATGAAGATCGCGGATATCGACCTGTACGAGGTCAACGAGGCGTTCGCGCCGGTGCCGCTGGCGTGGCTCAAGCATACCGGCGCGGATCACGCGCGGCTCAACGTCAACGGCGGCGCGATCGCCTTGGGGCATCCGCTCGGCGCTTCGGGCACCAAGCTGATGGCGACCTTGGTCCATGCGCTGCACGCCTCCGGCGGGCGCTACGGCTTGCAGACGATGTGCGAAGGCGGCGGGATCGCCAACGTCACGATCATCGAACGGCTCTAATCTCACTTAGCCCCTCCCCTTCAGGGGAGGGGTTGGGGTGGGGCAGTCCAGCAGGGCAAACCTCTCTGCGAGGCACGCCCCACCCCCCATCCCCTCCCCTGAAGGGGAGGGGCGTGCTCATTCCAAGGGAGGGACCCCAACATGAACCTAGACTCCACCACCGCCGCCGTCGTCACCGGCGGCGCATCCGGCCTCGGCGCCGCGACTGCGCGCGCGCTTGCCGCCAAAGGCGTCAAGGTCGCGATCTTCGATATGCAGACCGAAAAGGGCGAAGCGATCGCCGCCGAAATCGGCGGCACCTTCTGCGAAGTGAACGTCACATCCGAGGAATCGGTCGACGCAGGCTTCGCCAAGGCGCGCGCGGCGCACGGGCAGGAAGCGATCCTCATCTGCTGCGCGGGCACCGGCAATGCGATGAAGACCGCAAGCCGCTCGAAGGAAGACGGCAGCATCAAGCATTTCAGCCTCGCCGCGTTCGACTGGCTCATCCAGATCAACCTCGTCGGCACGTTCCGCTGCGTCGCCAAGTCGGCCGCAGGAATGCTGACGCTCGAGCCGGGTCAAGACGGCGAACGCGGCGCGATCGTGATGACCGCAAGCGTCGCCGCCGAGGACGGGCAGATCGGCCAGGCGGCCTATTCCGCGTCCAAGGGCGGTGTCGTCGGGATGACGCTCCCCATCGCGCGCGACCTGATGGGCGAAGGGATCCGCGTCAACACCATCCTCCCCGGCATCTTCGAGACGCCATTGATGCAGGGCGCGCCGCAGCAGGTGAAGGACAATCTCGCCGCATCGGTGCCTTTCCCCAAGCGGCTGGGCAAGCCCAAGGAATATGCCAAGCTCGCGCTCGCGATGGTCGAGAACAGTTATTTCAACGGCGAGGACGTGCGGCTCGACGGCGCGATCCGGATGGCGCCGCGCTGAATGGGACGGCCCGATCCTGCGCGGCTGGACCCCGCGCATTATCCGCACACCACCACGATCCAGACACGGTTCCAGGACCTCGATGTGCTCGGCCATATCAACAATGTCGCGATGGCGGCGCTGTTCGAAAGCGCGCGCGTGCGCTTTAACCGGTCGCTCGATCTGGCGGGATGGTCGGGGCATCGCTGGCTCGTCGCGCGGGTCGAGATCAACTATCTCGCTGAAGGCTATTTCCCCGATGACGTCGAAGTCGTGACCGGGATCGGCGAGGTTGGCAATCGCAGCTGGCAGATCCTGTCGGCTGCGTTCCAGCGCGGGGCGTGCATCGCGACCTGCGACGTCGTGATCGTGATGAGCGCAAGCGGCGGGCTGACCACGCTGGCGGATGATTTCCGCGCCGGGCTGGAGGCGAACCGGGTCGGCTGATCGTTAAGCCCGTCACCCCGGCACAAACCAGAGTTCTGCGGCGAGCGTTCTGCAAAACCGCCCGTCATCCTGAACTTGTTTCAGGATCCAGCCCTCCGCGAGTCCGGACCAGGCCTGCTGCGCGGTGGATGCTGAAACAAGTTCAGCATGACGGCAGCCTTTGGGGCGAGGGGTGACGATCAAACCGCCGATTGCCTTTATGCAGAGGTCTCGCAAAGGTCCGGGCCGCCGCGTTTGACAGCAACTGAAGGACATGAAGACAACGGCTCCGACCTCCGCCGGGATCACGGCCGCGCCCGCGCCACCCCAACCTTGACTTCCGCCCCCGCCTCGGCCATATGGCGGCCATCGAAGCGTCATGCAGCGTGATCGGACTTTATCGTCCCAGCTCCGCCTCGGTCGTTACCAAACGGACTTCCCTTTTCACGCGGGGTGTCAAATCCTCCCCCCGCCATCCGCGCGTCGAGAACGTGCGTCCATGGCACATGCAATGGAATACACTTTCATGTCTTTCGCACATCTCGGCCTTGCCGAGCCGCTTGTCCGCGCGCTCGAAGCAAAGGGCTATACCTCCCCCACCCCGATCCAGGCGCAGTCGATCCCGATGCTGCTCGAAGGCCGCGATCTGCTCGGCATCGCGCAGACCGGCACCGGCAAGACCGCCGCGTTCGTGCTGCCGTCGATCCAGCGCCTCGTCGCCGCCGACAAGCGCGTCCTGCCGACGCATTGCCGCATGCTCGTCCTCGCGCCGACGCGTGAGCTCGCCAGCCAGATCGCCGATAGCGCGCGCGATTATGCGAAGTTCTCGAAGATGACCGTCGCGACGGTGTTTGGCGGGACCAGCATCAACAAGAACCGCCAGGACATGAGCCGCGGCGTCGACATCCTCGTCGCCACGCCGGGCCGTCTGCTCGATCTGATCGAGCAGCGCATGGTCAGCCTCGCGATGCTCGAGATCCTCGTGCTCGACGAAGCCGACCAGATGCTCGACCTCGGTTTCATCCACGCACTGCGCAAGATCGTGAAGATGCTGCCGCGCGTGCGCCAGACGTTGTTCTTCTCGGCAACGATGCCGAACGCGATCCGCGAGCTCGCCGACCAGTTCCTCACCGATCCCGCAACCGTCAAGGTCGCGCCCGTGTCGAGCACGGCCGAGCGCGTCGAGCAGTACGTCTATTTCGTCAACCAGGGCGAGAAGCAGGCGCTGCTCACCATGCTGCTGGCGGATGGCGCGATCGAGCGTTGCCTCGTCTTCACGCGGACCAAGCATGGCGCGGATCGCGTCGTGAAGCTGCTGGGCGCGAACGGCATTCCCGCCAACGCGATCCACGGCAACAAGAGCCAGCCGCAGCGTGAGCGCGCGCTCGGCGAGTTCAAGACCGGCAAGGTCAAGGTGCTGGTCGCGACTGACATCGCGGCACGCGGGATCGACGTTTCGGGCGTCAGCCACGTCTTCAACTTCGAGCTTCCCAACGTGGCAGAGCAATATGTCCACCGCATCGGCCGTACCGCGCGCGCCGGCGCATCGGGCATCGCGATCAGCTTCTGCGCCGATGACGAGCGGAGCTACCTGCGCGACATCGAGAAGCTGACGCGCGTCAAGCCCGACATGGTCAAGCTCCCCGAGGGCTTCATGGCCGAAGCGGCGCGCATCAAGGCAGCACGCCCGGCGGGTTCCGACGTCAGCGATCGTCCGCGCGACGAGAGCGGTCGTCACCGTGCGCCGCCGCGCGCAACGCATGCCGCCCGCCCGACCGGCGAGCGTCCTGCTGGTGGCAGCCGTCCCTACAGCGCTGGCGGCGCAGGTCGTCCGGCGGGTGGCGCAGGCCGTCCGGCAGGCGCTGGTCGTCCGGCCGGTGGTGGTCGTCCGGGTGGCAGCGGCCGTCCGGCGGGCGGTGGTCGCCCGGCTGGCGGCGGCGGCGGTGGCGGTGGGCGTCGTTCGCCCGCGGCTGGCTGAGGTTTCTCGGCCTGAAGGATTAGAAAGCGGTCGGTCCTCCCGAGGACCGACCGCTTTTTCTTTGCGCCCTCGCCGCGATCACAGCATTTCGAGCGGGCGTGGTTTCCTGGGGCGCGGAAACGCCGCCTCCAGCCGCTCCAGCAACACCGGACAGAGCACGAGTTCGAGCGCGGCGTGATTGTCGCGCACGTGTGCAACCGACCCCGCCTTGGGAATCGCGATCATCGACGGATCGCGCAGCACCCACGCAAGCGCCACCTGCGCAGGCGTCGCATCGAATTCGGCGGCGATCGTCCGCAAGGTCGCGTTCCCGAGCAACCGCCCCTGTTCGACCGGGCTATACGCCATGGCCGGAATTTGATGGTCGGTCAGCCACGGTAGCAGGTCGAGCTCGGGTCCGCGCCGCGTCAGATTATAGAGGATCTGGTCGGTCGCGCACGCGGCACCACCCGCCGCGTGCAGCTCGGCCATGTCGTCGGCATCGAGGTTGCTGACTCCCCACCGCGCGATCAGCCCCTCCGCGACCAGCTGCTCCATCGCCTCGACCGTCTCGGCCAGCGGCACCGGGCCACGCCAGTGGAGCAGGTAAAGATCGAGTTGTTCCACTCCGAGACGCGCAAGGCTCGCCTCGCACGCCGTGCGCAGCCGCGCGCGCGACGCATTTTGCGGCAGCGCCTTGCTGACGAGGAACACCTGATCGCGCATGTCCGCGATCGCTTCGCCGACCAGCGTCTCCGACCGGCCATCGCCATACATTTCGGCGGTGTCGATCAGCGTCATCCCCCGCTCGATCCCCTCGCGCAGCGCGGCGATCTCGGCTGCGCGCGTCTCGGCGGAATCCCCCATGTTCCACGTGCCCTGCCCGAGCGCGGGGACCATCGTGCCATCGGGCAGTGCGACCGTCTTCATGCTCATACGAAACCGACCACTGCGTGCGGCACATAGGGTTCCTCGAGCCGTGCGATCTCGTCCTCGGTCAGCCCGATCTCGAGTGCCGCAATCGCATCGTCGAGATGGCCGGGCTTGGACGCGCCGACGATCGGCGCGGTGACTTCAGGCTTGGCGAGCACCCAGGCGAGCGCGATCTGCGCGCGCGGCACGCCGCGTTCCTTGGCGATCTCGGCGACCCGCTCGACCACGCGGCGGTCCGCGTCGGCGGTGTGGCTGTAAAGCGTCGCGCCGAATTCGTCGGTCTCCGACCGGTTGGTCGCTTCATCCCAGTCGCGCGTCAGGCGACCGCGCGCCAGCGGGCTCCACGGGATCACCCCGATCCCTTCCGCCTCGCACAGCGGCAGCATCTCGCGCTCCTCCTCGCGGTACAGCAGGTTGAGATAATCCTGCATCGTCGAGAAGCGCGTCCAGCCATTCGCATCCGACACATGCAGCATCGTGGCGAACTGCCACGCGTACATCGACGACGCGCCGATGTAGCGCGCCTTGCCCGCCTTCACGACGTCATGCAGCGCTTCGAGCGTTTCTTCGATCGGAACGTCGGAATCGAAGCGGTGGATCTGGTATAAATCGACGTAATCGGTGCCAAGACGGGTCAAACTTGCGTCGATTTCGGTCATGATCGCCTTGCGACTGAGCCCCGAACCGTTCGGACCGGGGCGCATTCGGCCGTGCACCTTGGTCGCGATCACGACTTCCTCGCGCCGCGTGAAATCCTTGAGCGCGCGGCCCACGATCTCCTCCGACGTGCCGTCCGAATAGACGTTGGCGGTGTCGAAGAAATTGATCCCCGCCTCGACCGCCTTTTGCAGGATCGGGCGGCTGGTCGCTTCGTCGAGCGTCCAGGCGTGGTTGCCGCGATCGGGAATGCCATAGGTCATGCACCCGAGGCACAGCCGCGAGACGTCTAGGCCGGTCATGCCGAGCTTGAGATAGTCCATCGCTTTTTCCTTCAGAATAAGACTGTTATTGGAGTATTTGGGACGCGGTACGCTGTAGTCTGTTTCCAACGCGCTTCCGTTCTCCCGCGAAAGCGGGAGCCCAGGGTCGCAAGCGCCAACCAGCGTCGTTCTGCGCAACCCTGGATTCCCGCCTTCGCGGGAAAACGGCTCAGAACAGGGTCTTCAACAGGCCGACGTTGGTCTTCCCCAATTCGATCACCGAGTCGCCGCGCCCGCTGAGGATCGCCTTCGCCATATACAGCGTGAAGCCCTTCATTTGCTCCAGCGTGATCTTGGGCGGCATCGACAGTTCGTCGCGCGCGGTCACCGCATCGAGCAACGCAGGCCCGGGATGATCGAGCACCTCGCGCACGCCGCGCGCGAGATCGCCCGGGTCGGTGACGCGCACCGCGTACATCCCCATCGCGCGCGCCATCGCCGCGAAATCCGGGTTGTCGAGCGCGACGCCCGTTTCGACCAGCCCCGCCGCCTTCATCTCCATCTCGACGAAGCCGAGCGTCCCGTTGTTGAAAACGACGATTTTCACCGGCAGCCCGAGCTGGCGAACCGTCAGCAACTCGCCCATCAGCATCGCGAGGCCCCCGTCACCCGACAGCGACACGACCTGCCGCCCCGGCGATGCCGCCTGCGCGCCGATCGCCTGCGGAAGGGCGTTCGCCATCGACCCGTGGTTCCACGATCCGATCAGCCGGCGGCGCCCGTTCATCTTGAGATAGCGCGCCGCCCACACCGTCGGCGTACCGACATCGGCAGTGAACACCGCATTCTCGGTTGCCATCTCGCTCACCAGCCGCGCGACATGCTGCGGGTGGAGAATCCCGCTGCCGGGCTTGCCATCCGCCAGCTCGTCGAGATCCTCACGAGCTTTTACATAACTTATCAATGACTTGTCGAGGAAGTCCCGATCGCGCCCATCGCGCAGCTGTGGCAGCACCGCCTCGATCGTCGCGGCAACATCGCCAACCAGCCCCAGATCGATCGCGGTCCGCCGCCCGAGGTTCTCGGGCCGAAGGTCGATCTGTGCAACCTTCGCTTCGTTCGGAAGGAACTGGCGATACGGAAAGTCGGTGCCGAGCATCAGCAGCGTGTCGCACGCCATCATCGCGTCATAGCCCGAGGCAAAGCCGATCAGCCCGGTCATCCCGACGTCATAGGGGTTGTCGTATTCGACCCATTCCTTGCCCCCGAGCGCATGCACCACCGGCGCCTGCAACGCAGCAGCCAGCCGGATCAGCTGCGGATGCGCGTCGCGGCAGCCCCGCCCGGCAAGGATCGTGACCTTGCCCGCGTCATTGAGCAGCGCCGCCAGCTTGGCGATCTCGCCCGCAGCGGGCGTAATGACGGGGGCAGCCGGCAACAACGCATCCGCCGATCGCGCGAGCGTCCCCGTCGTCGTGCGCAAGGCAACGTCGCCCGGAATCGCAACAACCGAAACCCCGCGATGCCCCACCGCCGCACGGATCGCGGTGTCGAGCGTGCGCGGCATCTGGTCCGCGTCGTTGATCGTCTCGCAATAGACGCTGCACTCGCGGAACAACGCCTCGGGCCGCGTCTCCTGGAAGTAGTTCGAGCCGATCTCCCCACTCGGCACCTGCGCCGCGATCGCCAGCACGGGGACGCGCGTCCGGTTGCAGTCATACAGCCCGTTGATCAGGTGCATATTCCCCGGCCCGCACGATCCGGCGCACGCCGCGAGCTTGCCGGTCAGTTGCGCCTCGGCCCCGGCGGCGAACGCAGCGGCTTCCTCGTTGCGGACGTGGATCCATTCGATCTTGCCCTGCGCGCGGATCGCTTCGGTCAGCCCGTTGAGGCTGTCGCCGACCACGCCGTAGATCCGTTCGACCCCCGCAAGATGGAGCGTCTGGGCGAACAAATCTGCGATCGTAGTCTTCGACATCGGGTTTCTCCTGGGGAGGGAGGGCAGGGGTTACTTCTTGGCGTGGTCCGCGAGCCACTGGTCCGGGTCCTTGTCGACCGGCTTGACCCCGGTGATGTGCGCCGCGCTGAACGCCGCGAACTTGACCGCGAGATCGTGCCGCTCGTCGAGCGTCGCATGCTCGCGGAAGTCGGTCAGGCCCTGACGTTCCTCTTCGGCAAGGTGATCGCCGTTTTCCTCGTTCGCCTTGCCGACCGCCTCGAACCACGCGTCCGACCCGACCTCTTCCTTGTTGACCGCGCTCGACGCGTCGCGGATCGCGTTGTGATCCTCGATCGCATCTTCGGTTTCCTCTTCGGCGCTGTCCGCGTCATTGCCGCCGGTGCCGATCTGCATCAGCCGCGGATAGAAGAAACGCTCCTCCGCCTCGGCATGCGTATCCAGCAGCGCATTGAGCCGCCCCCAGATGGCGCTGAGCGAGTCGATGTCCTTGCGGTCGATCTGCTCGATCTGCGCGAACAGTTTGCGGATCTGGTGGTGGTCGTCGAGGATCAGGTCGGTGATGTCCATGAAGCAACTCCTTGATGGCGATGTCGCGCAAGTTTGGCGGTGGGAAGAATGCCGATCGTGCAGTGCACGGGGTCGAGCGCTCAAACACGCGAGCCAGCCATCCGGTCCCAAGGTGCAACCGAAATTCGCGGCGGGCCGCCGGGCTGACGGGGGCGAAGCGAAATTCTTGACTCATCCCCGCCGGTTTCGCGTAAGGGCGCGACATGGATCGTTTCTCCCGTCCGCGTCCGGCCGCGCGCCGTTCATGACCGACACTAGCACCGAGTCGCTTCGCCCCGGCGACACGTGCTGGCGGATCGAGCAAGCGACCGCCGCGGCGGTCATCGTCGATGCTGACGATTATTTCCGCCACGCGCGCTCGGCGATGCTCAAGGCGCGCAAGCGGATTATGCTGATCGGCTGGGATTTCGACGCACGGATCAAGCTCGGCACCAGCGACGAAGCGCGGGATGCGCCGTCACGAGTCGGGGATTTCATCCTCTGGCTGGTGGACAATAATCCCGAGCTCGAGGTGTTCCTGCTGCGCTGGGATCTCGGCGCGATGAAGACGCTGTTCCGCGGACGCACCTTGTTCACGGTGATCAAATGGATGCGCCACCCGCGGATCCACACCAAGCTCGACGCAAAGCATCCGCCCGCCGCATCGCATCATCAGAAGATCGTGGTGATCGATGATTGCTTCGCTTTCTGTGGCGGGATCGACATGACCGGCGATCGCTGGGACACCCGCGAACACCGCGATGACGAACCCGGCCGTCGCCAGCCCAATGGCAAGCCCTACAAGCCGTGGCATGATGCCACCACCGCGCTGACCGGCCCGGTCGCGGCGGCGCTCGGCGATCACGCCCGGATGCGGTGGGAGCGGGCAGGTGGCCACCCGATCGAGCGCGTACGCGGGGGCAGCGATTGTTGGCCGGACGCGCTCGAGCGCCACTTCGGCGAGGTAACCGTCGCGATTGCGCGCAGTGCACCCGAAATGCCCGATTGCGAGCCGGTGATCGAGATCGAACGCCTGTACCTCGAGCAGATCGCTCGCGCGAAACGGTCGATCTACGCCGAAAGCCAGTATTTCGCGTCGCGCAAGATCGCGGAGGCGATCGCCAAGCGGCTCGACGAACCCGATGGTCCGGAGATCGTGCTGATCAATCCCGTGTCCGCGCAAGGCTGGCTCGAACCGCTCGCGATGGATACCGCACGGGCGCGGCTCTACGAGACGTTGCGCCGACGGGATCCGAACCACCGGTTCCGTATCTACCACGCGCATACCGCGGGTGGGGAAGCGATCTACGTCCATGCCAAGATCATGATCGTCGACGATGTCAGCCTGCGGGTGGGGTCGTCGAACATGAACAACCGCTCGATGCGGCTCGACACCGAATGCGACGTGACGATCTCGACCGCCAGCCCCGGGAACGAGCAATACGGCCCGGTCATCACCGGTATTCGTGACGGGTTGCTCGCCGAACATCTGGGGTGTACGGTGGAACAGGTCCGAGCGAAGCTCGCCGAGACGGGGTCGCTGATCGATACGATCGAGGCGCTGCGGGGGCAGGGCAAGACACTCCGCCCGTATGAGACGCCCGATCTGACGGTCGTCGAGGCGTGGCTTGCCGACAACGAGGTGCTCGATGCCGAAGGGCCGGGTGCCGCATTGGAAGGCATTGCCAAGGGCGGATTGCTCCGACGCTTGGGGCGCCGTCGGCGCTGACCACGGTACTGCCCTCCGTACTTTTCCCGATTCTCTGTCTCTGCCGCGCGCCGTAGCATTCATGGCGATGCTGACACGGGAGACGGTCGATGAAGAATATTCTGGTGCTTGTTCACGACGATGACGGCCAGGAAGCGCGGCTACAGGTCGCGTTCGATATCGTCCGCGCGGTACGCGGGCATCTTACCTGCGTCGATGTCGTCACCGTCCCCGTGTTCGTCGGGGAGTATATGGGGGTAGGCGGCGACGCATTACTGCTCGAAGACGAGAAGGCGCGCGAATCGCGCAATGCCGTCGCGCTCAAGGCGCGGCTTGAGCATGAAGATGTGCCTTACGACTGGGTCGATGCAACCGGTGACCCGGCGACGTGCATCCGCGCGGCGGCGAAACTTGCCGATCTGATCGTGGTCAACCGTCGGCTCGACGGAAGCTGGTATCCCGACATGAGCGAGATCACGGGTGAACTGGTCGCCAAGGGACGCCGGCCCGTCATCGCTGTTCCCCAGGGCGCATCCCGTCTGGACCTGAGCGGTAACGTGGTGATCGCGTGGGACGGATCGGACTCGGCGGAGGCGGCGATGCGTGCCGCGCTGCCGCTGCTTGCGTTTGCCGCATCGGTTACATTGCTCCAGGTCGATGACGGGTCGGTCAAGACCCCTGCCGTGGAGGCTGCGCGCTATCTCTCGCGCCACGGGATCGAAGCGAGCGTCCAGATTGAGGATGGTCGCGGCCGCAAGGTGACCGACATCGTGCGCACCGTGCTCGCCAGCCGTACGGCAAGTTACCTCGTCATGGGCGGGTTTGATCATCCACGCTGGGTCGAATCGATGTTCGGCGGTACGACCGACACGATGATCGATCACAGCCCGGTCCCAGTGCTACTGGCCCATTAATTTTGCGGGTGTCCCCTCGACCGGCTGACACGGGCAGGGAGAGGGGGCCACAACGCCCGTAAGACGCTTTTGCCGCATGATTGAAAGAAAAGTGCAAAAAAGCGTTTGACCGAATCAGGGACCCCGCCTAGAGGGGTGTCACCGCAGCGACGGACCGGACGGTTCGCTTCTGCAGTCACCAGATCCTCGGCGCTCGGTTCGCCCTTTGAAAGAAGG
>NZ_JBYSXN010000004.1:0-184109 GCF_058782275.1 Sphingomonas sp. FW306-05-A
TGAAACGACCCATCCGACGTCTCCAGATGACGCCGACAAGCATAGCATATCAGGACGTTTTCACACAGCCTCGGTGGATTGCCGCCCGTCCGAGTTCGGATGGCAATCGGCGTAAGCGGACGTTCGTTCAGCTACGGCTCGCCGATTAATTCGAAGGCGGGGCTCGAGACCGCGGCTTCGCCTGCAGAACTTGGGCGGGGTGATGTGTCGGACGAAAGCCGGGGCCGTCAAGCGGGCGAAGGTGGCGCGTGGGGGTCTAGGCCTCCGCCAGCGCCTTCAGGCCGCTGTAGTGAAGTGGTGCGACCGCCTCGATCATCTCAAGCAGGTAGTTCGTGTTCTTCTGGGTTTCCGCCACGAGGGCCGGGTCGAACGACTTGCCGGTGTGGTGCGAGAGATCGTTGGCAAACTTGTAGATTGCCGTCTTCTTGTGCGGGTCGAAGTCGGTCTCCTCGAGCTTCCGGTGCAGGCTCCGGTTGGAGGGCACGTGGAAGTCGAGGAACGTCTCCAGTACCTTACGGGCTATGTTCGGGACGTGGTAGCAGCCGAGGATCGTCCCGTCCGACTTGAAGGTTTGCAGCACTTTGAACAGGTAGTGGTATTCGGTCGCGTGGTCGATGAGTAACCGGTCGAGTCGCGCGAGGCGTGCGGAACGGCCCTCCTCCGTTTCGGAGCATAGGACCATCGTGAAAGTCTTCTCCGCTCTGGGTCCTGGAATGTTCTGGAGCCAGTTGATGACCAGTCTGAGAAACTCGAAGTTATGGGTGAGGATGAAGAGCTGCTTGGCACCCTGTGTCCTGTTCTTCAGGAACGAGAAGGCTTGGTAGATCGCCGAGGCGTCGAGGCTAGAGATCGGGTCGTCAATGATTACCACTCCCTCGGAGATGTCGAAGTCGCGGTCCTTCAGCTGCACCAGGAAGTATAGGAACGCAATCGCGGTCTTCTCACCCTCGCTGAGGCGCCTCGCCGGCCTGCCTCGTCGCATGACATGGTAGCCGTCCACGCCTGAGTCGAACCGTAGATCGGTCCTGCCCAGGAATTGACAAAGATCCCTCGTCAGGTTCTCTCCGCCCTTGTGCTCGTTCGAGACCTGCGCCTGCTTCGCCGCGATGGAGGCGTCCAGCGCCGCGATACTGCGCACGTCCGGCAGGCCCTCGCCACCGTTCCGCAGCAGTGCGATCTCGACCGCGGCGGCGACTATCCGTTCGGCGCGCTCATCAGCCTGCCCCTTGATCGAACGCAGGTAGTGCGCCTCGATCGCGTCGCGCGAAGTATTGCGCGCGCTGTCGAAGCCGGCGGTCTTCTCATTATGGCGGTCGATGATTGCGTTAAGGTCTTTTAAGGACTGCGCCAGCCTAGCCGTATCGCTGGACGCCTTGGCCTCGTATGATCGGGTGCGGTTAGCCAGCTTGCTCGTAAGCGTGGCGTCAACCACGCCCAGTTGGGCCTTGAGCTCAATGAGCGCGGCGTCGAGTTCTTTTGTCGCTGCGTCGTAGCTTTCACGTAGTTCGGAATAAAGGGCGAGGCGGTCCGGCGCGATGATCCGGTTCAGGCCCTCGATTGCCGCCGACAACCGGTCGCGCTCGCGCTCGATGCGCGCCTTCAGTCGTTGGTCCTCCGCGCTGAAGTGGTCCGCCAAAGCTGCGAGCCGTTCAGCGGGCATCGGTCGCGCGCAGAATTCGCAGGTGTCCGAGGAGTGCCGGCCGTGCAGGGAGATGCCTTGCTCGACCCAGCTCGCGATGTCGGGCTTCCCCAGCAGGCGTTCCAGGACGTTCGACTGCGCGGACTCGGCCGCCAGGTCACACGCGCGCCGCGCAGCGCCTCGCGCTACGGCGATGGCGCTCTCTGGTTCGTCAACGTCGAGCCGGACGCTCGGCTCCTGGATTCGGCCGATCGACGGTATCATGTCCTGATGGACGGTGGTGTGGTGGAGGGCGAGCTCGTCGTCGGAGAGCCGCTCGCCCCCGGTAAGGTTCCGGAAGGCGCCCTCCGCGTCAGGCTTGCGGTAGCTGCGGAGGGTCGCCCCGCTCGTCGCCTCGCCGATCGTCTTCGCGATGCCCGAGAACAAGCGCCCGCGCTCGATCTCCAGCTTTGCGACCGATGCGTTCAACTCCGCGATGCGCCTGAGGCGGGCGTCCCGCGTGTCGATCTCTGACTTGATCTCCTCCGCGACCAGCTTGTTCTCCTCGCCCAAAATGAGAATGTGACGCAGCGGCCCGTCCAGAAGGCCGATGTTCGCCTCGATGAAGTCGCTGTTGAACGACCGCACCTTGCGCCCATACTGGGTTCCGCGCGCCAACGCGCCCGATTGGCTTTCGATCGTGAACTCTAGGTCAGGGTGATCCGCGTGCTCGCCCGCCTCAAGGCAGGCGAGCAGACGCGAAAGCGTCGTCTTGCCCGAGCCGTTCTCGCCATAGATCACGTTGTATCGGTTCAGGTCGGGGACGTCAGGGCTGCGCGAATAGTCACCGAAGACCCCGAAGTTCTTGATCCTTCGTATCTGTGTGAGCACCGGCCCGCCTCCCCTAGCCTTGATTAGCATGGCAGGTTTCAGACGAACAGAGCGTGATGTCCGGTCGTCGACGCGCTTCCAGCGACAGCCCGCCTCACAGCTAGCGCCAAGCAAGGTTGCGGCGCTCGCAACTCCTGCCGGTCGGCTCCGACAAAGAATCGGAGAGCGACTTCCAGCTCATCGCAGGCATCAACCGAGACTTGGGCGAGGCCGTCGCGCAGGGCAGGTTTCGCGATGGCCTCTACGCGCAACGAGACAGCGTCCCGCTCTTCCGGCGCGGCAGCCAAGTGCTCGCCCTTGTCCTACACGCAGGTCGCTTGCGTGTTAGCTTGGGTGAGCTTCAGCTTCGCTGTCGTCACTGCGATCACGGATCCGTGCCTTAGCGTCGGCTGCAGCCGCGGCAGTCTGCTGGTCAGGGACACCAGCATCGTTCCTCTCGGATATCAACGCTGCGAGACGGCAATCGGGTACGGCGAAGGATCTGAATGGCTGGATCCGGAGCGAGGCTTATCCTTACTCGTCTAACCACTCAGCTGTGATCTCGCCTCTGTGCCCTTTCGGCGCCAGTGCGACGCGGAGGGCTTCCAGCAGGAGCGGTAGCCCTTGCGTGAAGGCGTAAGGCGGATTGACGATAAAGAGGCCTGCGCCGTTATAGATGCCGGGCTGATCAGCGTCATACAACCAATGCTCCACCGACATGAATTTCGGGATGCTGAGCTTACGTAAGTTGTCCTTCCACCGCTGGTGCGTCGCGCGGTCTTTCAGCGGATACCAGATCACCGTCACGCCATGTGCCCATTTCCGGTGCGCCGCGGCAAGGGTGGCGGTGATGCGGTCGCGTTCGTCAGTCTGCTCGTATGGCGGATCGACCACCACCACGCCGCGAGCCGTACGGGTCGGAAGCAACGCCAGCCAAAGCTCGTAGGCATCGCGTTCGTGCACGGCAGCAGACGTGCCGCGCATCGCGCCGCGGAGGGCACGGACGTCCTCGGGATGCTTTTCATTGAGCATCAGCAGGTCCTGCGGGCGTAAAAGCTGCGCCAGGAACTGCGGAGAGCCGGGGTAGAGGTGTGGCTCTGCCCCGACATTCACCGCTTGTATGGCGGCGCGATAGCTGTCCAGCAGGGGATCGGTGTCGGCAAAGGCCCGCAACACGCCGTGCGCGGCTTCGCCGGTGCGCTGGGCCTGCTCGCCGCCAAGATCGTAAAGCCCGCAGCCGGCATGGGTGTCAATCAGGGTCAGTGCGCCCGGCTTTTGCTGCAAGGCCCTGACAAGGGTGATGAGCAGGCTGTGCTTCACGACATCAGCGCTGTTACCGGCATGGAAGGAGTGGCGATAATTCACTGGAACTCAGAACCCTGGCAACTACACAACTCTTTAAATTGGCCCGGTGATGGGAGCAGCCTAGTCATCGTGAGCCTATATCGGTTGGCGGTGACCAAGTCCTATAGTGCATACCGCCGTAGGATAGGCGGCCTCCTAGTTTCAGCCGCATGCCTCCAGCGCGTGAACGAGCGACCGCTTTCGGGACCGCCACATCTGTCGCTGAGCGGCCGATTGTGGGTCTTCACCGATTAGGCCGCCCGTGCGCTATAGCCAGTGATGCTCGGCATCCCACCCTTGACGTCACGCGAGGGAGGCAGGCCGAACAGACGGACATATTCCCGGCTGAACTGCGACGCGCTTTCATAGCCGACGGCATACGCAGCGGCAGCGACGTCTCGACCTGCAACGATCAGCCGACGAGCTTCCTGAAGCCGCAGGCTCTTCTGATATTGTAGTGGGCTCATCGCGGTGGCTGTGCGGAAATGGCGATGGAACGAGGCAGGGCTCATGCCAGCCTCTTCGGCCAGTGACTCGCTGCGGATCGGCTGATCGTAGCGATCGCGGATCATCGCGATCGCGCGGCGCACCTGCGAGAGGCGGCTGTCTGCACGTGCAATCTGACGCACGATCGATCCCTGGGGCCCTTGCACCAATCGATAGAGGATTTCCCGCTCGTAAAGTGGTGCCAGCGCGGCAACGTCCTCCGGTCGTTCCAGTAGGCGAAGAAGGCGCAGCCAGGCATCGAGCAGATCGGGTGTAACCGGATTGACGGCAAAGGCCGGCTCGGGGGAGGGCGGCTCCGCCTCGACGTCCGTCAGCACCGAGGCCAGTCGCTCGCTGTCGAGGTCGAGGCTGACCGCGAGATAGCGTTCGTCCGGCAGATCCAGCTTGACGCAGCCCGAGGCCGGCAGCTCGACGGTCGCGATGAAGTAGCTCGCCGGGTCATAGCGAAGGCGTCGGTCGCCTATCGCGATCTCCTTCGCGCCGCTGATGATCAGCGCCATCATCGGCTGGTAGACGCCTGAAACCGGCTGCGGCGCGGCGCCATCCTTGTAGAGTGCGACGCGTGGCAGGACGCTGGGCTGGTAGCGACCGGCGGCATGTCGGTCTACGATGGTGCACAGGCTCGCCAAATTCTCGTCCATGCCGCCAACCTGAGCGACTCCGTCGTCGAAGACAAGGTGACTGATCGGATCAGGCAAATTCTCGCGCGGATCGCGCATGCCGGACGCCAGGGGCATCCCATTTGACGAGCCTCTTTTGGAGGAATGCGCATGACGGACAAGCGAAACGCCCTGGTGACAGGAGCGAACAAGGGTATTGGACTGGAGATCGCTCGAGGGCTCGGGAAGCTCGGTTACGCGGTCTGGCTGGGCAGCCGCGACGAGCAGCGTGGTGAAGCGGCGGCGGACGCGCTTCGTCAAGAGGGTCTTGATGTCCGCTTGCTGCTGATCGACGTCGCAGACGACGCCAGCGTCGTAGCGGCCGCAGAAGTGCTGAAAACTGAAGTGGGCAAGCTGGATGCGCTCGTCAACAATGCCGGGATATCGACTGGTTGGGTGGCGCCGAGTGAGGATAAGGTCTCGGACGTGCGCGCGATCTATGAGGTGAACGTATTTGGCGCGATAAGAACGACACAGACTTTACTGCCGTTGCTGAAAGCCTCTGACGCTCCGCGGATTGTCATGATGTCCAGCAGCTTGGGCTCGCTGGCATGGGCGTCTGACTTCGAGGCGCCGATGGCAGACCAAGCGAACCTACTCGGCTACAATAGCTCCAAGTCGGCTCTGAACGCCGTGACAGTGGCGTTTGCCAAGGAGTTGGCGCCCCTCGGCTTCAAGGTGAATGCCGCCTGTCCCGGATACACGGCAACCGACTTGAACCAGCACAGTGGCCCTCGCACCCCGGAGCAGGGTGCCGCGATCGCTGTCCGACTGACCACGCTGGCCGATGACGGCCCGACGGGTGGTTTCTATGAAGATGCGGGCGTGGTCGCCTGGTAGCCACTCCGCGGGCGGGCGCTTGTTCGTGCGAATGAACGACCGTCCGCTTTTGGCTGTCCTCCAAAGGCGCTCGAACGGCCGCAATTGGGTCGATGCGGAAAAATACGCAGCGTTACTCGTGTCTGCTAACCTTACTTTTCAGTGTTATTTGTGGGCTGCTAATCCGTTTTCCCGTAGCATGAAATATCGCGTTACCTATTGTTAGTGCCACCCCAACCACGCCAATCTTACCGACGCTCTTACCGCCTAAAGTTGCGGCCTTCAGATCGGGGTGCCAATCGAGATCGCTTGCATGTCAGGGACGTCGGCGTTCACTGGCACCGCGTAATCTGAAAGAAATTGGCATTGACGGTGCGTCCGTCACGATGATCAATCAGTCCTTCTTCGAGAAGGGTCTGTCCGAGGCCCATGATCATACCGTCGAACCACTGGCCTTCGGCGAGCTTGGGATTAAAGATCCGGCCACTGTCGAACGCTGACACAATCCGCTTCGCGCGGATCGTGCCGAAATTCTCGTCAACACTCACCTCTACGAACTGCGCGCATCAGGCACAGGCGGATACGCCACCCTCGGTCGCTCCCTTCAACTGCGCGGGGCTGCGGTCAGCAGCCTTCTTAATATCTTCGGTAACATCCGCGGCAAACGTGTTGCCCTCGATTGCGAGCTTTACCTTGCCGACCGCCTTGAAAAGGTGACCGATCGCCAGACTTCTGCCGGGACGGCGGGTCGGGCGTATCGCTCTTGCGGAGTAAGTCAGACCGCCGACCATCGCTGTCGCGAGCGGCGAGCGGGGGGGGCGTTCGGTGCCAGCGCCATCAGCGCATCGCGCGTTCTTCGCGGCGCGCGTGACAGCACCACCGAACGGTGCGTACAGAACGTTACCCAGGAAAGCTGCGTAAGGTTTCGCGAATACTGCCAAGTTTCGCAGCGCGCCCCGACGCGTTAACCGGGTGCGAGATCGTGCCCTTGCCCCCGCCAAGCGAAATCGTCGTGACGTTGTTGACGCGGACGCCGGACGTCTCGGGCACCTCGACCGCGCTAGCGAGCACGATCGACGGATCCGCGGTGAAATTTGCGTATACCCCGAAACCTATCGCTTTATGACGGCGGACATGATCCGCAACCTTGTACGCCGCCCAACCGCGATCCGAACCTGCGCGCCATGCGCGTTGGCTTGGGGGATCGTAGGGAAGCTCGTTCTGATAAAAGAAGGTGCGGCCGTCCTCCCCGTTCCAAACGGTCTGCCAGCCCTGGAAGTGTTCGACGAACAGGCCGTAGCACGTGACGGCATCACCATTGACGACGAGGCCATGTGTCCCCCGGCTCTCGTTCCAGCCGACATGAACCTGACCGTGCTCGTGATCGCCATGATCCGCCCGCCAGATCCATAGATGGTCCCCAACGACGTTGTGGCTGTTGATTTCCAGGCACGTCCCGACGTTGCCGATGGCCGCCCCGCCGACGCGGAAGAATACGTCGGCGAAGAGCGTCGGATCGGCACCGTGATCGCGGGCGGCACCGCGCGGACCGACCTCCACAAGCACGGGGGAGGGGCGGAGCCCCGCGTCGATCAGCAGACCTGCGACGGACACGCCCGGTACGTCGGCGATCGTCAACGCCGCATTCCCATCCACACTGAGCAACGTCGCCAGACCGATTCCAAGCACCACCGTGCCGGGGCGACTGACGCGGATCGGTTCGCGCAGGGGGTATATGCCGGGCGTCAGCAACAGGTGACGGCCATCCGCCAGTGCCCGGTTGATCACGGCAATCGAGGTGGTCGGATCGGCGATCAGGAAGGTTTCCAGCGGTAGGTCGCGCCCGGCTTGCTTCTCCCGCCACGAGACACCGCTTGCGTCCCGCCGCAATCCGGGCACGAAGACCCCCCATTCGCCATCCGGTTGCACATGGAGGAAGGGTTTTTCGCGAATTACCGGCACTGTCGGCAGCGTGGTATAGGGTGGCTCGGGGAAGCTGTCCGGGGGTGCCCCCGCGACACCCATGAACATCATGTTCCAGTTGGAACCCTGCCATCCGCCAAGTCGCGACGTGCGGGTGAACCATTGCTGCTGGGTCCCGGAGCGGACGGTGCCTTCGATCAGGCAATCGGCCATGAATCCGCCACTCGACCAGCCGCCGTCGTCGAGCGCGAGGTCCCCGGCGAGGTGGACACGCCGATATGGCGCGGCCTGGGACACCGCCCAGCGATCCGCCCGATCGGGTGGTCGCACCGCCATGTTCTCAACCGAACGCCAGAAGTTCACCAGCGCCATGCCCTTCGCCCAATCCGCCTCGGCATGGACGTGGCCAGTGACGGTCACCGCATCGGGCGTCAGACCGAGACCGGCGACCTGCGTAAAGAAACCGACGTTGATATCGAGCCGGTGCGTGCCCGGCTTCAGCAGCACGGCGTAGCGGCGATCGGTAAAGTGCGCGCTCTCCTGCTGGGCGAACCAGCCGTCGATGCGACGCTGCGCGTCGGACGCGCCGGGGTCGACGATCAGCACGTTCGGTCCAAGATCCGGATTTTGCGGCGCCTTTCGGCTTCGCGTGGTGACCGTATCGGCACCGATAGCCGCAATGCCGGCCAGCACGCTGCGCCGCGTCGTCTCTCCGGTCACCCGATGTCCTTTTCCTGCAGGATCTTAGCGTGGTCCTACGCTAGCGTATTGCGCGCATCCTTGGCTACCGCCGGGCATCCTCGATTTCGGATGGTTTTGCGCGTGCCCCGGTCCTAGAGCAGGTCGATGCCGGATCGCTCGAGACCGATCGGCCACGGATGAGGTGACCCGTTGACGATCATCGTGACCCTGCTTGCACAGGCGGTGAGCCTCGCGGCAACCAATTATACCGTGGACGTCCCGATGCGCGCGCCCGCTACGCGCCCCGAATGGGCGGATGACTTCACCCGCTCGATCGACCGGACGCGCTGGCGCTACGACACCGATCGCAACCGACAGGGCTGGCCCAACCACGAACGGCAATATTATTCCGACCGTCGCCAGAACGCCCGGATCGCGCATGGCGCACTGGTGATCGAGGCGCGGCACGAAGCGTTGCGCTCGGCACCCGACTGGGGCGGGCAGGGGTATAGTTCCGCCAAGCTCGTCAGCCGCGCGGCGCTTGGTTACGGTTTCTACGAAGTCCGCGCGAAGCTGCCCTGTGGCCGCGGGAGCTGGCCCGCGGTCT
This sequence comes from Sphingomonas sp. FW306-05-A, assembly GCF_058782275.1. Taxonomy (NCBI): domain Bacteria; kingdom Pseudomonadati; phylum Pseudomonadota; class Alphaproteobacteria; order Sphingomonadales; family Sphingomonadaceae; genus Sphingomonas; species Sphingomonas sp. FW306-05-A. Next base: position 9,029 of record NZ_JBYSXN010000004.1, read on the forward strand.
GGCTTTTGCCGCAAAACGGGACCTGGCCCGACATGGGCGAGATCGACCTGATGGAGATGGTCGGCTGGCAGCCCAACGTGGTGCATGCGACCCTCCACAGCGGCGCGTTCAATCACAAGCTCGGGACGCAACGCGGCGCTGAAAAGCGAGTGGCGAGCGCGTGTACCGCCTATCATCGCTACCAGCTCGACTGGCAGCCGCATGAAATCACGATCGGCGTCGACGGGCACGGCTATATGCGCGTTACCGACGACCAACCCGGGGGACATGCCGCCTGGCCGTTCACCGTACCGTATCAGTTGATTCTCAACCTGGCGGTGGGCGGGGACTGGGGTGGCGCGAAAGGGATCGATGATGCCGCGCTGCCGCAGCGCCTGTCGGTTGACTACGTGCGCTACTGGCGCAAATCGTGAGCGCACCATCGTTCACCGTCCACCATGTCGGGCGTGAAGCACAGCCGGTCGTCGTGATCGACGGTTTCGCCCCCGATCCCGACGCCTTGCGTGCAGCGGCGCTGGAGGCGCCATTCGGTCCGGCGCTCCAGCATTATCCGGGTGTCCGCGCAGCGTTGCCCGACTCCTATATTCCCGCGCAACGGACGGTGCTGGCGCAGGTGCTCGGACCGATGCTGGGGCGTTCCGGCGCGGTCGAGCTGGTCGACGCGAGCTTCTCGATCGTGACGACTCCGCCCGAGGCGCTCGATATCCGCCAGCGCATCCCGCATTGCGACGCGTTCGGGGCGGAGCGGATTGCGCTGGTCCATTATCTTGCGCCTGACGGCGGGGACGGGACCGCCTTCTTCCGGCATCGCTCGACCGGGTTCGAGACGATCGACGCGGAACGAGCGCCGATCTTCTTCGGTCAGCTCGATGCCGAGTTCCGCTACGGTGGCCTCCCGCCCGCGCGCTATGTCACGGGCGATACCAATCTGTTTGAGCAGACGCTTGCGGTCGAGGCGCGTTACAACCGCGCGCTCGTCTATCCGAGCTATCTGCTCCACAGCGGCGCGATCGCCCCCGATGCGGTGCTGTCGAGCGACCCGGCGCTGGGGCGGCTGACCGTCACGGCGTTCCTGTCGGTCGGCTGAGGACGAGCCGTCAGGGCTTCATCGTCGTCGCCGAGACCGTCGCGGTCGATACCAGCGCACGGTCGCGCGCGTCGTGCGCGAGCGCGACACGGTAGCGCCCGCCCGCCACGCGCCACCCCGGCAAGGCCGTGTCATACTCCGCGAGAATGCGCGACTCGGCCACCAGCGTGACGCGAGTCGTTTCGCCGGGCTTGAGCATCACCCGCCGGAATGCGGCAAGCCGCATCGGGACTGTCGCGCCGTCGCGATTGACGTACATCTGCGGCACGTCGGCCCCGGCGACCCGCCCGGTGTTGACCACGTCAAAGCTGATGCTGAGCGTAGCACCGCCCTTTACCACCGGGTTGCGATAGGCGAACTGTGAATAGCTGAGGCCGTAGCCGAACGGGAACAGCGGCTTTGCGTTGGTCTTCTCGTACCAGCGATACCCGACGTCAGCGCCCTCGACATAGTCGACCGGGAAGCTCGCCAGTTGATGCTCGCTCGCATGGCCCGGGTCCGCGGCAGCCTGCGCGTCGGCGGCGCTGAGCTTGTCGAGCCCGACGGGCGCCGCACGGGGTGCCTCGCTGGCACTGGCGGGGAAGGTGATCGGCAGACGGCCCGACGGATTGACCCGCCCGGTCAGGATATTGGCGATCGCCGGTCCGCCGCGCTGGCCCGGATACCACGCCTGTACGACCGCGGGCACCGCCGAGAGCCACGGCATCAGCACAGGGCCACCCGTTTCCATCACCGCGATCGTCTTCGGCTGGGCCGCCGCCACCGCGGCGATCACAGCGTCCTGCCGATCGGGGAGCGACAGATCGGGGGCGTCCTGCGCCTCGGTCGTCCATTGCGTCGCGAAGACGATTGCGACGTCCGCGGCTTTGGCAGCCGCGGCGGCGGCGGCCGGATCGCGACCGTCGATCCAGGTCACCTGCGCCTGCGGCATCGCCGCGCGAATCGCGAGCAGCGGGGAGGAGGCATGCCACGTCACCCGCGCGAACGACGACGCGGCACCACTGGTGAGCGGGATCTCGACCGGCGCGCCACCGACCGAACGCACTTGGCTCGATCCGCCGCCCGACAGGACGCCGACATCCGCCCGGCCCCCGATGAGCACGACGCGCTTCGCGGTGCGCGCGAGCGGCAGGAGGTTGCCGTCATTCTTGAGCAGGACGATCCCGGCTTCGGCGGCGCGCTGCGCGACTTCGGCATGGGCTTCGTACGGGATTAGCTGCGCGACGCTGGCGGGCGTGTCATAGGCACCGGTCTCGATCAGGCCGGTCAGATAGCGCGTCACCATGTCGTCAAGCCGTGCCATCGGCACGCGACCAGCGGCAATGTCGGCCTTGAGCGCGTCGGCGAAGTAGATCGCGTGATCGAGTTCCTGCCCCGATTCCTGGTCGAGCCCTGCGTTCGCCGCCTTGGCGGTCGAATGGACGGCGCCCCAGTCGCTCATTACCCAGCCGCGATAACCCCAGTCGCGCTTGAGAATATCGGTGAGGAGATGCTTGTTCTCACATGCCCAGTCGCCGTTAACCTTGTTGTACGCGCACATCACCGAGCCCGGCTTGCCCGTCTCGATCGCGATCTCGAACGCGAGCAGATCGCTCATCCGCAGCGCCGCCTCGCCGATCCGCGCATCGATCACGGTCCGCCCAGTCTCCTGCGCGTTGAGCGCCATGTGCTTGACCGTCGAGACGATCCGGTTCGACTGGACGCCGGCAATATGCGCCCCCGCCAGGGTCCCCGCGAGCAGCGGATCCTCGCCGAGATATTCGAAGTTGCGCCCGTTCCACGGATCACGCGTCAGGTTGACGCCGCCCGCAAGCAGGACGTTGAACCGTTTCGCGCGCGCCTCCGCGCCGATCATCGCGCCGCCGGCGCGCGCGATCGCGGGATCGAACGTCGCAGCGGTCGCGAGGCTCGACGGCAAGGCGGTCGCGACATCGCCCTTGCGCTGTTCGACCTGATTGGCGACGCCGAGCGACGCATCGCTCTCGCGGACGAGCGGGACACCCAGATGCGGGATGCCGTCGATATGGCCGGCGGACGGGATCAGTTCGTTGGGGGTCTTGCCCTTTGCCATCGGCGGGAACAACCCGTGGACGAGCGCGATCTTCTCGTCGAGCGTCATCCGCGCGACGATCGCCGCGGCGCGTGTACGCGCGTCCTGCACCGAAGCCCGGGGTTTCGAATCGCGTGCCATTACCGGGTAGGTTGCGCCCGCGCCGCACAGCAGCGAGGCTCCCAGTAGCCAGACGTGAATCTTCCTTGCCATCCCGAAATGCTCCCCTGGTCTCGCGACCATGTCCTTGCCCCGCGGTCTCCCCGCCGGGCGGTGCTGCCGCTGGTGTTGCGCGTAAACAGCATATTCCGAGAACGTTCACAACCGGGCGATTTCAGAGTGTTGCTGGCTTGACAATCGCTTCGTCGCAGATCAGGTGAACGTTCTCAAGCAAGAGGGCGCAGGGGTTACAGCGCCACGTTTACAGGGAGGATGACGATGGGGGGCTTCAGCACTCGTTTGGCTACGCGACTCGCACTTGGCGCGTCGATGCTTGCGCTCGCAAGCTATCCGATGATGGCTTCGGCACAGGACACCTCCTCGACGATGGGCAACACCGGCCCCTCGACGATCCAGGACCAGCCAAGCACGCCCGCGACCACGCAGAGCACCGCAGTGGCGGACGGCACCGCGGCCGCAGACGGGACGCAGGCTCCCGGCGATATCGTCGTCACCGGCATTCGCGCCAGTCTCCGCAACTCGATCAACCTGAAGCGCGACGCGCAGGGTATCGTCGATGCGATCTCGGCAGAGGACATCGGCAAGTTCCCCGACACCAACCTGGCAGAATCGCTCCAGCGCATCACCGGCGTGTCGATCGACCGGTCGAACGGCGAAGGCCAGTTCGTCACGGTTCGCGGCTTTGGCCCGGAATATAACCTCGTCACACTCAACGGCCGCCAGCTCGCGACGTCGACGATCGGTGACGGCAACAGCGCGCCGGTCTCGCGCTCGTTCGATTTTGCCAATTTGGCATCCGAAGGCGTCGCCGCGCTCGAAGTCTACAAGTCGGGCCGTGCAAGCATTCCATCGGGCGGCATCGGGTCGACCATCAACATTCGGACTCCGCGTCCGTTCGACAAGCCTGGGATCCGTGGCTCACTGTCTGCGCGTGGCGTCGTCGACACGTCGCAGAACGGCGGCAAGGACGTCACCCCCGAAGTCTCGGGCATCTTTTCCGATACGTTCGCGGACGATCGGATCGGCGTGCTGATCCTCGGCTCATTCCAGGAGCGCCATTTCAGCGCGAACTCGGCGAATATCGGTTTCCGCGACGGGTATCTCGGTGCGGAGAACAACTGGGGCTCGCTCGCCCAACCTGGGGACGCGCGCTACGCCAACATCACGAACCGCCCCGGCGCGACCGATGTCTATCAGGTGCCGCAGAACGGCGGCTATGACGTCGTCAACGGCAAGCGTCAGCGCATCAATGGGCAGGCTGTCCTGCAGTTCAAGCCGACTGACACGCTGACCGCGACGTTCGATTACACCTATTCGCGCAACACGGTCGACATCCGCGATAACAGCGTCGGCATCTGGTATAACCACAACGACACGTCGAGCTCATGGACCAACGGTCCGGTCGCAGGGCCGGTGTTCTACACCGAGCGGTTCCAGGCGGCGGAGACCAAGGATCTCGCTTATTCCGCCTCGCAAACTTCGGCGCGCAGCGAGAACAAGGCGATCGGCGGCAACCTGACGTGGAAGGGCCCCGGCGGCGTCACCGTCGTGCTCGACGTCAACCATTCGACCGCGGAATCGAAGCCGAACAGCCCGTATGGCAACAGCAACTCGGTCGGCACCGCGGTGTTCGGCATTCAGAACCAGACGATCAACTTCGACAACCGGCTCCCTGTCATCTCGTACAACATGTTCGGTGGCATCGATCCTTTCAATGCCGCCAACATCGTCCCGACCGGCAACGCGTTCCGCAATTCCTACTTCCGCGACGAGATCAACCAGATCCAGCTGAAGGGGCATTACGAACATGACAACGGTCTGCTCGACAGCCTTGACTGGGGCGTCCAGTACACTCAGAACAAAGTGCGCTCGGCCTATAGCGTGCTGCAGAACGACACGTGGGGCGGGACCGGCGGCGACAGCGCGGCGCAGCGTGCGGCGGCGGCGGCGCTGCTGCCCGACAACCTGTTCAACCTCGTCAGCATCCCCGACAAGTTCTCTGGCATCAGCGGCTCGAACGCGACCGACATCGTCAAGTCGTTTTATTCTTTTAACCTGCCAAGCGTAGTCACCTTACTCGATCAGGCGTACAAGATCTGTGGCGGCAACGGGCAGTGCTTGCTCCCGTACACCACGGACTCGCGCGTGACCGAAAAGACGATCGCGCCGTATCTGCAGGTCAACGGCAAGTTCGAGGTGATGTCGGTCCCCGGGCACATCATCGGTGGCGTGCGCTACGAAACGACCGACGTCAGCGCGTCCGCGCTGGTGCCGACCCCGTCGGGTGCGCGGCAGAATTCTCAGAACGAGTTCAACATCCTGTTCACCGGCAGCGGGTTCACACGGTTCAAGGGCAGCTACCAGAACTGGCTGCCGTCGGTCGACTTCGACATCGAGCCAACTAGTACGGTCAAGCTGCGCGCCTCGTACAGCCACACGATAACGCGCGCGGATTACGGCAGCCTTCAGGGCGGTCGCCGACTCGATACGCTGTTCCGCATCGGCGGCGGCACCGGTTCGGTCGGCAATCCCAACCTGATCCCTTACAAGTCGAAGAACATCGATCTGTCGGCGGAATGGTATTACAGCAAAGAGAGCTACATATCGGTCGGCTATTTCCACAAGAATGTGTCGAACTACATCAGCAGCACCGTGGTGAACCAGACGATCCCCGGGGTCACCTCGCCGACAACGACCTTCAACGGGGTGACGCAGAACGGGCCACGCTATCAGGCGGCGCTCAATGCCCTAGGCACCAACGCAACATTCGGGCAGATTCGTGACTATATCGGCGCCAATTATCCAGGTGGCGTGGTCAACGGGACAATCGTCGCGCAGTCCAATGATCCGCTGGCCAACTTCGTCGTACAGACGCCGTTCAACAGCGATCAGACGGCGAACGTCAACGGCTTCGAATTCGCGATCCAGCACTCCTTCTGGCACACCGGGTTCGGCACGATCCTCAACTACACGATCGTGAACGGCAACCGGAACTACAACAACCGGCTGCCGTCGAGCGTGTCGCAGTTCGCTATCACCGGCCTTTCGGACAGTGCCAACGCGGTACTGTTCTACGACAAGAACGGCCTACAGGCCCGCGCTGCGTATAACTGGCGCAAGGGGTATCTGTCCGGAACGGGCGTCAACCCGTTCTACGTCAATACCTATGGCCAGCTTGACGTCAGCGCGAGCTATGCGCTGACCAAGAACATCTCGGTGTTCGTCGAGGGGATCAACGTCAACAGCGAGGATCGCAGCGGTCATCTCCGGTCCGAACGCAACATCAACTTCGTCACTAAGCAGGATCCCCGCTACTCGGCGGGTGCGCGGATCTCGTTCTAAACCTTGCGGAGACCATCCACGCGCGGCGTGGGTGGTCTTTTCGCCCGGCTGAGGGCACAAGGCTATCGAACAGGGCTTGGATACGGGCCACGCAACAGGACGGGCCACAGTGGATACGGCCATCACGAAGATCGTCATCGTCGGCGGCGGGACCGCGAGCTGGCTTGCCGCCTGCCGGATCGCCGCCGCGGCGCATCCCGCCGCCGATCCAATTACCGTCACACTCGTCGAATCCCCCGATGTCCCGACGAACGGCGTTGGCGAGGGCACGTGGCCGACAATGCGCGCCACGCTGGAGCGGATCGGGATCGGCGAGGCCGACTTCCTGCTCGCCTGCGATGCGTCGTTCAAGCACGGCTCGCGCTTCCGCGGCTGGGCGAGCGGTGCGCCCGACGATGTCTATTTCCTCCCCTTCAGGCCCCCGGTCGAGTCCGATCCCCGCACGCTCGTCGCAGCATGGCAGGCGGAAGCCGCGGGCGAGCCGTTCGCCGACGTCGTCACCCCACAGCCGCACGTCGCGCGCCAGTGTCTCGCGACCCGCCAGCGGGCAATGCCCGATTTTGCGGGGGCGCTGAGCTATGGCTATCATCTCGATGCGGGCAAGCTCGCCGCGCTGCTCCAGCGGCATGCGACCGAGAAGCTCGGCGTGCGGCATCTGCGCGACCATGTGACCGGCGTCGATCGGGCCAATGACGGCACCGTCACCGCCGTCCGCACGCGCGACAATGGCGCGGTCGCGGGTGACCTGTTCCTTGATTGCTCGGGGCATGCGGCGCTGCTCGTCGGCGACGTGCCGTTCATCGACCGGAGCGACGTGCTGTTTAACAACCGCGCGCTGGCGGTGCAGGTGCCGGTCGCGCTCGACAGCCCGATCGCCGCGCAGACCGACGCGACGGCGCATGCCGCGGGATGGATCTGGGACGTCGGCCTGCCAACCCGGCGCGGGGTCGGTTGCGTCTATTCCTCCGCGCATATGAGCGACGACGAAGCGCTGGCGACGCTGGCGGCGTATCTTGGTACGCCCGAGCCGATCGCTCCGCGCCGGTTGCGGTCCCGGTCGGGGCACCGCGCGCGATTCTGGACGGGCAATTGCCTTGCAATCGGGTTGTCGGCAGGGTTCCTCGAGGCGTCGGGGATCGTGACGGTCGAGCTGTCGCTCGATGCGCTGCTCGACGACTGGCCGACGCGCGCGACGATGCCTTTGGTCGCGGCACGGTTCAACACGCTGTTCCGCTATCGTTGGGACCGGATCGTCGAGTTCCTCAAGCTGCATTACGTGCTCAGCCGCCGAGAGGGGCGCTACTGGCAGGATCACCGCGATCCCGCGTCGATCCCGCCGCGGCTCGCCGAACTGCTCGCGCTGTGGCAGCATCGCCCGCCGTTGCGTACCGACCTGCCGATGGTGGACGAAATGTTCCCCGCCGCGAGCTATCACTATATCCTGTACGGCATGGGAGCGTCCCCGCCCGCCACGGGGCCGCTGGGTGCGGGCGCGCTGCCGTCGCTCGCGCCGATTGCGCAGCGTACGCGGAGCATGGTGGCTGCGCTGCCGCCGATACGGGCCAATCTCAACGCGTGCCGGGCGGCGCGCCAACCGATCGCTATGGAGCAGTTTTCCTGATGGCCAACCACGTCCTTCTCACCAGCGAGGAGCATCGCGCGCTGCGGATCAACCCGTCGCGCGGTGCAGATTTTGGCGATGCGGTGATGTCGTGCCTGATCGTGCCGAGCGAGTTTCGCCGCGTCCAGAACGACTATCCAATCCTGTTCCGCCTGACGCCGCAGCGCGACCGCTTCCAGGCACTCGCGATGTTCGGGTTCAAACCCGGCGAGAACCTGTTCCTCGACGGCACGCGCTGGGATGCGCGCTATCGTCCGCTCGCGCTCGAGATCCAGCCGTTCCTGATCGGCCACGCCGCGACGCCGGGCGGCGACAAGCAGATCCATCTCGACCTCGACAGCCCCCGCGTCGCGACCGGCGGGGAGGGGGTGCGCGTGTTCGACGACGTCGGCCGCGCGACGCCGTATCTCGAGCGGGTTGCCGAATTGCTCGGCGAGCTGGACATTGGCTGGCAGGCGACCGACGGGTTTTTCGCCGCGCTCAACCGGCATGAGCTACTCGAGCCGCTGACGCTCGAGATCACGCTCGACGATGGTACGACCAACCGGCTGGTCGGCTATCACGGGATCGCCGAGGAGCGGCTCCAGCAACTCGACGCGGCGGCGCTGGGGGAGCTTCACGCCGAGGGGCATCTCATGCCGGTGTTCATGGCGGTGGCGTCGCTCGCCAACGTCGCCGAGCTGATCGCGCGCAAGAGCCGTCGGGAAGCCGCGCGTGGCTGAGGCGGATCGCGGCATCTTCGCGGATCTGGCGACGGTGCCCGAGGTCCGTGTCGCGGATGCCGCCGAGCTCGATGCGCGGCTGCGCGCTGCCGACACGCCGTTCGTAGTGCGCGGGCTGGTGAAGGACTGGCCGCTGGTCGAGGCGGGGCGTCGCTCGTCGCGCGACGCGCGCGCCTATCTGCTGCGGCACCACCGCGACATGGCGTTCACTGTCGCGGTCGGCGAACAGGGCGCGGACGGTCGGTTGTTCTACGATGCGGCGATGGCGATGAACTTCCGGACGCTGCGCGCCAAGCTGCCCGACATCTTCCAGCGGATCGACTCGATCGAGGGGCGCGCGGGGGCACCGCCGGTCTATCTCGCGTCGATCGACATGCACCAGTTCTTTGATGGGCTGTACGAGGCGAACCACGTCGACCTCGGGGAGCGGACGTGTCTGGCGAGCATCTGGATCGGCACGAAGACGCGGATCGCCGCGCATAACGATTTGCCCAACAATCTGGCGTGCGTGGCGGCGGGGCGGCGACGCTTCACGCTGTTCCCGCGCGAACAGTTCCGCAATCTGCACCTGGGGCCGATCGACAATACGCCCGCGGGGCGTGCGATCAGCATGGTCGACTTCCACGCGCCCGATGCGCAGCTCCACCCGCGCTTCCCCGATGCGCTCGCGCATGCGCAGGTCGCCGAGCTCGAGGCGGGCGACGCCTTGTATATCCCGGCGATGTGGTGGCACCATGTCGAGGGGCTCGCCGACTTCAACGTGCTGGTGAATTACTGGTGGCGCGAGACGCCGCGGTGGATGGGTTCGCCGCAGGATGCGCTCAATCACGCGTTGCTCGCAATCCGCGACCTGCCGGCGGACCAGAAGCAGCATTGGCGCGACCTGTTCGACTATTACGTGTTCAACAACGAAGATGACGTGACCGCGCACATCCCCGCGGAGGGACGTAGCGTGCTCGCCCCGCTCACCCCGGAAAGCGCCGACCGCATCCGCGCGTTCCTGCTCAGGAATCTCAGCCGATGATTGCCAGCCCTCGCCGTATCATCGTTGCCGGGGGCGGCACCGCGGGGTGGATGGCGGCCGCCGCGATCGCGCGGACGATGGGCCGCACTGCCGAGGTCACGCTGATCGAGTCAGACGCGATCGGGACGGTCGGGGTCGGCGAATCGACGATCCCGCCGCTCGTTACCTACAACCGGTTGCTCGGCATCGGCGAGGCCGATTTCATGCGTGCGACGCAGGCGACCTTCAAGCTCGGCATCCTGTTCGATGGCTGGAAGGACGGCACCGACCGCTATTTTCACTCGTTCGGGATCACCGGACAGGATCATTGGTCCGCAGGCTTCCAGCATTTCTGGATGAACGGCCGCGAGCGCGGGCACGATGCGTCCTACGACGCCTATTGCCTCGAGCTTGCCGCGGCGATGGAAGGCAAGTTCGCGCATCTGCCCGACGATCGTATGAATTATGCGTATCAGCTCGATTCCTCGCTCTACGCGAAGTTTCTGCGGCGCATGGCCGAAGCCGACGGCACGCGCCGGATCGAGGGCCGTATCGCGCGCGTCGCGCTCGACGGCGAGAGCGGGGATGTCGCTGCGCTGCATCTCGAATCGGGCATTGTGGTCGAGGGCGACCTGTTCCTCGACTGCACCGGGTTCCGCGCGCTGCTGGTCGAGCAGGCGCTGCACGCCGGTTACGACGACTGGAGCCACTGGCTGCCGTGCGATTCCGCGATCGCGGTGCAGACCGAGAGCGTCGGCCCGCCCGTGCCCTATACGCGTGCGATGGCGCATGATGCGGGCTGGCAGTGGCGCATCCCGCTGCAGCATCGCACCGGCAACGGCATCGTTTACTGCAGCCGCTACCTCGACCGCGATGCTGCGCTGGAACGGCTGCTCGGCAACGTCGAGGGCGCCGTGCTGACCGAGCCGAACACTATCCGTTTCGTCACCGGCGCGCGGCGGCGGCAGTGGCACCGCAACGTCGTCGCGATCGGGCTTTCGGGCGGGTTTATGGAGCCGCTCGAATCGACCAGCATCCACCTCATTCAGCGCGCTATTCTGCGGCTGATCCGGATGATGCCGGGCGGCCCGATCTCGCCGCGCGATATCGCCGAGTTCAACGACCAGCAGTTCGCGGACATGGAACAGATCCGCGACTTCCTGATCCTCCACTACAAGGCGACCGACCGGCGGGTCTCGCCATTCTGGCGGCAATGCGCCGCAATGGACGTGCCGGAGAGCCTGGCGCAGAAGATCGCGCTGTTCCGCGAGACGGGCCGCGTGTTCCGCCGCAACGAGGAGCTGTTTGCCGAGAACAGCTGGGTGCAGGTGATGATGGGGCAGGGCATCATGCCCGCCACTTATCACCCGATTGCGGCCAAACTGCGCGACGAGGAACTCGCGAAGTTCCTCGCAAACCTGCGTGACAATGTTACGCGGACGGTCGCGGGGCTGCCGGGGCACGCTGACTACGTCGCTCATTATTGTGGGGGTTGAAGGCAGTGGCGCGCAAGCGGCAGGCCGTCACGATCAAGCATGTCGCGGCGGATGCCGGGGTGTCGCTGCAGACGGTCAGCCGTGTCATCAACAAAGAGACCGGAGTTCGGCCGGAGATGGCCGCGCGGGTCCAGAAAGCGATCGACCGGCTGGGGTATGTGCCCTCGATCGCGGCGCAACGGATGGGCGGTTCGCGTTCGTATCTCATCGTCGCGCTGAACGATCGCGAGCGGACGATCGCGGACTGGCGAGCGCGCGAGGGGACTGATTGGGTCGACCAGATGTTATTAGGCGGGATGCTGACTTGCGCGACCTATGGCTACCGGATGATCGTCGAACTGATCGATACGCATAGCGACCATATCGAGCGCGAACTGATGGGCGCAATTGCCGCCTTGCAGCCCGATGGAGTGATTCTTACTCCGCCGCATTCGGAGAACCCACTCATCATCAACCTGCTGGAGTCACACGGGATCAGTTTCGCCCGGATTGGCTCGCGGCGCGTGGGGCCGGGCTTTGCGCTGACGATGGACGACGAGCACGCGGCCTCGAGCGCGACCGAGCATCTCGTTACCTTGGGGCACCAGCGGATCGGCTTCATCGCAGGCCCCTCCGAATATCACTTGAGCTCTTGGCGTATCGAGGGGTGGCGTGCCGCGATGGCGGCGGCGGGATTCGAGGATGACCTGCTGGCGCGTGGTGATTTTAGCTACGCCTCGGGGCAGGCGGCGGCCACCACGCTCCTCGACGCGGCCGAACCGGCAACCGCGATCATTGCCAGCAACGATCAGATGGCCCTTGCAGCGCTCGAAACCTGTCGAGATCGCAAACTCGTCGTTCCGCGCGACGTATCGTTGATCAGCTTCGATAACACTCCGATCGTTCGTTTCGCGCATCCACCGCTGACCGCAATCGACCAGCCTATCGCTGATCTGGCGGTACGCGCCGTCGAACTCATCATCGCCGAACTTGCTGGTCGCGACGCTCCGCAGCAGCCGGTTATCGTTCCCGCGACGCTGGATTTGCGCCAATCGACCGCGCGGCGTTGCTAGTGTGGCTTCAACTTCCGCTACGCTGACGGTGCCGTTGGCTAGGGTCAGGACTCATTGAAGTGGCAGGCACGATCTGATTCAGGCTTTGCGAGGAGACCTGAGATGAGCGACCAGTACTGGTTGACGGACGAGCACACCAGACGGAAAGCGCTTCCCCCGCCATTGAGCTTGTCGTCCTACCGATCGTTGGTCGCCGATCCACGTCATGTTTGAACATGAACGAACGTCCGGAAGTGGGAGGTAGGGAAGGGCGAGTGAATGTCCGGCTTTGGGTCTTGTCGGCTGAGAAGCTGCCGGACAGCTAGCGTCCAATAGCGGTCGGTAACGTCTTAGCAGCTGCCGGAAAGGGGACGTGATTCCTCAGCTCGTAATTGGGGCCGCGCCTGCCTCAGCTATGCCCATGGCCTTTAGTCGAGCCAAATTCTCAGATACCGCTTGGGAATCTTCGTTGGCATCGATGGCAACGACCTTTCCCCACTTCATGTGAACGATATGCACGCCATGGTTGCGGTAGGCGAAGCCGTCAGGCGGGGTGTCCGTCGCCGACCAGCGGATGATGATGGTAGTGTCGTGTGGCAGGCCTTTTACCCAAATGTCCTCGACCGTAAGGGTTAGGTGCTCGGCTAAACGTCCGAGCCTGCCGAACCACTGACGAAGCGCCTCCCGGTCATGGCGTTCGCCGCCCAGTGCATGATTACCCCCGAATTTGTGATGGATGTCGGGTGCGCAGTCGCGAAGCAGGGCGTCGTAATCCTTATCGTTGACCCGGAGAAAGTTCTTGCGCGCAATGCGCTTAACGATGGCGTGGTACATGGACGCTCTTCCCTGCTCCAGTCTGCCCGATCAGGCTAGCTGGGAGGATGTGATCTTGCTATCTTTTCCAACCAGAAGCTGCCGTTCGGCTTCCCACCACATATCACCGTTCAACCCATTCGCGGGCGCTAATCCTGTCCGAAAGCCGACCGGCAGCTATCGGGCGGGAAAGCTGCCAGTCTGCAAGCGCCCAATTGCCGTCGTTCACGTGCGCGGCATTAAGGGCCGAGCCTGTGGTTGTGATCCGTCTATTTCAGAAGCCGTATCATTTTTTTCAGCAATCAACTTCAGAAAGTGCTGCCTGATTGACTCCGAAGTTGACGACAGTAACCGTCGCATTTTAGCGTCGTATAGATCGGCAGGGTCTGCAGCGCGCCTATGGACCATCGTCCAGTAACCAAACTCACGAAACGGTATCATCCAGTCTCTAAGGAGGCGAAGATGATGGTGGCGACTGTCCGCTCGGATGCGTGCAAAGGTGCTTGCCACGCTTTCAGGGTGGCCTTCTATCACTTGCAGGAAGTGCATTCCGTCGGACCATAGAAGACCCGTGATGCCATCTAGCGCGTTGTTGTGTCGAGACTGCTCGAGGATACCAACAAGGTCGGCTCCGTCGCCGGGAATCGTGCTGCGGCTGACGTAAAGGATCTGCTGCGTTGGAGCGACATGCGTCGCTGAGATGGGTTGCATCGCTCGCCTTTGATCGCAAGCGAGAGCTATCCCGGCTCTCGGGCGTCATCCTGCTCGCGGCATAATCGGTGACGATGTGAGAACCGTACCATGGATGTCGATAGACTGTCCTGAACTAAATTCGGGCGCGTAACGATATTTCAGTGACGCCACCGACCGCCCTTCATTCACAAACGTCCTGAGCCCAGCGTTACGTCAACGGCAGCTATTGGTGGTTAGAAGACGGTCTACTATTTGCTGAAACACAGAAATCCGACGAAGATCTGGCCCTGCAGGGGACACAGGGGTGATCATTTTGGGCAATATCACAACCTATAAGGCTGCATCCAGCGCGGATATTTGGACTGGGAAACGGTCAATTATAAGCTATCTCATTAGCCCAATTGATGAAGTTCGAACGGAGGCTGTTCATGAAAAGTAGTTCAAAATATGACATGCATCTTTACCTAGCGCCGATACTAGCCTTAGTATCCTCTTGTGACAAAGTTGCCTCTCATGAACCGATACGTAATAAGTATACAGCAGAAATTGCTCGCATTTGCAGCGTTCCAGAGAGATCAGTGTTTATGGACACTTTTATGACACGGTCTTTAGGTAGGCCAATTGTCTCGTCAAATAACTTAACAGCCCCCATAGGGTCTAAGGCCCGTTCCTGCTTGTCACAGCAGGCAAATGCTAAAGGCATGGAATTGATTATATTTTAATACAAAATATAGTTTGTTGAAGCACGTTGATGGAGATTTGATGGGTTATTGAAACTGCGGCCGAACGTCGCAATCTGGGCGATAGCAGAAGGGCCGCTTCTCCTCCGGCACGGCTCCTCCTTAGCCCTGCTCGTAACTTCAACGGTGCCGTTTGAATGGGTGCCGTATGGTCCTCGTTGGCTAACACTTCAGCCGGACCTGACGAGAAAATCGGCAAGGATTTTATGCGTCATTTCCTGACGTAAAGAGGACCGACCTAGAGAGGTGCGCTGAGGATATACTCAAAAGACACCGGTGCTGCATCGATCAATCTCGTACTCTTTACAGGGGCGGGCAGGGGGGCTGTCGAGCATGGGTGCCCCGACGTAGATCTATCGGTGTCAGCGCATAAGACAGACGAAAGTGTACGTTTAGAGCCCTGTCGGAAAACCTCTAGATTTCGGCTTCCGCACAGTCGGCCAATACGACAGGGTTTGTCGATTATATCACGCGTAGATATGGACGCGCGTCAGTAGTCTTGGCAGCGACTGCCGAAAATGATGTGTTTTACGACGCGGGATCGCGGCAGCTTTCGACCAACTTAAGCCGTTCCCTGCTAGCGCGTGAACGGCGGGTCCTGCCGGAACCTGCCAGTCCCTTTCCCCAAGCGGCCCGGCAGCAGTGCCACGCGGGGCGGCAGGAGGATTGGCGCGGTCCTGAGTTTCTATTCGGCGCGTTTTCCTGCAAAAGGAAGCGCTTGCTGCAGCAGTTCGAGTAAGCGTCCGGACGCTGTACCTCTGGCATGGGTGCGCGAGCCGACGTCGCGAGCAAGCGCCTATATCCGCGCGTCGGGTCATTCGTGACGGTCGAAGATGCCCGCTCCGCGACAGGAGGGCGGCCTCCTCACAAGGGGACAGCCGATGACTCGCGTACTGCTCATCGGCGCAAGGGACGCATTATGTCCACGCTCGAGACTATCGCCTCGGGGCGCAAGATTGGCAGGCGAGCATCTCACGCCCCTGTCGCCACCGCTCCTCTATCAAGGGCGCGATCGAGATAGGGTGCGGTGCGGCTTGCCCGGCAGGCGGAGACCATCGCCGGCCGACCGCTGACGACGATCCGGCCGCCCTCGTCGCCCGCGCCGGGGCCGATATCGATCACCCAGTCGCTCGCCGCTGCGACCTTCATGTCGTGATCGACCAGGACGACGCTGTTGCCGACATCGACCAAGGCATGAAGCTGGCCGAGTAGACGCTCGACGTCGGTCGGATGGAGGCCGGTGGTCGGCTCGTCGAGGACGTAGAGGGCACCACCGCGTTGCGCGCGCTGGAGCTCGGTGGCGAGCTTTACTCGTTGCGCCTCGCCGCCGGAAAACTCTGTCGCGGGCTGGCCGAGACGGAGATAGTTGAGCCCGACCTCGCGCAGCACCTTTAATGACCGGCAGACATGGGGCGCGTCGTCGAAGAACGCCCACGCATCCTCGACGGTGAGCGCGAGCACCTCGGCGATGGTCTTGCCGCGATAGCGGATCTCGAGCGTCTTGGGGTTGTAGCGCGTGCCGTGACAGGTGGGACAGGGGGCGTAGACGCTGGGCAGGAAGAGCAGCTCCACCATGACGAAGCCTTCCCCCTCGCAGCGCGGGCAGCGCCCCTTGGCGACGTTGAACGAGAAGCGGCCAGCATCGTAGCGGCGCTTGCGGGCTTCGGGCGTGGCGGCGAACAGCGCGCGGACATGGTCGAACAGGCCCGTGTACGTGGCGAGGTTGGAGCGCGGGGTGCGGCCGATCGGCTTCTGGTCGACCTCGATCAGCCGCTTGATGCCTTCGAGACCACCGGCGATCCGGCCCTCAGTAGCATCGGCGGGGCGGTCCTCGAGCGCGGCTTCGGCGTCGGGTTCCTCCCCGGCAACGGCCGGGGCGCCCAGCGCAGCGCCGACCAGCTCGACCATCGCCTGGCTGATCAGGCTCGATTTGCCCGAACCCGAGATCCCGGTAACCGTGGTCATCACGCCGAGCGGGATCGCGCAATCGACCTGCTTCAGATTATTGCGCGAGATTCCCTCCAGCCGCAGCCAGCCCGTCGGCTCGCGCTGCCGGCTCGGCATGCCGCCACCTTCGTCGAACAGATGGCGCCTTGTCTCCGATGCCGCGACCTTGCGCAGGCCATCGATCGGCCCGCTGTAGAGGATTGTGCCGCCATGCTCGCCAGCGGCGGGACCGACATCGACGATCCAGTCGGCGCGGCGGACGACGTCCATCTCGTGCTCGACCACGAACAGCGAGTTGCCGACCGCCTTCAAGCCGTCCAGCGCGCGTAGCAGCGCTTCGGTATCGGCGGGATGGAGCCCGGCGGACGGCTCGTCCATCACATAGACGACCCCGAACAGGTTCGAGACGACCTGGGTCGCCAGGCGCAGCCGCTGCAGCTCGCCCGGCGACAGCGTGGGGGTGCTGCGTTCCAGCGTCAGATAGCCGAGGCCGAGATTGAGCAGCACCGAAAGCCGGCGGCACAGATCGCCGGCAATGCGCTCGACCACCAGTGCCTTTTCCGGGTGGGTCTTGCGCAGCGTCCTGAGCTTGCCGGCTTTCGCCTCGGCATAGGGCGCGAAGATCGTCGAGAAGCGTCCCATCGGCAGGCGGCTCATCTCCGCGAAGTCGAGGCCCTCGAAGCGGACCGACAGCGACTCTCGGCGCAGGCGCTTGCCGTCGCAGACCGGGCAGAGCCGGGCGATCATGAAGCGCGCCGCGCGCTTCTTCATCATCGCGCTCTGGGTGGTGGCATAGCTGTGGGTGACATGGCGTTTCGCGCTCGAGAAGGTGCCCATATAGGCGGGGTCGGTCTTGCGCCGGATCGCGCGCTGGATCTCGTCATGGGTCCAGCCGGGATAGACCGGGACCTGCGGCTGCTCCTCGGTGAACAGGATCCAGTTGCGCACCTTCTTCGGCAGGTCACGCCACGGCGTGTCGACGTCCACGCCGCGGCTGATCAAGATATCGCGCAAATTCTGGCCGCCCCACGCCATCGGCCAGGCGGCGACCGCACGCTCGCGGATCGTCTTTGAGGGATCGGGCACCATCGAAGACTCGGTCACCTCGTGGATCCGGCCGAGGCCGTGGCAGCGCGGGCAGGCGCCCTCTTGCGTGTTGGGAGAGAAGCTCTGCGCATCGAGATGCGCCTGGCCCGGCGGATAGTCGCCAGCGCGCGAATAGAGCATGCGCAGCAGGTTGGAGAGCGTGGTGACGCTGGCGACCGACGAGCGGGTGATCGGCGATCCGCGCTGCTGCTGCAGCGCCACCGCCGGTGGCAGGCCCTCGATCTCGTCGACCTCGGGTACTTCCATCTGGTGGAACAGGCGGCGCGCATAGGGCGAGACTGATTCCAGATAGCGGCGCTGGGCCTCTGCGTAGAGCGTCGAGAAGGCGAGCGACGACTTGCCCGACCCCGACACGCCGGTGAACACGACCAAAGCGTCCCGCGGTATGTCGACATCGACATTCTTGAGATTGTGCTCGCGCGCACCGCGAACGCGGACGAAGCCGGAGGCCTTGGTAACTGGCATGCGAACCTCCTGGTCTGTGATACGCCCGGGCGTTCAACACGGTTGCACGGAGCTACAGCATAGGCAGCCGCGACGGTTTCGGTCCGCGCGGGAACGCCGCGTCGATCCGGGCGAGCTCGGCCTGCGTCAGCCGCAACGCGCCGGCGCCGGCATTTTCGGTGGCGTGATCGATGCTGGAGGCCTTGGGGATCGCGAACACGTTCGGGTCCCGCACCAGGAAGCGAAGCGCGACCTGGCGCGCGGTGGCGCCATGGCCTGCGGCGATCTCCTCCAACACCCGGCCACCCGGCGTTCGCGGGCCGGGAAAATCGCCATGGCCGAACGGGCTATAGGCAGTCACCGCGACGCCGCGTTCGGCGCACCAAGGCAGCACGGCGTGCTCGATCGCCCGCTTACCGAGATGGTAAAGCAACTGGTTGCAGACGATCCGCCCAGCGCCGCCGGCTTTCCAGGCGGCCTCCAAGTCGGGCACGTCGAAGTTGCTGACGCCCCAGGACAGAATCTTGTCCTGTTCGCGCAGCCGCTCGAAACCGGCAAAGGTTTCCTCGAGCGCATGCGAGCCGGGCCAATGCAGCAGGTAGCAATCGAGCCGGTCCGTCCCGAGCCGCGCGAGCGAGCGCTCGCACGCCGCCACGGTCCCGCGGCGGGAGGCGTTGCTGGGGAGCACCTTCGACACGAGGAAAACCTCGTCCCGCCGCCCCGCGATCGCCTCGCCGACCACGAGTTCGGCGTCGCCGTACATCTCGGCCGTGTCGATATGAGTCATGCCGAGATCGAGGCCGCGGCGAAGCGCAGCCACAGCCGTCGGCCGGTGCGCGTCGTCTATGTACCAGCTGCCCTGGCCGATCACCGCGACGTCGCGTTGCGCGGTGCCGAATGGGCGGCGCTCGATCCGCGGCGCATCCATCATTCCGGCACCTGGCCGCTTTCACCGGGCAGCTTGTAAGCGAGGACATGGCCGTGTTCGATCTTGGGCATGCCTTCAAGCAGTTCGGGGGTGCGCAGGACCAGAGCGCGGCCGACCTTGCCTGCGAGGTGGGCGAGGCGTCCTGCATTGTTCGGAAAGGTGTCGAAAATCGCGAAGTCGTGATCGCCGAAACGCAGCGCATACCAGGTGGTGGTATTGGGTTCCTCCAGCACGGCCGCGAGCCCGTCGCGGAGGAAGGCTTCGACCTCGTCGCCCTTCCCGTCCTTGGCGGTGAGGCGGACGAACAGCGCTTTCACAACGGGTGCCGTGTGTTGGTCAACCATGAGTTAGGTCCTTTAACGCGGTTTTGCGTTCACGAGGCAGGATCATTCGGGGCATCCGACTGGGTCGCGATAGACCGCCGGTCGATCTCTGGCATCGCGTATCCCAAGGTCGGCGCAACGCGCGTGACGAGCGGTTCCCATTGCTGGCGCGCGGCGACATACGCGTCGACCCCATCCGTCCCCACCGCGATCCCGGCGCTCGCAAGGGTTTGCGTCGCGGCAAGATAGCTCTGGCGAAGGCGCCAGGCGTCGGCAGCGTCATCGCCGCCGCGGGTCGTGGGGAAGTTCAAGTCGAGCGTCTTGAGCAGCATCGTGGCACCGCGGCGTATCGCGGCTACCGGGGCGGAGCCCGTGACGCTGCCATAGCGCCGCCGATCGAGCGCCGTCTCGATCAGCGTGGTCGCGTCGAGCAGGACGAAGCAAAACCGCGATACGGCGTAGTGCGGCTCCTCGAAGCGGAAGTAGAAGAGCAGCGGGTAGAAATGGTGCGCTTCCTTGGTCGCGGCGAGCGAACGGACGATATTGCCCAGTTCGCCCGTCACGTTCGCTGGATCGCCTTCGGGCATGAGCCGCGCCAGCATCACCGCTGCGTCGCCGGTGCCATCGGTCATCAGGTCTATCGAGAGCGCCAGCGCGTTGCGTTCGCGCAATCCCGAATAGACCTGGACGAGATAGCTCAGCACCAGCGACAGCACCGACGCGCCGATCAGCGAGTTCGTCAGGAACAGCAGCCGCGTGCCGCTCGTATGCGGCGAGAAGTCGCCGCCGCCGACGATCGACAGGCTGTTGCCGGCGACGACCAGCGCGGTGACGAAGTCCCGCGGCGCTTCGCCGCTGGAGGGGCGGATCGCGGTACCGAGCTCGGGCTGGACGATGAGCGCCGCGCCCACCGTCAGACCCATCGCCCAGAAGCCGATCAGCGACACGACGATGAGCGGGCCGGCCAGCGATAGCAAAGTGCCGCGGCGCCTGCCGAGCAGGTTCGCTAGGCCGTGGAGCAGCGCCCATATTCCGCGGTTCCAGCGAGGCGCCATCAGCCCCGAGCCGGCGCGGGCGTACAGCACCGTCAGGAAGACATCGGTGAGGAACAGCAGCATCACCGCCGCGCCGAGGACCTGTTCGATCATCATGACCAGGCTCGGGTCCGCGACCTCTTCACGGCATGAAGACGGCGCGAAGACAGCCGTCCTCCTTGTGCTTGAACATGTGATAGCCCGTCGGACTATCCTCGAGCGAGAAGCGATGCGTGGCCAGGGCGGCAGGCGTGAGTTCGCCGCGCAGGGCATGCTCGAGAAGGCGCGGCACATAGGCCTGGCCATGTTGCTGCGCCGTTCGGACCGTGACGCCCTTGTTCATCAGGAGACCCAGCGGGAATTTATCCATGAGGCCGTAGACGCCGAGGATGGAGAGCGTGCCGCCCTTGCGCACCGCGAGCATCGCCTGACGCAAAGCCGTGCCGCGATCGGTCTCCATGTAGAGAGCCTGTTTCACCCGGTCGTAAGCGCCCTGTAGTCCGGTGCCGGCGGCCTCCATCCCGACCGCGTCGATGCACGCGTCGGGGCCGCGTCCGCCGGTCAGTTCCTTCAGCGCCTCGATCACGTCAACCTTGGTGAAGTCGAGCGGGATGGCGCCGAACGCTGCCGCCTTGGCGAGCCGCTCGGGATATTGGTCGATCGCGATCACGCGTTCTGCGCCGAGGATCATCGCCCCCTGCTGCGCCATCAGGCCGACGCCGCCGCACCCCCAGACCGCGATCACGTCGCCGCGCTGGATGTTGCAGAAGTCCGCGCCCATGAACCCGGTCGGCGCGGCGTCCGAGATGAACAGCGCGTCCTCGTCGGCGAGGCCGTCGGGGACGATGAAACAATCCGTGTCGGCGAACGGCACGCGGACATATTGGGCGTGCGACCCCGCATAGCCGCCGAAGGCGTGGGAATAGGCGTAGATGCCGGCGGTCGGATAGCCGAGCAGCGGCTCCTGCAGCTCCGGCTTGGGATGGCTGGTGTCGCAGAGCGAATAGAGGTCGTGCTGGCAATACCAGCATCGGCCGCAGGCGATGAACGACGGCACGACGACGCGGTCGCCCCGCTTCACCTTCGTCACTTCGCGGCCGACATCGACGACCTCGCCCATGAACTCATGACCGAGGACGTCGCCCTCGCGCATCGTCGGGATCAGGCCGTCGATCAGGTGCAGGTCCGACCCGCAGGTGGTGGTGAGGCGGACCTTCAGGATCACGTCCTGCGGGTTCAGGATCTCGGGGTCGGCGACCGTCTCGACGCGGAGGTCGTTGACGCCGTTCCAGCAGAGTGCGCGCATCGGCTTTGCTCCTAGCGATCGGTCCCGTCGTGGCGGGCGGCGGGTTGCGGATCGGTGGTGGGGATCTCGCCGGTCAGTGCGAGCGCACGGAACTTGTAGAGCGCCGTGCGCACGATCTCGCCTGGAACGATGTGGAAGAGCTTGCTGACGGCCTCGCCGACGACTCCGCCGGGGGGATCGAAGCGCACCGCCAGATGCAGCTCGGTGCCGCGATCGCCCGGCGACGGCCGGAAGGCGAGGTCGCCGGTGTTCGGGACGTCGGCGCCGTCCCGTGACGTCCACCGGATCTGGTCCGAGCCGGACTCGACGGTGTCGGTGCACCACCGGTATTCGCCGCCCGCCGGGCCGCGGGCGACCCAATCGGCGGAGTGGGGATCGCGTGCTGTCACCTCGGCGAAATGGGCCCAGATGCGCGACTGCGTCCTCGGATCGAGCCAGAGCGTGCGAAGCTCATCGGCCGGTCGGTCGATCGTGATCGCCGCGCGCGCTGCCGCCGCGAGGTCGGGTTCGGAGGCGGCGCCGGTCATGACGCGAGCGCGGGTAGCGCGTCCGCGACCGTGCCTTCGGCGCGGTAATCGGGCGGGATATCGAAGTCCTGCCGGGCGAGGCCGCGCGACGCCTGTGCACCGCGCGGGAAGCCCGAGCGATCAGAATAGTCGCGATCCGCACTGCCGGGATCGCGGCGGTGCGCGGCCTTGACGCCGGCAAAAGCGACGAAATCGAGCAGCGTGATTCCTGCCACCATCGCGGTCGCGATCGCGGCATTGCGCCGCTTGGGATTGTCGCGATGCAGCGCGGTCGCCAGCGTGCCGAGGTCGAGCGCGTCGCCGCCGATCCGGGCGGCAAGCCCGATCGGCTTGTCGATCGACAGCGTCGGGATCGCGCTGGCCAGTTCGCGCGCGCCATAGGCGCGGATCAGGCCTTCCTTGTCGTCGAGGCCGAGCGTACGCGAGATGCGTCCGGGGGCCACGAGTTCGGTGACGCCGAGGCCGATAGAGAACCAGCCCAGCGCGCGGGCGAGGCGGTCGGCCCCGCTCAGCGAGCTGGGACCCTTGCGCTCGACGCGGGGATCGCCCTCCGACCGCGCGATTCCGGTGATGTTGGTAAGTGGCATGGGTGCCTCCTTCAGGGCTGGAGCATGACCTTGATGCAGCCGTCCGCCTTGTCGCGGAACGTCGCGTACATTTCGGGACCTTTGGACAGGTCGACCTTGTGCGTGATCACGAACGAGGGATCGATCTGCCCGTCCTCGATCCGGCGGAGGAGATCGCCCGTCCAGCGCGGGACGTGCGCCTGCGCCATGCGGAAGGTCAGGCCCTTGTTCATCGCCATGCCCATCGGGATCTTGTCGACGAGGCCGAGATACACGCCGATGATCGAGATGACGCCGGCGGGGCGGCAGACGAAGATCATCTCGCGCAGCACATGCGGGCGGTCGGTCTCCGCCATCAGCATCTGCTTGGCGCGATCGAGCATCGTATCGGGCTGCCCGAAGCTGACATGGCTCTCGGTCCCGACCGCATCGATGCATTTGTGCGGGCCGAGACCGCCGGTCAGCTCGTTCAGCCGCTCGACAACGCTTTCCTCGTCGAAATTGATCGTGATCGCACCGGCCGCCGCCGCCATCGACAGCCGCTCTGGCAGATGGTCAATCGCGATGACCTGCTCGGCGCCCAATAGGATCGCCGAGCGGATCGTCATCTGGCCGACGGGGCCGCAACCCCAGACCGCGACGGTGTCGCCGGGCTGGATGTCAGCCTGCACGGCGGCCTGCCAGCCTGTGGGCAGGATGTCGGAAAGGAAAAGGAGCTTCTCGTCGTCGATTCCGTCCGGCACCTTGATGTGCGTGGTGTCGGCGAACGGCACGCGGAGGTATTCCGCCTGACCTCCCGGATAGCCCCCGGTCAGGTGAGTATAGCCGAAGAGCCCTGCGGTCCGGTGGCCGAACGCCTTGTCGCCCAGCTCGCCCTTGCGGTTGGTCCGCTGGCAGACCGAGAAGTTGCCGCGCCGGCACTGGTCGCAGTCGCCGCACTGGATGGTGAAGGGGATGACGACGCGGTCGCCCTTTTTGAGCGATCCCTTCGCCCCGCTGCCGACCTCGACGACTTCGCCCATGGTCTCGTGGCCCATGATGTCGCCGGGCATCATCGCGGGAACAAGATTGTGGAACAGATGCAGGTCCGACCCGCAGATTGCACAACTCGTGACCTTGATGATCGCGTCGCGGGGATCTTCGATCGTCGGATCGGACACCGTGTCGTACCGGATGTCCTCCTTGCCGTGCCAGACCAGGGCTTTCATGCCGTCCTCCTCGTTGGATGGCACCGACCTATGTTTCATGAAGTTTTGGTCACATACGGACGATCCCTAGGGAACCTTCCTGTGTTGCGACGTGCTGCTTTATCGCTGGCAACCCGCCCGCGGGAGGGGCGTTACGTGTCGAAGGACCGTTTGCATGTTGAGCATGCGCTAGAGGCCTCGACCCGCGGCAGTGTGGAGCGCGCATTGCGCGACGAGCGCCTGCTGTTTGCGTCCGTACTTACGAACCTGCCGCTGGGAGTCGGCGTTTACGATCGCCGTGGCGAACTCCTTCACTCGAACGAGTCCCTGCGTGCCTATGGCGACCTGAGCCGACTACCATCGCTCGAACCCGTCGAAACGCGGCGCTGGCGGGGCTACGATGCCAACGGCCGCTTGATCGGGCCGAACGACTATCCGGGCGCACGTGCGCTGCGCGGGGAGCGCGTCATACCGGGGATCGATTTCCTCTACGACTCCGGCGTGGCGCGGGAACGCTGGATACGCGTCAGCGCGGTTCCCTTCCGTCGTGAGGGGGCGGACGGCGGTGAGGCGATATTGGTCGTGCAGGATGTCGACGATCTTAAGCGCGCCAGCGAGCGTATCGAAGCGGCGCGGGCGGAGCTCGCCAGCCAGTCGCGGTTCTTCGAGGCGACGCTGTCCTCGATTCCCGATTATGTCTACGCGTTCGACCAGCAGCGACGCTTCGTCTATCCGCTATGACGAGCGCCTAGACCAAGACATGATTGCCGTACCGATCGGGCCGCGCGTACAGCGTTTTGCGACGGCCGCTTCACCGGCCTATTTGAGCGCTCATGGACGCCCGAGCCATCCGCGCGACTTGCTCTCTCATGCCTGCCTTCGCGGTCGGTTTACGAGCGGCGCTTTGACGAGCCCTTGGGAATTTGAGCGTGAAGGGGAGATCGTACGAATAGAGCCACAAGGTCCTTTGATTGCCAGCGTCGCGGCCGCGGCCGATCTCCTTGTCGACGTCGCTGTTGCGGGTGGCGGCATCATTTTCCTGTTTGAAGACTGGCTTCGACCGGCGATCGATCGCGGCGTGTTGGAGCCGGTGCTGCCAGACTGGTGGCAGACGTTTTCGGGACCATTCCTCTACTATTCCGGCCGCCGCCTGGTGCCCCCGCCGCTTCGGGCCTTTCTCGATTTCATTTACAACTAGAAGTTTGAGGCTTTAGGGACCGACCGCCTGAACGGACGTCCGGTTTCAGAGCGCGGAGATCTTGTTGAGAATGACCGCTTCTGGGTGTTTCTCTCTTAGCCAAGGGGGCACAACAAGCTCAGGCTGCGCGCTGGCCCATCAGTTCGCCTAAGCGCACATTCCGGTCTGGCGTCCAGTCTTCATTGAACGCGATGGCGCCCTGCTTCCACAGCATCACGATTGTCGAACCCAAGAGAAAGCGGCCCATTTCCTCGCCCTTCTTCAACAGGATGTCCTGGTCAGTATATGTCCACTCTGACGTCCTGTTGGTGCGCTTCGGATTGACCACACCGTGCCATACAGTCGCCATGCTTCCGACGATGGTGGCTCCAACCAGCACCATCACGAACGGGCCATGCTCCGCCGAATCAAAGACGCACACCACGCGTTCGTTGCGCGCAAACAGGTTCGGCACGCCGCGTGCTGTGACAGGGTTTACGGAAAAAAGCTTCCCCGGCACGTAGATCATGCGCGAAAGCTTGCCATCGCAGGGCATGTGTAGGCGGTGGTAATCCTTGGGAGACAGGTACAGGTTTGCGAAGCTGCCATGGCGAAACTGACTGGCCAGTACGGCGTCACCGCCAACAAGCTGCGTCGTGCTGAACCGATGCCCCTTCGCTTGTAGCATGTGCTGGTCATCAATGGAGCCGAACTGGCTAATCGCGCCGTCGACTGGACAGACGAAGTCGGCAGCCGCGACTGGGCGTAAACCTGCTTTAAGGGGACGGGTGAAGAAGTCGTTGAAGCTCTGGTAGCTCTTAATGTCCGCATCTGCCGCTTCACTCATGTCTACGGAATATCTGCCCACGAACCAGCGGATGAGCCGCGTTGTCATTGCACCGCCGTGCGCTCCGGCGATGCGACCTGCCAGTGTGGTGAGGCGCTGCTTCGGCAGGATGTATTGGAGCAGGACCGGCAGGCGATCAGACATCAGAACCTCAGAGCTTCGACATCATCCTTGTAGGGGTATGAACCGTCAGTCGACATAGGGAATTCGCATGCGAACGATGAGGCGTCTTGATCGCCAGGAGTGGACCGGCTGAGCGCCGAAAACGCCATCGTCTCAAGCTGAACGAATGGCCGAAGTTTGGAGACGGGTAGGGCACACTGAGTGGCCGCAAGCGGGTCTTTCTAGCCGTGAAGCTGCCGTTCCACTGGAGCCCACATACGGAAACCTGGCCCGGCTAATTCGGGTCTAACGTGTCGACGATAGGCCTGCGCAAATTTGGCATCCTGGCCATCCGTCGCGATACGATTCGGCAAGCGCATTCGCAAGCCTAGCTCGCAGGTCCGCGTTGCAATATGTGGCCGTGCTCCTGTTGCTTGTCATCTCCGTCAGCCGGCTTTGGGGGCGGCTTGACGATCCACCGAATAGGAATACCAACCCAGGCTTCGTCAACAGGCTTGCCGTTCCGACGCGGCGGATAGACACGAAAAATGCGTGACGCGGCGACAGCCGCGGCGCCATAGCCCAACCCGGCTGCGCTCTCAGCGACAACTCTACAGTCGTGGACGCGCTTCGAGAGCTGCACTCTGCACGCTATGATTGCCACGCCGGACTTGTGTTCTGCAATAGCCTCAGGCGGTATGAAACGCCTGAGAGCGTCATCCGATGGTTTCCACACCCAGTTAGCCTTGTTGAGAACAAGCGTTATTTCCGAACCGTCGCCGTCGCCGTCGCCTCGGCCTTGACCCATTCCCCTCCCACCGCTCGCGCCCGCGGAAAGTGCTTTCCCGCCGCTATCAGGATCTGGCGCTGACAGGGGCGACTCATTTGCCACGGCTACTCGGGCGTGCTCGAGCGCTATCGGCACCAGGGAAGTAGCAGCAACATGAGCAGGCGCATCGGCCCGCTTCGTCAGCGCCGGCTTATGCGATGGACGAAGACTTTGGCGACGTTGCTGACCGCCAGCCTTTACATTCGTTGCCGGTTGCTTAAACCGCACAGGTGAAGGCTTCAACGATGGTAGTGTCGGTAAGGGAAGAAGAGAAACGGTCAGGACGGGGTTGCTTGTGATTCTGCTTGTGGGCCGAGCCGTGGGCTGCATCACAAGCCAAAACAATAAACCCATCACAAGAAGGCTTATACATGACGCCTTACTACGGCGCACAAACTGCTCTCGCTTTGACCCGCCAAAAGACAATTGGCCGTCAAGTCCAGACAAAGCTAGCCCTTCTCTTTCACTAAATGCCGGTTTGCAAGCGGGCATATCGCTAACGTTGTCCGCTAAAACACTCATTAATGCAATATCTTGCTTGGAGTTGGCCTCGGTTTTGAGGCGGCCATGACATTGCAAGAAGCAAGGCGTTTTTATCCCCGGTTGCGAAGGAACCGCCCGACTGCAGACGTTCTGATCATGACAACGAGGTTATTAGACAACGTTTCGACAGGCAGCTTTTAGATAGCAATGCGATCCGGCGGGAAACACCGATTTGCAGACATTACGCATCCGAGTACCATGCCCCTACGGGGGCGAGTCACATGAGGCGTTTGTTGTCGACGGCGGTGGGAATGGCGCTGATAGCCCTGCCGCCGTCTCCGCTGCATACTCACGACAATCCAAGCCTTTTCGATGTCTTCAGCATTCGCGCAACCACTGGAGGCTACTACCTCCGTACGGTCTCTCCAAAAGGAGATCGGATTAACGCCACATGTCAGTCAATTCGCAAAGGCACATGGGACTTTGCCGTAGAGGTTTATCCCGCCGCTAGTGCGACTGTGAAATATCAGGCATCACCCGCCCTTAACTTGTCCGGAACCGGGTATACCCACTCCGGGCCCAGGGCCACAATTATTTCCTTTGGACTGCCCCCAACTCTGCGGCGTTTGCGCTATTCCTACAACGGGTGAGCGGTATGGGATGGGGTCAGAACTTCGTGTCCCGTGACCTCAACGTCGACTTCCAAAGCCACGGATCAGACGACGCTGGGACAATCGCCGCTTTCGCGCACCTCTGCCGCTTACCGGGGGCCTCGCCCAACGCCTACTGAGAGACCGCGCACACCCAAACGTCCGCTTTCCACCAATCCGGTCATTGATGATGGAAGATCAGGAGCCAAAGGGGTCAGCGGCGAAATGAAAGAATATCTGATATTGGGGAGCTGGGAAGGGCGCACGAATGTCCGGGTTTGCGTCTCGTTACATTACGGAAGGATGTCTGCTTGCATCGGCTTCATCGCAGTAGCGTTCCACTTCTTTGATGGCTTTGGACGCGCCATTACGCGGCAACGGCAAGAAACTTGATCGCTTCATCCGCGGGCATGGGCCTGCCAAACAGGTAGCCTTGCGCATGGCTACAGTTTCGCGTGCGCAAATAGGCCGCCTGCTCCGCGGTCTCCACGCCTTCGGCTACGACATCAATGCCAAGCTGATTTGCCAGTCCCAGCACCGCGTTTACGATCGCAGCATCGCCAGGATCTGTTAGAAGGTCTGCGACGAAACTGCGGTCAATCTTAATGACGTCAACGGGGTATTCTCGCAGGTGTTTGAGTGAGGCGTAGCCTGTGCCGAAATCGTCCAGCGCGACGGTGACCCCGGCATTGTGGAAGGAGGCTAATGTGTCTCCGACGCTCTCTGCGCCGCGGCCGAGGAACACACTTTCGGTTACCTCGAGCTCAAGCAGCGTCGCGGGTAGCCCGTGGCTATGTAGCTGACCCATGATGCGGTCGAACAGATCCTCGCGACGGAACTCGGCCGGCGACAGGTTCAGCGCCACGCGCGTCAGCGTTAGGCCGTTGTCGCGCCAGCGCGTAAGGTCAGCGCAAATCCGTTGCAACATCCGCTCACCAAGGGACGTAGCTGCTGTTAGATCGTCAAATGCGGCAGCGATCGTGTCAGGCCCCTGAATACCCAGTGTGTCGTGTTGCCAGCGTAGCAGCGCTTCGAAGCCCGACAGAGCACCGTCGCTCAGCCTGACTTTCGGTTGATAGAAGGGCATCACCCGATCATCGTGTGCGATTATTCGGGCTACGGAAAGCATTGATGTGCGGCGCTGCATGTTCGCACGCATCTCCGGACGAAAGTGCGAGAGTTCGCCACGCGCGCTCGCTTTACCGGCGTAAAGCGCGAGGTCAGCCGTCTTTAGCAGATCGCTCGCGCTGTGCCCGTCCTGTGGGTAACAGGCTATACCCGCCGTTGCTTGGCACTCGAGCGTGATCGAGTCGGCCAAGACCGGTTCGCGGAGCGCGCGAAGCGCAAGTCGAATGCGATCCTCCGCCGGTTTACTTAGCGAGCCTTCTACAATCGCCGCGAACTCATCCCCGCCCAGGCGCGCCACAATTGCGTCGTCGCCGAGGGCCGTAACTAGCCGGTCGGCGACGGCACGCAGAAGCAGGTCACCGCCGTCATGCCCGACTGTGTCGTTAATTTCTTTAAAATGGTCGACGTCGAACAAAGTGAGCGTGAGCCCTGCTGCGTCCGACAGATCCGCTCGTTCGATCGAGTCCTCGAGCAAGCGGTTGAAGGCGGCGCGGTTGGTAAGCTTGGTCAGATGGTCGTGTTCAGCCGCCCAGCGGATGCGCCGCTCTGCCGTAAGCTGCTCGGTGACATCTCGGACGGTAACTAAGATGCGTTCTATCCGCCCGTTCGCCGCTTTAACTCGCCAGCCACTCGTCTGCATCCAGCGAAGCTCGCCATCGTTGGCGCGGTGGATGCGGACCGTCAACTCGAAGCGAGGCTGAGTGTCGCCGTAGCTGATTGAGTCGACAAGCTGTTGTAAGATCGGTCGGTCCTCCGGAACGACCAAGGCGAGCGCGGTGGCAGGCTCTGCCGGCACATCTGGGGCGAGGCCGATCAGTGCTCGGAATACGTCCGACCAGAGGCGACGGCCAAGCAGGGCGTCGTAGTCCCAGATGCCGATGCCCGCCGCCTCTGCGGCTAAACGGAAACGCTCTTCGCTTGCGAGCAACGCAGTCTCGGCCCGCTTTCGATCGTCGATATCCTCCAACGTCCCGAACCAGGCAAGCACCGCCCCGTCGTGATCGAAGCGGGGTGACGCACAGGAGCGGAACCAGCGATAACCGCTGGACGTCCGCAGCCGATAGTCGACGTCTATCGACGATGCCGTCTCGAGCGCCAAGCGCCATGCGCACATGGTTCGCTCCACGTCGTCTGGGTAGAGTGCGTCAAGCCAGCCGCTATCTAGCGCTTTGGTGACATCGATGCCGGTAACCTCCGCCCATCATGCGCTGACGGTACGGATGGCGCCGCTTGCATCTGCGCTCCAACTGATATGTTGTGCCATCTCCACGCTGGTGCGGTAGTGATCGGCTTCTTGCTGTACGGCAGCAAGCGTATCTAGCAAAGGCCACGAGGTGGCGAGCGGCTTCGATGCGGCATCGTGCTTCATACTTGCCGCTGTATCCGCCTAGCTCTTAGCCTGCCCAACCCCGCCCAACCCGTCCGAAACATCGTGATGAACTGCGTGATCGACATATGCACACCAACGCTTTCTACTTGGTTAGCGCAAGCCAAGCGTACCGCCAAAAAACGAGCGAAACATTAGACATAGGTCTAATATCTGCGAGAATCTTGAGCGGTCGACAACCAATCCTGCTGATTGGAATGGAGCAGGGTTTGGGACGGCTACAGCGTTGCCAAAGAAGATATCGAGCAACGCGGTAACTATTACCCGACAAGCTATCTCCGCTTATAGCGTTATAGCCGGCATCGTTCGAGTGAAGCTTATCACCTTCGCTAAAACGTGCGGCAATTTTCGGGGGGTCGGCTCTGTCGGCGACGGACGACGCGAAGTCGATAACGCCGTCGAAGGCGCCCTAACTTTGTATTCATCTGTTGAGCGCCTGCCGCACCACTTCGCCCTGCTCGCCCGCGTAACCCGCGTCCTTGTATGGGGTGAGCGTGGCACCGATCACGCGGATGCCGCGCTCATGCGCGCGCTCGATGATCTGCTTGTCCGCTGCAATCAGCGCGTCGGCCGTTACCGGGTCGCTTGGCCCACGGGGGCTGAAGCTGCGGCCGATGTTGTCGATGCCCTCAAGCAGGATTACGGCCTTGACGCCGGGCACGCCCAGCACGTCTCTGTCAAACCGTGCCAGTGCATTAGGACCGGCACCATAGCCGAGCAGACGATTGCCTCAAATTCCTGAATTCTCAGCACCGCCCAGGGTTGTTTCCCCGGTCGCTCCGCCAGCCGCTCCGCCAACCGATCGGTCCAGCCACGAAAGGCGTTGTTGGTTGAACCATAGCCCTCGGTGATCGGGTCGCCTAGCGCGACGATGACGTTCGTGGGTTGGGTGGACGCAACTTCGACCTGGGTAAGGCAAGAACAGTTATGGGTTTTTCAACCCAATGAACGCTTGCTCTATCGCCGCTTCCGCCACCGGTGTCATCCGCGCATATCCGGCGGCGAGAGGATGTATGCCGTCGTCGGTTAGATCATGGCGTAGAAGTCCAGATCGGTCGACTACCTGTGCGTAATAATCGGCATAGCCGTAGCCGCGGGTCGCGCAGAAACGTCGAAGCCAAGCGTTTAGAGTGCGCAACGCGACGGGGTTGCGCTCGTTAAGCACGTTCCTTGCGCTGTCGGTATAGTTGTTGACCGGCAGCAACGAGGCGAACACCAGCTTGATGTCATGACGATCGGCCAGATCGGCCATGGTCTCCCAATTGGTCTCGATCTGCTCGGGCGTCTCTTGCTGAAGAAAGCCCTGTAGGTCGTTGATCCCTGACAAGATCACCACCACGCTTGGCTGTAATGCAACGACGTCTTGGTGAAAGCGCAGGACCATTTGCGCAGTCACTTGGCTGCCGATGCCCCGGTTCACATAGGGCTTGCCGGGGAAGCTTGCCGCTAAGTTCCAGCGATCGGTGATCGAATCGCCAAGGAATACCACGCGGCGCTCGCCGGCTTTCGGCGGGGGCAACGCGCGGTTCGCTGCGGCATAGATGTAGCGCTCGCCGAAATCCTGCATTAAGCTTGGCACGGAACGGCTTAAGCCATGGGCCCCAGTCCTTGTCCTTTGCCGCTGTTCGCTCCGGCGAACTCTGACAGATAGGGGTGGTGGGTAGCCCGGCCGTACCCTGAGCAAAAGCGGCGTTGCTGGCGCTGAGCAGGATCGCCATTAGCGCGGGCATTACTCCCGAAGATTGTATTCCGCCGTCAAGGGATATGGGCGCCGCAACGGTCAGCTCAAGCATGGATCAAATCCCTTCATTAACCGCCGTAACATTATCCATCGTCGGCTTAAACCGGTCCGACGGCAAGTACACAACCGCCGCTTCGCTGGCGCTGAACGAACAGCTGATATCAGGGCAGCCCCTGGGGACTGCTAATTGCCCGCTAGCGGGCCCTGCCAGCAGCAAGGCGGCCAGTCGGCCAGCTTTCAATCGTGGACGGTGCTGCGCGCGAGACATTGCCCCACAGTTGCCACCTGCGGCGTTTCCCTTCGCATACCTAATCTGCTCGAACAATGGTGCGTTACCTTATCGATCTAAGGCGCATCAGGTCATGGGCCGAACGTTGCGCAGAGTTGTGGTAACCCTCGATCTGCGGTTTTGCATTGCGACAGGATTCCCAGCGTTGCAGTGACGACGAGCATCTGTAGGCTTAGCGGTTCAGTCCTCGTGCGGCTCTCGGCGGCAGTTTGCCCTGCTCAGCCATGCGCCTTGTCAGTTGACGCCTTGCCGCCCGCCGGCCACATGTGTTTACCCATGAGCAATTGCTTCACCAGTGCATCGCTAGAGCGCTGCAGTCAGACGTACGGAATCACCATTGCTGCTCGCAAACGGTGCAGCCATGGGTCACATTGACGCGGTACTAAAGCGAAGCGTGTCCTACGTAGAGAGATGGTTGCCCACGAAAGTGAACACGTTCGCGATCATGTAGGGAACCTAGGAACAGGAGAGAACACGTCATGACAACCGCATCGCGCACTACGGCGTCGCTAGCAGTATTTGCGGGGTTGATGCTTGCTGTGACGCCGGTATTTGGGCAGTCGACCGAGGTTCCCCACATCGTTTCCAAGAACGGTCGTCACGCGCTGATAGTGGATGGCGCGCCGTTCCTGATACTTGGTGCGCAGGTCAATAATTCAAGTAATTACGCCGCTGCCTTGCCTAAGGTATGGCCGACCGTTGACCGGATCCATGCTAACACGGTCGAGGTGCCAATCGCTTGGCAGCAGGTCGAGCCGGTTGAGGGGCGGTTCGACTACAGTATTGTCCAGGCGCTGCTCGATCAGGCGCGGGCGCACGGCAAGCGGCTCGTGCTGCTGTGGTTCGGGGCGTATAAAAACACCGCGCCGGGGTATGTGCCCGACTGGGTCAAGGAGAATAACAGCCGCTTTCCCCGTATGAAAAAGCCGGACGGGACGGACCATTATGTCCTGTCGCCGCATGCACGCACGACTTTAGAAGCGGACAAGCGGGCGTTTGTGGGCTTGATGACGTATCTGCGCGATCACGATCAGCAGAACACGACGATCCTCGTGCAGGTTGAGAATGAAACCGGCAGCTACGGCGTGCCGCGCGATTTCGGTCCGGCCGCGCAGAAGCTATTTGTCGCGCCTGTGCCCGCTGGGCTAGGGCGCAAGGGGACGTGGGCGCAGGCTTATGGCACCCAGGCGGATCGCGCGTTCAACACTTGGTACACTGCGGCATATTGCAACGTGCTGGCGGAGGCAGGGAAGGCAATTAAGCCGTTGCCGATGTACGTTAACGCAGCGCTCGCTGACCCCTTCAAGGTGCCGGAGCCAACCGCAGTGGCGAGTGGCGGACCACAACAGGACGTGGTCGAAATCTGGAAGGCGGCCGCGCCCGCGATCGATTTTGAAGCGCCTGATATTTATGAACGAAAGAGCGCCAACGTGTTCGCTTACCTCGACGCATATCGCCGACCCAATAACGCGTTGGCGGTGCCCGAGATCGGCAATGCGGCGGAATATGCCCGGTATGCTTGGGCCGCGTTCGGGCGTGGGGCAATCGGGTTCGCGCCGTTCGGGATGGATGACACGGGTTTCTATAATTATCCGCTCGGCGCAAAGACGCTCGACAATGCGACACTTGATGCCTTCGCGACGCCGTACCGCCTGTTTGCCGGGATGCAGCGTGACTGGGCCAAGATCGCGTTCGAGCATCCGACCTGGGGCAGTGCCAAGCCGGACGACGGGTCGCCGCAATCGACGACAATGGGCGGCTGGACAATCAAAGCAAGCTACGGCGAGTGGCAGTTCGGGCACCGCACCGACACCTGGATCGCTTCCGTGCCGCCCGCCTGGGCCGCCGAAGCGGTAGGCGGTGCGGTGGTCGCGCACATCGCGCCGAACCAGTATCTCGTCGCCGGCGATCACGTCCGCCTCGATTTCACTCCTGGTGCCGGCGCACCAAAAAATGCGATAATCCTACGGGTTGAAGAAGGGCGGATGGTTGACGGCACTTTCGTCGTCGACCGCGTATGGAATGGAGACCAGACCGATTACGGTCTGACGTTTATCGATCGCCCGGTGCTGTTGCGCGTGACAACGGGGCAATATCGCTAGTCAGGGTCGATCCGCCTCAAGGCGTTGGCGCAGCGCAAGTTGCGGTGATGAAGGCGGCATGGTCCGGCATCGCCGCCACGCCTTGTGCAATCGCGTTGCGTATGCGGGGCAGGAGGGCAGCGAGGCGCTCGCTTTGAAGCGTGGCGAGCGGATCAGGCAGATCCGGGGTAAGGCCTTGTCCCTCCATCACCGCGATCCAGCTTGGCTCCAGGAACAGATCGAGCTCGGCCGGGAAGAAGCGCCCGCGACTGCGGTACAGGTCTATCCGCGCCGACAGCGTATCAGGGATCGTCATCGTACGGCAATGTCGCCAGAAGGGGGAATCGTCGCGTGCGGTGGCGTGATAGTGCAGCACTAGGAAATCGCGGATCCGTTCATATTCTAGCGCAGTGGTACGGTTGTAATAGTCCACGTCCGGCGCGGCGAAGGCACGGTCGGGGAACAGCGCGAGCAGCCGCGTGATCGCCGATTGAACTAAATGCAGACTTGTTGATTCGAGCGGCTCAAGAAAGCCGGCCGACAGTCCGATTGCGAGCACGTTGCGGTTCCACGCCTTACGCCGACGCCCGGTTGTGTACCGCAACCGTCGCGCGTCGGCGAGCGGTGTTCCTACAACGCTCGCACGCAACTGAGCCTCTGCGGAGTCGGCATCTAAAAAGGCGCTGCAAAAGACATGGCCGTTACCGGCGCGATGCTGCAACGGAATCCGCCATTGCCATCCCGCGGTTTCCGCGATCGATCTGGTATATGGCAAAGGTGCGCCAGTCCGGGTGGTGGGCAATGCAATTGCGCTGTCGCACGGCAGCCAGTGGCGCCAGTCCTCATATCCGGTTGCCAGCGCCTCTTCGATCAACAGGCCTCGAAGCCCCGAACAGTCAATGAAAAAGTCGGCATCAAGCGAACGCCCGTCGGCGAACGTTACGCCCGCCACGTCTCCGTTCGCGCTGCGATTAACATCAACGACGACGCCTTCCAGTCGCACCACTCCGTCCGCTTCAGCGCGGTCGCGCAGGAAGCGGGCGTAACGACCGGCATCGAAGTGGAACGCGTAGCTGATGTTCGAGAGCGTGTTGCGCGGGTCCGGGCTGGGTCGGCAGAACTTGCCGGCGGCTGCGGCCATTGCGGGCAGGCTGTAGGTGGCGAGTGACCCTGCGGACGCGGGATCGCGCCGTGCCAGCGCATGCCAATAACTATGGAATGGCAGGGGGCCGATGTCCGCGCCGAACCGGCCGAACGGGTGAAAATAGCGCGTCCCCGGTGTTTCCCAGTTCTCGAATTGGATCCCCAGCTTGAAGGTAGCGCCCGTCGCGCGGATGAACGCGTCCTCCTCGATCCCGAGCAAGGCGTTGAACTGTCGGATCGGCGGGATCGTTGCCTCACCAACGCCCACTGTGCCAATCGCGTCCGATTCGACTAGCGTGATCCGGCACGAGCCGCGCGGCAGCGTCCGCGCAAGCGCAGCGGCAGTCATCCACCCGGCCGAGCCTCCGCCGACGATCAAGATCGAGCGGATTGGCGTATTGGGAGCGGCAAATGTCATCAATACATCTCGCATGGCGGCAGTGGGACCACTGGGCCGTACGTACAACGACCGGTCCGTTTGACTGTTTATATATGAACTCTATGAGCACCTATCCACAAAAACATTGACCACGCTGTCAACGGAGGGTAGCGAGCCGGCTACGAGACCTTTTCGACACTGTGGTGAAGCGAGAGAGGCTCATTCGGGGAGGGGATTGGCATGTGCCGGCATCTTTTCCTGCTGATCGATTTACCCTGCGTATGCGGGGGTTTTGGCTTGAATGGGAAGCGACTATGGTAGGTGTAGCTGGTGTTCGCCGTGCGGAATTGGGGAAGGGCCTATTGCTCGGTGTATCGCTGGTGGCGATCGCCGCCCCGGCCTCGGCAAGGCAGGTAACTCCTGCCGCCGACGCGCCGCCGCTTTCCACCATCGACCAGTCGACCACGCCGACGCCGGAGAATGGATCGGTCCCACGCAACGCCGACAATCAGACCGCCGCTGTCCCAGCAGCGGAAGCATCGCCGGACATTGTTGTCACCGGCTTCCGTAAGAGCCTTGCGACCGCGCAGGCGATCAAGTTCAATTCCGACCAGTTCGTCGACTCGATCACCGCGACCGACATCGGCAAGCTCCCCGACAAGAACATCGCCGAGGCGCTCCAGCGCATCTCGGGCATCCAGATCAGCCGCAACTATGGCGAAGGTTCGGCCATCGCGATCCGCGGGCTGACCCAGGTCAAGACGACGCTTAACGGTCGGGACGTGTTCAGCGGCAGCGGCGGTCGCTCGCTCAGCTTCGAGGACGTGCCCTCCGAGCTGCTCGCGGGCGTCGACGTCTACAAAGACCCATCGGCTAAGGAGATTGAAGGCGGAATTGGCGGTCTCGTCAATCTGCGCACACGCATGCCGTTCGACGAGAAGGGCTTTGTTCTCTCCGCCAGCATGGGCACGAACTATTTTGACCTGTCGAAGGAGCCACGCTTCAACGGCTCGGTGCTCGCCAGCAAGACTTGGAACACCCCGATCGGCGAGATCGGCGTGCTGGTCGACGTCTCTTATTACGAAAGCGCGTTCCGCCGTGACCAGGCTACGATCGAGCCCTATGTGCCCACCACCGCGATCCCGGGCCGCTTGGGCGAGACGCTCTCGGTGCCCGACGGCGCGGGCATCCAGGTGACGCAGGGCAACCGCAAGCGCCAGGGCCTGTATGGCGCAGTGCAGTGGAAGCCAGCGAGCAATGTCGAGGTGTACGGCACCTATTTCCGCTCGAAATATGACATCGCGACGCCGAATTACGCCAGCTTCGTGACGAACAGCACGAGCAGCGACTATCTCAACTACATGCAGCCCAACGGCGCATTCGCGTTCAACAATGGCGCGTTCGTGTCGGGCGGATTCAACGGGTTCGTCCCCGCTTATTCGCAGCCGCCGTATGTCAACACCGCACTCAACGTGCAGAACAACACGCAGTTGGCCAATTCGCGGACGGTTACCACCGATTATTCGGGTGGCGTGAAGTGGAAGCCGACCGATCGGCTGCACGTCAACGTTGACCTGCAATATGAGCGCGCGACCGCGAGCGTGCAGAGCTACACTGCGTTCGGACAGAAGAACCTTGCGGGCTACAACCTCGACCTGAGCGGCGACCTTCCCGGCATCACGTTCCAGAGCCCGCCGGGCGGTTCGTCCATCTACGATCCGTCAGCATACAACCTCGTTGCGGTGATGGACCATATCGAAGACAGCGTCGCGACGCAAAAGGCTGGTCGGCTCGATCTCCAATGGGATTTCGACAACAGCATCCTGACGTCTATCCAGGGTGGCGTGCGCTATACCGATCGCGAAGCG
This sequence comes from Sphingomonas sp. FW306-05-A, assembly GCF_058782275.1. NCBI lineage: Bacteria > Pseudomonadati > Pseudomonadota > Alphaproteobacteria > Sphingomonadales > Sphingomonadaceae > Sphingomonas > Sphingomonas sp. FW306-05-A. The sequence continues at coordinate 47,280 of NZ_JBYSXN010000004.1, forward strand.
ATCAATCGTAGCAGCCCGTATAACTGGACCGCGGCAACGCCCGGCCTGACGCTGGCAAGCCCGGGCGTCCCGGGCATTGCAGCACCCTATGATGCGCTGTTCGGCGGGGCCGGCGCCGGGATCATCGGCGCGGTCCCCTATGTCGATGCATCGGTATTCGGCGATCCGGCGGCTGCGTTTCAGTCGCTCGGCGGTCGGGCGCTGACGACATTCAGTCCGCAGGATATCAATACGCAGCGCGAGAAGACCTACGCGGGCTATGTTGCGGCATATTTCAAGTTTGACGCGGGTCTGCCGATCGACGGGAACATCGCGGTGCGCGTCGTCAAGACCGACACCGCGGCGGCGGGCGCGACGCGCTTGTCGTATCGCCCCGACCTTTTGGCGACGAGCAACCAGATTACGGTCGATCAGCCCTATTCGGTTGATTCCTCCTACACGAAGGTGCTGCCGAGCTTGAACCTGCGTGCGCATGTCACCGACCGGCTTCAACTTCGCGCCGGTGCATCCAAGGGGCTGGCGCGTCCCGAGTTTAACCAGTTGAACGCCAATCGTCAGCTGTCGATCGGCTACACCCAAATCACTGTCACCAATCCGGACGGTTCGAGCACGGTAACGGGCTATGCGCCCAACAACACGAACACCGGCACCGGCGGCAACCCGCTGCTCCGGCCGCTGACGGTCGACCAGGCGGATCTCGCGCTTGAATGGAACGCGTCGCGCACGACCTTCCTGTACGGCACGCTATTCTACAAGAAGCTAAAGAACTTTACCCAGGCGGCGGTGTCCAACGTCACCTATCCGGTGCCGGGGCAGGCAGACCAAACGTTCCGCACGACGACCTTCGTCAACGGGACGCGCGGGACGGTGAAGGGCGCAGAAATCGGCGGTAACACCTTCTTTGACTTCCTGCCGGGGCCGCTCGCCGGTCTCGGCGCGCAAGCAAACGTGACCTATGTCGACAGCAACGCCCCCGGCGCGACCGGCACGCTGATTACCGGACAGGCGGTGCCGACCGAATTGCAGGGTTTGTCCAAGTGGAGCTACAATCTCGTCGGTCTGTACGAAAAGTACGGGTTTAGCGCACGCGCTGCGTACAACTGGCGCAGCAGTTATCTGTTCGACAGCGCGAGCAACGGAACAGGCGGGATTCCAATCTACAACCGCGCGTTTGGGCAGCTCGATGCGTCGATTTCTTACAATTTCACGCCTAAGGTGTCTGTTACGATCGACGCGACTAACCTGTTGCGGGCGCGCTATGACAGCTATCAATATTATGCTACTAATCCGCGCAACTACGAACTGAACGACCGCCGTTTTGGTTTGACGTTCCGGATGCGTAACTGATTTGGCGCTGCGTCTTTGACGGCGTGGACCTATCGATGTCCCCCCCACTCGCGTTCGGGAGCCGTAGTTCTCTACGGTTTCCGGACGCGTCTTTTTTAGTAATACAAAAAGGTCGGGCGCGTTAGGGTCGCGTGCATCACGTGCAATCCCCTTATCGTTTCCTCGACGTAGGCCACGACCTAACAGCGATCGCGGACGTGACGGGGGCAACTGACTCGCCGCTTTGGGCAGAAGAGCTACCTCGGCTTTAAGCCTCCTACCTCACGAACGCAGTTAAGCAGCGGTTTCTGCGCGGGGCGAAATTCTGTAGCGTCAGATTTCGCAAGGCAATCACAAATTTGTGCCAAAAGTTCGCCCTGCTGCGTTGCAGCGGGACGAAAGAATATTACTTAGCACGCTAATGACATTGCCACGCCTCGCGCTTGAGTCTTCCTACGCTCGCACCCTTCTGCCGCTCGCGCGGATGTGGCGGCAGGCGGCGGATGGTGCGCTCAGTGGCATGGGGCTGTCCGCTTCGATCGGCTGGGCGCTGATCCAGGTCGGGCGATTGGGGAACGATGCGCGCCAGACCGATCTGGCGAATGAGCTCGACGTCACTCAGGCGTCGCTCGTCCGTTCGCTCGACCAAATGGTGAAGGGCGGACTGGTCGAGCGGCATCGTGACACTGACGATGCGCGGGTCAGCCGGATCCGTTTGACCCCGCATGGTCGCACACTGGTCGCGAGGATCGAAGCGACCCTCGAAACGCTGCGGCGGACGATGCTCGACGGCGTTAGTGATGACGATCTCGCGACTGCGCTGCGCGTTGCCGAGAAAGTCGGGACGCGCTTTCAGCAGGACCGTGCTCGATGATCGGGGCGCGGTTCGGCAGCCGGGAAGCGCTGTTCGCGGCGAAGTGCTTCGTCGCGGCGATCCTGGCTTATTATATCGCGCTTCGGATCGGGCTGACGCGGCCGTACTGGGCGGTAACGACGTCGTACATTGTCGCGCAGCCGCTTGCGGGCGCGGTGCTGTCGAAGGCGGTGTTCCGCGTCGCCGGTACGGTGCTGGGCGCGATCGCGGCGGTGGGGCTGGTACCCAATCTGGTCAACGCGCCCGAACTGCTCTCGCTCGGTCTCGCGCTGTGGCTCGGCCTGTGCCTCTACATCTCGCTGCTGGACCGGACCCCGCGCGCTTATTTATTCCTGCTGGCGGGCTATACCGCGAGCATCATCGGCTTCCCGTCGGTCAATGCGCCCGATGCTATCTTCACGACGGCGGCGCTGCGCGTGCAGGAAATCACGATCGGCATCCTGTGCGGCAGTCTCGTCCACGGGCTGGTCTTCCCGCAGACGGTGACCGCGACATTGCTCACGCGGATCGACACGATCCTCGGCGATGCGGAACGCTGGTCGTGCGATTCGCTGGCGGGGACGGCGGATGCGGCGCTCGACCGCGACCGCCGCCGCCTCGCGCTCGACATCAACGAGCTGCATCAGCTTTCCATCCATCTGCCGTTCGACACCGCACGGCTGCTGCCGCGCGTGCGCACGCTGCGCGCGCTTCAGGCCGAACTGTCGATGCTGCTCCCGCTAGCGAGCGCGGTGGACGACCGGATCGGCGAGCTCTTGCGCAGTGCCGATGCGCCGCGGCCCGAGGCGCTCGCACTGATCGCGGACGTCCGCGAATGGCTGCGCGATCCGCCCTCCACCGCGGACCGCGGCGCGACCGCTGACGCGCTGATCGCGCGTGCGCGCGCCCTTGAACCCGCCCCCGCGCCATCGATGATCTGGCGCGATGCGCTTCGGCTCAGCTTGCTCGCGCGTCTCGCCGAACTGATCGACGCGCATCGCAACGCGCGCGATTTGCGCGACCAGATGCGTTCGCCGTCGCGCGCGCCCGTCACGCCGGGGGTTTCCGCGCTGCTCAAGCGCGCCGCGCGGCGTCCGCTCCACCGCGACCGCGGGATTGCGCTGCGCGCGGCTGGCGGGACTGTGGCGACGATTTTGCTCGGCTGCGCTTTCTGGATCGGGACGGGCTGGTCGGACGGCGCGGGGGCAGTGCTGATCGCGGGGGTGTGCTGCGCCTTGTTCGGCAATAGCGACGATCCGGCGCCCGCGATCATGGCGTTCTTTTACGGGACGATCGTCGGGCTGGTCGTTGCGGCGGTCTATGCGTTTGCGATCCTGCCGCGCGTGACTGACTTCGTCACGCTGGCAGCGGTGCTGGCACCGCCGATGCTGATCGGCGGGATGTATCTGGCGCGACCGTCGACCTTGCTGATCACGCTCGGCGCGTTGCTCGGCGGGCTCAACACTGTGGGGCTCAACGATCGCTTCGGTGAGAGCTTCGACGCGTTCATCAACGGCGGCATATCGCAGCTGGTGGGGACCTTGTTCGCGGTCGTCACCGTCGGCCTGTTCCAGACGATCGGCGCGGATACCAGCGCGCGGCGGCTGATCCGGGCGGGCTGGCGCGAACTCGCGGCACGAAGCGATGCGCGCGGGCGGCCCGATGCGGCGGGTTGGGTCGCGCGGATGCTCGACCGGATCGGGCTGCTCGCGCCGCGCCTTGTGCTTCAGGGCGAGGACCCGGGGAAGCCGTTGCTCGATGCGCTGGCCGATCTGCGGATCGGCGTCGCGGTCGGCGAGTTGCGGCAGTTGCGGCTGGACGGCTCGACGACCGAGGACGCGCTGATCACGCCGGTACTGCTCGGCGTCGGCACGCATTACCGCGCTTTGCGGCCCAACCAGCCCGCGCCGCCCGAACCGGCGCTGCTCGCGGGGATCGATCGCGCGCTGACCGGCTTCGGCATGAGCTTGCCCGAGCGGCACCGCAGCGGAGTGCTCGCGCTGACGTCGCTGCGCCGTAACCTTTTTCCGCAGGCGGTTGCCTATCAACCGGGCGTGGAGCTGACGGCATGATCGGTGAGGTTTCGATCGGTGGCGTGTATCTGCCGACCATCCTGCTGCTGGGCGTTGCGGCCCTGCTGCTGACCGCTGCGGTGTCACGCCTGCTGGGCTTTGCCGGGGTCTATCGCCTGGTCGCCTATCGACCGCTCGTCGACGTCGCCTTGTTCATCATTCTCCTCGGGCTGCTCGCCCTGCTGACCGGACCTTCCGCATGACCTCCGCCCGCCTGAAATCGCTGATCGCCCCGCTTGGCCGGTCCGCCATCACCCTGATCATCGTCGCGCTCGCGGTGCTGGTCGCGATCTGGCTGTGGCGGCGGTACGAGACCGATCCGTGGACGCGCGACGGTCGCATTCGCGCCGATATCGTCCGCGTCACGCCCGACGTGGCGGGGCTGGTGACGCAAGTCGCGGTGCATGATAATCAATCGGTCAAGCCCGGCGACATCCTGTTCGTGGTCGATCGCCCGCGGTTCGAACTGACGCTCGCGCAATCGGACGCGTCGATCGCGAGTGCGCGCGCGACTCTGCTGCAGGCACGACGCGAGGCGCAACGCGATCTGGCGCTGGGTGATCTGGTCGCGAAGGAAACGCACGAACAGAATGTCGCACGCGTCGCCACCGCCTCGGCGGCACTGGCGCAAGCGCAGAGCGCGCGCTCGACCGCCGCGCTCAATCTCGCGCGGACGACGGTGCGCGCGACGGTGCACGGGATCGTAACCAACCTCGATCTCCACCCTGGCGACTATATCGCGGCGGGCACGCAGGCGATGGCGCTGGTCGATACCGACTCGCTTCGCGTCGAGGGGTATTTCGAAGAGACCAAGCTCGGCGGGATTCATCTTGGCGATCCGGTCGTCGTCCATTTGATGGGCGAGCCACGCGCGCTGCACGGGCGGGTCGACAGCATCGCCGCGGGGATCAACGACAGCGAACGGACCAACACGTCCAACCTGCTGCCCAACGTCAACCCGACCTTCAGCTGGGTCCGGCTCGCGCAGCGCATTCCGGTGCGGGTCAAGCTGGGGCAAGTGCCCGCAGGCATTTCGCTGATCGTCGGGCGGACCGCGACGGTGACGGTCGAGCAGAAGGCTGGTCAGCCGGTGGTGGCGGCATGACGCGCCTGCGGACCGCACCGCGGCGGACGTTGCCCGCGCTGATCGCACTGGCGCTGGCGGGGTGTACGACCGCCGGACCGAATTACGCGCTTCCGGAGGCGGCGGCGGTCAATCGCCCGTCCGCGCAGAACAGTTTCGACAGCGGGCATGACAAGGTCTTCGCCGACGTGCCGCTGCCCGATCGCTGGTGGCAGCTTTACGGCGACGCACGGCTCGACGGCTTCGTCACCGAGGCGCTCGCCGCGAACACCGATCTGCGCGCGGCGGACGCGAACCTGCGCCGCGCGGATGGGGTGGTCGCGGAAGTGGCGGCGGGCAGGACGCTGTCGACCGTGCTCGGCGGCGGGACCTCGGTCGATCGCCTGACGACGACCGGCGGCTCGCTGCCGGGGACGCTCGATTACAACCTCGGCATCTCGCTTGCCTATCCGCTCGACCTGTCGGGGCGGATCCGGCGCGGGATCGAGGCGGCGCAGGGTGATGCCGAAGCGGTCGCCGCCGCGCGCGACAACGTCCGCGTGACCGTCGCCGCCGAGACCGCGCGCAGCTACGCCGCCGCCTGCACCGCCAACATGGTGCTCGCCGCCAACAATCGGATCCTCGCGCTGCAACGCCAGACGCTCGACGTGACGCTGCGGCTGCAACGCGGCGGTCGCGGGACCGCGTTCGACGTCACCCGCGCGCGCTCGGCGGTCGAGCAAAGCGCGGCGCTGATCCCGACACAGATCGCGACCCGCACCGCAGCGCTGTACCGGCTCGCGACGCTGATGGGGCGCGCGCCCGCGGATTACCCGCGCGACGTCGCCACCTGCGCGCGGCCGCCCGCGCTGACGCGTCCGCTGCCGATCGGCGACGGTGCGGCGCTGATCCGCCGCCGCCCCGATATCCGCTGCGCGGAACGCTCGCTCGCCGCCGCTACCGCGCGGATCGGTATGGCGACCGCCAACCTGTACCCGCAGGTGAGCCTCAGCGGCTCGGCGGGCTTCACCGGCCCGGTGTCGGCTTTGGGGTCGGGCAACGCCTTTCACCTCGGGCTGGGACCTTTGATCAGCTGGAGCTTCCCCAATCGCCCGGTCGTCCGCGCGCAGATCGCGCAGGCGGGGGCGTCCGCCGATCAGGCGCTGGCACAATTCGATTCCACGACGCTGGAGGCCTTGCGCCAGACCGAAACGGCGTTGTCCGCTTATGCGCGCGAGGCCGACCGCAACGCGGCGCTGTCGCGCGCGCAGGGGAGCGCGGCGACCGCGGCGGATCAGGCGGGGCGACTCTACCGTTTCGGGCGGACCGATTTCCTCTCGCTGCTGACCGCGCAGGCCGCGCTGACCAGCGCGCAGGCCAATCTGGCGGCATCCGACGCCTTGCTAGTCGATCGGCAGGTCGACGTATTTAAGGCGCTTGGCGGAGGGTGGCAGGCATGAGGCTGCGCCGTCGCGGGCTGGCCGCGATCAACAGTGAGATCCGCGACGGCATCCTCCCCGCCGCGGACACGATCGCGCAGGTTGCCAAGGAGCCGGGCACCGTCCCGCACACGCCGCGCAACTACCGCGTCACTGCGCTGATTATCGCCTGCGCTTTGTTCATGGAACAGATGGACGCGACCGTGCTCTCCACCGCTCTGCCGACGATGGCGCGCGATTTCGGTGTGCCCGCGACCAGCATGGGGTCGGCGCTGACCTCATATCTGCTCGCGCTGGCGATCTTCATCCCGGCGAGCGGGCGACTTGCGGACCGGTTCGGGTCGCGCACCGTGTTCCGCGCCGCGATCCTGATCTTCGTCGGCGGATCGATGCTGTGCGGCTTCGCCACCAGCTTGCCGTTCATGATGGCGGCGCGCTTCCTGCAAGGGCTCGGCGGTGCGATGATGATCCCGATCGGGCGGCTCGTCCTGCTGCGCAGCGTCGCAAAGGAGGACATGGTCCAGGCGATGTCGTGGCTGATCATGCCCGCGCTGATCGGGCCGATCCTGGGACCGCCGGTGGGGGGGGCGATCGTCACCTATCTCGACTGGCGCTGGATCTTCTATCTCAACGTACCGATCGGGTTGCTCGGGGTGGTGCTGGTGACGCGCTACATCGGCAACGTGCGCGAGGATCGCCCCGCCAAGTTCGACGTCCCCGGCTTCTTGCTTTCGGGGGTGTCGCTCGGCTGCCTGCTGTTCGGGTTCGAAATGACGAGCCGGACGGGGGAACTGGCGCACGCGCTGATCCTGATCGGGATTGGACTAGTCTCCGGTATTCTCTACATCCGCCATGCCAAGTGCCGCGCTGACCCGATCCTCGACCTCTCGCTTATGCGGATCCCGTCCTTTCGCCTGTCGGTGATCGGTGGGTCGCTGACGCGCATCACGCAGGGCGCGCAGCCGTTCCTGCTGCCGATGATGCTGCAGCTCGGCTTCGGGATGACCGCGGCGGCGAGCGGCGCGATCACAGTGGCGGGGGCGATCGGGTCGCTGTGCATGAAGGGGCTCGCGCCGCGGCTGCTGCGGCGGTTCGGCTTTCGCAATAGCCTGATCGTCGGCGGGATCGGCGCGAGTGCTGGCTATGCCGTGTGCGGGCTGTTTCGCCCCGACTGGCCGATCCCGGCGGTCTTCGGCGTGTTGATGTTGTCGGGTTTCTTCATGTCGTTCCAGTTCTCGGCGTACAATACGATCGCCTATGACGAGATCCCGTCGACTCGCATGAGTAGCGCGACTAGTTTCTATGCAACGTTCCAACAGTTAATGCTTTCGCTCGGCATTTGCGTCGGGGCGGCGGCGTTGCATGTCGGGATGTTGGGATCGGGACGCGGGACTCCGGCGCTGAGGGACTTCACGTTGGCGTTTCTTGTGGTCACTGCGGTTTCTGCATCCGCAACGTTATGGAACCAACGGTTCGAGCGGGATGCCGGTTCAGAATTGAGCGGGCACCAAGCGTAGGGTAAGGTTTGAGATCAGTTGCAGGCGGAGGGGGGAACATGTCCCAAGCGATCGGTCCGTACTTGGGCGACCCGACGCGATTGTGGTGGCCAGGCCTGGCTTACCGGACCTACTGCTCACACCGCGCCAAGGCGCCTTGCTAACAAGCTCCCCAATGAGCGGCGTAGACGGGAGCCGGCATTCTTCGGACCGTCTCACGGATCACTTACGACCGACTGCGTGGCATAAGTTCATTAGGATCGAAGCGATTGTCGAGCAGGGGATGGCGGGGAACGTCGCCCCAAAAAGCGTGTAAAGCCTTGGTCTCCTAGCTGTTGCGAACACAGTTACGCATCGTAATAGCTTGACGCAGTTGTACGATGGTGTCGACACGAAGTGTGGCGCGGCTTGGGTTGTTCCGTCCAGGACAACCGGACTTGTTGGGCAAATCAGGAGTTTCGTGTTTCAGCCTTATGACCATAGGGTACTGCTAACCCCCCAAACCTTCCCGGGTAACGGGGCGGCTAGGGCCGCAGCTTTATCGCAATTTGGCTGCAGCCCGCCTTCAGCATTCGCCCTGAGACGCCGTCCTAGCGAGTTCGGTCGGTACAAAAAGCGCGTTATGAGGTCATCGGCGGTTTGTGCCAACTGGGGCAGTAGAGGCTGGTCGCTCTTAGCTGCTTACACATGTTGCCGACGTCGATTACTCTTAAATTAAAGGAGAAATATGATCCACCCGCCCCGTTAATGGCTGCGTGTGGATCGCCGAGGTTCCGAGCGATACCGTGCGCTTTAGCTGCTGCCTTAGCATGATCATCGTATTTCGATCACACATAATTAACCAACTTTCAGGTCCGAATTTCGCTTTGCCTTTTCGGGACACCGTTAGCGTTCTTAAACGAATTTTGGTGCAGTAACCGGATCGCTGAGACGGCGGGTGAACTTTCTCCTTCGAGCAGCAGCGGTGAGCCCCACAACGATCCAAGTGTGCACGCCAACTTTCAACTAGTATCGATACAACTAGGCAAATGGAGTAGTCGCGCGTCGAACGATGATTGAGGGCGAATGTTTATGTGGTTTGATCGAGCATTGGCAGCGCTTCTGGTGCTGTCCGCCCCCGCGATTGCGCAAACGTCAAGGGACCGTGCACGTGCCATTGCGGGCGAACCGGAAAATTCAGTGCAGCGGTTGACGCTGAGGGACATACCCGTGCCGACCGGCAAGCCGACCGTGTTGTTTGACGGGCGCAGCCTGAAGGGCTGGGCGCCTTGGCTCGGCTATGCCGACCCCTCAATCACGTATCAGTCGAACCCAGACGCGCCGCCGATCGGTACCAACCGAGACACCAGCAGCGACTTCGCCGTGCGCTCCGTGGATGGTGCTCCTGCGATCTGGGTGAAGGGCAAGACCTGGGGTAGCCTCGTCAACACCGTCGACCTTCGCGACTATCACTTGCGGCTGCAGTTCAAATGGGGGGAGAAGACTTGGGCGCCACGTGCGACGCTGCCGCGCAACAACGGGCTGCTTTATCATACCCACGGCACCCCCGGCGAAGTCTTCGGGACTTGGCGTCCATCCGTCGAGTTCGAAATTATGACCGGATCGACCGGCATGATCGTCGCGGTAGGCGGCAAGGTGCGTGGGCGCACCGGCGTGAAGTTTGATCCATCGTTGGTCGAACCATATCTTCGCTTCCGCGCCGGGGGCCGCGAGATCGACATCGTCAACAGCACCCCGACCTGGAACGTCGAGGCCGCGACCGATGCGGAGCGCCCCGTCGGCGCGTGGAACACGCTCGACCTGTATGTCGTTGGCAGCCGCGCGGTGCATGTTGTAAACGGCGTACCAGTCGCCGAAGTGCACGACTTGGCGACGATCGCGACCGACGGCACTCGGCGGCCGCTAACGCATGGTCACATTCAGCTGCAATCCGAAGGCGCCGAGACGTGGTTTCGGGCAATCACCGTGGAACCGATCACGACACTTCCAAAGATCGTCGTTGCGGGAAGGTGAACGTCTTGGGCTTGCATCAAAAACTACCTTTCTGGATGATGCCGCGGCGGGTTATCAGAACGACAGCCGCTGCATGATCTCGCAGTCTCGAATGTCTGGCCGCGATGTAGTTGCCGCAATGCGGGTGAATGTTCCATCTGGCAATGTCGGACAGGCCTTACTGATAATCGTACAGCTCCCTTTCCATCTGCTTACCCAAAAAGAACGAGGGGCCGAATTCGAGAAGCGCCGGGCGTAATGTAGGCCGGATATAGGTCTCCTCGATGTTGAAATTGTCCTCAATGGCCTTTCGCGTTGCTCGCCCATCTACAAGGTTGCTGCGTGCCGTAAGCTCGATTTGAGCATGGCAGGTGGCGCAAGTGTGATCTTCTCGCCATAACGTAACGCTTTGACCCTAAGCGAGATTCTCGGGGAGAAGTGTGTGCGGCTATCGATATCGGCGCGTGTATCCATAGCGTGCGCAGCTGTCATCATCATGGCGCTAGCCGTACTGGCAACCGGGCTTTCAGTTGGCAACAAGATCCATCATGCTGACGTACGCATAGCATTGCTCAGCGAGATTCTAGGGCAACAGGATAGGCTTGATCAGGCACAACGACGATTGCGTCAGGATGTCGGTCGCCTAACCCGGGATGCAGAACAAGGCGTAAAGGTGCCTAGCGCGCGCTGGGAGGACTTGCACAAGCAGATCGCGGAGTTCGAACGACATTCGGCGCAAGCGACTATATTTCCCGATATGCGATCGGAGGTAGGATCGGCGCCTATTCAGGAGGGGCAGCAAGCCGCGGCGGTATTTGCTATGGTCTCCGACCAGTTAATAGAGATGAGCCGGTTCAGACCATCCGGTATCAAAGCTGCAATGCCACGTTTTCTAGGTGCGCTAACGGCCTTGGAGGCGAGCCGTAGTCATGCGCGACAAGAACTAACCTCGGCGATCTGGAAGGCAGCGGAAAAAAACAGACGTGAGAGCCACCGGGACATCATTTCGGTACTGCTCGGCGGACTCGGGATCGTGGTTGTCATATTCAGCATGGCCATCTGGCTTCGTCAAAGGCTGGTATTGCCGATCACAGTTATGGCCGCGCGACTGCGCGAGTTCCGGGTTGGTGAAAGCTACGGAGACGTACCCTCACTTGAGCGAACCGACGAGCTTGGCGATCTGGCGCGTGGAATTTACGAATATCGGAATGCGGTGGAGAGTCGTCGGACTGCAGAGCGTCGCGCGGAATTCCTAGCCAGCCACGACATGCTGACTGGACTTGCGAACCGCTTTCTGTTTGAAAATCGTCTTGCTCACGAACTTGCCCGCAGCGCGCGGACCGGGGACGTCGTAGCGTTATTTGCCATCGATCTGGACGCGTTCAAGGCTATTAATGATCGAATGGGTCATGCGGGCGGAGACCGCGTGCTCAAGCGTACGGCACAGCTGCTGTCTTCGTGTGTCCGCAGCGATGACCTAGTTGCCCGTATTGGTGGCGACGAATTCGCCGTCATTCAAGTGGCGCATGTACAACCTGCGGCTACAGAAGCACTCCTTTCTCGTATATATAAGATGGCGTCAGCACCGTCGGACGAGGGTGTCGCGATCAGGATGAGCGTGGGAGTAGCGCTTTCTGAGCCTGGCCAAACTGGAGACGAACTTTACGAGCTTGCGGACCTTGCGTTGTATCGAGCCAAGTCCGACGGCAGAAATACGGCGCGCATTTATAACAAACACTTGAAAGATGAAGCTAGCCAGCGCCTTCGGCTTGCGAGGGATCTTGAGAATGCCGTCTCGGCGAACGAACTGCACCTAGATTTCCAACCAATAGCTGACACAGCTTCGTTAGAGATCGTCGCGTATGAGGCACTGCTTCGCTGGCGGCATCCCAGTCTTGGGGAAATATCACCGGACATTTTTATACCCATCGCCGAGTCTTGCGGACTCATCGACACTATCGGTTCATGGATGATCGATCACGCACTCTGTACTGCATCAACTTGGAATCCAAAGTTGTCGCTAGCAATCAATCTGTCGCCGATACAGTTTCGCTCCGTCGGGCTTGTGGCTGAGATATGTGAGGCTGCACTGCGTTGCCGGTTCAAATTCGACCGATTGGAACTTGAAGTTACCGAAAGCGCCACGCTCTTGGGCTTTCAGCGGGACAACGTCCTTGCAACCCTAAGAGAGTTGCGAACGCGCGGCGCTAAGGTCGTGATGGACGACTTTGGAACTGGGCACTCGTCGCTCAGCAATCTCAAAGAGTTTACCTTCGACAAGATCAAGATCGACCGGAGCTTCGTCGCTACAATGCATAGTCACGACTCATCTTCCTCAATTGTTAGGGCGACGATCGGTTTGGGCAAGAGCCTCGGCCTCGTCATTGTTGCAGAAGGGGTCGAAACTGAGGAGCAGCTGTCGGTTTTGCGTCGCTGGGGCTGTGATCAGGTTCAGGGCTTTCTGATTGGAAAGCCTGAGGAGTGTATTGTCTCGGCTAGATAATACGGTGCACACGCGCCATTAAGCAACGGGATAGAGTCCGCCGCTGTTTCTACGATATGTCGCGTGTCGCCGATGACGGCTAACTTTTAGCGACCATGTCTAAAGCGTAACTTATCAAAGTAGAGTTCATCATCGTCAGTCCAAGGGGCGCACCGATAGTGTGCATCACCACTGGAGCCCAATGCGTCGGTGACAAAGCGGCCCAGATCATCACTTACAGATGATGTGCAGATACCATCGCAACCACCCGGCGTCTTCCACTGAACTGCGTCGCCAGGAATGCGGCTTTATATTGCAAGTCTGCAACGTCGTGCACACGGACGCGGGATGCGGGTCGATCCAAAGGTGGCTAGCATCATTCGGCCATTGCCTTCTGCGTGCGCGTGCATGACCCAATCAACCCTGGCACCTACCGTCTGCGGCGGATCATTGCTCAACAGGCTGTCGTCGAGGTCGAACGCCTCTGCTAGCGCTCCTAGCGCACCTAGCTGCTCCATCGAGTCCAACTCCAGCCCGTTGTCGCCGATCGGCGTCGGGGACGGCTAATCTCCCTTCGTTGCATGAGGATGCGGGAAGGGGGCGTTCTGTTACGTGCCCCCTCATAATCGTCGATGCGCGTGACCCGGTCGCCGATGCTGCGCAGAAGAGTAGGAAGACTGGCCGGACCGCCGGAGCGGCGCATCAACAGATTGGCTGCCGCATTGTTGTTGCGGTACATGATCGCCTCATACATCTTGCGCACGGTCATCGACTCTCGGGCGACGTTGGCCTGCGTAACCGGTGACGCAGCCATGAGATCGCCCGTAACGCACCGGAGCGCTCAAGCTATCTCTTGCTTTTGAAACGTTGGACAGCACGAGGGCCGACAGTAATCCCCTGAAGGTGCTCATCAGCTTGAACTGCTCATCGGCCCGGTCTGCAGGTCGAATGCATAGACCCCGAGCTCCCCGCCATGTCGACGTTCCGGATCCGCCAACGATGCGGCATCAGGATCTAGTCGACGTGTCCTGTGCCGGCGATCGTCAGCGCTGTACCACCGGACCGGAACGTCCGGCGGCCGACATTCGCTTGAGGATAGGTTTCCTCGTTTCTCCTCGTAACTCCGTACCGGACGTGATGGCACTATACCATCAGTCCTCCGTACCCATGGTACTTCCAGCCTTGCTGTCACTGTGGACGCCATCGTCCGGCAGCCAATACTGAGCTGCATTCCAATGAACAGGCGTCGGCTTTCGGTATTAGCGTCTAAACCTCTGTACGTCCGGTGGGTCACCGTTAAGCCATAGAGGTACATCAGCTCGGCGCCGGAAGGTGCTGCATCACTGTCCCGCGGTTGAAGCGGTTGCTTGTTGGGGTAGTCCAATCCGCGCTCCAGCGTCTGCGATAACCCAACCGCGTACCTACCGAACGACCAACATTGAAGCAGTCGCTCGGACTCTATGCCGCTTGGACGGATACGACGAAGATACGCAAGACAAGGGGCGGTCGATGTGGATGAACTACTGAGACCACGCGAGGCAGGTGATGGAGGCAATTACGACCGTTGAAAAGAAGGATGGGTGGCAGCTGTGATGCGGCGCGTTCGCTTCAGCAACACCCCTCTACGAACGGCTCGACGTAAGTGTCGTGGGACGCTGCATCAACCAGTGCGCACAGACGGCGAGAGGGATTGCGCCTGCCGCCGATGTTCGGAGCAGGCGCGGGATTTTAAAAGCTCGATCCGTATTCACTTTTGCAGTAACCTATCGGCGCTCGCTGACCAAATTGCGCGCTGCACATCGAGGAAATCATGTGGTTCGTGCTCAACTCATAGCGTTACTGGCCGCCCAGCACCCCGAGCTTTCCACTCGAGAGTCTGAAATCATTTTGAACGCCTTCTTCGAAGGGATCACGGAGCATTTAGTTAAGGGCGGTCGCGTAGAAATCCGGGGCTTCGGATCGTTTAGCACTCGTGACCGCGCTGCTCATACTGGCCGCAACCCGCGGAGCGGTGAACTGGTAGAGGTCGATGCCAGGCGAGCGCTCCATTTCACACCAGGGAAAGAACTGCGAAAGCTCGTCGCTGACTCGAAAACTTGACGCCACACTGGGCTTACCGGCATTAAACGGAACGCCACCGCTACCGAAGTCGTCCTAACGCTAAGGAGAGCGATTATGGCGAACGACGAGCACACGGACGCAATCCAGCCTTAACCTTTCCACCGAACCGGGTAAGAAGGGCATGGCTGACAGCTCGGGCAGCGAGACGCAGCCGGCACCGAATATTTCCACCCAGCATCAGAAGGACGAAGACGCCCGCAGCCCGAGCGAGACGCTCGATCGAGGGCAGTGGGCGTCGTGGTCAGGTCGGTTGCTAACCCCAGTTGCCAACATGTTTCTACGCGTTCGTACGTAACCGAATTAGTGAAAGGAATGATCGATGAGCTTGAACCGTATCCCAGGTAACGAGCCTGACGCTGGCGACATGTCAACGGAGCCGGGCGTTCTCTTGCCCGACGGGGCAGCTAATCACGACCTGCCAGAGGATGACGCTGAGAAACTGGCTGGATTTGCCTAATCGCAACGCTCACCGTCAGCAGGCATTCGATGCCTTTGGCGTCAGATAGGCAGACAAAGGCTGGTACCGGGGGTTATCTGTAGGGCCGCAGGACAGGTTTGATACCAATTCGGTTTCTAGTGTTCTGGAACGCTCGTGACGCAACAACGAGCCTGACGCAGGTGGCCAACGGTTGACGTCGGCGCAGTTGCTCGAGAAGGACCCTGCCTGATCTGCCCCAGCATTGTTGCGACTGCAGTTTTGTATAAGAGGTGTTGGCCGATTGTAATTCGGATTAACGCACGGAAAAAAGCAATGACCATTAAAACGACTGCTGTCGAACTTGCGGCTGAGATTACTATTGCGTGGCTTAGCAATCAAAATAACCAAGCAACGGTTCGAGACGTTTCTGCGATCCTCCGCTCAACGTACGATTCTGTCGCTAGGTTGGAGGCCACTGGAGACAATGGAGCCTCCGGGGCGACCGAAATTTATACGCCTGCGGTGTCAGTTCGAAAGTCGTTGGCAAGCCGCGATCACATCATCAGTTTGCTCGACGGTAAGCCCTACAAGACGCTTCGACGCCATTTAGCAAACAACGGTTTCACGCCAGAGCAATATCGCGCGCGTTACGGCTTGAAGCTCGATTACCCCATAGTGTCTGAAAGCTACAGTGAGGTGCGTCGAGCGATGGCCCTAAAAACTGGTCTTGGACGGAAATCTGGTACGCGTTCCAAATTGCCTGCCGAACCGGCTACTGAAGCCGTCCCGTCGCAACCTCCCCACAAACCATAGGCACGCGTATTACGGGTGGCGAAATGACCATGGGAACAGGGGTAGCAAACGCGATCTCTACGATGTGGTGGCTTGCAGTTGGCTAACCAAGTATCGTGCCATGAACTTTGTTGTCGGCGCCACACCCGACGGGGGGTACCATACGGCCCAATCGTGACGAACTAGGAGATCCATACGCTATCGGTTTGTTTACCGTACGGCTGTTAACGCACACTCTTGAGCACCGAGGAATGGATCGGTTTCAAACACGACGCGAAACGAAACATCCTAAATCGGTAAAAAGGGCATACGCCGTGTTAGCAACCTTCGTTTCTAAGCTTATTAAATGGACCGGGGTACGTACTACTGGTGCAAAGGCGACTTCCCCGCTTAAAATAGGCGGGCATTGCCGGCACTGCTTAAAGGTCACACCAATGCTCCAGACCGAGTGTGAAACTTGCGGAAGGAATTTAGGGACTAGGTAGCGCTGCTTACGGTCCGAAAGCGAACCTCGCCGGGACCCACCAGTATGGTTGCAATTATAAAAACTAGCCCCAGGTTATAATCAACCGACCAAAGAGCCCCCCCAATGACGTTTTGGTCGGCTAGGGCTGCTGCGAACCCACATTGGCAGCAGCCCGCAATTATACGGTATCGCTGTTATCGTCGATCTCGCCCGAGGGTCGGAGGGCAGCTGCCTTAGCCGCAAGACGTTCATCCCGCGTGGCCAGCGCGGCATATGCGTCGGCCGACCGTTGCTCCCGAATACGGACGTTTTCCAACGTCGCTGAGGTCGCTGCCGCCTGAGCTATGTCTGCATTTTCGCGGTTCGTTTTGAACGCCATCTCATTATATCCTTCAATTCAGTTTCTAGGTCTGGCGCAATTTTGTTATCGTGGGGAAAGGGGCGCTTTCTAGGCGCCGAACTTAGACCTTCGCACGGCGCGTTGGGTATACCGGCCCGCGAACAGTCATACGTGCGGCTGCATAGGGCTGCTGCAGGGCGACGACATCGTCGTAGCTGCCGCGCAACCAACGATCGTAGTCTGCCGGTCTCAAGACGGTTATCATCGCTTTCGGATGGATCGGTGCGACCAGATTGTTTGGGTTACACGTCACCATCGTGAAGCCATTGCCCTCTGCGGCTGGCTGCCAAAGGCCGGCGACGGCGAACAGTGGTTGGTCGGTCACCTGAAACCACATCTCTCCCTTAAGAGGCTTCTTTCCGTCACCCAGGTCATGCGCCTCGGCAGTCCATTCGCAGAACTCGCTCAGTGGCACTAAACAGCGGTTTTCCGGCTTGGCAGCCAGAGCTCGCCATTGCGGTAGGCCCAGGTTGCGCACGTTTGTCATCGGCCAAGCTGCACCGCCGCCCAGAACGTCCCAACTCATCACGTCCAGGTATCGACCGCGATCCGTCTCCCGGACCACGTACGCTCGGCTGCGCGGCATGAGTTCGCTTGGATTA
Source organism: Sphingomonas sp. FW306-05-A (assembly GCF_058782275.1). Lineage (NCBI taxonomy): Bacteria > Pseudomonadati > Pseudomonadota > Alphaproteobacteria > Sphingomonadales > Sphingomonadaceae > Sphingomonas > Sphingomonas sp. FW306-05-A. Next base: position 64,802 of record NZ_JBYSXN010000004.1, read on the forward strand.
AAGCGATTGTCCGTCGGTCGATTGACGGAGAATATGGTACCAAAGTGCGCGTGAAGCGCCTCGGGCTCATAGCTGTTACGGGCTCGGTTACACATCGTAGTAGCCTGCAGCAGTTAGTCTATCGTGTCGATACGAAGTGCGGCGCGACCTAGGCAGGTGCTGCTCGCGACGCTCGGAACCAAGTCGGACCAGTTGCGCGGCATTATGGTTCCGGTGTCGCGCAGGCTGTGAAGGTCTCTGGACACAGTCGGATTGTACGCCTTGCATAGCGCGTGCTTGCTAGCGCGCCGACTGGCGCTCTGGTCTTGCACCCTGACTGCCGTGGAAATTGCCAATACCCTCTACCGGTGGCTATCGAGAATGTTAGGCGTCGCTGCGGCTTACAACGGATGCAGCTGTCGTCGTTAGTCTCTCCGCAAATCTCGCATTGGCATGAGACTTGCTCGGGCGGTACCTTCAAGGTGATTAGCGCGTGATGAAAGATGGATACCATCTCGCTGAGCTTGCACCAGTTTTACTGTTGCGGAGACGTATGGAAGACAACCAAACAGGGTGGGGCGTGGTAAGAATTTTACCCTGGCACCTTTTAGGCGTTTATAAAACTTCCGCCGAGGCTCAGGTCCGCTGCCTAGAGGCCGGCAAAGGGTACGAAGTACATTTCGGCGAAGGCAACGTAGCTCGGAACCAATTTACTTGGTTAGACTCATCGAAAAGATAAACGGTTTCGAGCTGCGGCGGGGCATGCCAGCCATGAAAACGGCAGCTCGATGGTCAGACTGTTAGTCGGTCAGTACGCGTTCTGCCTCGCGCGCAAACCTGCCGAGCTCAGCTACGTTTGGGGCTACAGCCCTGGGTGCTAAATCCACCACGCATAGCGCTCCCAGAGCGTAGCCTGACCGGTTCACAAGAGGGATCCCGGCATAGAAACGAACGTACGGTGAGCCTGCGATCATCGGTAAGGATGACCAGCGTTCGTCTTGCGTCGTGTCGAAAATAATAAGAGGTTCTCCAGGACGGAGAATGGCCTGCGCGCAAATTGATGCCGAACGAAGAGTTTCCGTAGCGCCTATGCCAACGCGAGCAGCGATCCACTGACGATCTCGATCGATTATCGAAATTGCTCCGATAGGCGCATCGGCATACGTCGTCGCGCGCTCGACTATGCCTTGTAATGTGCTTTCGCGCTCGGCGGTCGTACGTCTGACAGCGTCCACGGCCCGCTGGCGGCGACGTTCAAATTCCGCATCAGGCGAGGAATCTCGCGTATGCTCAAACACGGTCATGATCGTTCGATAGTTGGTTCTCGTACCTTCACGCCGGCACCTCGTTCGATACTTTAACTCTAACAGCCTCGTAGCACTCGATTATGTTGCTTGCGAACCGAAACGGCAAATAGATGCGCCCGGTTAAGAGGCGCTGGCACCTACTGCGAATGACCGCCCCTGGGTCTTAGCCGACTCGATTTGCGGGGTGGTTTCGCCCACAACCGGATACTTATGCCGGTCGCCGCACTTCGTAGCTTCGGACATTGGTTCATCCCGGCGTGGACAGTTCCAGGGTCTCTCAAGCGAACACGGCTGCGACATCGGGGTCGGCCGGAATAGCGATGTGAGCATCGCAATACCTAGCTATTTGCGATGGGAACGTAATTGGAAGACAGGCCGTTAGGGCAGTCGGGGGACCACTTTCATGAACGTCAGCGGACGGCTCACCACACTTACGCGAATAGGGTTTGCTACGCGGGGGATCCTGTACCTAGTAATCGCCTTCCTTATAATCCGGGTCGGTCGCGCGGAGGACCCAGCCGGCGCGCTTGAATATGTCGGCGACGGGGCCGGTCACGTGCTGCTGTCGATCATGGCAGTCGGGCTTTGTGGCTACGGCCTCTGGCGGCTGGCCGACGCGGCGTTCGACATCGAAAGGCACGGTACGGATCGCAAAGGAATCGTCGAGCGGATCGGTGCGGGGATCAGCGGGATCGTCCACTTGCTGCTTACCTGGCAGGCCGTAAACCTGATCCGCGGACTAGGCGCAAGGGGTGAAGGCGCGCAGGCAGGCACGCAAGTCGCGCTCGATCTGCCCGGCGGCACGCTGCTGGTGATGCTCGGCGCAGTCGCAGTGTTCGGCGTGGGCGTAATTCAGCTGGTCAAGGCAATCAAGGGCAGCTTTCTCAAGTATCTCGCCCCGCAAATTGCGTCGCAGCCTTGGGTACAGTGGAGCGGTCGGGCCGGTTACGGCGCGCGCGGCATAGTGTTCATGATCTGTAGCTATCTGCTGCTCAAGGCTGGAATGACTGACCAGGCGAGCCAAGCGGGCGGTATGGCACAGGCACTATCTTGGCTGACCAGTCCAGCGGATATTGTGGTTGGCGTCGGCCTGTTCGGCTTTGGCGTGTTTGGCCTGATCGAGGCGCGCTACCGTCGGTTGCACGACGTAGCGATGGCTGACGTGCGTACGATCCATAATTGAGCTTGGCGGTCGTATCCAGCAAATGAACAGGCGTTTGTTTCTGGGAGGATACGAGGAGCATTGACCGTATTGATGTGGGTCGTCCCCGACGATTGATTGCGGGCGCGTTCGCGAAGGTATTGCTGCACGGCAAAAGCGGCAATCGTGCCGGACCGAGGAATAGAATATGCGCGTGCTTCTCATCGGGCTGGGCGACGTCGCTCGCAAAGCATATCTTCCGGTTCTGTCCACGCGAGCTGATCTCGACATTCACCTGGCGACGCGCGATGCGGACGTCCTCGACGAGGTCGGCCGCTCGTTTCGTATCGTGCATCGGCACACCAGCGCTACAGATGCGCTTTCCGCCACGTCGTTCGACGCCGCCTTTGTCCACGCGTCCACGCAGGCACACGGTGAACTCGTCAGGCTCCTTATTGAGAGAGGCGTCCCGACCTTCGTCGACAAGCCGCTCGCTGATAATCTTAGTGACGTCGAAGCGCTTGTCACCTTAGCCACGGAACGTGTCGTTCCGCTCATGGTCGGCTTCAACCGACGGTTTGCGCCGGACTATGTCGCCCTGCGAGGCATCGACGCGAACCTCATTATCCTCGAAAAACACCGCTACCGGCAACCCAACGAACCGCGGAAGGTCGTCTTTGATGACTTCATCCACGTTGTCGATACGCTGCTGTTCCTGGCCCCAGGGCCGGTCTGCCGACGCAACATCGAAACCCATGTCGTAGACGGCATGCTTCACACGATCATCCTCACGCTGGCAGGCGACGGGTTTACCGCCATAGGCACGATGCATCGTAACAGTGGGCTCGACGAGGAACGCCTGGACCTCATTGGCGGTGGGGCACGTCATACAGTGATGAACCTCGCTGATCGCGTCGACACGGGCGGGACGCAAAGCTTACATCGACGAGGCGACTGGATCTCGGTGGGACAGCAACGCGGCTTTGCGGCGATGTGCGACGACTTCCTGCTTGCGGCGCGGGAGCGAAGGCTGGTCGATGCAGATGCTATTCTTTCAACGCATGAAATTTGTGAGGCCATCGTACGTCATACGGAAACATGAGTTTTCAGACACGTCTTCCGGGATTTGAACGCGTAGGCACATAGCCTGCACCGACAAGGTCGCCCCCTGCTATGGGCACCAGCGCCCACAACCGGCCCAATGGCGGCATACAAGCCTACCCGAATGAGTGTCCGAAGCTGGGGGGGTGAACGTCTCCTTATAGGTCAGCCCCCCGCAAATGCGGGAAGCGCGGCCGCTAACGTGTCGAGGCGGCTTTAGCCCTCGGTTCGCGCCAGGATACGGATCGCTGCGGGCGGGGTCGGTACCGCCCCGACGTGAAACAGCGCAACCGAAACGAGGCGCCGCACGCTCACGGTGTCCCCGCTAGAGCTTGGCGAATCGGCTCGACCCAAGTGTCGTGATCAATGTCGTAGACGATGAAATCGCCGTCGAATTGCCAATAGGCCCAGGGAAAGGCATGGGCTTCGGCATCGCGCCGGACGATGGCAGTGTAGCGCACGCGGTCCGCCATCGGCGTACCGCTCTTGTCGAAGGCCCCAAATTCGCCGAGCAATACCGGGCGTTTGTTGGCCTTGCTCCAGGCCGCGACCGTGTCGAGGTCCGCACCAATACGTCGCTCGTCGGCCAAGGTCAGTGGGATGCCGTGGAGATCTCGATTGTCGGTCCACGGCGCACCCTGATGGGTAAAGCGGAACGGCTCGTAATAATGAAAGGTGACCAAAATATTGCGGTCGCTCGCCGGCAGCTTTAAGGAATCCAGCTTGCTTAGGCTGTTCCAGTTGGTCGGCCCGATTACGAGCGTGCGCTGCGGGTTGCTGGCGCGGACGACGGGCAGGATCTGCGCGAGCAAGGCGTTCCAGCGATCCGCGTCGAGCTTGCCGTGCGGCTCGTTCAACAGTTCGAACAAAACGGACTTCGGCGCGGCGCGATAGCGAGCGCCGATCTGTTGCCAGAACGCCGTGAGCTTCGGGGCACAGGCGTCGGGATCGTCCGAGCATTTGTTGAAATCATGTTCGTCGATAATCACCGAAAGGCCGGCGTTGCTCGCCTGCTTGACGACGCGGTCGAGCGTGGCGAGCCATTTGGGGTCGAGCCGATAGGCGGCGTCCATATGGTCGAACGCTTGGAGCACGAGGCGGATGAAGTCGAACCCGCCCTTGCAGATGGTCGCGAAATGGCGCGGCTGGAACCGCGCGCGTGCCGAGTCCTTCCACACGGGATCGTAGCCGAGCACGTTAACGCCGCGGTGCAGGCGCGCGGCGGTGGCGAAGGCGTCACCAGCCGGGGCGGCGCTCCCCGCGACCGGCAACAGTGCGGCGCAACACGCTAAGGCGAGCTTCAGGCTGCGGGAAATCGTCGTCATCTCGTCACTCCTGGACCAGTATTGCTTCAGGCCGGTGTCACGCGCAAACGGTTGCGGATGGAAGGGGGGCATTGTCGGGAATGGGCAGCCCCTTCGCATGCGCGGTCGCTTCGAGCGTCGCGGTCGGCCCGGGCTGCGACAGATTTCGCGATCCCTCGTAAAAGGGATCGGCCTCCGCCTTGCGCAGGGTGGTGAAGCCGAACCCCATCCGCGCATAGAGGTCGAGCAGCCGCGGCATCATCCGCGCGTCGAACGCGCCGAGATGGAGCAGCAAGACATAGGGAATGTCCCGCCCAAGCGCGGCGCGGGCAAGGTCGCGCGAGCGCTGTGCCTGCGCGCGCGCGGCGGCGAGGTAGCTCGTCTCCAGCGCCACAATTGCGGTCGGATCGTGCCGTGCGGTGCAGCGCGCGAAGGCGTCGTTCCAAGCGTAGTCGCCAAAGCTCATCGTGACCGCGGCGATCCGATAGCCGCGCGCGCGCAACCCGGCGCGGACGGTGTCTCGCGCGCGGGGGTGCTGCCCCTCGGCGAGAAAGGGGTAGCGGAACCAGTGCCAGTCGCTGCTTCCCGCGACCGCGGCAAGCGGGGGTTCGTTGCGGCGTGCATCGGCGAGGAAGGCGGTCGACCCGACCGTGTCGAGATTGATGTGGCCCGCCGTATGGTTGCCGATCGGAAGCCCGGCCGAACGCCATTCCGCCAGCACTCTGGGGGAGTTCGGGTCACCCGCGCCGAAGCTCGAGTTCATGAAGCCGAACGCGGGCGCATGATGCGCGGCGAGCGCGGCGAGGATCGTTCGGGCGATGACGAGCCGGTCGCCTCCGTTCGGTAACGGGCCGTGCGCGGGCAGGTCATCGAAGGTAAGGGCGATCTGGGGGCGCGCCGGGAACGTCTGCTTCGCAGGAGTTTGGCGTTTCGCTCCTTCCAGCGGCGCGGCGCTGGCCCATTCCGCGACGACCACCGCCGTCATTCCGGCGGCCAAGACTTTCCACCCGTGCATCATGCGTCCAGCTCCCCGCGGATCTGCCCGGCCACGCTGTTGCGATCGCTGTCGGCATATCGTGTTACCGTTATCCCACCGTACCCTGGGGATCGTGTCAACCCGCGGCGTTATCGATGGAGGCGCTTCCAATTCCTCACGTTTTGTGTTCCCAGGTCGTCAGCGTGCTGTCACGAACCCTTCTACTTCGCTACTATTGGAAAGATGTCGGTTCTTCCCCCGCCCGCGACCCAACGCCGCGTTGCCGAACGCGACGCCGTCGATGCCGCGACCTTCGCTCGGGAGGTCGTGACGGCCTATCGACCGGTCGTGCTGCGCGGCCAGATCGCGCACTGGGACTCGGTCGCCGCGGGGGCCGGGGGCGACCGGGCGATGGCGGAATATCTTGCGGGTTTTGCAACTCCGGGGGGGAAGCCGCTCGACGTCATGATTGCCCCGCCAGAGGCGGAGGGGCGCTTCTTTTACGCCGATGATACCTTGACCGGGTTCACCTTCCATCGCCAGCCAGTCCCGATCGGAGCGTTGGTCGCCGAGCTGTTGCGCTTTTCGGAGAGCGCGACCGAACGGCCACACACGCTCTACGCCAACGCCGCGGCCGCGCCGGAGCATCTGCCGGGCTGGGAGACGGCGAACCCACTTGCGCTCGGGGTCGATGCGCCGGCGCGGTTGTGGATCGGCAATGCCACCCGGATCGCGACGCATTACGACACGTCGATTAACATCGCGTGCGTCGTTACGGGGCGGCGGCGGTTCACGCTGTTTCCGCCCGAGCAGCTCGCCAATTTGTATGTCGGGCCGCTCGACCACACGATGGCGGGACCGCCGTCGAGCATGGTCGATCCCGACGCGCCCGACCTGATCCGCTATCCGCGTTTTGCAGACGCGCTCGCGCATGCCGCGGTCGCCGAGCTCGAACCGGGGGATGCGATCTTCATCCCGCCGATCTGGTGGCATCACGTTCGCGCGTTCGACCGGCTCAACGTGCTGGTTAATTACTGGTGGGAGCATCGCTCGAGCGCCGCCTTCCTCGCGCTGGTGCATGCGATCGAGGCGGTGCGCGACTTGCCGGTTGCGGAGAAGACCGCGTGGCGGAGCTGGTACGATCATCTCGTCTTCGCGCCCAATGCGGCGCGGGTGGCGGATCATCTGCCCGAGGCGGCGCGCAGCATCCTTGGGGCCGCAAGCGCGGAGCGGACGGGGAAGATCCGCCAGTTTCTAGTCCGGATGTTGCAGCGGTCATAGGACGAACAGCGGAAGACTGCGTTACGAGCGACTAAGGCTCTCCATCAGGGTCACCCGCATCTTTTCAAGCTCGTCGCGGTCGACCTCGCCCAGCGCACCCCGAACGTGCGGTGGCAGATGCGCCGCCGGGTCTCCCCCGGTCTGGAACACGAGATGATCGAACATCGTGCGCCATACCCGGCGCTGGTCTTCCGGCAGTGTGCGCAGCGCAAAGAGCCCGAGCAACAACGCGTCATACGGGTTGGGCATCCCCGGCGGGGCAGGGTCCCACCAGTAATTGCACAGCACGTTGACCGGCGCGAGCGAGGCCACCGCATGCCACCAGTGGAACGGAATGTAGAGTGCGTCGCCCGGGTCGAGCGTCGCTTCGCAAGCATGCGCCATTGCCTCGGCGAAGCGCGGATAAAGGTCGAGATCGGGCACGTCCGGGTCGACCATGCTGACCGGCGTTCCGGCCGGGGTCAGCTCGTACGGGCCCATGTAAAGGTTGGCAACCTGATCGGGCGGAAACAGCGTAAACCGGCGACGCCCTGCAACGACGACCGCAATATTCTCCATCAGGTCATAATGCGTCGCGACGCGGATCGCATTGCCGAGCCACAACCGCGGCACGACCGTGGGATCGACCAGATCGATGCCGTGCGCCGCGGCGAAACCGGGGAGCAGGTCGGGTGCCGGGATCGACTGGACCGCGATCGCATAAGGGCGTTGCACGTCGCGATCGCGGAGCAGCCGGTCGAGCAGCGGATCGAGCGGGGAGCGGCCGCGGGTGAAGTTGAGCGCAGTGAGACCGGGTTTGTAGAAGAAGCGCCCCTCGATCTCGGGCGCGCCGACGATCGCGCCGACCGGCTCGGCATGGCTGAAGGTCTTAAGATAGTCGACCAGCGCCTCGTCCGACTCCCGCGCGGTGCGGACCGCGGGCCAGTCGGCGGCAAGCCCGCGCAGCACCACCGGCTTGGCGGTGGTGCGGATCTCGGCATCGAAGCGCTCCCGGTCGATGCCGTGCAGTTCCGCGATCGGGGCAGGGGTGGCGAGGCTCGTCATGCCTTCGTCACAGCGGCGATCCGCCGCCACCGACATCGAAGGGCGATTCCGCGGTGAAAGAGAAGAAGGGCACGTCGTCCTTCGGCGTGGGCGCTGGGGCAGGCGCGGCAAGCGGCGACGGTGCGGTCCGCCGCAAGAAATCGCCGTGCGTCGGCAGCCGTTGCGCGGTGTCGAGATAGCCGCGCTGCATCTGTTCGAGCGCGACCGCGACCTTCTGCTCGTCGAGCGCATCAGCGGCGGGCTCCCAGCTCTTGGGGACGATCCCCTGGCCGAGGCAGACTGCGACCCAGCTCGGGCTGGTGAACAGGTCGTAGCCCTCGCGGAACAGCCGCCCCTTGCCCGCGAACAGGTCGATCTTGCGTTGCAGGCTGTCGGGAATCTTCATTGTCCGCACCTTGTCCCAGAAAGGCGAATCGTCGCGGCGCGTGGCCTTGTAATGGAGGATGATGAAGTCGCGGACGTCCTCGTACAGATCGTGCATCTGGCGGTTGAATTCGTCGCGCTCGATCGGGTCGAAGCGCTTGTCGGGGAACAGCGCGAGCAGCCGCTGGATCGCCGCCTGAACGAGATGGATGCTGGTCGATTCAAGTGGTTCGATGAACCCGCTCGACAGGCCCAGTGCAACCACGTTGCGGTTCCAGCACGCGCGGCGTCGCCCTGCGGTGAAGCGCAACCGGCGCGGGTCGGCGAGCGGCTCCGCTTCGAGGCTGGCGAGCAATTGCGCTTCGGCTGCATCGTCGTCGAGATAGTCGCTGCAATAGACGAGGCCGTTCCCCATCCGGTGCTGCAACGGTATCCGCCACTGCCACCCCGCCTGATGCGCAGTCGAGCGGGTGAACGGATCGGGTTCGCCTGGCCGCGGCAGCGCGCAGGGCACCGCGACCGCGCGGTCGCATGGAAGCCAGTGCGCATAGCTTTCGTAGCCGGTGTGAAGCGTCTCCTCGATCAGCAGACCGCGGAAGCCCGAGCAGTCGATAAACAGATCGCCCTCGACCCGCCGCCCGTCTTCGAGCGTCAACGCCTCGACATAGCCGTCGTCCGGACGCTGCGCGACCGTAGCGATCTTGCCCTCAACCCGGACGATCCCCGCCTTTTCGGCATAGTCGCGCAGATGGCGGGCGTAGAGCGAGGCATCGAAATGGAATGCGTAGAACAGCTCGCGCACCGGCGAGCGGGCGTCTTCGTTCGCGCGGCCGAAGGTGCCGTGCTTCGCCGCCATCGCGCTCATCGACCAGGCCGCGATGTCCGCGATCGGGCGTCGCGCCTTCTCGCGCAGCCAGAGCTGGTGGAAATGGATCCCCTGCAAATCGTGCCCATAGGTGCCGAATGGGTGGAAGTACCGCTCGCCGATCGCCCCCCAATTCACGAATTCGATCCCGAGCTTGAACGTCCCCGCAGTCGCGGCGAGGAACGCATTCTCGTCGAGCCCGAGCATCTGGTTGAAATTGATGATCGGCGGGATCGTCGCCTCGCCGACGCCGACCGTGCCGATCTCCTCGGATTCGACCAGTGTCACCTGCGTATAGCCGTTGTTGAGGAAGCGGGCGAAGGCGGAGGCGGCCATCCAGCCGGCGGTGCCCCCGCCGACGATGACGACGCGTCGGATCGAATGCTCGTTCATGGGGTGAGATGTCTCGTCTGGGCCGCACGATAGGCGACGTGGGTGGGAACATGAGGCAGGGCGGCGGTGATCGCGGCGGTCTGGCGGGCCATCGCCGTGCGTACGGAAGCGGCGGGGATAGTCGACACGAGCGGGTCGACACGGCGCGGCAGGAAGCCCTGGCCGATCAGCACCGCGGCCCAGCTGTCGCGCGCGAACGTCTCTTCCTCATGAAAGGGAAGGCGCCCGCGTTCGGCGAATTGCACGAGTGTATGCGCGAGGCTGGCAGGGGGCGCGGTCGCGGCGAGTGTGCGCCACAGTGGATTGTCGCGCTGTGCGATGCGGTAATGCATCGCTAGAAAGTCGCGGACGCGTTCGGCTTCGGCGCGCGTCTGGCGATTGAACTCGGCCACCTCGACCGGGGTCGCGATACGGCCCGGGAGCATCGTTATCAGCCGGTCGATCGCGCTCAGCGCGAGGTGGAGGTTACACCATTCGAGCGGCTCGATCTGGGTCGCCGCATCGCCGATCGCGAGGCAATTGCCCAGCCACGGTTGCGGGCGCGTGCCGGGACGAATTCGGATCGGTTCGCCGGGTGTTGCATCCGAGGCGTTGCGCAGTACGCGCGCCGCCTTGCTGTCGCTGATCGCGTTTGCGGCATAGGCAAAGCCTGCCTGTCCGCCGCTTGACCAGTGCCAGCCTGCCTGATGCGCGGTGACGGTGGTGAGCACCGCCGGCTCCGCGTCCGGTTCGGCGAGCAGTACGCGGTCGCAGGGGAGCCACGCGCTCCAGTCGTCGCTCACCGCGTCGATCGAGCCGCGCAGCCGGGCTTCGGGCCCGGTCGCGTCGATGAACAGGTCGGCGGACTGCGCGGAACCGTCGACCAGCCTGATCGCTGCGATGGCTGTGTCGCCATCCAGTGTCACCCCGGCGATCTCGCCCACTATCTCGCGGACGCCGACATGCAGTGCGAATGCACGCAGCATCGCCGCGTGGCGGGGCAGATCGAGCGTCAAGCCGCATTCGTGGTCGGCGAACGGCGAAGTGGCGGTTGGCGGGACGAACCGCCCGGCGCGCGCGAGCGCCGCGGCGGGCGAATGGCTGTCGAACGGTGCCGCGGTGCCGTCCTGTGCCGATCGCACCCAGTGGAGATAAAAGGCGGCCGGTCCGAATGAAGTGCCGTACCGGCCGTAGGCGTGGACATAGTCCGGCAACCCGGCTGCCCAGCCCACAAACAGCGTTCCCAGCCGATAGCCGCTGCCGGTCCTTACGATCCCGTCGGCGACGCCGATCCCTAGATCTTCTTGAAACCCCAGCAGCGAGGGCAGGGTACAGGCGATCCGGTCGGCTAGTGCGTCCGGCGACGGCGTACAGGCGAGAATCGTCACGTCGAGGGACGGCGCGTGGCGTTTCAGCGCGGCGGCGGCGCACCAGGCCGTGATTCCGCCGCCCGCCACCACGATCCGTTCGAGCCGCTCGCCGCGCATCAGGCGGCTTGCGGCATCGCGCAATAGCGCTCGATGAAGCTTCGGTGATCCGGGCGGCACGCGACATCGCCTGCAATTTCGGCCCGCAGCGCCTCGACGCTGTCGAGCAACGCGACCGTCGCAACCGTGTCGACGCGCGGATCCCAGCCCTCGGGCACGATCCCCTGGCCGAGATAGACCGCAACCCAGCTCGGGTCGAGAAACACCCCTTCGCGATATTTCACGATCCTCGCGCGCGTGCGCCACAGGTCGAGCTTCTCGGACAGCGTGTCCGGGATCGGCATCGTGCGTACATAGTCCCAGAAGGGGGAATCGCTGCGGGTGGTAGCGTGATAATGGAGGATCAGGAAATCGCGGATCCGGTCATATTCGAGGTCGATCACGCGGTTGAACTCATCGCGATCGGTTGCACTGATGCGGCGTTCGGGAAACAGCTCGATTAGTGCGGTGATCGCCTGCTGGACGAGGTAGATGCTGGTCGATTCAAGCGGCTCCAGGAACCCGCTCGCCAGCCCGATCGCAACGCAGTTGCCAACCCAGCTGCGCCGCCGCCGCCCGGCCTTGAACCGCAGCACGCGCGGCGCGGCAAGCGCTTCGCCCTCGACCGCCGTGCCCAGCGCGCGGCGGGCGTCGTCGTCGGACACGAACGCGCTCGCATAGACATAGCCGTTGCCCGTGCGGTGCTGCAGCGGGATGCGCCAGCGCCAGCCCGAGGGCATCGCGATCGCGCTGGTATACGGCGTGACCGCGGTGCGGGTCCGGCACGGCATCGCGACGGCGCGATCGGTCGGCAGCCAGTGCGACCAGTCGGCGAACGGCTCCTCGAGCGCTGACCCGAGGAGCAGCGAGCGGAACCCCGAGCAATCGACGAACAGGTCACCCTCGATCCGTTCGCCACTGTCGAGGTCGATCGCCTTTATATCCCCGCTCTCGCCATCGCGGTCTACGCTGACGACGGTCCCCTCGGTCCGACGAGCGCCGGACTCTTGTGCGATCTGGCGCAAATAAGGCGCGAACAGCAGCGCATCGAATTGATAGGCATAGCCATAGGTCCCCGCGAGCGTGCCGTCAGTCGCCGGGTGATCGAACTTGCCGCCGCGCGCCAGCGCACCGGCGTAGGATAGGCTGTCGAGCGCCGGCAACGCTTTCCCCTCGCGCAGCAGCCGTGTCCAATAGTGGTGAAAGTCGACCGTGCCGGTCCCCCGCCCGAAAGTGCCGAACGGATGGATGTAGCTGTCGCCGATCCGGCCCCAGTCGCGAAACTCGATTCCGAGTTTGAAGGTCGCTCGCGTGCGCGCCATGAAGTCGGCTTCGTCGATCCCGAGCCGTTCGTTGAAAGCGCGCATATGCGGGAGCGTCGCTTCGCCGACGCCGACCACGCCGATCGTTTTGGATTCGACCAGGTGAACCGAAGCATGACCGGGCAACAATCGCACAAGGGCCGCCGCGGTCATCCAACCGGCGGTGCCGCCGCCGACCACCACAACCCGTACATCTCTACCCGCCGTCAGCGGCATCGCTACTCTCCACGCGCGCGTCACAAGCGCGCTGCAGCAGGGGTGCTCGTCCATTAACGACGTCGCGTCAACCGCTGCGCGATTGTTTCCACCTCGTGGCAGTTTTGTCACATATTGTGGAACTTACCGTTTGATTCTCACATAATGTTACCGCAAACATAATCGCGCCAATCGGCAGAATCGATGGCGTTCTCAAGAAAGCAGACGCGAGCACAGCGTCGTTCTAGAAGGGGTCCTGAATGCGCCGATTTGTGCCGAAGACGGCTGCTGTCCGTCACCTTGTTCGTTTTCTCCAGAGCGCATCCGCTACGGCTTTATGTGTCGCAATGGCCGGTGCCGCGCAGGCGCAGACTAGCGCTGACGCCGGGCAATCTTTGCCAAGTGGGTCGAACCAGTCGCCGCCGACCGGGGCGGTTGCCGGACAGGGCACGGCTGGCACCGCCGGGACGCCAACTTCGTCTAGTGAAACGTCAAGCGTCGACGGTCAGGCCGCGACTCCTACGAACGCCGCCAAGGACCCTGACGATATCGTCGTGACCGGGATCCGCCAGAGCCTCGCGAACGCGCAGAACATCAAGCGCAACTCCGACACGGTGGTCGACGCGATCACCGCGCAGGACATTGGCGCCTTGCCTGATCGCTCGGTCACCGAAGCACTTCAACGCGTACCCGGCGTGTCGATCAGCCGCTTCGCCGCGTCCAACGATCCCGACCATTTCTCGGTCGAAGGGTCGGGCGTGGTCATCCGCGGTCTCAATTTCGTCCGCTCCGAATTCAACGGTCGCGACGCCTTCTCCGCCGGGATCGGCGGCCAGTCGCTAAATTTCTCGGACGTGCCCGCCGAACTGCTCGGCTCGGTCGAGGTGTACAAGAACGTCACCGCCGCCTCGATCGAGGGCGGCCTCGCCGGCACGGTCAACCTCAACACGCGCAAGCCGTTCGACAACAAGGGCTTCCATATCGGCGTCGATAGCCAGGCGAGCTATGGCGATCTGCGCAAGAAATGGACCCCGACCGGGTCGATCCTGATCAGCAACACTTGGGACACCGCGGTGGGCCGGTTCGGCCTGCTCGGCGACGTCTCCTATTCGCGCGTCCGCAGCCGCGCCGACGGGTTGCAGATCACCAATTTCCAGGCGCGCGACAATACGCTCGTCACCTATCAGAGCCAGGGCGGCACGACGATCTGTCGCAACCCGCTGCCGGGCAACGCCGACACGACGACCCTGCCCGCCGCGAACGCACCGTGCGGCGCGACATCGGGCGCAGGCGCGGACGGGTTCGCCGATCCGCAGTCGGGCCTGTATGCGCCGCTTGGCGGGCAGTATCGCAGCCAGGAATATGATCGCAAGCGCGACGGCATCGCCATCGCCGCGCAGTTCGAATCGAAGGACCGCCGCTTCCTGCTGACCGGCCAGTACATCCGCTCTCACACCACCAACCGGTCGGACGAGCATACGTTCGAGGCCGCGCCCGATCTTTCGGAATACAGCACCTATCCGATCGGCTGCCAGCAGAACAACGCCGGCCCGCTGACCAATCCCGCCGACGCTAATTCGGGCACGGTGCGCGCGCAATGCCCCGTCGGCCAGTTCACCAATTACAAATACGACGCCAACGGCCTGTTCCAGAGCGGCTATATCACCACGCCGGGGACCGGCTATCGCAGCAGCCTCAGCGGCACGCCGCTCGACACGTTCATCCCGACCGGCGGCGCACCGATCTCGCTGGCGCGCGGGCAGTCCTATGAGCAGAGTACGGTCAACGATTACGGCCTCAACGCGCTGCTCCACCCGACCGACCGGCTGCACATCGCGCTCGACGCCGATTACACGGAATCGCGCCATCAGGTCCGCCAGCTCAACATCTTCGGCGAGACCTATGCCGATCAGGAGCTCGACCTCACCGGCAATTTGCCGAGCGTCGTCTCGCACAAGCCGGCGACGCTCGCGGCGTCGTGGGCGGGCCCGGCCAACCCGGCGCTGGCCAATGCGACCGACGCGCAATATTTCGGCGATCCCAACGTCGAATTCTGGCGTGCGGCAATGGACCATTTCGAGGACAGCCGCGGTAAGGAGTTCCAGTTCAAGGGCGACGTCACCTATGACATCGAGGGGAGCTTCATTGACAAGATCCGGTTCGGCGCGCGCTATGCCGATCGCGATCAGACGGTGAAATATTCGGCGTATAACTGGGGCATGCTCAGCGAGGTGTGGGCCGGTAGCCCAGTCTCGATCAATCAGGTCAACGGCGGCAACGCGAGCTTCCACAGCTTCGACAACTTCTTCCGCGGCGCGACCCCGGGGCCGGCCGGTGCCTATTATTACAACGGCAACATGATCGAGGGGTACGACCAGACCGTCGGATTCATCAACCAGGTCGAGGCCGCCGGTGCGGCCAGTCAGTGTCCGCCCACTGCGGCACCGACAAATCCGCCATGCACGCCGTCGACGCGCTGGTCGCCCGCCGCGCTGCGTGCCGGGGTCGGCGCGGATTCACCGTACCTCCCGAATGAAGTCACGCGCGTGCATCAGCGCGACAGCGCGGCCTATGCAATGGTCTCGTTCAATACCAAGACGCTGGTCCAGGGGCTCGACATCGCGGGCAACGTCGGGGTGCGCTACGTCCATACGGGGATGGACAATTTCGGCGGCAGCATCATCCCGAGCCAGGCAACCCTCGGCATCGCGGACTCCTACCAGAGCCGGTGCGTTCCCGCGGCACCCACGAACCTGCCCGCCGGCTATACGCCCGCGGCACCCGGTGGCGTGTGTCTGCTCGGTGCGGCTGGCTATGGACGCTTGCAGCAATTCGCCGCGCCGAACCCGACGATCGTGCTGGGGCAGGCGTCGAACAACTACACTTACTGGTTGCCGAGTGTGAACCTGAAGGTGGGGCTAACCCCGCAGCTGCTGCTGCGCTTCGCCGGTTCGAAGGTGCTGACGCGGCCCGACACCAATCTGGTCCGCAATTTCCAGCAGATCTCGATCGACGGGAACGGCAACTTCCAGAGCCAGGTCGGCAACCCGTATCTCAAGCCCGCAACGGCATGGCAGTTCGACATCACCGCGGAATGGTATTTCTCGCGCGTCGGGTCGCTGACCGCAGACGTGTTCTACAAGGATATCAGCGGTTTCTTCTATCAGTCGCTGGTCAGCCTGCCGCTCACCAACAACGGCCAGACGTTCGATCTGCTGACGCGCGGCCCGGCCAATTACTCCGGGCACGGCAAGGTCAAGGGAGCGGAAGTCGCCTATCAGCAGACCTTCAACTTCCTGCCCGGTCTGCTCAGCGGGTTTGGCTTCACCGGCAACTATACCTTCATCGAAAGCAACGGGTTGCCCAACTCGTTCTTGAATGGCGGATCGCCGGTCACCAACGTCGCGGCGCAGACTAAGACCGGCAGCTTGCCGCTCGAAGGCCTGTCGAAGCACAACGTCAACGCGACCTTGTTCTACGAAAAGGGCCCGGTCTCGGTTCGCGCGGCGTATAACTGGCGGTCGAAATATCTGCTGACCGCAGCCGACGTGATCTTCCCCTATACGTCAATCTTCCAGGATGCGGCGGGCCAGCTCGATGCTTCGGCGTTCCTCAACCTCAACAAATATGTGAAGATCGGGGTGCAGGGCGTCAATCTCACCAACTCGGTGACCAAGACCCTCCAGGCCTATAGCGGTGATCCGAACACGCTCGCGCCGCGGTCCTATTTCGTCAACGACCGTCGCTTCTCGTTCATCCTGCGCGGCAACTTCTGATTGGCGCGGTCGGGGGGCGACAGGCCCCCTGGCCCACCGTCAGCGGGACGGCGCAGTCGCGAAACGCACCGGCCACCGCCTCGCGCCTGAGTTTGGCCGGGAACTGCGTATTGTACAGCATCGGACGACGCTGCGTGCCGTCCTTGGGCGGCTCGAATCCATCGATCCAGCTTCGATGGTCGCACAGCGATCGACTAGCTGAAATACTCGCCAAAGCTAGTCACGCGTATGTTGATGGGCGCTCCCCAAATGCGGATTGGACTGCCGCGTTCGCAATAGGCAGCGGCAGGCCGTCGGCTGATCTCCTCGCGGTCAGCATTGACGCATACGCAGCAGCGCAGTTGATGACGCGGCACACCTTGTCCCTCGGGCATTGCCGAATCGTGTTCGTCGTCGGTAATTGGAGACATAGCAAAAGTATGTGACGGCTCGATGGTTATCGCGCGACGCCTAAGACGAGGAGGCGGCTAGGATAACGACGGTAATATCAAAACTCACCACCCCCAGCGCATAGAGTTGCCGCGGATAGTATTTTGTCTCTCCCCGCGGTGGGCGAACGGCTTGCTGTTACGTCGTATGCAATTCTACCTCACCACATGCGAACGCAGTTGCGGTGTAACCGGTGCCTTATGTGGAGGTAAGTAGACCGCGGGCTGCTTTTAGGGGAGGGGAAGGGCCATCCGCACCGATCCGGTTTGTGACAAGAATGTCATAAAAAAGCATTCTATTAGAGCGAGTTAGTTCTTTAACTCCGACATATTGGCTCTATGTAAGGTTGTCGTCCCTCCAAGGCGGCTACTCCAGAAACTCTTGCCCGCGATGATTCATCATCGCGGGCATTTTTTATCGTGCGTTCGACCGGAACCGAACGTTGCGAAGGCGGAGCAAGGTGTGCCTTGCTCGTTCATTTCGCCCAATGAGCGATGACACTCGTGGGAAGAGATACATCCGCGCCGCCGGTTGTCATCGAAACGCGGGTGAACTTGTCATCAACCGGCAGGCTGGGACAAAGTAGCCAGTTTACCCGAACTGTGATCCGCGGAGGTTGATGGCGTCATACTGATCAAGCAACGCGCTTACTTCAGCTACAATCACTTCTTGTTCCGCGCGCACCCGCGCTGACGCTTCCACGGTTGCTACGCCATTCCTGCCATCATGGACTGTGAAGCCGTTGTCGAGAAGCCAGATAGTATCTGCCGCTCGCGACCTCTGACGGCGCAGATGCACAGCCCATTGCTCTATCAGTCCCGCGGGAACCTGTCGTTCAATCTCACCCATGGCACGTGCCTAGCACGTTGATGATTAACGCTCAGCTTAGTTCTTGTGCCACTGCGTTTTTTCGCCGCTTTCGATATCCCTATTTGTGCTCGCTTAGCAATGTAGCTTGCTGCGCGTTTTGCGGCGCGAGTATGTGTATTTCACCCTCCTTCGCGTATCCGGGCATGGGCGATCTCCAGATGTACCGCGATGGGCTGCCGATGGGCTGCCGATGGCGGCAAGATTATAGGACCGCGTTGACATGCCCACAACTATAACCGTCGATACCCTTGTGCGTAGAGCTACCGGAGGGCCAGTGATGCTAGTTTTGACAGTTGCCGAGCCTACTGGCGATGTAGCGTCATTGGCGATCTGTGCATGGCCCCACACCCAGCGGATCGTGCACGCCGCTATCTCGGTCGATCTGCTGGTAACGGTTCGATAAGGGTAGGTGGTTTTGATGCTGCTTCCAGGGCTGGGGGTTCTAGACTGTCCCAGAAAGACACGATTCGTTCGCAACAACAACAGTTGGTTAATTTTGTGTGATTACGCGTCCGGAGACAGTGCTACTGTCATAGCAATAGCGCAGCCATAGCGCGGGGTTTTCATTCGGAACCTAATGATCCGCCCGCAGCCATTGACCGAGGCGGGTGGATCACATTTCGTTTTTTTCGTTAGATGAAGAATCGTAGTACCGCTTGGTAACCCGTCGTGGCAGCGTAGTTCCTTTGAATTTGTTCCAACGTGTCGGACCGATCACAAGAGTTCGTCCTAGATTGTGGGCACGCACCACGGGGTCAGCTTGGGTAGCATGGCATCCAGCGCGGATCGTCCAGCAGCGCATGCGGGTCGTTGAGCAATTCGAACAATCCCGTGTCGGGCGCCTGCCGGTAGGCGAGTAACAAGCGCTCAAGGTAAGATTTGCTGTCTAGTGGCGATCCTTATCCGACGTCTCTCCTAACCAAGTCGTTCGGAAAATCACCAGTGTCACTTTACCGTTCGGGTAAAGTGACACTGGTGATTTTTGTTGAGCCCGATGATTTAGGGGGATTCACAGCGGAATCGACTGTGCTAGATTCCTGCTATGTTCCACCAAGCCGATCTCTTTGACCATATAGAGCAAGCCCCGCTCGCTATGCCGCCTCCAGCCGTAGCGCTGCCAGATCTTGTCGAGCGTGTTTCGCAGGTATCGAGGCGTCCCCGATATGCGCTGCTGATCCTCAATCTGATTGCGAAGGGCGCAGGGGAGGATGGCAGTCTCGGACCTTATGTCCGAAGCGAAGCCGACCATGTTCCGGTGCGCGACTGGCTCTGCCGAGCACTGGCGCCGCTGGCCAACCGGGACTGTCGCCGCACGGCCATGATTTCAGCGGTCCGGTCGGAACTCATGGCAAAGGCTGGCACCTTGAAAAACGCGGCAGATCTGGCTCAGCAGGAGGACGAGGAAATCCAAGCGCGCATTCTGCGATCCGGTCGGACAAACGTTAGCCGAGCGGTATCTGATCTTGTGCGCGCTGGATTGCTGCATCGCCATTACCAGGGGTACCGCGTCGATCATCCCAATAGGGGTGCACAGCGCGAGGCCGTGTATACTATAGCACCAGATGTGCGTTTGGCGTTGGCGGGCAACTTATAGGCGTTATTAGACTAGCGGTGGATAGGATTGATCGACGCAATAGCGGCTCACGAAAGTCCCGCGTACCAGCCTAACCAATTTATAGAGTTTAACATAACCATTATTATCGGCCTTGCGTTTGTGTGTTTAGCCGCAGCTGGCTTGTGCTCGATCATCTGTGAGCGTTGCTGAGGCCAGCGGACGACCGAAATCCAGTCCACACTTTGCGACAGCTAATCCAGACCAATCGCCGACGGTCGGGCCGGGCAGATGCGGCAGGATGAACCCACCCCAGAACAGCAGCACGCGGGAAACGGCAGTGCTAAAACAGAACAAGGGCAATCCGCTGAGTGCCACTGCAAAAAGGTTCGCCGGGCTGGCACAACCAAGCGAGCCGTCAGCGACCAATCCCCCAACACCGCGCTTTTGCTATGGCCACCGCCCCTTTGAGACATTAGAAAATATGCAAGATCAATGGGGGACTGATAATGAATTATACCTTCCCGTTTCTGTTTGCTGGCGCCGTACTTGCAATGTCAGCACCTGTCGCCGCTGCGCAGGGTAATTACTCTGCTGCACTGAGGACGATCTTAACTAGAACGGCTACCGGTACCTGCCCCGCGGACATGATGCAGCCAAAACTTCTCAAGGCGTGCAAACAGCAGATATCTAAAATGGGTCCTCCGCTGACAAAAAAGGGACCGATCAAGAAACTGACTCTCCTGAAAGCGGATCTGGCCGGCGGCCGCGAGGAGACTTACATGGTGACGTTTGAGAAAGGCACGCCGCAGACTTGGCTTATTGGTGGACTTAAGGACGGAAGGTTTTCAGGGCTTTACTCAGACGACGAATAGCGGGAACCCCGGAAATTCAGATCTACAAGAATAAGCAGAACGGCGGCTTCACGGCTAAAAAGACCCACAAGCCGCCATTCAACGGTACTAAGACGGTTCCCATTTTCGGACGCTCATTCATTGGCCCGCCCTTTGATCTGGCTAGGTGCTTGGTGATCTGAGAGAGATGCGTTCGAGGATCTGCGATGTAATTGCGACCCCACGTTCGCCGCCGCAGTTGGTAAGCGCCCTGTACCCATGACCGGACTTGCGGTCGATAATTGCACTCGCAAACCATAGGGTGTTCGACCCATCGTGCGTTAGTCTGCTGGCCGGAGAGTCGGATGGTCCGTCAAGGCTCCAACCCCCGGCATAGCCCAAATCCGGCCGGGCTGGGGTAAGCAAGTGCTTTAGCGTCGTTGCACAAAGAAAAGGTGGCCCGCCGCCCAAATAACTGGCCAGGAATTGCGCGTAACCCGAGGCGCTGATGTGTACGCCGCCGGATGGCCATAGTACCGCCGGATTGTCAGCCTCACCAAGAGCCGGGTCAATGGGTTTCAATATGCCACCATTAGCTTCCCGCCCCCACGGCCCCGTTCGAGGAGGTGCCCCAAACCCCGCTTCGGCAATACGCAAAGCTCCAAAAACTTCACCCCGTAGTGCCTCCTCCCACGTAACGTTGACCGCCTCTTCAATAGCTGCGCCCACCATCACGTAGTTCAGATTGCCGTAGCGATAGACACCCCGCCTTTCCGGCGGAGCACTGCTAAGAACGCGCTCAACCAGATCGCGCCGTTGTTCATTGGCCGATTTTGGATCGGCCCGCCTCGCGTCCAACCACCGAGGGTCAACGAAGGTATCGGTTAGGCCTGCTGAATGACTTAATAGTTCCTCGACACGTATGTCGACCCAAGCCGGATGCGATGCGATTGCCGGGAAGAGACTAGGTACGCTTGCGCCCCATCGGCACCGCCCGCGATCGACCAAGCGGGCGTATAGGGCGGCTGTCAGCGCCTTGGTATTGGAACCGATGCGCCAACGGAACGACGGATCGAGAATTGCGCCATCTTCGCCATGCGAAATAATTCCCGATACGCCCGCCTTCGAACATGTGAGGCCCACCGCTCCATTGGGTATGAGGTCCGCTCCACGCACAGCGCCTGATAAAGCGGCCCCTGCTGCACCCATGAGGAAGCTACGTCTTCTCAACTGCCCTTACCCCATCATAATCTGACTTAACGGATTGTTAGGGCATGAGATCAACAGGGGATATGAGTAACTCGGCCTGCTCGCAAACGTACCGATTCCCGGACTGGCGTCGCTGCCAGCAGTCGGACCAACCTCATCTACAGTGGCGTCAAACGCAGCAAATCCAGATAGACAGCTGCCATTCGACGTGTATTGTTTGAGCACCACACCAAGGAGGCCTGCTGCATGCTGCTACCCATACTCGCTGCGGCAGTAACGCCTGCTGTTACCGCTGCACCACAGCAACCCGTCCAAGTGATGGTGCTGGGTAGCTATCATTTCGGCAACCCTGGTCGTGACAAGGTGAATGCCCATGTCGATGATGTCACCACACCGCAGCGTCAGCGCGAACTGGAAGCACTGGCTGATGCCATTGCAGAGTTCAAACCGACACGGGTGACGGTCGAGGCGCAACGCCCGGGCCCGACCTACGATGTGACGGACTTCGCAACGTTTTCCCCAAGCGTGCTCAAGACCGACCGGGACGAGACAACTCAGATCGGCTACCGCATTGCTGTTCGCGCCGGCCTTCGGTCCGTTCAAGGCATCGATGAGCAACCCGGCAAGGGCGAACCGGACTATTTCCCAATCGGCCGGGTCGAAGCTTACGCAAAAGCCCATGGGCAGCAAGCCTATCTCGACGCCGCCTTTGCGACGGTCCAGGCGTCTGCCAGGAAGTTTGAGGCTGAGCAGGCAACCACCAGCATACCGCGGATGCTGATCCGCTATAATGACCCCTCCACGCCCATGGGTGGACAGGATTTATACTACTCCCTGCTCCGCCTTGGCGACGGTAAGGAGCAACCTGGCGCAGATCTGAATGCCATGTGGTATCTGCGCAATGCTAAGATTTTCGCCAAGCTCATCAACGTGGCAAAACCAGGCGATCGCATCCTCGTCGTGTATGGGTCTGGTCACGGGTATTGGCTGCGCCACTTCGCCTCGACGACGCCGGGCTACAGTTCGATTGATGTCAGGCCCTATCTCGAGAAGGCAGCGAGCAAACTGGCGGCGCCGAGATGAACCTGTCGCTCCTTGCCATACCAACGGCGGTTCTGCTGATCGGTCCGACCAACGTGCCCCGCGACTGGGCAACGACCTTGCGGACGGACGCTCAGGCCTATCACGACCAGATCGCCGACAATCACCCTGGTCCCTACAACAAACTCGACCCCGGCTTTGCGCGTCGCAATGATGCCGCTCTGGCTTCAGCCTTGCGCCGCGCTGCGACCGTTCGAGACTACCCGGGATATCTGTGGGCGATGCGAGGTTACGTGGCGAGCTTCAACGATGGACATGTCGCGCTCGACCTTGACCAGCCAGCCGCCCTGCCGATCCACTGGCCCGGCTTCCTGACCGGCTTTGACGGCACCGGACGTCAGGTCGTGATGACCCGAGCAGATGACGCTCCCTTACCGTTCGGTGCAGAGCTTCTAAGCTGCGATCGCATTGATGCCGAACACCTGACTGCCCGCAACGTCGGTGCTTTCCGAGGCAGGTGGGAACTGGTCAGCCAGCGAGCGACCAATGGTGGTCGATTGTTCCTTGACGCCGCCAACCCTTACATCAAGCGTCCAGTCCGCTGCCGTTTCAAGGTCGATGGCAAGCCTAAGAATGTGACGCTCAGTTGGCGCGATCTGCCTGAGGCAGACTTCGACACAAGGTTTGCCGCTACTGCACCTCGGGCGCATCCGGAGTTCGCGGCTCGAACCCTTGCTGACGGCACGCGCTGGTTCTCGCTCCCCGGCTTCAACGGTGACCCCGATAGCGCTGATGCCAAGTCCCTCGCGCCTATCATCAAAACGATGAGGGAGGACGCCAGCGCGGTCGCGGCAGCGCCGCGCATCGTGCTCGACCTTCGAGGCAATGGCGGTGGATCGTCCGACTGGTCGTATCAGATTGCGGCTATCCTCTGGGGCCAGGCTGCAGTGAATGCGCTTCCATCAGGATCGGAAGGGGTCGACTGGCGCGCTTCGGCCGGAAACATTGCAACGCTCGAAGGCTATCGTACCGCCTGGCAGAACTCCGCCGATGTGTCGCAGGCGGCGAAAGATTGGGCCGCTCGTACAGCGAAGGGCATGATATCTGCCCGCGCGCTTGGGAAGGCGCTCTGGCGTGAAGTGGATGCCGACGAAGCAAAGCCAGCGGCAACTGGCACTGCTCCCGTGCTGAAGGCGCGGGTATTCGTGCTGACGGACTGGGGATGCGGCTCGGCATGCCTGGATGCGGTCGATCTATGGACCGCGTTAGGTGGCATTCATGTCGGGCAGGAGACGAGCGCTGACTCGCTCTATATGGACGTACGGCAAGTTGATCTGCCCAGCGGTTTTGCCCGGGCCGTCATTCCGATGAAAGTGTATCGCGGCAGGAAACGCGGCTCGAACGTCCCGGCCAGGCCGGTACATGCTTACACCGGCGACATGCGCAGTACCGATCAGCTTGAGCGCTGGATCGCCGGCCTTTAGCCTGAACAGTAAAAATCAGCGTCTATTCGATCGCTAAGATGGGCGAGTATCGTACCGCGAAAAGGGCATTCATTTGAAAAAGCTATTATCGGCCGCGTTGGTCATTAGTGTGGCGTCTGGAGCCTATGCTGCCCCAACGAGTCCGGTGCGGCTGCCGTTAGAAAGCTACCGCAAAGGCGTAGCGGCACGAGTGAAGGTGGCCGGACGGGAGCGGCTTTTTCAACTCGACACTGCAGGCGGACTGACGGTGATCTCACCAGCGCTGGCAAAAGAGATGGACTGCCAACCTTGGGGATCAATCACCGGGTTTCATATGACCGGCACGAAGATCACCGCCCCACGTTGCGACAATATTGCAATCCACTGGAAGAACCAGACCCTACAGAGCCCTGTTGCAATCGTCATGGACGTGGGGTCTCCCGACACACCGATCGATGGTCTGCTTGCCTTCGACGCATTCGCCGGACGCACTGTAACCATCGATTTTGCAGGTCGCGAGCTCACGTTGGAAACACGTGAAAGCGCGGCTGGGCGCAAGGCGAACGCGGTAGAGCTTCCTGCTCATTTGGCTCGTGAGATTGGCGGCCTGGCGCTGTCTGTGTTCATTGACGTCCCCACCGAACGTGGAGTGGCGCGCCTTGAGCTGGACAGCGGCAATGGCGGCACGATCCTGGTTGCACCAAAACTTCTTCCTCTACTTGGCTTGAAGAAGGTTACCGGCGAGGGGCCGCAACAAGGCCGCTTTCAGATCGCCCCCAGTGTCGAAGCGTCCGGGATGATCTTCAGCCCCGACATCGTGATCGATGGAAACCTTGGCATGCCGTTTCTCAAAGATTGGGTGGTCACCATGGATCTCGCTCAAGGACGGGTTTGGTTCAAACGCAGTGCCGTTGCAGCACCCGCCGGCATGGGGACCCCGCCGCCAGTGAAGCCTGCGGGGTAAGGGGATGCTAGTGAAAATGTTGATGATGGGCGCGTTGCTCGCCGCACTTCCCGCCGGCCCATCGCAAGACCGCGGCCCACAAACGATAAGCCTCGAGCTTTTTCAAGGTAAGCAGTTCACTGTTCAGGCATCGGTTGGCGGCCGCGAGCGGACCTTCTTGTTTGACACCGGCGAGGGGGTGACAATGATTACGCCAGCCCTGGCCCGCGATCTTGGCTGCGAACCTTGGGGCAACGCCACGGCGTTTCGTATGACAGGAGAGCGACTGGACCTACCACGCTGCGATGACGTTGCTTTTAAAATGGGCAACCACGCCTACACAGCACCGACAGCGATCGTCTACGATCTCGGCAAGCTCGATGCCGACACTGCCAAGCTGGACGGCTCGATCGGACTAGACCTCTTCGCTGGCCGTATCATCACTATTCGCTTCGCTAGTCGCCAGATCGTGATCGAAACACCGGACTCCCTCGCGGCGCGTATGAAGTCCGGTCTCGAAGTGCCGGTTCGGCTGGTGCGGGGAGCAGAAGGTGCCGCCCTCGACGTCAACATCGGGGTGAACACCCCCCGGGGTCGTGCCTGGATGGAACTGGACTCTGCCAACGCAGGGCCAACCATTTTCGTGTCGCCGCAGATCGCGCCGCTCCTGGGCTTACGCACGGACATTCGGACGGCTCAGCCGGTTAGCGCGACGATCACGCGCGACGTAGTATTTACCGGGCAAGCACGCGTATTTCCGAATATGATCATGGACGGCAATATCGGCATGCAACTGATGGGCAGGCGCGACCTGACGCTCGATTTGGGATCCGGCCGCGCGTGGATCGGTAAGGCGCAATGACATACTTGCTTGGACTGATCGGCGTTCGGCTCTGGGTAGGCGACGCGTTAACATGAGTGAGCCAGTGAGAAATGATGCCCACTTCTCCCGCCCCTCCTACCTACCAGGCGTCGAACTCGTATCCGTCGAGTATAGCGAGCGAGCCTTTCCCGAGCACAGCCATGCGGAATGGGTAGTCGGCGCGGTCATGGCAGGCTGTGAGGCCCTCGCTGTTGGCGGCAGAACCTACAACGTCGAGGCAGGTCAGGTACTGCGTCTCCATCCCGACCAGCCGCATGCCAACCGAACGACGGGAGGTGAGACCTTACGCTATCGCGTCGCGTACATCCCCGACGAAGCGATACGTCCCTACATCGCCGAGCGCCTGAACGCGCCGCGGTTTGACTCTCCTGTATTGGCTGGCGATCAGTCTCACTCCATCGTTGCTGATGCGCACGCCTTCTTGTGTCGCGACGACGCGGGGCGTTTGGAACAGGAAAGCGCGCTCGCAGGGCTGGTTGGGGTCCTGTTCGCCGACCAGGTAAAACAATCGTCGGATGACACCCGCGTATCCAGCGATGCCGTTGCGCGCGCTCGAAGCTACATCGACGCCCACTTCGCCGACGGCTTTGGGCTGGGCACGCTCTCGACCGTATCAAGGATCAGCGTCTTCCATCTTGCGCGAAGTTTCCGCAAGGGAGTGGGGATCACCCCCCTTGCGTACCGCAATCAGTGCCGCATCGTCGCAGCGCGACGCCTGCTGTTGGCAGGTCAGCCAATCGCGGAGGTTGCGCTTGATGTCGGCTATGCCGACCAAAGCCATCTCACACGGCAGTTCCAACGTATCGTCGGTGTATCACCGGCACGCTACGCAAACAGGTAAGCTCGCACCGCTTGCCCGACAGCAATATCGTTCAAGGCGGCGAGATTTCCTTCGGCTAACCGCATGGAAGACCACCAGCGAAAGCCGATCACATGCACCACCCCATGACCCGTCGCTCGCTGCTTCACGCTGGTATCGCCCTGGGTACGGTTGTGGCATTCCCACCGGGTATAGCCCAGGCGGGCGAGCCGGCTCATGACGTGACCTATGTCGAGGACTTCGACGAACTCTGGCGGACACTGGACGAGCGCTACTGCTATTTCGGGGAGAAGCGCACCGATTGGAGGCAGTAAGGCAAATGTATCGCCCGCTCGCCGCTGCCGCCCAATCGTCTGAAGCGTTCGCCGGCATTGTTGGCCGGGTGATCGGCGAACTGTACGACGCGCACACCCACTTGAATGATCCGGCGCCGGATGCGGCGCGCGGGCCATATTTCGATCTGTGGGTCGAACCCAACCGCGATGGTACGGCGTTTGTCACAAGCGTTCGCGATGGGTCCCCCGCAGCGGATGCGGGCATTACGCCTGGCCAGAGCGTGCTTGCGATCGACGGCCGACCGATTGGGCAGATCGCTTCGGACATAATGCCGCGTTGTCTTAGCCGTCCAGATCCAGCGGCAACGGCGTTTGCGCTTAACGTGGCGGTATCGGGGCGGCGCAGCATGCCAAGGACGTTAACGGTGCGGTCGACGCCAGGTTCGGAACACGTCGTTCCCGTCCGCGTGAAGCAACCTGTTACGCTCCCCAATGTCGAGAGCCGGATGTTAGGTCATGACATCGGTTGCATCGTCGTTCGCAGCTTTGCTGACGATGCGGTTGTGACGGCCTTCGACGCGGCGCTGGCAAGCTTCCGGCATGCACCCGGACTCATCATAGATGTTCGTCAGAATGGTGGCGGCGACACCGCGGTAGCCCGCCCGATCATGGGGCGATTTATCACCGAGACGATGCCCTATGCCCGCATGCGCAGGCGAGACGGCAACCGACTGAGTGCTGCCTGGACAGAGACCGTCGAGCCGCGGGGCTCCTTTACCTACACCGGTAAGGTCGCTGTCCTCACAACGCGGTGGAGCGCCAGCATGGCGGAGGGCTTTCCCATGGGCATGCGTGGTCTCGGGCGTGCGACTATCGTAGGAACGCCAATGATGCGGGTAGGTGCCGCAGTCTTTCCGTTACGGCTCGACCGCACTGGTCTGGCGCTGCAATACTCAGCAGAGCCAGTTTACGACGTCCAGGATAACCCCAGATGGGAACTGGAACCAGATGTACCTGTCCTCATGGGCGGCGACATTTTGGAGGCTGCGATACGCTATCTGCGATCAGCGTGACCCATCCCCGGCCATTGAGAGCGTCTCAGTCATACTCCAGAAGCCGACTAAGATGCGCGTGGTGACAGGGTTGCGACTTTAAGGCGGCTGCCCTCTCCATATCGCAAGCAGAGCCGGATGGGCCGGCAGAGGTCACTTCAGCCAGGCGAACGCATCGAACTCGCGTCCGAAGACAGTGCGGGCAGCACGCTCGTATACCTTACGCCCAGCATCGCCATTGGTAAGGACCACGATCGCCAGGCCCGACACGAGGTCCACAACGAATAGGTTCGCGACGCCGTCGTTGGTGCCCCAGTGCCATGCAAAACGCCGCCCACCGTCACTCTCCATTCCCCAGCCTAGCCCCCAGTCGAGTGTTCCCTTCACTCGTGTGGTCTTCGTTGAGAGCCCTGGATAGCGCTGTGCGAAAGTCAGGAACCGCGCGTAGTCGCTGGCGGTGGTCCACAATCCGGCCGCCATGTTGGGCATCATGAATATTGGCATTGCCGGTTTGCCAAGTGCGACGGCCGCTTTCTCCCGTTCGCCTAACGTCCACCGGTCGACTGGTTTCGGCGGGCCAGCATCGCGACGTATCGCATAGCCCGCCGGTCCTTTGTCGATGAGTACACCTCCACCTCCGTCGTGCGCCCACGCGACTGCTGGCTCGGTGCTCCTTGCCCATCCATAGGTGCTTCGGCTCATCCCCGCCCGTCGCAGGACCCGCGTTTCCACCACCTGCGCGGCGGTCTGGCCTGTAACTGCCTCGACCAACCGGCCAAGCAGGACGAAGCCCTCGCCAGAGTAGCGGAATCGCGTGCCGGGAGGGAACGCGGCTGTTAACGGCTCGCCCGCTTCGTCGCGCCAGTTAGGCAGGCCACTAGAGTGGGAGAGCAGGTGGCGAGGCGTGATCGATCGCGTCGCAGGATCATCCGTGAACGCGACATGCTCCGCCACCGGCCGGTCGAGGTCGATCAGGCCTTCCCGCACCATGTCATGGACCGCGACCGCAAGAACCACCTTCGACAGCGATGCTGCTTCGAACAGTGTTTCGGGTGTCGCGGGCACTGCATTAGCCTTTGCGTAGCCGACCGCACCAGACGAGATGGCGCCGGAGCGGTCCAGCATTGCCCAGCTCGCGCCCGGTACGGACGCCAAATCCATCCAGGTCGACAAGTTGGCGAGAATGCCGGGCGTCGTCGCGGTTGTTGCACCTGCCGCCACGGCTATGGCGAGCGTCCCAAAGCAAGGGGCAGCGAGCATCGTCCGCCTGGACACCAAATCCATTATCAACTCCCGTCAGCGACCTACTTGCTGGCATACAGGTTCGGCGCGACTAGGCTAGCTGAGACCACCGCCGCGGAAAACCGTCGACCGATCCGGGTCAGCGAGACTCAGTTGTGGTCATTCGCGCTGTCTTTTTCACTTTCCAACTTCAGACGTTCATTCATAGGCGGAACGGGAGTTGTGTAGCCAGCATCAGCGGAGGCCAGGCGGTCGTTAGCTGTCCCAAAAACGATCGAGAAATGGGAATCCAGCTGTTCCGGTGACGCGACACTGCCCATCTGCTATATCGGCACATGGAGCAGGCGCTTAATATGACCAGGCGTAGAACCGACAACTCCTCCACCACCCGCGCCCTCGCCGAAGGCGACAAGCGTTCCGAAGGTTAAGGGCATCGCCAGGCGGCCTGTCGGCGACTCTCACGCTAATAGGTGTCTGGGACGCGGTAAGGATGCGATTGCGCCCACCCTTCACGGCTGATGCGTGTACAGGCGAGCGGGTCGGTTGACGCTAAAGAGTCGGTAGGTCGTACACCGTGATCTCAATCCGCCCGTCCTCTTCATCGGAGAGAGGGGTTATTTCCAGGCACTTGTTGATAAGATCTCTCTCAAGCCGATCGATTTCGTCAAGCGCAACCTCGAACAGTTCGAGCTGCATTTCGAGGTCCATGCCCCTGGGACCGTTGAGGCAGATAAGGCCTGGATGCAGCTCGACATCCATGTAGAGCCCCTTCTCGCCTGGATGATCCGCTGCCCCGCGGAAATCGACCGAGTTCTTCGTCACCAGCGTGTAGTTGCCCGCGACCACGATCGGCACCAGGTTCCAGTCCTGAGTGCCGGCAAGGCCGCGAAAGGCAACGCTCGTGGTTTCCTCATGGCCTCGCGCAACCGCTCGGTGCACGAGCTCGTTACTGAGGCATTCGTCGATGAAAAGCTTCACGCGCCCTGTCGGCGTCGTTCGACGGTTCGCTTCGATAGGACCTTGGCGCCTTCAAGGGCTCGACGTTCCGTCGGGCGGCCCTGGAGGGGGTTGGCCTTGGCATAAAGCGCCGCCAGTTCGATCTGCTCGGTGCTCAGCGAGGGATAGGCGCTCGCGATGCGAGTTGGAGACAAGCCAGCCGCAACCGAGGCAGCGACGTCATACACCGGGACACGGGTTCCCGCGATCACAGGAGTGCCACCAAGAACGCTAGGATCAGTCTTCACGGCCTCGCGAGCGGCCATATATCTACCCCACCGGTCGTGGGTCTCGCTCCAGAACGTATCAAGGTCGAGTGCCAAGAAATCGTGGTACACCTTGCAATGACGGCGAAGCGAGTGCCAACGCAATGCGCCCTCCCCAGCCTGTGCCACCCGGCTATCGATATCCTGAATCGCGAACCGCCGTTCGTCGGCCGTCAACCTGCCGGCGCTACGATGGTAGAATGCGATATAGAGGCAAGCTTCCGCCGATACGGCCTTGCCCTTACCGCGGCGCACGACACGCTCAGGCAAGGCGCGATCGATAGCGTGATTGACTATCGTCAACTCGACGCCAGACACGACAGCCGCCTCCGTCGGCTTGAGCAGCTCCATATTTTCCGCCACGGGTAGCACCTCAGAATATCTTCCCACCAATGGGAATATATATGCGCAGTTCCTGATAAGCAAGGATGCCATTCAACACGCCATCCCAAAGGCTGATACGGCCTGGTATACGCCGGCAATGCGGAAATGAACGACAAACAAAAAACGAGCGCGCGCCAACCAAGCGACAGCGAACTAAGATATCTATTCTGTAATTTTTGAATACAGTCCGCTGACAATCGCTTTAGCCTCTGGTTGATCGGTCACGGCGCAAGGGGCATTGGGCATAGCCGCCACGTACCTCGTGAAAAGAAAGCCACAGGCCGTCGGGTGCCGGCAAGCGCCCAACTATGGCCATTAAGAATCCTGGTAGTGAATGCTCAGAGGACTGAACGGTCTCAGTCATGTTACGGATGTCCGTCTGAGATGGCGATGGAACGTCTTGAGGGTGGGTATGCCAATCGCCGACGTAATGTAGACCTTCTCGAAAAAGTGCTAAAATCTCAGCCTTCTCTGCCTTCCGATCGGGACGGAAAGAAAATCGTGATCGAAAGTCAGAAGCGCGAGGGCCAGTCGCCTTCGCGACGATCCAGCGATTATTCTTGATGGAAGCAAAAAGCTGGCCGCCGGCCGCACGAACATACTTGCCATATTATCGAAGGCAAATTCTTGCGCTGCGATGCTGAGGGAGGCTGCTTTGGCTCCGAACTGCCAGTCGATATAACCGCGATCGAGGTCGTCCTTTGCAATGCGCTCCCCATCAGGCTTAGGATAACTGCCGAGGGCGTAAATCTCGATTGGGCGTGTCCGGTCCATCTTTATGGCGTCGAGCAAACCAACGAGTACGGGATTGTTGGCCCATAAGCCGCCGTCTGCGAAAACCCGGTAACCACCCAATTCGCCGCCCGCATCGACCGCAGCCAGGGAGCGAAAGATGGGCGCGGCGCTGGTTGCCATGCAGGCGTCGACCAGCTTCGTATCATCGTCGCGCGTCCCGCCCCAGTGGCCGGTTTTAAAGACCCATGATCGTTGCTGACTCATCTCGACCGCCGGTATTGCCAAGGCGATGCCGCGCGATGTTTCAACCTCTTTGAATGTCTTGGCGCCTAACACCGCGGTCAGTGCCGCTTTCAAAGCTTCCGCACCGCGTCGATTGATCGATCCACGACGCGGCATCTGTTTTAGCACCCTCACCGTCGACGACGGCACTCGCTCCGGAAAAATCTTTGGTCCATTTTCGCGGTATAGTTTCACCACCTTCGAGAGTGGCTCGCCAGCCGCAAGTGCACAGCCCACGATAGCGCCAGTGCTGGTACCAACGATTAAGTCGAAGCCCTTTCCAACGTCTAACGCTTTGCAACCCCTCTTCTTTGCGAAGAGCGACGACAGTTCATGCAGGAACGCCGCGGAATAGATTCCCCGCATGCCCCCTCCGTCTATAGTCAGGACGCGAAGCGGGTTTGAAATATCCATCTGGATGAGCATATCGAATATGCTGGGCCACTCAAGATATATGACGGCATCGTCATTGGCATAAAGCAACCATTTTGGGTAAAATGCTGGGTTGGCGCTGACGTGGCTCAACGACCACGTCATTGCACAGCTACGCTGGTGCAAGGGCCGTCCAACCCATCAAGTCACGGCCAAGGGCGATCCGGTATTTTAATAAATGGAGGTAGACCCCATGTTCGCGGCATGGCCTTCCTAGAGATCAGCGAGCGCGACCGCCTTGATATGACCAAGCTTCACGCTTCGATCAGTGACCTGAGCAAGGCGGTGACTTGGGCACAGCACGTCATGAAGAAGAAGTGGTACAGGGGGCCGTGGAGCCGTGGGCAGACCTACAGCCATCAGTCGGCCTACATCACGTCAATCGTGATGGCCTATGGGCGCGTGTTCGCTTCTGGAAGGAACGGCCGCAGGTTTCCCGAAAAACTGATACAGTATGACGACGGCGAATGGGCTCTGCATCACCGGCTACTCGAAATGCGCAATGCAGTTTACGCTCATTCTTCGCTCGACAGATTCACCGTGAAGCCGTGGAAGGTGGATGATTTCGAAACCACCGTCATCGGCGAGCCGATCAACAAGATCGAGGAGACGGACTTGGAGCGGCTTATCGTGATGGCTGAACGTCTGCGATCAGCGGCATACAAGCGCTACGCCGAGATCGTCGGGCCGTACCGCCAGTCGTCACGCGCATCCGACTCGAAAGCGTCGGCACTCGATCGAGCCATGGAAGCGATCGTACAACTTGAGGTGGGTGAGGCGATCGCAATACCGATCACGACCGATCCCGCTTAAGGCGACTAACTTAGGAAGATAGTCGAGAAGCAGATGCTGCCGTACGCGGTCGTTTTAGATCCCTACCCCGCCGGCTGAACAAATGTCTGCTTCTTGCGACCGGTAACCGGAAGCGGACGGCCCGCTTTCCACCATTCCAGACGCGAAGCTGGGGTGACTGAGCATCCTGCTAGCACAGCGGGTCTAAAAGGATGGAACCGTTGGTTGGCCGCATTAACGGGGCCAGCACCCCGTCCGTGGATAGTCCCACGCTGCTGCCGCTGTTACCAGAACGGTGCCATTTATAACTGACGGGCAGCAACAGTGGCTCTGCCGTGCAACTACAGTACGGGGGTATGTTGTTTGGTAAGGCGGCGAACCACTGAGACGAGCTTAGCCATTGCCGGATCTTGGATCGGCTCGGCAAGCCGTAGCTCTCGGCTACGGCCGTCGATCGTCAAGCCCACTGTGTAGGTTCGACCATCCGGTCTCGCAGTGTCGTTCGATGCCGCGCAACCAAAAAAGTTTGTCTGATCTGCGAGGCTGGTGATTTCTTGACGCTCGGGAGTGGCGAGATCGTCAAACGAGACCGTCTGCTGCTTCGCCAACCCAGGGAAATGGGCAAGACCGCCCTCGATCCGCACGCGGGCCTCGCCCGTCATCGTCTCGTCGCATGCCTTGCCCGCCTGCATCAGATCACTCCAACTGCGCTCCAGGCCTCGGTAACTGCGGTCACCTCGGCACTGCCTGAGCCGTGCAAACGCATCGCGACGTCGATGGTGACGCGGGCGAAGCCGGCGAAGTCCGTGTTGGCCCTCGTATTGGGGTCCAGCAGCGCGTTGTACCAGATTTGGCCGGCGCGGTCCCATGCATTTCCACCAAGCGCAATCGCCGCAAGATAGAACGCTCGGTTCGGGATGCCGGAGTTGATATGGACGCCGCCATTGTCCTGATTGGTGCGAACGAAATCGTCCATGTGTCCCGGCTGCGGATCCTTGCCGAGCACGGGATCGTCATAGGCGGTTCCGGGCGCCTTCATCGAGCGCAAAGCAACGCCCTTAACCTTGGCGGTCAGAAGCTCCGCGCCGATCAGCCAGTCGGCCTGGTCAGCGGTTTGCCCTAATAGGTGCTGCTTTACGAGGCTGCCGAACACGTCTGAGATGCTCTCGTTGAGCGCTCCCGACTGGTTGAAGTAGGCCAGGCCAGCCTCCTTCTCGGTCACGCCGTGGGTGAGCTCGTGACCGATCACGTCGAGCGAGATGGTGAAGCGGTTGAACAGCTCACCATCGCCGTCGCCGAACACCATCTGGGTGCCGTCCCAGAAGGCGTTGTCATAGTCCTGGTCGTAGTGGACCGTGGCATCGAGCGGCATGCCGGCATCGTCGATCGAGTTGCGCTGATAGGCTTCCCAGAACAGCGCGAACGTCGCGCCAAGCCCGTCATAGGCCTCATCGACGGCAATATCGCCGGTGGGGGCGTCGCCCTCGCGCCGCACCACGGTCGCACCCGGTGCCTCGGGCTCACCGCCCGCGTCGCGGATCGTCCGGAGCGGGCTCGGGGTCAGGATGTTGCCCGCCGCGGCGCGACGCCGTGCGACCGCGCCAGTGACAGGTCCAGCGGTGCTGGCGCGGACGAGCCGCATAGTCGGATCAACGAGCAGGCTGCGGATCGCCATTGAACGCAGTTCGGGCGAGCCGTTTTCAGCAATCTGCGACAGGATGTAGGGCGGCAGGATGCAGTGAAGCGAATGACGGTGGGTGGAACTGCACATGGTCGTATCTCCTAGGTGAGTTTGGGTCAGCGGCGGGCGCGGCGTAGGACAAAGGGGACGAGTGCGACCCACATGATGGTGATGAAGGCGAGGACCTGGCCGGTCTGCTCGGGTCCACCCGGTAGGTAGCCAAACCCGCCGAGTGAGGCCGCGTAGAGCTCGAACGAGATTACCGAGACCCCGATCGCCACCACATCGGCATCTCCCCCTCTTTCCTCCTGCGTTCCGAACCAGCGGAGCACGATGATGAAAAGGGTTATGACGGCGATCAGTATCAGGCGGATGGCGACGTCGCCGGCTGCGATGCCTATCGCCAGGGGGTAGAGTGTCACCGCCTCGACCGGGAACAGCTTTATGAGGCTGGCATAGTAGGGTTCGGACGCCGACACTGGCGCTGGGCGACGCCCTCCCCTCACCGACGCCGCGGATCCACTGCGCAGTCGCAGCGTGCCGCGCAGGGCAGGCCTTGCCGATGTGCTGCCCTGTCCGTCCAACGCCGCGATCGCTCGCTGCACGGCTTCTGCATAGCGCGTCACCGTCGCCTCGCTGGGGGCGAGCGCGGTGCCGATCGCCTTGGCCTGTTCGCAGCGGTCGAGAACCGTACCAAACACCGGCCGATCACCGTCGTCGCCGCTATGCTGAGCCGCAAACCGGTCGCTGGCACTGCCAAGAGCCGTGCGAAGCCCGAAAATGGTGTCGAAGAAGCGCGGTAGGAAGCGCGGATCGCCGGTGAACGCCTGCAGCTGGTCGATTAGGGAGTCGGCTGCTTCCATGGCCTGAGTGAAGGTCGTCATCGAAATCCTCCTCAGGCGGAGCTTGCGAGCGAGGCGATCAGGCCAAGCGCGCGAGTGATGCGGTCGATATTGAGGCGGGCTGCGGCGCTGCGCTGCGCCGGTGTCAGCCGGCCTGCGAGCGCGTCGCGCAGGCTTGCCTGTGCCTTGGCGGCGAGGTCGATGGCGTCGGCAACCTGTGCAGCGCGGGCCGGTCCGTCCTTCGCGGCCTCACGAGCGGCGAACACACGCCCGGCGAGCTGCTCGCGCTGATCGGCTGACAGGCTTGTCCGGTTGCGAATGTACGTCCGGAATAGGGCATTGCCATAAAGGTCGTCAGCGTTGCGCGCCGCTCCCCTGCCCCAGGTCGTGACTTGCGCCGAAAGCAACGCAAGCGCGCGGTCGACAACGGCCCCGTGCTCGACAACGAGAGCACGCACGTCGCGCGTCTGCCGCGCTTCGCGGGCGAGCTCGCCGGCAAAGGCGATCAGCGCGACAAGGCTCTTGCCCTGCTCACTGGCAATCGCCGCGTTGACGTTGGGCAAGTCCGTGCCGGCGACGAAGTTGCTGAAGCGGGCAAGGCGGTCTGCCTGGTCAGCGAAGGCGGTTATCTCGGCCGAGACGTCCGTCTTGGGCGCGTTGAGGATTGCCGCCAGTGCATCGGTATAATCGCTGATCGCAACGATAAGCGCGATGCGCGGTTCTAGCACGGCGCGCGGACTGCTTCCGATGTCAATCTCGAACGCTGTGTAGCCCGGCGATGGGACTTCGCCGGACAGGCACAGCGGCGCTGCCGGGGCCGATGGCGTGATAGGCACTTGAATTCGCAGCGGTGTTGCTGGCAGGCAACTCGGATCGCTCGCGACTAGTGCCGCTGCAGCCTCGCGGCGACGTTGCTCGATCGCATCGAAGTAGCTGGCGGTTGCCGTCACGGCCTCGCGACTTTGGGTTTGCACTGCCCCTGCTGCCTCCAGCCTGAATGCGTCGGTGGCGCATCCAGTGAGAACCAGTGGAACCAACATCAATGGTAGAATGGCATTGGCGCAGCGGCGCATGGCGGTCTCCTTCAGCCTTCGGACATCATGCCCGTGAACTCCGAATTTCCCTCCCCTTTCTGCGCCTGGGCATGCACGGAGGCCTTGGTCGCTCCGGCAGTCGCTCGTGGCGCCGCAGGGTGGTGATGGCATTGACGATACTGGTGATGAGCGCGGCGATACCCACCAGCATCGGGCCGTCGATCATATCGGTCATGTCTCCCGACTCCTATGTTGATCCGACG
Source organism: Sphingomonas sp. FW306-05-A (assembly GCF_058782275.1). Classification (NCBI taxonomy): domain Bacteria; kingdom Pseudomonadati; phylum Pseudomonadota; class Alphaproteobacteria; order Sphingomonadales; family Sphingomonadaceae; genus Sphingomonas; species Sphingomonas sp. FW306-05-A. The sequence continues at coordinate 101,613 of NZ_JBYSXN010000004.1, forward strand.
GCCCATGTTCCACTTTTGTTCTGTGTAGGACAGGTTTAATTTTAAGGTCAGAGCAGAATGTCCTGCGGCCCTGTAATCAGTCGGCGGACCGTCGTGCCGGTTGCGGCCTCTTCGTTCGAGAAGCCGTCGAACAGGGGCAGCTTCCCGAAGTCGAGAGCCGTCAGGCCTGCGATCGCAGCAACGGATCGCTGATAAGTCTTGAACGCACCGAATAGCAGCGTGTACTCATTCAGATTGACATCTTGATCAATAAGATGGGCGGAGGCCGACGGTCGGCCGTTATCATGGATGAAGGCGACGACCTTCCAATAGGCAAGCGGGATCGCGACACCGCGGTAGACCGGGTCGTCCGTTCTAAAGACCGGCCCCGTGAACACAGTCGCGCGTTCGCCAACCCTGCGCGTGTTGCTGAGGATAGGCGCGTGCCGTCCACCGCCACCAGCTCCCGCCCGAACAGGTCGAGCCGGCGACACAGCAGCACGAAAGAGCGGAACAGCGGCTTGAACGCCGCGACGTTGACGCGCCGGAAGTCCGCGATCGTGCGGAAGTCCGGCCGCAGCCCGCCCAGCAGCCACATGACCTCGAGGTTGCGCCCCGCCTCGGCCGCCAGGCACCGGCTCGACCGCACCCGGTTGAGGTAGCCATAGAGGTACAGCTTCAGCAGATCGGCCGGGTCATAGCCGGGTCGTCCCGTCGCCTTGGGTAGTGCCCGGCCAAAGCCGAGCTTCCCCAGATCCAACTCGTCCACGAACGCCGCAATCAACCGCGCCGGATTATCGGCCGTCACATAATCGTCGACGGACGCTGGCAGCAGCAGCATCTGATCGCGTGAATGCCCTTCAATGTACCCCATGCCGGATCATATCGATCCGGCCGCCACCCTGGAATCCCTTATGACGTTTTCGGACGGTCTGACCTGTTTATCGCACAGTGGCGTTTCAGACCGGGTTTTCCGCTCAACAACTTGCCGAACGGCCATTGTGGGAAGGATTAAGGCCCAACGCTTTCGCCTGCTCCGATGTTGTGAGCCGGCATTTGTTCATTTCTGACGGCGGGTGACGCGATGACACCACAAGCGAACGGCCAGAAGGCGCGGCGTTCTCAGAATCTATCCAATTTTGGGAACAGTCGAGAGGCAGCAGAACGGATCAAATCTGACCGCCTTTAGCCGCCGAAGCCGCCATTTTGCAAACGGCTATGGAATGCGTGTCGGCTGATCCACTTCGCGCAATACATGAGTAGCAGCGATTTGAAAGCGCACAAAGATTGCAGCAAATCAGCCGGGTGGGGAACTAGAGATTGAGGACATTCTTCTGGCGTTCGCCTCAGTCATCCTCCGGCTCATAGCCTATGGACCGCTCAAAAGGGGGCAGCTCAATAACTCATGGCGTACAGTCTGTGGCCTGGTGCGGGGCAGGGTCAAACCGGCTTGTCGATCGCGACTTGCTTAGCGATCAACGAGTCTCCCCAAACATATCGATAAAGTCGTATGTCGGCATCGGTTTCCCGAAGAAATAGCCTTGACCAGAAACGCAACCCGACGCTTTTAGATAGCTGACCTGTTCATCAGTCTCGATACCCTCGGCAATCACGTCGAGCCCAAGACTGCGACCGATCGTGATGACGCCGCGCACGATCGCCGCGCTGTGAGGGTTGCTGCACACATCACTAACAAAACTGCGATCAATCTTGAGGCGGGTAAGCGGAAAGTCTTTAAGAGCACTAAGTGACGCGAAGCCTGTACCGAAATCATCGAATGCGATGCCGACGCCGCGCGAGCGCAGGTTCCATAGCGGTGCCAGTTCTTTATCTTCATGGCGAAGTGCAATCGTCTCGGTTATTTCAAGTTCCAGGTCGCTTGGCATGAGGCCATGACGAGTAAGCGTCGCTTCGACCACCTCGACTAGCGTTCCACTACGGAGCTGTGCTGCAAACAGGTTGACGCTCATACGTAGTGCCGGAAGCCCATTGCTGCGCCATGCGGCAAGGGTTCGACAGCTTTCGTCAAGCACCCAGCAACCGATCTCATAGGCGAGTGGGTGCGTTTCGAGCACCGCCATAAACGCGGCAGGGCTTAGAAATCCACGCACTGGATGGTTCCAACGCAGGAGTGCTTCAGCACCGGTCAGCATTCCGTCGTGCAGCAACACCTGCGGCTGGAAGTGCAGTTCAAACTGTCGCTCGCTGAATGCGAAACGCAGCTCGTCCTGGAAGGCGCGCGTCGCGCCGAGCTGGTTTTCAAGGCCAGTGTCGAAGACATGATAGCGCCGGCCGCCTTCGCCCTTCGCTTTGAACAATGCGAGGTCAGCGCGAACGATCAACTCGTCGGCATCCTTGGCGTGTAGCGGTGCCACTGCGACGCCGACGCTTGCCGATAGGTTGAGTTCGTGACCTGATACGGAAAAGGGGCGGCGAATGGATTCGATGAGGGTATTTGCACGTACCGCGAGATTGGGGATGTCGGTGTCGGTGTCGGCGGGAAGCAGGATACCAAACTCGTCTCCACCAAGCCGCGCGAGGGTTTCAGCCGGATCGCTCGTCGCCGATAGGCGCAGTGCAAGCGCCTGCAGCAATGTGTCGCCGACAGCATGACCCAGGCTGTCGTTGACGTTCTTGAAACCGTCGAGATCCAGCACAAACACCGCAGCTGTGCCGTCACGTTCGAGCCGTTCCTTGATCTGCATGACGAAGCTATGGCGGTTAAGGAGGCCAGTGAGCCCGTCATGGTTAGCCATGTGGTGAAGCCTATCTTCACGCGCACGCCGCACGGATATGTCCTGGATCTGAGCGCCCATGCCGGTCCCGTGTGGGCCATGCCATACGGAGAGCGATAACTCTGCGGGAAACTCCGCCCCATCGCAGCGCAGCGCAGTGACTTCGACTGCGCGCCCCGTCATGTGCGATGGCGCGCCGGAAGCCACGCGCGCGAAACCTTCACGATGTGCGGCTCGAAGGCGTTCGGGAACAATTATGTCTATGTTGTACCCGATCGCCTCCGTCGGGGAGCGCCCGAACATGCGCGCTGCGCCTTCATTCCAGAAGGTAATGCGTCCCGCCGTATCGGTCGTAATCAGCGCCTGATGCGCTACGTGAGCGAAGGGAACCAGGATTTCCGAGATACGGTTGACGAAGCGTCGTTCGATACTGTCCATCGTCAGGGCTGCAATTTGCTCCAGCAAAGAAATGTCTTTGCTGGCGAAGCCATGCCGAGGCGTCTGGTCGAAGACGCACAGGGTGCCGATAACAAAGCCGTCAGGGGTCGTCAGCGGGGCACCAGCGTAAAAGCACATGCCCTTTTCGCGAACCATCGGATGATCACAAAACCGTGCGTCAGTGCGGGCGTCTGGCACAATTAGTGGTGTGCCAGCCTCGACTACTGCAAGGCAGAACGAATCGGCGCGCGGAAGGGAAGTTGCATTCAGACCAACCTGCGACTTAACCCAGATAGTGGCTTCACCAACAATGCTGAGGAGACAGATGGACGTCTTTAAAACATCGGTCACCAAATGTGTGATTTTGTCAAAATCGTCGTCGGGTGCCGCGCGGAAGACAGCATAGCGCTCCACCGAAGCTAAGCGGCGGAGTTCAAAGTTTGTGCAGTACTGCGACCCCCTGAACATAACAATACCCAAATCCAAAGAAGAAAAGCTAGAATAGTTTGCTTTAAGTTTGGTAAACTAAATTATCAACTATCGGTTTCTCCGGGTAGCATGGCAGCTAAATGCTCCCCGAGGGTTATCAGGTTTACGCATATCGGTCGATTTCGGACAATGCATAGCCCAATATGGGCGCGACGCGCCGGACGAGTGGCTCCCATTCCTGGCGCCGATCAACATAGGTCTCGTGGCCGTCCGGACGGACCGCGATACCAGCATTCTCAAGAATTTGCGCTGCCTTCAGGTAGCTGGCCTCGAGTAATACGGTCTCGATGACGGCATCGGTGCGATCATCAGCGGTTGGAAAATGAGCATCGAGAGTCTCGAGTAGCATTCGTGCGCCGCGACGGATTGCGGCGACAGCCGCACATGTCGCGAGGTTGCCATAGCGCCGCTGGTCGAGCGCGGCTTCGATCAGAGTGACCGTGTCGAGCAGGACAAAGCTGAAGCGCGAGACCGCGTAGCGTGGCTCCTCGAAGCGGAAGTAGAAAAGCAGGGGATAAAAATGGTGCGCTTCCTTGGTTGCAGCTAGCGATCCTACCAGATTCCCCAACGCGCTTTTTAGATCCGACGGATCGCCTCCGGGCATGAGGCTCGCAAGCATGAAGGCGGCATGGCCGGTGCCGTCGGTCATTAGGTCGATCGTCAGCGCCAGCGCGTTGCGCTCGCGCAGACCCGAATAGACCTGGACGAGGTAACTCAGCACGAGCGACAGCACGGACGCACCAATCAGCGAATTCACGAGAAAAAAATAGGCGCATGCCTGTGGTATGCGGCGAATAGTCGCCGCCACCGACAATCGACAGGCTGTTGCCCGCCACCAGCAGCGACGTGACCAAATCGGTCTGTGCTGCGCCGTTGGAAGGACGAATTGCGGTGCCGAGTTCGGGCTGGATGACCAGCGCCGCGCCCAGCGTGAGGCCGATAGACCAAAAACCGATCAGCGACACCACGATGAGCGGACCGGCAAGCGCAAGCACGGTGCTGCGACGTCCGCCCGCCAGGCTCGCCACGCCGCGGAGCAGCGTCCAGACCAGGCGGTTCCAGCGAGGCGCGAGAAGCCCGGCGCCCGCCCTCACATAGAGCACGGTCAGGAAGATATCGGTCAGGAACAGCAGGGTCAGCGCAACCCCGAACGTCTGTTCAAGCTTCATGGCCTAGTCCGCGGTTTCACGGTATAAACACGGCGCGGAGACAGCCATCTTCCTTATGCTTGAACATGCGATACCCCGTAGGGCTGTCCTCCAGCGAAAAGCGGTGAGTGGCAAGCGCTCTTGGCGTCAGTTCGCCGCGCAGTGCGTGCTCGAGAAGACGGGGAACGTAGGCCTGACCATGCTGCTGAGCCGTCCGCACGGTTACGCCCTTGTTCATCAGCACACCGAGCGGAAACTTGTCCATCACGCCATAGACGCCCAAGATCGAAAGCGTGCCGCCCTTGCGGACCGCAAGCATCGCCTGGCGGAGTGCGGCGCCGCGGTCCGTTTCCATATGCAGCGCCTGTTTGATGCGGTCGTAGGCGTGTTGTGTACCCGTGCTGTCCGCCTCCATTCCCACCGCATCTATGCAGGCATCGGGCCCCCGTCCGCCTGTTAGTTCCTTCAGCGCGTCCATTACATCGACCTTGGTGAAGTCCAGCGGGATTGCGCCGAAGGCTTCTGCCTGTGCCAATCGTTCGGGATACTGGTCAATCGCGATCACACGTTCAGCGCCGAGGATCATCGCACTCTGCTGGGCCATCAGGCCGACCCCCCCCGCAGCCCCAGACGGCGATCACGTCCCCGCGCTGGATATTGCAGAAATCTGCACCCATGAAGCCGGTCGGGGCGGCGTCGGAGATGAACAGCGCATCCTCGTCCGGGAGCCCGTCGGGCACGACGAAGCAATCGGTATCGGCGAACGGGACGCGGATATATTCGGCGTGTGATCCGGCATAACCGCCAAAGGCATGCGAATAGGCATAGATGCCGGCGGTAGGATAGCCGAGCAGCGGTTCCTGCAGTTCGGGCTTTGGATGGCTGGTGTCGCAGAGTGAGTAAAGGTCGTGTGCGCAGTACCAGCATTGCCCGCACGCGATGAACGATGGGACGACGACCCGATCTCCGCGCTTCACTGTCTTCACTTCCGGCCCCACGTCGACGATCTCGCCCATGAACTCGTGACCCAGCACATCGCCCTCGCGCATCGTCGGGATGAGTCCGTCGATGAGGTGTAGGTCGGATCCGCAGGTTGTCGTGAGCCGGACCTTGAGGATCACGTCTCTGGGATTGATGATTTCAGGATCGGCGACTGTCTCGACGCGAAGATCGTTAACGCCATTCCAGCAAAGTGCACGCATCGGTCCGACTCCTAGCGGTCAGCGCCGCCCTCGCGGGCGGCAGGCTGCGGATTGGTGGTGGGGATTTCTCCCGTCAGTGCGAGGGCGCGGAACTGATAGAGCGCCTTTTGCACGATCTCGCCGGGCACGATGTGAAAAAGCTTGCTGGCCGCTTTGCCGACAACTCCGCCAGGAGGATCGAACTGCACATCGAGATGAAGCTCGGTGCCACGACCGCCCGGCGCCGGGCGCAAGGTCAGCACGCTGGTGTTCGGTACATCGGCGCCGTCAACCGAGGCCCAGCGTATATCATCCGGACCAGTGTCAGTAATCTTCGTGCGCCAGCGATATTGACTGCCCGCGGGACCGCGGGCGATCCAGTCGACGGTACCATCACCGCGCATGGTTACGATGGCGAAATGCGCCCATATGCCCGTGCATGTTCGCGGATCTAGCCATAGCGCACGAAGTTCGTCGGCAGGGCGACTGATTGTAACCGCGGCGTGCGCGGAGGCATCAAGCGCCGATCCGGGCGGATCTTTCCGAATTGCGGTACTCATGCCGGTCTCCTCGGTTGGATACCACCGACTTAGGATTGGCCACGTTCTGCCTACATAAGTAAAAACCCTTAGGGACTTTTACTCGTTTACCATATGATGGAGTTCTGGAGGAAATCTGCTGGTGAGGAGCGGCCGATGTCAGAAGACCATTTCAACCAAGGGACCGGACAACAAACTTCTGCACAGGATCGTTTAAGGCGTGCTTTACGCGACGAGAGCTTGCTGCTTTCAACTGTTCTCCAGGATTTACCAATTGGGGTGGGGGTTTATGATTGCGAAGGCAATCTAACCCACTACAGCCAAACCCTGCGCGACTATGCGCGCATTGAGTCTTTACTATCGAGTCAGCCGACAGAGACGCGGCGGTGGCGGGGATACGATGTCGACGGGCAAATTATCGCGCCCAGTGACTATCCGGGTGCGCGCGCACTGCGGGGCGAAAGCGTGATCCCAGGCATCGACTTTCTTCACGATAGCGGCGATGGGCTGGAGCGTTGGCTGCGCGTCAGCGCGGTTCCCTTTTACCGAGAAAGTGCTGAAGGAAACGCGGCGATCGTCGTCGTTCAAGACATAGACGATCTTAAGCGCGCATCCGAGCAGATCGAAGCGGTCGCCGTGAGACTTGCTAGCCAGTCGCGATTTCTCGAAGCCACGTTGTCGTCTATTCCCGACTATGTCTACGCCTTCGATGCCGAGCGCCGCTTCGCGTATGCCAATCCCATGATGCTTGCCCTGTTCGGGCTCACGAAAGACGAAATGCTCGGGCGCAACTTCGAGGATTTGGACTACCCGCCCGAGTTGGCCAGCCACTTGACTGCTGACATGGACCGAGTCTTGAAAGAGGCCAAAATTGTCGAAGGCGAAGTCTTTTTCGAGAGCCCAACCGGCCATGCCGCCTATTTTTCCTATCTTTGGGGCCCTATCCGCGCTGAGGACGGTTCTGTCGAACTTGTGGTTGGCGTGTCGCGCGACACCAGCGAGCGGCGAAGACTCGAAGAAGCCTCCAAACGCAATGAAGCACGCCTGCGCGCTGCAACGGATCTGGTGGGCCTCGGCATTTATTCGTGGGACCCGATAACCGGCGCGTTCGATTGGGACGAAAGACTCCGCCGCATGTGGGGGCTCGCGCCCGACGACCCGGTCAATATCGCGGTGTACGAAGCGGGTATCCATCCGAATGATCTACCGCGGGTTCGGGACGCCATCGCCGCTTGCATCGATCCGGCAGGCGATGGCCGCTATGCGATTGAGTATCGCGTGATCGGACGTGATGACGGCGTCACCCGCCATATCGCCACGTCGGGTCGGACCGAGTTCAAACATAATCGAGCGGTCGGTTTTATTGGCGCTGCCATCGATGTTTCCGTGCAGCGCCGCATCGAAGCTGCCGTGCGGGCGAGCAACGCGCAGTTCCGAAGTTTCGCTGAGAACAGCAGTAATCTGCTTTGGATCGCCGAGACGGCGTCGGGCGTGATTGTTTATCGCAGCGCCGCCTTTGAGGGGATCTTCGGCGTGCCGCTCGAGCAGGCACCGGTCGATCTAGAGGCCTGGATGGAAGGCGTTCATCCTGACGATCGCGCTAGCGTGTTACGCGCTTTTGAAAGCGTGAAGAGCGGGGAGGTCACGCAATACGAATACCGAATCGTCCGCGTAAATGACGACAGCGTTCGCTGGCTGCGAGACACCAGTTTCCCCATTCGAGACGACAACGGGGTCGTCACACGCATCGGCGGAATTGCCGAGGATTTGACGAAGGAGGACAGTCGGCAGGTCTATATCGTCAGCATTGATGGTCCGGCCGCGCGTCGCCTCGCAGGTCTGGTTCGTGCGATCGGCTATCACGCCCGCATTTTTGACAGCGCGGCAGCTTTCCTCGACATGGCGCCCGTCTTGGCATCGGGATGCGTCCTGGTCGATCTTCGTAAAGAAAGAGAGGACGGTCTTTCGATCCCGCGTGAACTAAAAGCGCGCTCAATTGCCTTGCCAACGATCGCGTTGGACGATCGCGCAGCGGGGGCCGAAGCCGCTGTTATCGCCATGAAAGCCGGAGCCGTCGACTTCGTCCTGGCCAGTGAAGAGACCTTTTTGCAGGACAAGCTGGTCAACGTCTTAGCCGAGTGCCATGCCACCATTCGTCCCGCGACACGCAACGAGGAAGCGAATGCGCATATCGCCCGGCTAACGCCGCGAGAGCGTGAGGTGCTGGTTGGCCTCATCGACGATGGCACCAACAAAGTCATTGCCCAAGGGCTTGGCATTAGTCCGCGCACCGTTGAGCTACATCGCGCCCAAGTCATGATTAAATTGGGCGCCGGCAGCCTGACCGAGCTTGGCCAGATCGCTTTCGCAGCAGGGATAGGGCCTTCCGCTACGGCTGGAAAGCTACGGAAGCCTACCTAGGGCTTTCCCGGATGCCGTCACTGTCAACCAACGGGAAGGATGACCTCGCGGACCGAATGGCCACGCCAATGGCAGGATTCTAACCCAAGACATCCTGAAAGACGAGGCGATCTCGACGTCGGTTCGCTTTTGTAGAGCCCAATTACCACCGGGGTGTTCTGATGACTTACGGACCAGCGCCAAGCTCCACGAACGCCTACCGCTCTGCCTCAGCCGACGATCTATTGCTGCGGGAAACCTATCATCGATCCAGCAACGATCTGCAGCTCGTCGTCAGTTTGCTATCCCTGCAGAGCCGGCGCGCGACGAATATCGAAACGCGAGATGCGTTGGCTGACGCCATGGCTCGGGTTGCAGTGCTTGCGCATGCCCGGAGTGATCTGAATGAGCGGCGCCCCGCCAGCCTGCAGCGCGCACTCCAACAAGTATGTGAGGCGCTGTTGAGCCAGACTGAGCCTCGTTCGATCCTCATTTCGCTGCATGCGGAGTATGACGTGCAAGGACTTAGCCCTCAGCACGTTGCCGCCTTGGCGCTGGTCGTGAACGAGCTGGCGACGAACGCGATCAAGCATGCTTTCCATGAAGGCATGAGCGGTCACATCCGAATATCGGTGCGTCGCAACGGCGAGCGGGATGCCGCGATCCTGGTAGAGGACGACGGCCTTCCGTTTCCTGCGGCAGATAGCGCCCGAAAGGGCGGCATGGGCCTGTCATTGGTAAAGCGCTTGGTAGCTTCAGCCGACGGTGTCTTCATCCAGCATGATGACGGATCCAAGTGTTTTGAGATCAGAGTGCCCGTGCAGAACAGGTCTGCGTGATCGTGTCTTGAGCGTCTCGACCGCCAGCGACGTCCGTGGATCCACGTAATGTTCCTTAGGGAAGGTGCGAATGCCCACTGACTCGCGACGTCTGCAAGATGGCCTGACATTGGAGGAGGTTTGTATGCATCATACTGCATCTGACGCATCGCGTGACATCGCCATGCCGGGCGACGAGGTCGAAGCCTTTCTGCGTGGCGGCCTGGAAGCGGTCCTCAAAGAGCATGACACGACGACTTGGTATGCCGTGCGGTTTGACCGGGAAGACTTTGCGATCTTCGACACCTTCCCCAATGACGCAGGTCGCCACGCCCACCTAGCCGGCAAGGTCGGACGTGCCCTCGTTGCCCGTACACCCGAGCTGCTCGCCAGCCCGCCCGAGATCGGCGATGCCGACGTGTTGGCCTACAAGCTGCCCGGCCAAAGCGGGCAGGCGATCGAATGATGCACTGGTTGCGCAGTTAAGCCTGCCCCAACCTATCCCATCCAGTCATCTTATTCCATTCAACAGGAGGATGTCATGAAAGCAGTCGTCTATAACGGTCCCCGCGACGTGGCGGTGCAGGACGTTCCCGACGCGGTGGTCGAGAAGCCGACCGACGTGCTGGTCAGGATAACCAGCACCAACATCTGCGGCTCCGACCTGCACATGTACGAGGGGCGCACTGACTTTCAGCAGGGGGGTGTATTCGGACACGAGAACCTGGGTCAGGTGGCGGAAGTGGGAAGCGCGGTCGATCGCGTAAAGGTGGGCGACTGGGTCGCTGTCCCCTTCAACATTGGTTGCGGGTTCTGCCAGAACTGCGAACGCGGCCTGAGCGCCTTCTGTCTGACCACGGCGGACCGCAGCGTCTTTCCGAACATGGCAGGCGCCGCTTACGGCTTTGCTGGCATGGGGCCATATCGAGGTGGCCAAGCTGAACTCCTGCGGGTACCCTATGGCGACTATAACTGCCTCAAGCTGCCACCCGACGCGCAGGAGCGGCAGGACGACTATGTGATGCTGGCCGACATCTTTCCAACCGGCTGGCACTGCACCGAGCTTGCGGGCCTGCGTCCCGGTGAAACGATCGTCATCTACGGCGCGGGGCCGGTTGGCCTAATGGCGGCGCATTCGGCAATGATAAAGGGCGCAGCCATGGTGATGGTGGTCGATCGCCATCCCGACCGGCTGCGCCTTGCCGAATCGATCGGTGCCATCGCTATCGACGATTCCAAAGGGTCTCCGGTGGACAAGGTACTCGAACTGACGAACGGCGAAGGTGCCGACCGGGGTTGCGAATGCGTCGGCTACCAAGCGCATGATCCGCAAGGGCAAGAGCATCCCAACATGACGATGAATGATCTGGTGAAATCGGTGAAGTTCACTGGCGGCATCGGGGTCGTCGGTGTCTTCGTGCCGCAGGACCCGGCACCGCAGGATCCGCTCTATGCACAGGGTGAGATCGTGTTCGATTACGGCTTGTGCTGGTTCAAGGGTCAGACAATCGGAACGGGTCAGTGCAACGTGAAGGCCTACAACCGACAGCTTCGTGACCTAATCTTCGCCGGGCGCGCCAAGCCCTCCTTCATTGTATCGCACGCGCTCTCGCTGGACGAGGCTCCAGCCGCATACAAGCATTTCGACGCAAGGGACGAGGGCTGGACAAAGGTGGTGCTGAAGAACGCCGCCTGACGGCAAGGCGGAGCGGCTCTACTCGCTCCGCCGCCCCTTCCCGCTCGTCCCGAACATCGAGGAACGCCATGCCCATCTACGACTATCGCTGCCCCGTCTGCGGGCCGTTCACGGCGATCCGGCCGATGGCGCAATATCGCGAGCCGTGCGCATGCCCCGTCTGCGATGCTCGGGCGGCTCGAACCTTGCTAGGCACACCGGCACTGGCAAGCGCGAACCGGGCCAGCGGCTTTGCCGCAGGCGAACGCGAGGAGAGCGGTCAACGCGCGCGCCAGACGGCTCATCCCGCCGGGTGCGGATGTTGCGTGCGCCGGGCGCCTATTCCGGGGGCGCTGGTCTCCAAAGGCCGCGTCTTCGCCTCCAACGGGCCTCTACCCCGAAGCGGTCGGTGAGTGCGGCCACAACCCGATTCAGTTGAACGGAGGACGACATGGCTGATCAAATTCTTACTGGGCTCAAGGTGGCGATCCTGGTGACCGACGGCTTCGAGCAGGTCGAGATGACCGAACCGCGCAAGGCGCTCGACGAGGCGGGCGCCGACACGCGGCTTGTGTCGCCCAAGGACAGCCAGGTGAAGGCCTGGAACTTCACGGATTGGGGTGAGACATTTTCTGTAGATCTTCCACTCGAGGGGGCTCAACCGGACGCATTCGGCGCGCTTTTGCTGCCGGGTGGTGTCATTAACCCCGACGCGCTTCGGACGCTTCCAGAGGCGGTCGCTTTCGTCAAAGCCTTCTTCGACGCCGGCAAGCCGGTCGCGTCAATCTGTCACGGGCCATGGACGATCATCGAGGCGGGCGCGACGCGCGGACGGCGTCTGACATCCTGGCCCTCGCTCAAGACCGATCTTCAGAATGCGGGTGCGGATTGGGTCGATAGGGAAGTCGTCGTCGATCAGGGCCTGGTTACGAGCCGCAAGCCAGACGACATCCCTGCCTTCAATCGTGAGGTGACTGCTCTTTTCGCCAATGCGCGCGAAAAGTCGCGTCAGGCGGCCGACGAATGAGCGTCGCGGCACACCCCCGGAGCGGCGCGCCTGGCATCGACCGCAAGCCGTTCGGTCACTTCGCACGCGAGCTTCCGGTGATTGGCCAGGGCACTTGGTATATCGACGACGCGCACCGGCCCACCGCCATCGCCGCTCTCCGCCGCGGCCTTGATCTCGGTATGACGCATATCGACACGGCTGAGATGTACGGCGACGCCGAGGCGGTGGTCGGCGAGGCCATCGAAGGCCGGCGTGACGAGGTTTTTCTCGTGTCCAAGGTCGTGCCGAGCAATGCCTCCCGCGCCGGGGTTTTGGCAGCCTGTGAGCGATCACTGACGCGCATGCGTACTGATAGGCTGGACTGTTACCTTCTGCATTGGCGTGGTTCGCATCCACTTCAGGAGACGTTCGCCGCTTTTGAGCGGCTTCGCGAACAGGGCAAGATCTTGTCCTGGGGCGTGAGCAACTTCGACGTACGCGACCTCGAGGCAGCGTGGAACGCGGGTGGCGAGGGCCGGGTCGCGTGCAATCAAGTTCTTTATAATCTTGAAGAGCGTGCGATCGAGCATGCTGTGCTGCCATGGTGCGAGAGGCACGGCATTGCGACCGTCGCCTACAGTCCGTTTGGCCATGGCAGCTTCCCCGATGCGCGGTCCCCGGCGGGCCAGGTGCTGGCGGCGATCGCGGCCGATCACGGAGCTACGCCACGCCAAGTGGCGCTCCGCTTCCTCGTGCGACACCCTTCTTTATTTACAATCCCCAAGGCCTCGAGCCCGGACCACGCGGCCGAGAATGCCGGCGCCGTCCGGCTGAAGCTGACAGAAACCGAACTGAACCGGATAGATGCGGCCTTTCCGCCCGGACCACCGCCACGACGACTTCCTATGCTTTGATACGGCTGTCGCTTCGACCTGTTCAGTTATGCAGTTATAGCCAGCGGAGTAGTAGAGAACACAATGGATCACAACGTAACTCAGAGTCAGGTCGCTCTCGACCATCTGGCAGCAGCTCTTGTCATCCTCGACAAGGCAGAATAACATTCGGCAGCTGCGCAGATCGATCACGTCATCAACGAACTTCAGTCGAGGACATGTTCTGAGGCCGGCCCGTTGTAGATCGCTTCCAGCATGACCTCCATCTTTTCCAGACCGCTGCGGGTCAGCTCAATGTTTGGGTGCGCATTGCGATCTGTCGCCACAATATCGCGCTGTTGTAAGTGCTTGATCCACCGTGACGTCGTCAAAATTGGTATATCGTTTGTTTGGGCGATCTCATTGAGATCAAGAGTGCGGCCTTCCGCTTCGGCAAAGTAGGTGGACAGCAATATGGCCCCAATCGGATCTGGGCTTAGATCTCCGCCGAACAGCCTTTTTCGAACATCGTTCGCATGGCGCAGGCCAAGCGCCACCTCCCAAAGACGGGCTGGTGGCAAGCGGCGGTTACCTTCCTTCCAAAACAGAGTGGCAACCAGCCGGTTGTGATCCCGAAAGCAGGTGACGAGCATGTTCGCGGCCACGCTGCTTCCATCTGGTCGCAGATACCGTTCTTGCAGACGGATTGGGGCCGCACCGTTTTGCAGGCTCGTCAAAGCTTGAGCACTACGCTGGCGGTCGCGCAAGTCGGTTAGTTCAAGGTGTGATTGACCAATCACATCAAGCTCTCTCCTACAAACAAGGTATAAAAACCTTAGCCGACCGCCAGAATCACTTCCTGAACTGTACATACACAGTGAGCTGACGGCACTGTAGTTCTCCCAATTATGGTATTTTGTAGTGTATGGTAGGATTCTGCTTTAATAACAACCATACTTGTTGGGAGCCGAACCGGCGCTCTGAACCGCCCAGTATGAGGCTGTTTGGCAAGATCCCAGGAGGTGATCATAACCCCGGTTCAAAATACCTGCTTTCAAGAGTGGCCGACTTTTCTCGCTGTGATCGACTTTGGGAGAAAGCGGCCCGGCGAGTTTAAGAGCCGAGCCCTGTCGAGAAACACATGATTTTCGATGGCACCCCTGAAGTGCTGGACGCAGCCAATAATCGAGGGCCAGGGTGCGCGACAAACCCTGTCGCTTTGTCTCACTAGTCGGAAACCCGATTTTGGAGGTTTTCCGTCATTGCCTATCGTTAGCGAAGAACTGGAGCCGTTCTGTGTACCGCCCGCCCCTCGTGCTTCGCCTGGTTCATAGCGCTGGTCATGGCGGCGTGACTTCCTCGTAGCAGCCGGCCCGACGAAGCTGGCGAATGATCCCGTTAAATGCGGCTGTGACGCCTTGGGCACGACCAATCTCATTGTCCTGTGCTGCCGCGTCCCAGAACAAGGTAAGCGGCCATTTCTCGGGGCAACTCGTCGCGCACGAACGTCAGCGGATGCGCGCGAAGCGAGAGCTGCAGCGCCCGGTAATCCTCGATCACCTCTCGGCCATCAGTCAGCGGCCGCAGTGCGACGTCTGGCTCAAGACCTTCCGCGCTGAAGGTCTCGGCGGATCGATCGGCTGCCGCGAAAAGCGGCAGCGGAGCCTCGCCGAGCCCCCTCACCTTCCAAAGGCCTTGCCGACGATCGACGCTGAAGCCGTGGAAGGCATCGCCGTCAGCCAGCTTTTCGATCGCCGCGCGCTGCACGCCAGACCGTCGCCAGACGTCCTCGACACTTTCGAAGGGTGTGATCGTACGCGCGCCAACGATCTTCGCGCCATCAGCGTTCGACAGCCCGCGGATTTGGCGAAGACCGAGCCGCACGGCAAGGTAGCGCCCGCCTGTCTTTTCCAGCGTGCAGTCCCAGCGGCTCGCACTGACACATGGCGGCCGGACCTCGACGCCGTGGTCGCGTGCATCGCGCACAATTTGCGCCGGCGCGTAGAAACCCATCGGCTGCGCGTTCATCAGCGCGGCGCAGAACACGTCGGGATGATGATGCCTCATCCACGATGACGCGTAGGAAATCTTGGCGAAGGAAGCGGCGTGGCTCTCCGGGAATCCGTAGCTGCCGAAGCCCTCAAGCTGACGGAACGTGCGCTCGGCGAACTCGCGCGGGTAGGCGATGCCCTCTGCACGAACTATTTCAATTTTCTCTATGCCGAGGAAGCCAAAGATCGCCTCAAGATAAGTTGAGAGGTGGTCATTCACGGCGAACGGCCCCTGTGAATATATTCCACCCGACGATAGGCCTTGCCGCTCAGCAAGCCACGTGGGCCCTCGGCCGTGTAGCTGAAGGTTTGGCCGGCGATTGCAACGTGGTCGATCCACGCCTTCAAAGTCGAAGGCACGGTGAAATTGTACATGGGTGAGCCGATCACCACCACGTCAGCCGCCTTGAGCTCATCGACCAATGCCTTTGAGCGATTCAATGTCTCGGCCAGTTCAGGGACGTCGCTGTTATCGGGTGCCCAGGCATGCCGGATCGTCATGTCGACGTGGGGAAGCTGATTTGCGACCAGATCGCGGTACACGATCGTCGCGCCAGGACTGGTTGCTTTAAGTCGTTCGACCAGCTGGCTGGAAAGGCGGCGTGTATGGGAGGTCGCGGCATCGCTCGCGCTGG
Source organism: Sphingomonas sp. FW306-05-A (assembly GCF_058782275.1). Classification (NCBI taxonomy): domain Bacteria; kingdom Pseudomonadati; phylum Pseudomonadota; class Alphaproteobacteria; order Sphingomonadales; family Sphingomonadaceae; genus Sphingomonas; species Sphingomonas sp. FW306-05-A. The sequence continues at coordinate 117,561 of NZ_JBYSXN010000004.1, forward strand.
CATCGATGTGCAGGATATTCACACGATCAGCTCCGGTCTAAGAATGTGACCTGCACCAGCTATGTGACCGCACACCCCTTGCCAAGGAGGCATTTTTGCAGGACCTAGTCATATGGAACTGACCGCTCCCGAGCCAATCCACAGCGAATGTCGTCGTTTCAGCGGCGTCCTTAGCCCGATTGGCGACAAATGGGCGGTGATGATCGTACTGACGCTCATCGAGCGGCCACGACGCTTTAACGACATCAAACGGACGATTGGTGGCATCAGCCAACAGATGCTCGCCAGGACGCTGCGCGCTCTCTAACGCGATGGCATGGTCACGCGTACAGTCCATCCCACTGTACCACCTCAGGTAGAGTACGCCCTCACTGTTCTTGGCCGCTCATTGGCCGGTCCCATCCGAGGGCTTGGAGATTGGGCTAACGCTCATATCGGCGAGATCGAAGCAAGCCGGTCGACCTTCGACAAGTCGAGAAGCGTTTCGTAGCTAACGCTGCCAAGCCGATCAGCCATGGTGGTACGATCGGTGTTAAGCGAGCCATCGCTGGCGTCGGCCTAGACCCACATTCTGCCATTCGTCGCCAGGCAGGCACTGCCCGAAAGTAGTCGTTCGTTCATGTGACGCCTCGTGACCGGCTAGCCACTGAAGGTCAGCACCAATCATCCAGATAGGCTGCGAGTTCCTCGGCCGTCCCATTCGGAAAGGATTGCCGCAGGAACTTCAAGAATGCCGACACTCTGGCGTTCAGCAAGCGACGCGAGAATTAGAGCGCCCATAGGGCGATGCGTGAGCTCTGAACATCGCCCGACACGATCAGCCGCCCTCTGTGACGTCCCGGCTGACCAGCGACAGGGTAACCGAGGTCTGTTGTCATCAGACATTAAGAGTCAGCTATGGCCCGTCGCTCGTCGTGAGATCTTCAGCTGAAGGAACAGTAGGGCAACGATGGGGAATACAACTGCGGAATTGCCCAAGCGGGGCGTAGAAAAACCTCCAACAATCGCACCGCTTAAAAAACACAGGCAGATTAGGGCAAACGTTTTGGCTTGTTGCAACGCTTTGTCATCACGTTTGGGGACGAAACCTCTGAACAGCGTCTCGGCAAAGCGCCGTAAATTGCCGGTGGTCATCGTCGAATTGTACCCGCCGCCCTTCACTCGCGTAAAGTTCGTGCTTTGGACAGCCGCTACAAAAGCGATCCCGAGGATAATAGCCTCGTGGGAAAGTTCATGCGGAAGTAGTGCGACAAGGCTAAGAAAGCTTATCTCTAACCATAGGCTTATCTGCTCAGCGCGGCCCACCGGGCCACTTTGTAAGGTCAGGCGAATGAATTGGGCTACGGCTACTCCCATCATAAATGCCAAAATTGGGACGAGATGCCACCATATACCGCCCCGGTCCCCCGTGCCAGCCGCAAGCCCCAAAAGTACAACGTTGCCTGTCATCGAATTGGCAAAGACATGCCCGTGCCCAACAAAAGTGAAGGCGTCGAGGAAGCCACCTGTCGCCGTCAGTAGGCCGGCAACCGAAAGCTGCTCTGTATGCGGTACACGGATGGGTTGAAACTCTTGAGCCAGATTTTGCGCCTTTCGGATATTAACGCGGTATACCCTGGCGCTGCCAAGGGACAAGGAGGGGATCTCGCGTTTAACAGGGCATCTCCCTCAATCTTGGGCGGGGGTTTAGATGCCGCTCTGAAAGCGCTACCTCGAAAACTTACCATTCCGACTTTGGGCGCAAACCGCCGGTCCGGCAAGCAGTCGGCAAGATCCACAAATGGACATTCAGGTGCCATTCCCCGCCTCCCACTTTTGGACATTCGTTCATCCGGTCGGACAGCAGTTTTCGGACGCCTGAATCAGACGCCTGTACGACCTAAACTGGTGGAAAGTGGACCATCCGTTTAGTGTATCGGCAGCGCAGGGTCAGACGCGGCCCGCGCTTAGAACGCCGACCATTAAAAACAGGATGGTTATGACCACCGCCGGCATTCGCGTCGCACACAGGCTCGAAACAAGTTCCACATACATCCCGTTGGGGAGGTCGCGAACGGGTGTGCGATTGATGGTTATCAAAGCGTTGTACAGTAGGACAATAAGATCGACCGTTTGGGTTCGTTCTACTAGCAACCAGACCCGTTACTCGGAAGGTTCCTAAGCGACTGAGGCCGCCGCCTGTACGGTCTAAAACTGCTGGTGATCAGCCTGTCGCTTCTGGCGATGCCAGGCAAACGACTGATAAGTGAGCTACCGGCTTTCTTCGGATTTAGCGTGAATAGATGACCCCGTTCTTAAACGCGTCTCACGCCGTATTGCAAAGTCACCGTTAATCTAAAGTTATTTCAGCGGAGCATTCGATTCGCCAGCACGTCGACCGAAATTTCCGCCCACCGTTCCGAGAACCAATATTCGCCGCGTTCGCCCCGCAGCACGGGATCGTGCGTTGTATCGACGTCCTCCGGCCCGAGGAACTTCGCATCGGGCACGTAGAAGAATGTGCGGACCAGCGGCCGCGTCGGATCATCCCCGCCGTCGAGAACAATGCCAAGCCGATTAGAATGCAGACGCACTAGCGCACCTAATGGTTGAATACCGAGGTTGGCGATGAACGCATCGAGCAGTACGGGATCAAAATGCCCATTCCACGTCAGCATTTGCGCCAGCGCTTTGTGCGGCGACCAGGGCCGCTTGTAGGGTCGGACAGACGTTACCGCGTCATAAACGTCGCATATTGCGGCAATACGGGAGTGGAGGCTAATTGCGTCGCCCGCTAGCCCCTCGGGATAGCCGTTGCCATCAATGCGTTCGTGATGGTGCAGACAGACATCAAGGGCGATCGCCGTGGTCTCGCCCAGCTCGTCTAGAATGGCATGGCCCGCCGTTGGATGCTGGCGCATGACTTCCAGTTCCTCGCCCTCAAGCCGGCCGGGCTTATTGAGAATGTGTTCGGGAGTCGTCGCCTTGCCGATATCGTGCAGCAGCCCAGCCGCACCGATCGCCCGCACCTCATTCTCAGCAAGTCCCAAATGGATCGCGAAGTTCGCCATTAGCGCGCAGACGGCAATCGAGTGTAGGTAAGTATAATCGTTGTTCAGCTTGAGCCGCGTACCTTCAATTAACGCCGCCGCATCGCGCTGCATGGTAGTCGCGATATCGTCGACCAACGGCGCTACTGCCTCGATCGTTATCGTTTTGCCAAGACGCGCTTCCTGAAACAGAGCAATAACCTTCTGTTTTGCCCGGGCTAGCGTCTCATCCAAAGTTTCGGCAGTCGGACCGGCGCGATTACGACGGCGTTCAGTCAGATCCTCGTTTCCAGAAGACGAAGAAAACGGACGGGTAGCAAGCCGCCGTTCTGCATACGGGATTAACGTCGTGCCGCGGCCCTTTCGCGTGTCGATCGATACGAACGCGACCGGCGACGCAACCAGTCGCGCAATGTCTTCGTCCGTTTTGATCAAGAGACTGCGTCGCCAAAACGGGTTATCCAACCATGAACATTCCATCGATTCGACGAACATTCCGGCCTTCAGTTCTTCGACAGCGATACGGATAATCATAGACGACACTGCCCCCCTTCTGAGAAGGATCGGTATGTCTGTCTCGGTTTAGATTTCCTTACCCCTCCCGGCCAAAGTGGCTTGATAAGACCTATTGACCCAGAACCGGACGCTCATAGTATCTGGGCTTTTGCCCGGTTGCCGCGCGTATTGATGTGGCATAACCGAACGGCTATCTCGCAGTTTGGTGGTCTCCGGGCAGCCAAGCATCTTCTCGCCAAGATCCCGCCGCCCGCCGTTCGGGCACCCTGAAACAGAGATCGCATGCATGGAGCGTCACGATTTGTTATCATGCGCAGGCGTGCGTTGCCGGACGCCTTTCCGGACGAGCGCCTGCGCCGGTCCCACGTGGTCGGTCGGTAAAAAAACCACCTCGCTAGGACGCTCTTATGGCAATTGGTTTGACACGCTGGCGCTTGACAATTGCGGAATGCTCGCACGATTCTGCTCGCCCGATCCTGCTCGGACGTGGCAGCTTGTCCTGGCTAGTTCAGGTGCCGTCGAGAAGGCGGGGCTGCTGCTTTATGACGCCGTCCGGATAAAGCAGGCAGGTCAAGTCCGGCGGAATGGCCGGGCTCGTCCGACTTTGGACTGGGGCGGGGCTATGTGTCGTGGCTACGAACATGATGACCTCCCCTGCGATGCAGCAAGTGGAGGCGGGTGTCGCTAAACAACCATCAAGCGGTTTGAGTCTGGGCAAGCAGTCCAAAATGCCATTGCGAACGCAATTGCCAAGGCACTTACCAGTGCGGGGGTCAAACTCATTAACGCCGGCTACCGATCTGTTGGAAACGGATTTGAAGTACGGTTGAGTGATAACGTTTCACGGACAGCCAATGTCGCTGAGGCAGCCATCGCTTGAAGGCCCTGCGTTAACTTGGAGCGATAGAGTGCCTCACCCAGATCGCCATGGCGGCTAAGTGATCGGGCATGCCTTCTGTCGGCATCGCAATAAAGTCGAAAAATGGCCCGCAACGACTACTAATTGCGGGCCAGGGAGCGTTTCCAATTTGGAGGGGGGAAACACAGCCGGTGAGAACTCCGACACCACCAAGATAACGAAACGAATTTCGTTTAATAGTCATTTGTGGTTGATCTAGCAATATATACTAAGGTCGTACAGCCAGCCCTTGGGTTTCGCTCCTAGGCAACCGCTCGACGATGCCGCGCGACGCGAGACATCGGCGGGCACCAACCCTGCACCAGCCAACCGGTGGTGAAAAACTCAGATAGTGCGATGACGCGGAACGTGACCTTCAGCGCTTATTGTCATTTTTCGACAAATGCAGGGTTTCTAAGCTTATGCCGTGGACGGCCGTGACGGTAGTGGCGGCAATCACATGAATGCGATCCGCATCTACGCATTATGGCTTGATCGGCACCGTCTACCAGTAACCGCCAGTCCAAGGGTTTAAGTGCTCGATCCGTATTGAAATCTGCAGTAGCCTGGTGTCGCCCCGCTGCTGCAAAGGCCAGCGCTGAGCAGCGAGGAAACCATGTGGTTCGTACTCAACTCACAGCGCTGCTGGCTGAACAGCATCCGGAGCTACTCCATCTCGAAATCGAAGCCGCTGTAGCCGCGTTCTTCGACAGCATTACAGAGCCCTTGGCTAACGGCGGACGTGTTCAAATCCGGGGTTTCGGATCGTTTAGCACTCGTGATCGCACTGCCCAAACCGGTCGCAACCCGCGAACCGGCGAAGCCGTGGAGATTGATGCGAGGCGCGTGCCCCATTTCGCGCCGGGGAAGGGATTGCGAAAGCTCGTCGACGATTCAAAGACCTAATCCCAAACCGAGCAAGCTAGCACAGAACGGCACTCCGCTGCGTCCCAGTGTCAATTAATCTTACATCGTAACCATTTTCGCGGTGAAGGTCGGCGCAAATTGGCGAGTGGCACACTTATTGCGGGATAGGCGCTGGGTGAATTTGAGCCGTGATTGCCAGCTTATGCTGATACATGAGAGAGCAGCAAGTTTTGAACACGAGCTGAAATTGAGAACTGGTGCGTAGTACAGTTTGGTGGGAGGGATTTTGCATATTCAGCCGGTTCAAGAAACGCGTGTATTAGCAGTCGGTGACCGGGGATCGCGTTTCAGGGCACTCGACCAAGTCCGCGGCCTTGCCATTTTCTGCATGATCCTCGCGCACTTCGGACCCGGCGTTTACGAGCGCCTGGGGATTGGCGGTACGCCGCGCGCGATGCTCGATCTTATCGGCAGACTGGCAACCCCCGCCTTCGTGTTGATCTTCGGAATCACGCTGGCGATCATCTACGTGCCGAAGGCGCGCAAAGCGCCGGATGCGACGATGCGCGGGCTGATCAATCGGTCCGGACTGGTGTTGCTATGCAGTCTGATCGTTTCGCTGCACGGTACGGTCAACGTCTTGATGACAAACGACGAGCCAGCCTTCTGGTTTCGCTTGCTCCTTGCGCAATACAGTGTGTTGACGTTCTACACCGTCGCCATCTTCCTCACCGCGCTCGCAGTCCGGTTCATTGCGCAGGATCCTGTGCGGATCGGCTTCCTGGGGGGTGCGCTGCTGATCTTCATCGGCAGTGTGCTTGGCTATGAGGCCTTCCCTTTCCAGGGCGAGAAAGCGATCGAACTGGTGCGATTGCTGTTCGTCTCGGGCAAGTACGGCGTGTTCGTGATGATGGGCTGTGCGTGGCTGATGATCGGGGTCGGCGTGCTGATCCGCAATCACCTGGCGAATGGCACGTCGTTTCACCGCGACGTAATGGCGATCGCGCTTGGCATGGCGTTGCTGGGCTTGAGCGACGGTCGTGTCGTCGGCTGGCGGACGCTGGGGGATCTGGCGTCGGGGTACGCGGCACCGCCGCAATTCTGGTATCTGGCGATGGTCGGCGGCGCGATGCTGTCCGCGCTGGTCGCGCTCGACCGTTATACGGTGCCGGTCGTGGGGTTCGTGCTGGAGCGCATCGGACGCTATCCGTTGAGCATCTACGTCGCGCATAGCCTGGTCCTGCCGGGCGTGGCGCTGCTCCGCTGGGCGGCCCCGACGTTGCCGGAGGCGATCGGCACGGTCGGCTGCCTGCTGCTGTTTATCGTCTTCTGCATGTATAAGGTGTGGGCATCGACGGCACCCGATCGTGCACGTCGCGCGCTAGCGACGCAGTCCTAAGCGTTTGGCTCCACGACGCCGGATCAGCGTGACCAGCAGTAGAAAGGCCGTCAGCTATTCGGGCTGTGGATTAGTGTCCCCTGCAGCTGCAGTTAATAGTGGTCAATTTTTCTGTTAGTCTTCCCAATGGCGTTGCCGGCGCTTGTAGCAAATCCAAGCAGGGGCAAAGTTCAGCAACAGAAACGCGGCACCGGCGCCGAGCATGACTGCGCCCGTCCAACGCACCGGACCGAAGTCCCAGCCACCACCGATGACCGCCGCAAGCAATGCCGCAACAAGCGAACTCCAGCCCGCGACCCGCATGGCCGTACACCGTCGCGCTGACAACACGCCGCTGCATCGACGCCGATGATGAGCCTCCGTAGCAAGGCCGAACAACAGGAAGCCACAGATGCAAAGAAGGACTGTCGCGCAGCTCATAGCGTAGGCCTCTCTTCATGCGCAGAACTTGCTGAAGGGGCACGTCGTCCCGGACGCGCGACGGAACGATGAAGGGCAACCCGGCGCGCGATGAGCAGCAAGGCTAGACCAACGACGAACATTGCCGTGTCGATCCCGGCAAGCATGAAGTCGCCCGAGGCAACCGCCTCGAGCATGCCGCGCGGGGTCAGCACTGCATTGTATCCGGGCAACGTCACGAGCAGAGCGCCGGCCAGACCGAGCACTATCTGCCACGCGATCCGTGGCCTTACGAGCAATGCCACGATTGCCGCGATCGCCCAGGCGATGAACATCCAGTGGATCTCCCATTCCGCCCGGTTCCTCATGCCGATGTCGAGCAATCTGTTAGCCCAGAACAGACCCGCAATACCGAGTGGTAGGCCGGCAATGACCGCGATGTTCAACCGCTCGACGATACGGAACCCGAGGTGCGGGTGGCGCGGATCGGGCAAGCGCTCGCGACGCTTGACGGTCCACAAAACCAGGCCGCTCGCGACCATCAGGGTACCGCCGTTCCCGCACAGGAAATAGATGAAGCGCAGGCCTGCGTCGGCAAACCGTCCTGCATGCAGCCCGATCATCACGCCTGCGGTTTCGGCGGCGGCACCCGTGGGAGGAGATTGCCACAGCAATCGCCCCGTCACGCCGTCGTAGCCGAGTTGCGGGGTCCGGGTGTTGAGCGTGGAAATGGGGCTTTGGCTGACCGTGATGCGAGCCGCCGCGTCGCCAGGCTCGCTCACCTGGATGGAACTCGCGGGCGCGCCGAGGCGTCGCTCGGCGTCGGCCGCGATGCGGCGGAGATCGACCAGCGGTGCCGCTCGACCAGTGCGTTCGACCACTGGCATGGTTGGAAACAGGGCGGCGCCGATCGCGCGTTCGTCCGTGTAATTGGCGATGACCGCCCATGGCATCAGCAGCGCCATCAGCGTGACGAGGCCGGTGTAGGTGATCATCAGATGAAACGGCAACGCAAGGACCGCGACCGCATTATGGCCGTCAAGCCATGACCGCTGCCCCTTAGAGCGACGCAGCGTGAAGAAATCGCGAAAGATCTTTTTGTGGGTGACGACTCCGCTGAGGATCGCCACGAGCATCATCATGCTGGCAAATCCGACCAGCCATCGCGCCCATAGCACCGGCATATAGTGCAGGTCGAAGTGAAGCCGGTAAAAGAAGTCTCCGCCCCGCGTTTCCCGCACCGTCGCGACCTTGCCATCAGCGCCGATCAGCGCTCGCGTGTCCCGCCGTCCGCGACCACCACGGCGTCCGCTGCCCTTGGGGGCGTTGGGATTAGGCTGCGGTACCCAGAATAGCTGGCTCCCCGCGGATTGCTTCGTGGCGACAGGGATGAACCAGCTTTTTGCATGCGGTGCCTTGTGTGCGAGATACGTTTGCGCCCCTGCCAGGACCCGCATCGGACTCTCGACACGCGCCAGCTCCGGTCGCATCCAGCGGTTCAGTCCTTCCCGGTAAAAGGCGATCGTACCTGCCACGAAGACGAGAAACAGGATCCAGCCGAGCAACAGCCCGGACCATGTATGCAGGAACCCCTGCGATTGTCGGAACCCCTTGCTCATGCCCGGCCCGTCACGGCAATGGAAAGCCAGGTAATCCCCGCCGCCACGCCGCCGGCAACGGTGATCGTCCAGACCGCCCGCCACCCGCTGCGGGCGGCAAACGCCCACATCGCCAGCACGGCGCACAACGCAAGCCCGATAAGCGCCGCTGCGACCGTCGTCCCGGACCGCGTCCCCGGCAGCAGGCGCGCGAGCGCCATCGCGCAGAGGCTGGAAGCAGCGTAACCGAGTGGCACCGCGGCGAGAACGCGCAGCGCAATATCGCCGCGCCGCGCCCAGCGCGCCTGCGCGTGGGAATGCCCCCCTGTCCTGCTCATCACATCGTGTACCGCAAGGTCGCGAACACCGTCCGCGGAGAGCCGTAGTAATTGCCCCGCGCGGTCGAGAAGATGCGGGCATAGTAGGTGCGATCGAGCACGTTATTCAGGTTGACCGACACCCCGAGCCGTGGCGTCAGGCTATACCCAGCGCGGATGTCCAGGACGGCATAGCTGCCCTGTCGGACCAGCGTCGATACCGTACGTGTCCCGTTCGCCGCGACTGATGACGGCGTGCCGCCCGCGGTTGCGCCGAAGACCGTCAGTCCTCCACCGATGCTTGCCCCGGCGAACCGCCCACTGTTCGGCGCGTAGTTGGTGAAGACCTTGCCCATATGCTTGGGGATAACCGGGACGAGCGAACTGCCCTCCAGCGCCGGGTTGATGTCCTCCAGCAATTTGGTGCGGGTGTAGCTGTAGCCACCGTTGATCCGCCAACCCGGCAGGATCTCCCCGCTTGCCTCCACCTCGATCCCGCGCGACCGCACCCTGCCGAGCTGATAATAGAGCGTGGTATCGACCGGATCGTTGAACAGCCGGTTCGTCTGGGTGATCTGATACGCTGCCGCGGACAGCAACAACCGGTTGTTCATCAGCGACAGCTTGCTGCCGGCCTCATATTGCGCGCCAATCATCGGCTCGATGCCGCCCCCGTCGCCGCGTTGCCGTCCGACTGGTTGCGCTTGCGGTGTAAAGCTGTCGGCGTAGCTGGCGTACAGGTTGAGCTGCCGGGTCAGGTCCCACACGACCCCGGCATACGGGGTAAACCGGTTTTCGATCGTATACCCCGTCCGCAGACCCCGCGTCGGGAGCAGCGTCTGGCTGTCGGTATCGAACCATGTCAGGCGGCCGCCACCGATCAATGTCACGCCTTGAACCGGGCTCAACCGCATCTGCCCGTAGAGCCCATATTGTTCGAGGTTGGTGACGGTCCCGCCATAGACCTGGGTGACGCACTGCGCGGGGGTCTGCACCGGTGCGCATTGGCCGGCGGTTCCCTGAACCGGATAGGCCGGGAGCGGTCCATAAGGGTCGAGCCGCGGCTCAGCCGGTGACACCGGATTAAAGACGTCGATCCGCGCGTAATTCGACAGCCGCGTGAAATAGGATGTCCCCGAGCTCGCCTGATAGTCGGCGCCGAGGATCAGCGTCTGCTCCAGACCGAACAGCGGAAAACTGCCGATGCCATTGAAATCGAACGATCGCGTCTGCTGCTTGCTATCGCCGCGGTAAGCGATCTGATTGGTCACGCCACGATTGGCCACCGTCACCGGTTGCGCGCCGATATAGCTGTACACATCGACCCGATCGACGTCGGTGTAGAGCCCGGTAGCCCGCAGCGTCCAGCGATCCGAGACGCGGTGGGCGACCTCGACAAACCCCGACCATGTCTTCGCATCAAAGCGATTCCAGTCCGCCCCAAGATACGTCGATCGCCGAACGTCGAGCAGCCGCCCGTCGCTGCCGTCGGTTCCACCGGCATAGCCGGGAAGCCCCGACTGGACCGCCGGCTGGAAGCGATCGTAGTTTGCACCCGCCGTCACGGTCGTGCGCGACCCAATCTCGAGGGACCCGACGATGAACGCATCCAGCCGATCGCGATGGGCGGTATCGAAAAACTGGTCTTGTGCCTGCCGCATGACACCCGCGCGAAGACCGGCTTGGCTGCCGATAGGGGTCGAGGCATCCAGCTCCAGACGCAGGTTGTCGTAGCTGCCATAGCCCGCACTCGCCTGAATCTGCGCTGTGTCGAGCGGACGCTTGCGGACGAGGTTGATACTGCCCGCCGGATTCCCGGAGCCGCTGAACAGACCAGCGGGACCGCGCAAGACTTCCAAGCGATCATAGAAGAACAGGTCCGGCACAGCCGAAGGGAAGTTGACCGACAAGGTCGGGACGCCGTCGATCAGGTAATTGTTGATGGCGAACCCGCGCGACAAGAACGACGGGTCCTCGCTGCCGACACCGTTGACGGTAATGCCATTGGTCGCGGTCAGCGCGTCTTCGAGCGTAAAGAGGTTCTGGGCCTCAATCTGCTCGCGGTCGATGACGGTGACGGTGTTGGGAGTATCCTTCAGCGGCGTGACCGTCTTGCCAACAGCGCGACCGTAGGTTTTCCCGATAACGAGGATCTCTTCCTCTCTTTGTCCTTCACTGGCGACATCAACCGAGCGAATTTCGGTTCCCTCGGTGGGAACCGTGCTCAGCGTGGCGGGCGACGCGGTCGCAAGCAATATATTCCAATAACTCATGAAAATCCCCCTACTTTCGTAGCGGGTGGCTTATGTGCTGTTGCGAGTCAATATCATTAAGCATTGCTAGATTGTTTCTAACGTGGTTGCTCGTTGGCAGAGTGTGAATGGATCGCCCGGCGATCATGGCGTGAGGGTTGTTTTGCCTACGGCTGACTAACATTCAAACCGCCCTGCCATCGGTCCAACCTTGACCGTCCGTGAACACACCGATGTTGCAAACCAGAATGGCAAGTATCCTGTCGCGAATGACCCACTAGCGGACATCCGCGACCTGTTTTCAGCTAGCCAACTTCAGACATTCGTTCAGGTGAGTAGGTGACTTTTTTGGAAGGCTATGCGGTCAGCCGAAAAGGCTTACGTACCTGTGTTGCGGTTCAACTCGCAGGCGCGCCGCGCTGTATGCTACAACCCGGCTCTCTTGCGATCGTCGATATCGATGTTCATGCCTATCCATCGAACGATCGAACCGTCGCTGTCGCGCAACGGTAACGCATACACCTGCATCCATCGGTACGTGCCATCCCAGCGTTTAAGCCGGTACTGTGCCTCAACCGATTGCTGATCATGGACGGTATCATGCCACTTTCGCACTGTAGCGACCCGGTCGTCGGGGTGGATTGCGGTCACCCAACCATATCCCTTCCAATCGTCATAGCTCTGGCCGGTGTAAGTCCGCCAACTGAGACTGTCCGTTTCGATCAAGCCGTCCGGCGCGGTTTCCCAAGAGGCGACTGCGATCCCGTCAACTAGCAGTCGTGCCCGCTCTTGGGTCCCGTCTCCGGTAACGTTGACGGCGAAGCTCGGGTCGGTCGCGCCGTGCGTCCCAAAGGCAGTAGGGCGCACGACCAGTTTCCGTACAGCGTGCCGTTCGGCCTTCTTCCGGCTAAGCGCTGTATCGGCAGCGATCAGAAGCGCGTCCAGCGTCTGAGTGCGTGTTGCATGTCGGCTCGATCCTATGCTTGCGCCGACCTCGATCGAGCGTCCTCCCAAGATGTACGGTAAGTTCAAAGATTGTTCGATCCGCGCCGCTAGCTTCTCAACGTCGTTCGCGGAGGTGGTATCAAGCTGCGCCAGCACGAATTCGTCGCCCCCAAGCCGAACGGCAACATCGCCGGGGGAGCAGCACGCCTTCAGCCGCTCACCGACAAGGCACAGAAGACGATCGCCCACGTGATGCCCGTACTGATCGTTGACTGGCTTAAACTCGTCTAGGTCAACATAATGGAACGCGACCCGCCCTTGCTGTACATTCTCACTGTTCGTGGCAAAGGTATGTGCGAGCGCAAGACGGTTGCCAAGGCCGGTAAGGTGGTCTGTCTGCGCCTGGCGGGCCAGGACCTGCCGCGTCGTAGTTTTAGCACGTTGCGACCGGTAGCGCTGGCGCGCGCTACGTAGCCCCCCCGCAAGAAGCGCGAGCAGGCACACTGAGGACAGAAGCGCGTTTGTATTTGCGCGCAGCAAGAGGATGCACGTCGGTGGGATGACCGAGAGAGCCAAGCTCCAGCCGACGATCCCCGGACGCATAGCGACGGTGGATGCAGCGCCGGCGGCATAGCCGACTACCAGAATGCCGATCGGCATCTGCAATTCCGCAGGCGGAAGCATGTAGGCCCGCGCGGCGAAGGCCCCGAAGACCGCTGCGAACCCGCAATAGCTGAGGGCGAACTGACGTTCAAACCGCCGCGCGCTGTCCAGCGACATTTCCGCACGGTCACAGATCCTTCGTCCGCGGAACAAGACGACCAACCGTGCTGCGCTTACAATCCCGCCAGCCACAACTAGCGCCGCCAGCGCATGGTCGGACGAGGCCCGAACGCTCAGTGAGCCGACCATTAGGAACAAGATGGTCATCACTACAGCCGGCATCCGCGTCCCACACAGGCTCGAAACGAGTTCCACATACGTCCCCTCGGGGAGGTCGCGAACGGGCGGGCGAACGGCGGTTGTCACAGCTTTTTACGGTAGGGGAACAAAGTTAAGGGTTTGCCTCTGTTCCACCTCGTGACCAGACCGGGCGACGGGCCAGCCTCTTAGCAGCCCAATGGCTGTTACGACTGCGGAGACCCACTACGCGACATTCAGACGGACGCTCCCGCTGCCCTAAACCGGCCGCTCAGTCATGTTACAAATGCGATAATGAGCACCAGTCGAGCAAGCATTCCAGGCCTACGGAAAACGGAGGTTGAGCTTCAAGCGCTCAACAGGATTTTGCGCGACTGGCCTTCGGGATCGTCGACCATTCGGCATCGGTCGTCGAACACCATCGTCTGGCAACGGACCGGGTCGCTAGGGCTCCAGTTCAGCCCCGGCTGGCTGGGGTTGCCTGTTCGCGCGAAGGTCGCCCACGCCCCGGCCATGGTGCGCGCCAGTCGCTGCGCCTCAGGGGTATTGCCGGTGCCCTGTTCACAGCGCGCGGTGTTGTCGAAGCAGAAGGCAAGGTCGGCAGTATGCCACGCTCCCGCAAGTCCATCGAGCTGTGGCGACTGCCACTGGAACAGATATTGGTAGACCGGCGCGCCGCCCTGCGCATGTTTGAGGCGCACCATATCCTGCACCCGATTGCGATAGGCGATGCTTTGTACCCCGTAGGACAGCGTGCGAACCGCCTTCTCCGGGTGCGCCTTCCGCATCGAGGCGATCAGTGCGTCGGCCTTGGCGGCGCCGAGTTGTCCGGTCAGCTCCTTGCGCCACTCGGTTTCGCTGGGGTTCGAGCCCCATCGCATACCCTCCTCACTGGTATTGCCGATCAGCATCGGCACAGTGCGCGATACCTCGGGCGCGACATCGGCGAACGACCGGACGTCGATGACTTTGCCGTCGAGCGTCGGCCCCCAGCCGACGCGCGGTGTTGCCGGCGGCCCGCCCAGGCTCCGCACCGTCGGCCCGTTGATTTCACCGGCCACGGTGCTGCTTGCGGCAGAAAGGTCAGCCCACGCCATTTTCTGAAGCGCAGCAATCCCGTTTGGTGCGATTCCGAGATGCTTGACCAAGCGCCGCGAATATTCCCGCGACTGTTCCGCCGTCGGCAACGCGCCGCCGCCACCCGATTGCGCCGCGGCCCGGTGAATCAGCCCCTTGCCCGATGGCATGCCGAGCAGCGTGGTGACCTTCGACCCGCCGCCCGACTGGCCGTAGATCATCACTTTGTCCGGATCCCCGCCGAATGCGGCGATGTTTTCCTGCATCCAGCGCAATGCAGCGATGCAATCCGTCATGCTGACATTGACCGACTCGTCATAGGCCGACCCACCCACCTCGGTAAGATCAAGAAACCCCAGCACGTTCAGCCGATGGTTGATCGACACCTGCACCACGTCGTGATGCCGTGCCATCTGCGCACCGTCGTGCGAGGCCAGTTCGTACGAGGATCCGAAAGCGAAGCCGCCGCCATGGAAATACACCATCACCGGGCGATTGCCGCTCAGCGATGGCGTCCAGACGTTCAGCTTGAGCATGTCCTCGCCCTGAAAGCCGTCGTCCCATTGCTGCAGGAACGTATGCTCGACCGCGCGAAAATTATGCGTCGTCTGCGGGCTGTTCGCGCCATAGACGAGCGCATTGTACGGCTCGGTCCACGGCTGCGGCGGCTTGGCGGGCAACCAACGGTTTTCGCCGCCCGTGTCCTGCCCGTAGGGAATGCCCTTGAAGGTGAAAACGTCGCCAGCGACATAGCCGCGCACGGGACCATATCGCGTCTTGGCAATCGCGCTGTGCGGCGTCGTGCCGTCCCGTCCGGGTCTGCGCGACACGGTGCCAGTGCTGTGCGCCTGCGTTACAGGCAAAGCCAGTCCGGCACCCGCCGCGATCGAGGCAATCAATACACGCCGACGGTCGATTAGCGGTCCGGCCATATTCTGCTCTCCTATCGCCGCCTCGTTTCGGGCGTGTGTGAAGCAAAGCGTAAAAGCGGCTATCCACCGCGTCAATACTCATACAAGATGTGCCAAGAGTGGAGAAAATATCGTATGCGAGCCGTGCCCCTCTTGCTTGCGTTTGCAGCGGTATCGATCGGTTCGATCGTCCATAGCCAGGAAGTAGAACGCGGCAGCGGCCCCTACCCCGTGATCTTCGAAGCGTGGGACGATCTTCCGAACCACGTGGTCTATCGCCCCACCAATCTTGCACCGGCACGCTCGCACAGACTGCCCATCTATGTGTTCGGCAATGGCGGATGCAGCGCCGACGACACCAGTTCGCGCAACCATCTGCTCGAGATCGCGTCGCGTGGATATCTGGTCATCGCGTTGGGCGCGAGCTGATCTGAACGGCTGAAGCTAACTCTCGCCAATGGCAGCTTTGCGACCGATTGACTCACAACACGACATTCAGCGGTCGTTTCGCGCTCTCCAACTGCGGACACCCATTCATGTTCGCCCGACGCCTCGAACAGCGATAGCGGAAATGGCGAGAAGTGGGACAATCCTGCCGTTCGTCACGGCGACAGAAAACGTCCGGCTATGCTGATACCGGCCATTCGTCGATCCGCTTAGACTAGATGTTTGGTCCCGGCGATTGATGGTGCAATATCCGCAAGCGAGTGGAAGGATGCACTATGGGACAGGTTCTCCATGGGAGCGCCACGACGACAGAGGCGATCCGTCGAGCGATACAGCATAGTAAAGAGAGCCTGAGGGCGCTGGCCAGGCGGCACGGGATTAACCACACGCTGCTGCCGCTGGATGACTGCCTCTATGCGTTGCAGGCAACGATCCCGCACCTGTCGCGCTCCGCGCTGCACCGACGCCTGCAACGCCATGGTATCAGTCGACTGCCCGACGTTGATGGTGACAAGCCGGCCAGAAAGAAGTTCAAGGCGTATCCTATTGGTTATTTTCACGTCGATCTGGCCGAGGTGCGCACCGAGCAGGGCAAGCTCTACCTGTTGGTAGCGATCGACCGGACGTCGAAGTTCGCCTTCGTCGAGCTGCACGACAAAGCCACCCTTCGGATCGCCGGCGACTTCTCACACCCTACAAAGCTATCTGCAAAGCATGGACAGATGACCCAAGCCGCTTCATCTCAAACCCGCACCATCAATCGCCGGGACCAAACATCTAAGCCCCTTCTCCCAGGTCCGGCCTGTTGGACTTTGCAGACTTTCCGGCCTCAATGGCTGTGAAGCGGTAAACTGCCCCTCGATCGGCGGACTTGAGAGCGAAGCGCATGTCCGCCTGCGAACAACATTCCGCCGTTCGGGGGGAGGTTGGCGAATGGCAAAATAATCCCTGAAGCCGCTACCGCAGTTGATCTGGGCAGGCGTCGCCGTGCCTTTAGTTGTTTGCCTGCTAAAGTCCCCTCTGCTGTAACGTTGTGGAAACATCACATTGGCACACTTGATGCCGCCGGAAGGGGCATCCACCCCATCAACTCTCAGCAGAAATCGACAATTTCGGCAAAATCTATTCAAGTGTCGGCGGCGTTTCGCTGGACCAAGCCGATAATTTCACGATTTCACCGGACCCACTCACTGGGAAGGACGTGCTCATCGCGTTTCCTCCGCCTATCGATGTGATCGGGGATCACTCGCCGCTGCTCGTAAACATGTGTTCGCTACTCCAAGTCGCGAGCACCTTGGAGGCATCGCGTTGGTGGCTCGAGCCGCCTTTCGATCGCTCCTCGCGGTTACGCTTGTGTCTAGACACGCCATTCAAGCTCACCGCCCGTAATAGGGCTCCAGCGTCGTATTCGAACCTCCTGTTGCGGCGGGCTGGTGTAGAACAGGTTTTGCTGGGTGACGTACTGCACAAGCCAGACCGCGATGAAGGATACGGTTCCGCCCATGATCTCGCGCTCCTGCGCGATATGCCGGAGTTCGTGCGCGAGCGTCACATATGATCCGTCGCGAAGCTCGGTCATCGTATCCGCGCTGGTGTGTACCGTGTTACCGAAGCTCGTCGACACGCCACCGTTGGCCCAGTGGATCAAACCTCCGCTGCGATAGACGACCGACGAGGGGTCCGGCTGGATTATCCTGCCGCTCAGGAAATTGCCGGTGTCGTCGGCATTCTGCTTCGCGTAGTCGAGACCGACTTGCCGGTTGTAGTCGGGCTGGATTGACTTCGGGTCGTAGCGAACCCCGAAGACGGCGATCTTTAGCGCCGAAAACGCCGCCCCCATCGCAGCGCCGGACCAGAAGCCATTTTCGAAAGACTTGTGGGCGAGAACGGCGCTGGTCCCCGATTGCATGCCAGCGATGAGCGCGTCGCCGCCGATTTCGATCATGGCGTTCGCCGATTTCACCCAGAAGCCCTCGCCCCCGACCGTCGGCAAGGTCGAGGTAAGCGCTTCGCCAGCTGCGCCAAAGGCGAAACCGAGCGCAGCGCCCGTCCAAATCCGGCCGTCTCCGCTCGCAGCCGATGACGCTGCGCCGATGGCCGCTCCTTTAAGCGCACCGCCGAGCAGACCGTAATATCCCGCCAGGCCACCGACGATCGCGCCGATGAGCGCGCCCGTCCAAGGATTTTCGCCATTCTCCTCGGCCGCCCTATTTCCGAGGTAAGCGCCGATGAGCGCGCCAATGACGACGGCCAGGATCGGGAATCGTCCCGACGGATCGTGGAAGCGGTACGGGTTGCCGGCAGCGTAACTGTAGAGATTGAAAGTCTGCGGATCGCCCAGAGCGACGTCCGGGCACTCCAGGACATAATGGTCGGGGCTGATGAATCGGCCTGTCAGCGGCTCGTAATAGCGGGTGCCGAACTGGGTCAGGCCGACGAGGGCATCGGGCGTTTTCGCAAGGTAGCGCCGAAGGAAGCTCAGGGTGCCGTTCATGTTGGTCGGCGTGATCTCAGCCAAATTCTCTAGGGGCCGGCCTGCATCGCATCCAAGATTACGTCATCGTCCGTCGTTAGGCTGTCGTGATAGAGCCGCCATGCCCGGGAGAAGCTGTCGTCGCGGCCTTCCCGCCTCCGACGCTCCTCGACGGAACGCGCCGCCTCACGCAGGACGTTGCCCCGGAAGTAACCCAGCGCCACTCCATCGAGGATCGGCTCGTCCAGCTCGTCCGTCGAGCCATATCCGTATCGCCCCAAGAGCTCGCGCCAGCCCTTCTTGTCCGCCGGTTCCTCCTTGCGTCCGAACAGACCGCTCATCGGATTGAACCCCCTGACGAAGTCGAGGCTGGGCGCTAAATCGCGCTGGAGGAAGCACCAGCCTCCCAGCACCACCGTGGCCGTCGCCTGTGCAAGCGTCGCGGCGTCGAACCCCCGGAGCTCCGCCTCGACCAGCCTTGCCCACCGCTCGACCTTCTTCATCACCCGCATGTTGGTGACGTCCAGCGCGACTAGGCGATCGCGCAACGCCACCGCAACTGGATCGTCGCCCCCGATCGCGATCGCCGCAGCCTCCGCGCTCGTCGGCTCGAAGATCAGGAAGGTGTCCACCACCTTCTCGAGCTGGCGGTCGAGCTCCTCCGCCTGCTTCGCCTCCGCCTGCTCCTTGTTGAGCAGCAGCACGACCTTGCAGCCCCTCTGCTCCCGCAGCAACGATGCAAGCCCCAGGACGTCGCGCATCTCGAGCGACTTGCCGGCGCGTTCGAGGTCGTCGAAGCATACGAGCTGCCCTCGCACCGTCAGGAAGGCGGCGCGATACAATGCGTCGCCGGCATCCTTCATCCGGAAGAACCCGGCGGCCACCTCCAGCGTTGGCCGGCTCCTCCGTGCGAACCGCTCACCCTCGCGCAGCATGCCGTGGAGGCTCGACGCATCGGGCAGTGACGACCTGCCCGCCACCACCGTGTTCTCCACTATGGCGCTGCGGAGCTCGCCGAGGCTGTTCAAGCCGAAAAGGGACACGTAGGCGTGGCGGTCCACGCCGAGCCGACCCGCGGTCTCCTCCTCGCGCAAGAAGGTCTGCCAGGAGTAGGTCTTACCCACCCCCCACCGACCAGAGACGCAGAGCACCTCAGGAGACGGTGATCTCAGAAAACGCTCGATTTCGGCACGGACGATCGCATAGGACATGAGCGGGTTCTCGCACCGGGCTCGATCACTGTCGATCCCATCGGCGGCTCTCTCAAGCATCCGTGGAGTCCTCGCCAGCGCACCTTGACCGTTGTCAAACCTGGGTAGCGGGCGCTTTCGTCGACATCATCGGGCATGCTCCGGCTCTTGGAGGCGTCGACATCGAGCCGGGCGACGTTGACGGTGGCAGTCTGTATGAACGAACGTCCGCTTACCGGGTGTGGTCGGCGGAAAGCGGCCTTTCCGCTCTCCACCCAAATCGGACGTCCGTGACGCAAAGCTAGATTTTCGGGTAACGTCTGGGTTATCGGTCTTTAAGCCAATAACTCCCCTTCTAGTTGCCCGATTGTAAAGGGCTTACAGAGGTACCGTATGCCATCTGGCAGTGTATCAGGCTTAGGATTACCGGACATCAGCACGACGGTCGCCGGCATCCTCGCTGAGTCACTTGCTATGAATTCCATACCTGACCGACCAATGCCCAAGTCATCATCACAAAGCAGCATATCGACATCGCCGTCGGCAAGCGGTGCCTGTGCAGCCTCGATTGAAGCTGCCTCAATGACGGACAAGCCTAGTTCGCGCGCAAGGCTAGCTATCATCTGACGAACTAGCGCATTGTCATCTACGATCAACAGTTTGCCACTAGCCATGCTCACCATCCTTGGTTCAGTATGTATTTTAAAAACGTTGGGAACTTAGATGATGTCTCGTGACCGTTGGGTTATCCTCTTCGTAGATGACGAGGAAAGGATACGAACATTGATCGGGGATCAACTAGAGACCGTGGGCTACGAGGTAATCCTGGCAGCCAGCGGCGATGACGCATTCAAGATCCTGCAAGGCGTAACTTGCATCGACCTGATTGTGACAGACGTCAGAATGCCTGGAGCTATAAATGGTTTCGACTTAGTTCAAAAAGCGCTTGCCGACCGCCCCCACCTTCGGACGATTATCATCTCAGGCTATACTGGAGAAAACATCCAACGCGCAGGGCTTGCAGACCGCTTTCTACAAAAACCGTTCACGTTACGGACTTTAGAAAACGAAGTCCGAAGTCTGTTAGCCGCTTAACCTGAAGACTCAATGAGACGATAGGCGCGATCGCTACGGTGCAGTTCCTAAGATGGGCTGATAGCTACGGTGACCTGCTTCCCGTTTCATGCCGCTGATGAGCTAGCTTCGGAGTTTATATTCTTAGCTGGCGCGGTTCGTGGAACGTTGTGGAGCGCCAACATGCAGGAGCTAATGCGTCGACATACGGTATCAGAGTCCATCTTCTATGCAACAATCATACGTTTGACGCTGCGTTACAACTGGTTCTGCTCTTGGTTACTTATGATTGCGAGCCGCCGGTAGCCAAACTGGCAACGCTTTGCCTGCGCATCCTTTCGGTCACGCCGCCTCTCACCAATCGATTGAATTAATGAGCCTGAAGTCATTGTCGCATGGTAACGACCCATCCCACTGAGGCGGTGTCGGACGATAAGCGACCTTCGTGCACATCTGCGGCTTGTTAATTCTTCTGTGCAGCTCGATGACGCCTTTACCTAACGTTTCAGTGTGGCAGGATGGCGTGATGACCCTGACGATCACCACTACCCCGTTTCTCGACCAAAAACCCGGTACCTCTGGCTTGCGCAAAAAGGTGCGAGTGTTCCAGCAACCACATTATGCCGAAAATTTCCTGCAATCCGTGTTCGACGTAATCGGCGACTTCGGAGGCCAGACGTTGGTTGTGGGCGGAGACGGCCGGTATCTCAACCGCGAAGTGATCCAGACGACGATCCGGATGGCGGCTGCCAACGGATTTGGCCGGGTGCTTGTGGGCATTGGCGGCATCCTTTCTACGCCTGCGGCGAGTAATGTCATCCGCAAATATGGGGCGTTCGGTGGCCTCATACTCTCCGCCAGCCATAATCCTGGCGGCGTGGACGAGGATTTCGGCATCAAGTACAATATCGGCAACGGCGGTCCGGCACCGGAGAAAATTACCGACGCCATCTACGCCCGATCGAAGATCATCGACCAATACGTGACCGTGGATACCCCCGACGTCGATCTCGAGCAGCTCGGAGAAACAAAGGTGGCGGAAATGACCGTCGCAGTGATCGATCCAGTCACCGACTATGTCAAACTAATGGAGCAGCTGTTCGACTTCGACGCGATCCGCAAATTGATCGCTGGCGGCTTCCGCATTCGCTTTGATGCGATGCACGCTGTCACCGGTCCATATGCGCATCAAATTCTGGAGCGTTGCCTCGGCGCGCCGGCTGGCACGGTTGTGAATGGCACGCCGCTGCCAGACTTTGGCGGTCATCATCCCGATCCAAACATGGTCCATGCGCACGAGCTGTTCGCACGAATGTTCGGTGCCGATGCGCCCGACTTTGGAGCAGCCTCGGATGGGGACGGCGACCGGAACCTGATCCTTGGCCGCAACATCTTCGTGACGCCATCGGATTCGCTGGCGGCGCTCGCCGCAAACGCCCACCTCGCCCCCGGCTATGCCGGTGGCTTCAAGGGCGTCGCCCGCTCGATGCCGACCAGCGGCGCCGTTGATCAGGTGGCGCACGCCCTCGATTTACCGCTGCATGAGACGCCGACCGGCTGGAAGTTTTTCGGCAATCTGCTGGATGCGAACATGGCGACAATCTGCGGCGAGGAAAGTGCCGGTACCGGTTCGGACCATGTCCGCGAGAAGGACGGGTTGTGGGCAGTACTTCTTTGGCTCAATATTCTGGCGGTGAGGCGCCAGAGCGTGGCCGAAATCATGGCCGGCCACTGGGCGCGATTTGGGCGTAACTATTATGCGCGACACGATTATGAGGGGCTAGAAAGCGCGGCAGCGGAGCAACTCATCAACGAGTTGCGCGCCGCTCTGCCGACCCTACCTGGCCGCAAGATGAAAGGTCTTACCGTCGTCAAAGCGGACGAGTTCGAATATCTTGACCCGGTTGATGGTTCGCTTAGTCGCAATCAAGGGCTACGGCTGCTTTTTGAAAGTGGCGCACGTATCGTGTTCCGTCTATCTGGCACCGGCACCAGCGGGGCCACTTTGCGCGTCTACCTGGAGCGCTTCGAGGGACCAGACGGGATACTGAATGCCGAGACTTCGGTGGCGCTAGCCGATCTCGTAGCCGCTGCAGATGACCTTGCCGGCATTACCCGCCACACCGGGCGAAAGTCTCCAACCGTAATTACGTGATTTAAGAAAGGCTATAGGAGGCCGAGTGCCCCTGTCCACTTCAGTACTCGAATTGTACAAATCGTGCTTTGTAGAGGAAATGCTCGGCACCGGTGTTTTCGGTATTAATTGCCATCCCTAGCGGCGTACCTGTCGGTGCATAATAGGACTGCTTTAAAGTTGGTATTCATGACGGCAAAAAGCCTAAATTGGTGAAGGTTTAGCCATCTCATGTCGTCTGGGACACGCGCTAGGCGATGCCCTTTAGTACCGAACGCTCGGACCGTTCGGTTGCAGTCATAGATGGCCGTTTTTGCCGCGTGATCTGACCAAGAACGTAGGCGACACGAGAACGCTCTTGGTTGCGATCTTCGAGTTAAAGGAGTACTCCGATCAAGTGGAGATATTCCCTGAAAATGCGACTTCCTGCATTTCAGACCCGGGGAAGCATCCGGTGGATCGTGTGATTGGCTAGACAGTTTGAGCCTTTGCCCCATTTTAACCTATTGGCGTGATGTGGAACCGAATGGAAGGGTTGATTTCGCGTCTAAGACGATTGCGCCATTCGGATCAGGCGGTTGCCGCGCATGTGCGGGAAACGCTGACTCAGTCGCTGTACGCATCTCCGCAGTCGCTGGTGATTGGCGCGGTGACAAGCAGCGTAATTGTCGTATTGGTTGCTATGATAAGCGGTCGCGCCGCAATGTTGGCTTGTGCGTTGGCAATTCTGGTTGTTGCAGGCATTCGCATCGTTGATGCATTGCGGTTTCTTCCCTTGCTCAGCAAGGATCGCGCAAGCTGCTTCGGCGGCAAGCGGCAAGAACTAATATATCGCTTTGGTGCCCTGGCATACTCGGGCCTTCTCGGCACCTTCGGCTTCCTGACGCTGATCGGGACCGAAGACGGGGAGCTGCAGCTGCTCGCAGTGACGACGGCGGTTGGATATGCGGCTGGAATCGCAGGCCGCAATGCCGGTCGCCCCTGGATCGCGTTGTCCCAGTTGTGCTTGGCCGCAGTACCACTTGCTCTGGGCCTGTGCCTGACGTTCGAACCGTTGAAAGCGGTTCTTGCCGTCGTCATCCTGTTCTTCGTCGTGGCAATGATGGACATCACGCTTCAGACCTACGGCGTCATCCTGCGCGCCACGGTGGCTTCGACGGAAAAGACCGCATTGGCAGAGCATCATGCTGCGGTGGCACGGCGAGATGACTTGACCGGAGTGGCCAATCGCACTGCCTTTCGCGAACGCTACGAGGCTCAACTGGAAGCGCTGACTTGGTCGGAAGAAAGCGAGCGCAAAGGCTTGGCCATCTATTGGCTCGATCTCGACAAGTTCAAGGAAATTAACGACAGCTTTGGACATCTGGCTGGCAACGCACTCTTGTCGGGCATTGCCAGACGGTTGGACGAGGCCTTTGGTATAGATGGAATAGTGGCGCGATTGGGGGGTGACGAATTTGCTGTTGTATGGGCGATCCGCGACAAGGAAGAGGCAATCGCCATTGGCCGTCGCATTCTTGATCTCGTAGAATCTCCTGTACATCATGATGCCCGAGATTTGAACGTCAGTGCTTCGATCGGTATCGCCATCGCCCCAGCGGACGGGATAGACGCGGACACGCTTCTGAAAAACGCGGATCTCGCTCTTTACCGAGCCAAAGACAGCGGACGGGGCGTTATGCGTTTTTACGAACCCGTAATGGACGAAAAGATAGAGCGTGCCCGTGACTTGGCGGCCGAGATGCAAGGTGCTCTAGGTCGCGGCGAGTTTTATCTCGTATTCCAGCCGATCTTCGACCTGAATGGCAGAGGGGTTCAGTCCTGCGAAGCCTTGCTGCGCTGGAACAACCGTAGATACGGGGAGGTGTCACCGGGCGAGTTTATTCCGATCGCCGAAGGTAATGGGTTCATCGTCCAAATTGGCGGCTGGGTAATTCAAGAAGCGTGTCGCACCGCAAGCCAGTGGCCCAACTGTGTGACGATTGCGGTAAACCTATCCCCGATCCAGTTGCGTTCCGCCAATCTGCGAGGTGTCATTGTGAATGCCCTGGCGGCAAGCGGCCTAGCCGCCGAGCGGCTGGAACTTGAGGTCACGGAATCGGTGCTTCTCGAAGACATCGATGGCTCGCTTGCAGCATTGCAGGCTATCAACCTCCTGCACGTTCAAACTACGCTTGATGATTTTGGCACGGGATATTCCTCGCTAAGCTACCTTTCCAAATTTCCGTTTCAAACGCTCAAGATCGACCGCTCCTTCATTGCCGATCTCGATCAAAGCCCAGCGTCGGTAGCGATTGTGCAAGCGGTGATCGACCTTGCCGCCAAGCTCGGAATGCGTACCATAGCAGAAGGGGTCGAGACGGCCGCCCAGCTTGCACAGCTTCGTCGGACACGATGCGATGCGGTGCAGGGATACTGGCTGAGCCGTCCGATACCGGCAAGCATGGTTACGACCATGCTTGCCGGTGAGACCCCCAACACCAGCTGCCGGGCGTCTCTGGGCGCTAACCCAACTTAGGCATGGGGCGGCTTGTTAAGAAGTCTGGTCTGGGCAGCAACTAGCCGCCGCATGAGCTTCAAGTCGGTCTCGCTGAGACGCAGTGCAGCATCTGCCCAAAGATCCACAACTGCCTCCAACTCGCCCAGCGACAGCGGGTTTACGGAGCGCGATGCTTCATAAATGGCACAATGTCCGCTATGACGCCGTCGGTTTTGTCGCACGTACCGCTCTACTTCCGCGCGTCCATTTCCGCGGTCCGCAAGACCGTGGACGATCCCGAGATCGTACAGCTCTTCAGCTGAATAGGATCGACCGCTCAGGATCATCTGTTCGGCTCGCGCAGCCCCTAGCCGGCGAGACAGGAAGCAGTGGGCACCCATGCCTGGAAACAGGCCGAAGGCGGTCTCGGGCAAGCTAAACTGGGTCCCACGCTCGGCAATGACGACGTTGAACGATAACAAGGCCTCGAACCCGCCTCCCAAGGCGTCCCCCTCCACCAGCGCGATCGTTACGATGGGCAGGTCGAGACTGAGCATGTTGCGATGAAGAATGCGCACACAGGCCCGTCCGTACCGAACCAACGCTGCTTGATCCCGCGCACGAATATGTGCCTCAAACAGATCCAGATCTCCACCAAGGGAGAACACGCCGGGAAAGCGCGAACCCAGCACGAGATACCTTAACGGTACCGCTCCCGATGCCCTGGCTATCGCGATATCGGTTTGCCATTGGTCAAATTGGGCAAGCAGGGTTGGATTAAAACTCGGTCGAACGCGCTGATCCATATAGGTCCATAGCGTCTCAAGGTTTGGGTCGAAGCTAACGTCGAGATCATCGTAGTCGAAATGCGCAATGCTTCTGTTGGCGCTGGTGTCATTTACCACCGGAGGAACGCAATGATTACCTGCCCGAACAATTGGAGGGTACTGAATTGACATGGTAGTTACCTTTCTACGTGCAGCGTATCGCTGCTCGCAAACGGTAGGCCGACACAGATAACAAAGGCGATGCCTGGGATCGCAACAGGCTTGGACAACCAAATTGCCACTGAACGACTGTATTAAAGTTGATTCGCAGCCTCGTTCGCAGCGGGCAGTTGGTCTGGTCGGAACGTCTGCGTCCAGCCCGGCGGTGGACGTTACGTGCTACTCGCCGTGGTAACAAACGGTACCGGGGTATAAGTACCCTGATGGCGCATGGTAAATCGCCAGAAGCCTACTCACTTTTGTCCATCAGCCTGCTCGTTACCTCGACAGGCGGACAGTTGCTCGTCTGTTGTCGATGAACGATGCCCTAATTTCGCGTACAGCTCAACGTAAGGCGTCCGGTGCATAGGCATCAGGCTGAATCACCGGCCATCATGGACACGGCGGTAGTTTTATGCTGGAGAACCAACATGGATGATAAAGGAAAAGCTCGATCCCTATGGACCGTTGCATTCTTCCTACCGTTATGGGTGTTGTACTTTGTCGCAAAAGCGTTTGTTAGATGGATGGATGACAACGTTTAATCTGAAAGATAGCTACTCGATCCTATGTGTCCGTCCGCCCTCTGTGGCAGTAGCTCCGCACAGGCCGATCGTAGATAGCAATTAAGCTATCTAACGGCATGCTGCCGTCTTTCCCCCCGTGGCGCTAGGGTTGAAGCATGGCCCGATCATAGGGCTCGGAGGCTGCCCTCGCTTACCCAGGAAGTGATAACGCTTGCTGATCGCTTGTCGGCACCGCCGCGCCCCTCGTGGGTAGGGGCGACTGACCGTCGAGCGCAACGTCGATTATAGCGTTCCAATGCGCTACAGCGACATTCCGATCGAAATTTGCCACAGCCGACATTTTCGGGTCCGGCTCGCGCATAGCGATAAGAACGAAACGCGCAGTTAGCTCGAAGCTTCGCCACATTGGTTTTCCATTATATACAGCATTCTCGGAAAGTCCGTCGGCTCTACAAAGAGTGCGTGCTACCCGCTCAATCATATCCATATACGATCCCCGAGACAAATAGCTACCGCGTCAAAAGCCAAAACCGTGTCTGATCGCCAAGGCGATCTTGATGAGTAGGCAGAGCGTATACTCCCGAATGTTTCTACCAACTTAATGTCGAGATGCGAAAATGTCCGATGTGGTTCGTTCGAATGTTAGGAGGATCATATGTTGCCGATGGTAAGAATTTCGTTTTGCATCCTTACCGTACTGTTCGTGGCCGCGTGCAGGCGTACGCCGCACTCGGCCGCTGAAACGACCGTCTTCAAAGATACCCAGGCTGCTCAAGAACGTACCAGACAGAAGGCCAACGACGATGTTAACGCCGCCATGTATCGGGCAGGAGATCAAAATAGCGGCCCTGCTGCAACCGGTCATACCAAGCGTTAGGGGCAAATGTCCGCCGTAATGGATTTGTCTCGCCTGGATACGTTATTTCAAAAGAAGTACTAATGTCGACTTCGAGCTAGCAGATCGACTGCGGCAAAGCCGATCCCTTGCACCATACTGCCAAATAAAAATGCCCACGGCAGAAGCTGCCGTGGGCGAGGTTGTAAAGCCTGCGGGTATGCGTACTAGGCCCGCTGGCACCGCCTTATCTTAACGGTCAACCAACGTCTACGGATCGCAATCCTCAGAACGCATTGATCGCATCAAAACACTAAATTCGGGTGAACGATACCAGTTTGTCCAGGGGGACCGTTGCCCGAGCTGGCGAGCTACCCTCCTGCCACTCGCAAGACGCCATAAGCGCAGACCCGGGCCCTTCAGAACTGATCGCCGTCACCAGCATCAGCGGACCACCTGTCTTACGGCGCACGATAAAGTCGACTTGAACCACGTCATGCATGCCGTACCCTTTTTGATGGTGGACGCACTCTTAACCCTTTACAAACCCGAACAGTCTACCGTTAACCGGGATGGAGCACGGCAATGCGGATTTTAGTAATTGAGGACCGTTCAGCCGCCCTAACAACGCTTCTTTCCGTGGCTCTGAACGCGCATACGACATGCTCTGGTGAAGAAGGCGTAGAGCTCGGAAAACTGTATGAGTTTGACATCATTCTCCTAGACCATTCTCTCCCGGACATCACGGGTTTTGAGGTTTTGAGAAGGCTTCGGTTGAGCCATGTAACGACGCCGGTTTTGATGCTCTCTGATGCTAGTGGCGTGCAGCACAAGGTTCGTGCGTTCAATCTCGGCGCGGACGACTATGTTACACGGCCCTTTCACCCTGCTGAACTTCTGGCGCGCATCCATGCTGTGGTCCGTCGCTCGCAAGGACACAGCCACTCCGTCGTTCACGTCGGCAAGATTGCAGTCGATCTTAATACTAAAACAGTTTCTATCGCTGGCACACCCCTTTTCCTCACTGCCAAAGAGTACGCCGTTTTAGAACTACTCGCGCTACGCAGGGGAGCAACACTTACTAAAGAGGTGTTCCTGAATCTGTACGGCGGTATGGAAGAGCCTGAGGTGAAAATCATCAATGTGTACATCTACAAACTCAGAAAGAAACTGAGCCAAGCCTGCGATGGAGACGAATATATCGGCACGGTACGTGGCAGGGGCTACTTTCTGGCCGTCCCAGAAGCCGACGCAGTAGTGGCACTTGCGGCTTGAGTAAGTGACACAGAAAAGTTCACCCGCACAATGATGACAACCAACGTAGCGGGTGAACCTTCCGTCAATCAGGCAGCTTACTGCGTAGATAAGCCGCATGAACACCCTGCATTTATGGTTAACGACCGTCAACCAGTTTATTGATTCGGCACATAAGGTGGAGGCCTTCAGTAGCCTTTGAGGCTGATGCACAATGGCCTATCACCGATCTTCCGGTTTTTAGGTTCTGCGTCCAATGTCGACGGTTAGAAGGTGATATCTATGGTGTCCAGTTCACAGCCATACGTCAGTTGAGCGCATCGTTGTCGCGTCGTTTGGCCTATCTAGCGGTATATGGTCGAGGATGGGGTACTAGGGTTAGCGGTTAGTCGTCTTGATCAGACTTCTTGCGCACCAGTTTTCTGACCTCTTTTCCCGGCCTAAAAAACGGCACTCGTTTCGCCCCTACCTCTACTTGCGTGTTTGTTTTTTGGGTTTCGCCCAGTGCGGCGATCTCGGCTTCTCGTTTCGAAAACGCCAAACCCCCGGATTTCTACCCGTCCTCCTCTGATCAATTGTGTTTCAATTATTTCAAAGAATGCCAGAACGATCGTCTCGACGCGTTTTGGCGACAGACTTGGGTTGTTGACTGCGATAAAGTTAATAAGATCAGATCGCTTCATAGTCTGCCCCCGGCCAGGGTTCGCTATAGGACGTATGACGTAGCCGCACGAGATTGAACAGGCTCCATGCACTGGTTCGTACAGTTTAGCGCCACAGATTGCACCGGGTTAGCAACGGACAAGGGCATTTGTCTCAAACCAAAAAACTCAGCTGTTATGGCGTGCCGGCCTGCACACCACACAAAATCATCTAGGGTCCCATCCTACATATTTAGGCGTATCGGGTGACTAGTCGTTTTGAGGAGATCGAACCAAAACCGGACGAATGGCTATTTTTCGAGCTGACAGCCACGAACTCGTCGGTTGCAACTGAGGAATTTATATCTGACCGCCCGGCCATGAAAATTGTGTGCATAGTGGTTGGCGTGTTGGCATTGGTTCTCGCTGGAAGTCCCTTAGAACGCTGGCTTCGATCTGATAATCTGACAGCTACTGCGGTTATAGATGGATTACATCGGTGCGGCATCAGTTCAAACAGAATATCCTGAGCGATCAGCCCAAACAAAACGTTAGTACTGCGAAGGGCTTCTGCTCTCACGCCAACCCTACCTATCCAACAGGCCGCCTGTTTCATGCATTGGACTGATAAACGTCGCATCAAGGTCGACTTTATCAGCTGATAGAGCCTTTAACCAGCAAAGCAGTTAACGGCGTTCTTTCGGTCCGCTGGTAAGCGTTTTCAGATTGGGTTTTCAGACAAGACGCAGAGCTTTAAGACCTATGAACGATCAACTGCATCATCAGGGTCGTCCCATACGAAACGCTGCTCTACCTCGTTACCTTCCCCAAGGTGTACCTCGTAGCCTTTACCGGCTTCCATACATCGTATCTGGGCGACGATCGACGTTGGGTATATCCCCAGCACATGCCACGGCACCATTCGTATGACGCCCCAACCTACGGTTTCTGTTGTCACTCGTTTCTCCATAACAACCGGACGACCGGCCGCAGTTTATGCTTTGCTATCGTTTCCCTCACTGACCGGTCTCCATGAGGTCGCCAAACGATCTACTCGCGGTCACAAATGGTGGTCAGCGATTCCAAATCTGAGTTCCGTTCGGCAGGACTGGCACCTCACCCCCCTGGTAGATCGCCGCATATTCGCAAACCCGGTGTGACACGGCATGGCGACACCCCAACGACCTGTGCTTGAACCATTTTTGGCAGTTTTTTTACAGGTAGAGAGATTTCTGAGCTGCCCTATCAGATAGATGAACAATGGCATGATGTTTGCAACAGTTCCTGGTCGATGCGTCTCAGAGTCACCGGAGCCGGAAAGTGCGGAATACAATCACCTCCATGCCGTTCGCTGGTCAGCAATGAAGAGGACGACTGGATGGGCTGTAGTAAGGCTGGTGCCCTGGCACTTGCTTGGCATCTTCCCCACATCCGCTGAGGCACGTATAAGGTGTCTCGAAGCCGGTCCCAAATATGTGGTACACTTTGGCGAAGGCAATGTGGAAGAAAACGACTTTTCGTGGATCGATCCCGGGGTCAAATAGCCATCACGGGCGCCTTTCCTAGCATGCGACCTTGTTATGCTGGCAGGCTCGTGCCAATTTATCCGTTCAAAATGCGTTCCGCTTGCCGCGCAAGGCGTCCAAGTGCCGACATATCTGGCGCCACCTCGCGTGGGGATGTGTCGACGACGCATAAGGCACCGAGCGCGTAACCGGACCTGCTGATGAGAGGGATCCCGGCGTAAAAGCGAACGTAAGGTGCGCCAATTATCATTGGTAAGCCCGCCGAGCGTGTATCAAGTGTCGTATCAAGAATGATGAGAGGCTCGCCCGGACGGAGAAGAGCTTTGGCACAGATTGACTCGGAACGTAGCGTTTCGGTGGCATTGATACCTACGCGCGCTGCGATCCACTGACGATCGCGATCAATAATTGATATCGCCCCGATTGCTGTGTCTGCAGATGCCGTTGCGTGCTCGACGATAGCCTGCAAAACCGATTCACGTTCTGCAGTCGTTCGTCTTATAGCGTCTACCGCAATCTGCCGATGTCGTTCGTAGTCGGACCGAATAGGCTGAATTGCTTGGTTTTCTATCATGTCATTGGACGGATAAGAGCTCGTGCCGAATGGGCACTACGGTACCTCGCGTTAAAGGGCGGTCTCTCGTCTTATCGTTACCCTATGCATTACGAGGCAACTCAGCAATAAGATGCATACGCCTTCGGAACTCTACCGCCATCTTAGTGCTGGCGGTAACGCCTCAAACTGTCAGTATGCCTTACAACCCGCCCACCTTACACGCCCCAGTTTGGCACAATTCCGCCGTTGGCGCATTCCTTGCAATGTATGCGGTATCATCCAAAGGAGGTATCAATATGCGTACCAAGCTTCTCTCCGCCGTCGCAGCAGTTGCGCTGGTCTCGATCGCAAACGTCGCACCGGCGTCGGCAGCAGTCTTCCCAGTTGGCACGACGACGCCTGGCGTTGGCTCGTTCCAGGCAGCACCAGGACCGAATGGCACGTTCAACGGCGCTATCAATCGTGTTGGCCTTGGTGAAGGCTCGTTCACTGACACGTTCACGTTCACGCTCCCGGCCGCTGGTTTCGGCAGCGGTTCGGTAATCAGCTCGAACGTTGGTGGCAGCACGGCTCTCACCTTCTCGTCAGTGACGTTCAATGGGACCTCGCTGGCCATCGACATGGCAGGCAACCTCACATTCGCTGGCGTCAACAATGTGCCGATCTTCGCAAACCAGCTCAATACTCTGGTCGTTTCGGGTATCTCGGCAGGTGGCGCATCGTACGGTGGCAATCTGACGTTCGTTCCCGGTGCCGTTCCTGAGACTGCAACGTGGATGATGATGCTCGCCGGCTTCGGCCTGATGGGTGCAGGCCTGCGCTACCGTCGTCGTAGCGCGACGGTGTCGTTCGCATAATCACATAAAACAGTTGATGCCGCCGGCGGAAGTCGGCGGCATTCTACCTGACGCGATGAGTTTGGTAGGTGGATTAAGGTCGGTGATACGACAGCGTCTAAGGTCGGTGATACGACAGCGTCTACGCCTACTGGGCAAGCCTGGAATTCTGTCGCTTGAGTTTACAGCGTCATGGTTAAATTAACGTAAATCGTCGATAATTGGCCATTGGCACGCTCCTTGCTGATGAAGGGAAACCTATCAATCAGGAGTGCCTTGATGCGTACCAAGTTCCTTTCCGCCGTCGCCGCTGTTGCAGTCATCGCAATCGCAAACGTTGCACCTGCTTCGGCAGCTGTGTTCCCCGTTGGCACCACGACGCCTGGCGTTGGCTCTTTTCAGGCTGCAATGGGCCCGAACGGCACGTACAACGGCGCAATCTCGCGCGTTGGCATCGGTGCTGGCACGTTCAGCGACACCTTCACCTTCACCCTCCCGGCAACTGGCCTCGGCAGCGGTTCGGTGATCAGCTCGACCGTTCTGATGAACGGCGTGACCTCGCTGACCTTCTCGAAGGTCACGTTCAACGGGATGGACCTCACCATCGGCGCGCTGGGCAATCTCGTATTCGCTGGTGGCGATGCTCTTCCGGTTGCAGCAGGCCAGCTGAACACCCTCATGGTTTCGGGTACGTCGCAGGGCGGCGCTTCGTATGGCGGCAACCTGACCTTTATCCCGTCGGCAGTTCCTGAGACCGCCACGTGGATGATGATGCTGGCCGGCTTCGGCATGATGGGCGCAGGCTTGCGCTATCGTCGTCGTAGCTCGACTGTCGCTTTCGCATAAGCGAAACGCAGTAAATGCCGCCGGTGAAAACCGGCGGCATTTTTTTGTTTGTCACAAATCCGTCAGGTAGATCTTTACCAGCGCGTTGCCGTCCATCTTGCGCTGGATAGCCTCGTCCGAAGTCAGCTCCTCGGCCAGCTCGAGCGCATCGTCACGCGAGAAAAATAGCGAGTATAGCGACCGTTGAGCCTTGTCTGACGTCGCGTTTACCGCAGCCATTTCAATGCGGGGGCGAATGCTTGCGATTTCCAGCCACATAAGCTGCGACGGTGCGGCAACGCTCTCGTTGGTGCGTGGTGCACCAATTGGCTTGAAGCCCAACATTGCCTCGTAGAAGCGGCGATGCCGCGGATTGACCTCGATAAACAGGTCGGTGCAGCGATGGTGGTGGTATCCGTAGATGAAGACGATGTGAAACAGCGCTGCTAGCAAAGGCTTGGACGGCAAACTCGTCTCAAACGCCAGGCGGCTTAGTTCACAAATCTTTCGGCCTTCGGCGTTACGGAACGCATCAAGTTCTTCTGCGAAGATTTTGTCCGCTGCCAGTCCGACATCGGAGTCGACCACGAGCGTGACTGTCCCAAGTACCTCGGACTGCGCGGACGCAGTAAAGGTTGCACTGGCACGGTGCGATGGCAGCGCATGATGGTTGCCATATCCGCGCCAGGCGTAACGCTTGTTGATAAGCGAGCACGCCGTTTCACGTCGATCACTTGTGTCAGCGAGCTCGATGTCCACAGCTTGGCTGAATATGCCTGGGACAAGTTTAGCGCGCTGTTCGTCTGGAAGACGATCTCCAAACCCTGGTTTGGCCTGCCCCATTGCTGCGGCAGAGAAACGAGCTTCAGGTTGAATAAACACCACAAACCCCCGGAAAAGTACAGCGCGCGTCGCTGATCACGGACTTTGTCTGAGGTATGGGGCCATAAGAACGGATTGATGGATTGCCTTACCAGACAATCCACCTTGCTCATTCATGGTTAACGAGTACCAGCACTGTAGGCCGCCATGTCGGTCAGCCGTGCTATTTGTAAGATTAACGTGTTACAATCGCCGCGAATCTAGCGGACCATCATCAAAACGGACGAGGTCCAAAACGCAGGACTTAGTGGAACGTCAAAACGCTTCGATCGGCATGCTGATAACTGACAAATGAGTCAGCAATAGTTGGATCGCTGTAACATGCACCATCCAACCATGCCATGAAGCGGACTTCATCCGCCCTGACCATCGCGTCTGCGATCAAAGGTTCAGCGTTGGTCGCTGCGAACCCAGCCTCAAAGGTTTCGGCCAGTTCGTCGAGGTATCGATCACATAGCATAGTGTGGCAACGATACGGTTATGCCGCTTGTTCCAACCGGGGCTAAGTTTGCAGAACATTGCACAAATATCACAGATATGCCCCAATCGAGCCTTGGCGATCGTCGGTGCCAAAGCCTGCTACCATGCATCCCTCGCGTATGGCGAACGTGGTGACCACGTTCGCCGCGCAGCGTTAGTCAGTCGAGGCGGACTTTGCCGGCCGACCGCGCTTTGGCGCGTCCGCGGAGGTCTGCGGCTTTGCCGCGACTTTCTGCCCAGGCTTACGGCCAAGGCCAATCTTTTTGGCCATTTCGCGGCGCATTTCCGAGTAGGCAGGCGCCGTCATTGGGTAGTCAGCCTTCAATCCGTAGCGGGCACGGTACTCGTTCGCTGTGAGACCATTGGTCGAAAGGTGCCGCGTCAACGTTTTATACGGCTTGCCGTCGATCATCGAGATGATGACATCCGGGTTGGCCAAGGACTTTCGCGCCGTGACGGCCGCAGTATATTGGGTAGCGCTTTCCTCATCCACCGAACTCTCGACTGGCGCGCCGGTAAGGCCGTTAACTGCGTCGTACATCGACTTCAAGAATGTCGGAACATCCTCAGCTGCAACCCGCGTGTTGGCATTGGAAAGCCACGCCATTGTCAATTCCGCGGCAAGCTCCACAGTGTTATCGGTCTCTTCTGACATAAAATCTCCTTCGGGCGGCCATCTAAGTTCAGGGCCTTTAACCGATCCTGAACGTACGCTAAATGACATAAAGTTTAATATTTAGACCAGTTACGCGCATGATGCGCATCCTACTCATCAACTCTTCCTAATGATTTTTTGCATCGCATCTACAGCGCACGTGCGCAAAAAGTCTTGGTCTTCAATATTCCAGTTAAGCTTTGGTTGGCAAGAGGTGACGCACATTGCCCCAACGAGATACCCTTGTTCGTCCCTCATCCCCGCAGCCGCGTAAAAGTCTATGTCTCCACTTTCGACCAATGGATAGGAAGCGAAGCAGACATCATTTTTTGCACTTGGGACATAAAGTGCGTCTGCGTCAGCCTGTATCATATGGCTTACAAATGATGTGGATCGGTTAAAAACACCGGGGCGCACACGGTCCTGCGCAATGACGAAAATGTTGTAATGGCTCACAGCGCAAACCATTGCTGTTTCGGCGCGACAATGGATACGCGCGCGTCGCGCCAGGTCCATAAGCGTGGGATCGCCGACCGCATTTAATATGCCGGATGCCTCCGTTGCCTTTTGACGCTCGGCCTCGTTAGCGGGCATGCCAGCCGAACTGTAGGAGATGATGTTCATTGTGCGGGCTTGTTCACATTAGGTTGAGCAGTTCGCTAGTATGAGAAACTTTGCTGGTGGCTGAACACCCACACAAAGGATGACTTGTCCTGAAAACGTACGGCTGCTCGACGAAGCTATCAGATGTTTCAGAGAAAATTCGAGCATGACGACTGCAAAAATTGACTACGAAAATAGGCATGATGGCAACCGGCGAACGGATCGATGAAACAGGAACACTTATCCAAGCTGGAGGGATAATGTTTCTCCGGCGGGACCATGGCGGCCGTTACCAGCTTGAGTTGCACCGTTTACCCGTCAACCTCCTTCAACAGCGGGTCCGTTTGGTTGGTACGTTGGTTGGCCCGATGCTGGTAAATGCCGAGCGGGTAGCGTTGGCCTGATCAGTGGTTGGGCTTTGAGCGGCCGGCCGCAAATCCGATTCAGCTCGACTCATACCGATTGTCAGAATCGCGCCGCTGGCGATCATGCCGCCATGGGACACATCATCACGCATGCTTGCGGCCACGGCCAAATTCACCACCTCGCCGGCTATGCTCGGCAACAGGAACAGAAGGCCAAGTGGTTGGAAACCACGCGTTGCCGAGAGTGCTTTATTGCCGACAAACAAGCCGTTCAGGCGGAAGCGGCCGCACGCGACGTTGCAGCTGTAGCCCATCTTACACTACCAGCGCTCAGCGGCAGTGACCGCCAGATTACCTGGGCGACATCCCTGCGCGCGGCTCGCCTCCTAGCTATGACATCGCACGAGGCTGATGACGTCACCTTGAGTGCATTAGTCAGCCACCTGACGGATGCAAAGTGGTGGATCGATGGCCGCGGTCTAACCGACATCGAATGGCTCGAGCAAGCCAAGCAAATCGCTGCCGCAAGGGTTCCGGTCTCCTACGGACGTGAAACGATCCCTGCCCTACCAGTACAGGAAGCACATCGGGTGGCCCTTCCACCACATTTTGCAAATTAGCGTTAGCTGCGAGGCAGGCACTGATTGCGCAATTGCCTACAAAGGCGGGCCGCGACCAGTTGGAGTATGGAAATGCGCGACCCTGGCCACCCTGTTACCCGAGAAGGTCATGAGTGGTTACACGATCCCTATGCCAACGTGAACTTGCCGCCAACAGTTATTGCGTCAAAGGCTGCCGGGATGCGCGACAACGTTAGAGACGGAGACGATCTGCGACGGATCAAGAGCCGCATCGATCATCACATTCCAATTTACAGCGGCTACTTTCCAGTCAAACTGTGGAACTGCTAGCATTTCTAGACTGGGCTCGCGCATGGCCTCGAGGACAAGCCGCGCCGTCTTTTCATATGCCCGCCACATCGGCTTGCCCTGACAAACCGCTTTCTCTGATTGGCCTGCCGCCTTACACAAAGTACGAGCAACGCGTTCGATCATCCCCATATGCGCTCTCTGAAACGAAACACCTCGGGCCCTGTTTTTATCAGCAAGGCGAGCAAGAAGAGATCGGGCCGCCGTTCGGAATACTACCGTAGCAACAGCCCTGGCCGCCCTGATCGCCGGGGTGGGTGACTTGGACGGTTGGGAAGATAGTACATTCACAAATAGCGCTGACAAGAGAAAGCTCCAGCAGACGCCACTGCTGGTTTAGAAGCGGCCCTAGGGTTCGCACTGCTGCTGCCCAATAACAAGGGCGTCGCGTCCAACGCCAGCGCTTAACGTCGAGCGTGACAAATTACCGACAGTCCCAACGAGATCGATGCAGCACTGCCACTGCACGCTATGCAAACCTTCGATTTTCAACCATCGCGTTAACCATAAGGTCAACCGGTTAAAAATCAGGAGTTAGGCAGATGGCAATGAAGTGGGCGTTCGCAGTTGGTATCCTGGGTATCCTCGCAGCCAGCCCCGCCTCTGCCGGTCGAGCAACCGAGCGCTTCACGTCGCTGACGGTGTTCGGCGACAGCCTGGTTGACGCCGGAAACCTGTTTATCGCGAACGGCGGTACCCGCCCTGATCCAGCTCTTGGGTACTTCGAGCACCGCTTCACCAACGGCTATGACTACCCCGACCTGCTGTCGGTCGATCTGTTTGGAAAGCCGACCACCCCGTCTCTGGCGGGCGGCAACAATTATGCATTTGGTGGCGCTCGGATCGTCGATACCGGCGATAGCATCCCTGACCTGCAAGCGCAGATCAACGCTTTCAAGCTATCCCCACAAGGCATCGACGCAAACGGTCTGTATGTCCTAAATTTTGGCGGCAACGACGTCTTTGGTGCAAAAGGGGTGTTTGGCCCGATAGGCGCGACCGGGTCATACCCGGATATCAGCAGCTATCTGCAGGCAGCTGCCCAGCAATACGTAGGCGGGATCCAGGAGCTCAACAACCTCGGCGCTCGAAACATCCTGTTCACCGACTTCCCTATGGCAGGCGATCCGCTGACGATCGAAGCTAATGGCTACCTCGCCACCGCACTCAAAGGCCTGACGCTGAGCGCGGGCACGGATCTGTTCCAATACAGTCTTAACGATCTCAACCAGCGCGCCCTCACCGATCCGGCTTCGCTCGATCTCCCTCCGCTACGCTTCGACACCAACTGTGTTGCAGCGGGCGCGCAAGCGACCGGATGCGCAGGCTTCTTCTCGTTTGACGGAGTACATGTAACAGCCGCTGTGCAAGCCGCCGGCTACAAAGACATGGACCGCAAGTTTGGGCTGACGATGGCACAGGCGGTACCAGAGCCCCAAAGCTGGGTCATCATGCTGATGGGATTTGGGGTCATCGGCGCGGCACTGCGTTACCGACCGAAAAAGGCGCTACGTCTAATCGCTGACTAGAAGCATGGTCATGCCGATCGGCCTATCCGCCCGGTCCGATCGGCACCCCTTCTACGTATTACATAAAACAATTATAAGTCAGCAGAGTTCTTTAGCCGCTTAGCGTGCCGTGAAGTGACTGTCGCCACGATAACATGGAAAAGCTCATTATGAGCCTCGTCTTCGACGTTTACCCGCCAATGGCCATCGTCGGCGAAACCGGGATGGTCAATGAGATATGCACCTAAGTATCTGACTGCCTCATTACGCGCATCCGACAGAGAGTTGCATTCGAATGTCTTGTACGCTTTCTCGCGTCCAGCAAAACTAAATATGTAAGAGGGCATTACAAACTCATCACAGATATAATTATCACAGAGTGGCTACTCACGAGCAACCTAAAGTCTGATGGCCCCCTACACCTACGGCGTCAAGGCGAGGAGTTTCTCACGGTCCCCAAGCGAGGGAAGGGATTGAGTACCCTAAGATCAGACTGGTGCCGATACAGCCTACGACTCATCCAAGGTTGCATCTCAAAAAGTGCCGCAGGCCTTTTAGCTAGACCAAGGGCGCTGAACGTGGGTTAGGCTAAAATCAGCAAATACATCACTGAGCCGAGGCAGCGCGTGTGGCACGGGCGATCGCGGTCACGCGCTTGACCTGGGCAATGCTGCAACCCGCCAACTCTGCAGTCTTGGCAATACTCATGCCTGCATCTCGCAGGCCGATGATGCGCTAGATCCGGCTTTTGCCCGATGTAGCGCTCTGCTCGCTTCGCGAGTTCGATCCCGTCGCGTTGCCGCTCACGGCGAATTTCGTGACCATCGCAAGCAGTTCGAAGGGCAACACGCACAAACCGAGTCACAGGGCGACCGTTCCGCGTCCTCAACATCGTCGACGATGTGACGCGCGAATGCCTGCGGGCCTTGCTCGATACGTCGATCTCGGGCAAGCGAGTGGTGCATAAGCTGGCCGTTCTCATCGCCGAGCGCGGCGATCGCCAGCGACAACCGAACCGAGCTCACCTCGAACGCAGTGCGGCGCAGAACGAGTTCGTAGAAAGCATCAACGGTAGCATAAGCGACGAACTGCCCAACGAGACGCTGTTCTTCACAATCCGTCAAGCGCGCTCGATCCCCGCACACTGGGTCGATGATTACAAAATCAAGCGACCGCACTCCTCGATAGTCTACACCACACAGCGGCGTTCGCTGCCGAACTCGCAAAGCAACGGGCGGGTTTAAATCCGCCCGTTGCCTTACACGCGCGCCGTCGCAACAACAGCGGTCAGCCTCTGGTTGCCGCTTGATGAACGCAGTGGTTAGTCAGATAAACCCAACTAGTCATCGGCGGTGCTACTGTCGTTTTTCTATTTTGATATTCTTAAGCTTGCCACTTGGCTTGCTATTCTCTGGAATGCAGTTTGCAAGGCGCCACTATCAGCAGCGTAGTAAGCCTGTCCAGGCGATGCGCATGCACTCAATTGGCTATTAAGCGTTTTTCCAAAAGCGACGACAAAGACAGTGATGTTTTTGCTTTTTGCGACTTGGCATTCAGCAACAAATCGAGAGTTGTGGTAACTGGTCATAGTACCCCCGTCTGGAGAGTCATTTCCTACAATCCGACGATCATAGCGCTCTATACCATACAGCCCATAATCGTTTGGATCAGTTTCGAGAGCACCATCCGTCATAAATACGATATAGCGGTTCGGCGGCTGTCGTCCTGGCCATGCACTGGTATCATCGGCGAACAACCCCGTAGGCGATATCAGACGAAGCCCCCATATCATCCCTGCATCATGGTACGTGTTTCCTTGCGCTTTGAAATCGTCCGCGTTTACGTACCCGGCGACGTCACCCCGCGACATGACTGCAAGTCGTTGAGCGCGTTTTGGGCATGAGTATGCGTTTTGTGCGTTTGTTTGGTACAGCAGCATGCTCGTATAGTCTGTACTTTTTGGCGTGGTGTCTGACGCCATAACATCCCCATACGGGTTCGTTCCGTTTCCCGTAAAGTCGACATTATCCGGGTTGTTACCGCGATAATAGACGACGTCAGGCCATAACGGTCGCCACTTTGTATCGTCAGTGTTTGGTACGGTATCGGGATCCAAGTCGGGGGGTACATTACCTGTGTCAAACGAGCTCGAAGACCGCGTTGACCTTTCTTCTATGCAGCCTTGCCATTTTGATGGTGGACCCGCGACGCGGGTGGGGTCTGCTACGCTAACGCCGGTTTTAAACACGCTAACATCATAAGTCCATTGCTGGTATCTCCACACCGGTATCACGGTATCTCTGTTCAACGTACAACTCCCCCCGTTGGCAGGTGACCACACCGGGGTTACAGCGGAGGCCGTTCCGTCCTCAGCGTATGCATAGACCTTTCCATTCGTCCCGTCAGGACGAGTGATCGTTTTTACTGCTGGGTTACGACTGTAGTTTGCCATGCAACTGCTTTGTGACATGGCGCCGGCGTTAGAGGAGGAGTTGGTTTTTAAAACTTTGTCTCCCACCGCCTGACGTGATTGGTAAGCCCAACTGTTAACCATGTGCGACGGCTGTAACAGATAGCCGACGTTTGCGGTCATAGTGTACGGCACAAATCCATAACGAATATGTGTCGACGAGTCTGCAGTGTCCGCCATGGTGTCATAAAATGACAATACCGCGCTTCTAAGTGCGGCAATCTTTGAGCCGGACTTTTCCTGATTTGCATAAGCGACGGTGCCATCTACGCTCCGCGTGTACTTATAACGCGTAGGGCCGCAACCATTTACGTCTGCAGGAGCACACGCCATAGACCCAGTTGTGTCCAAAACGAACATAATGTCGGTATCGGCTACGTCATATCGTGCTTGACAGGTGACCACGAGCGTTTGAGTAGTTTGCCCAAACATAGTCGTAATGGTCATTGGAACGTCGGCAGTTGCCTTACCTGCAACCTGAAAGTCGCTTGTTACGCTAGGAGTGAATGCGACATTCTGCGTTCCGAACCACCCTGTCCGAAAGTTGTTCTTAAAGAAAGATTGTGCCTGTCCGTTTTCAGAGGTGTCGATCGTGTTATTTGTCATCGACTTTCTACCGGCAAGAACGCCAGCGTCACAAGCCTGCTGCAGACGCGTCTTCACAGTATAGAGTCTTGCAATGTCCACCGCAGAACCAGCAAGGGCTGCAAGCGGGATCATGAACGCTGCCATCATCGCCAGCACATTCCCTCGCCTGTCGCGAGCTAGACGTGTCAGAAAGCCAGCGCAGGGGACCGCTCGAAAAGGATTACATTGCATTCACTAAGTCCAGACACATTCGAGCGATCAACCGCCGACATTGCCTGTCCATGCCAAAACGCTGTTAACGGAATGTTCCCCTGGCGAGGTTATTTACCCGTAGAATGGGTTACACGCTAGCGGCGCAACGCGTCAGCAGCATAGTCCGCTTTCCCGATGAATACCGCCCTACCCCGCCCCCCCCTCTCCCCCCGCCCCCCCTTCTATATGCTCAACTTCCGCCGGTACGTTTTAGGTATATCCTTAGCGCACCTCTGTAGGCCAGTCCTCTTTACGTCAGCAGATGACGCATAAAATCCTTGCCGATTTTTTCGTCAGGTCCGGCTGAAGTGTTAGCCAACGAGGACCATACGGCACCCATTCAAACGGCACCGTTGAAGTTACGAGCAGGGCTAAGGAGGAGCCGTGCCGGAGGAGAAGCAGCCCTTCTGCTATCGCCCAATAAACGTCGTTCAGGCGCGCCTATCAAAGGTTCGAAAGCCGACGTAGGATGTGCCTATGAAGATCGCTGCCCTGATGATCGGATCTGGCACGCTGCTAACGGCAGGCGTGGCTTTGGCAAACTTGCCGGTGCAGAACGCTGGATCAGTCGTGCAGAAATGGAGCCTGCAGCAATTCGAAGGTCGGTCCGTCAAGCACGCCAATCCGGAGGCTGTCACTCTTCGGTTCCTGGCCAATAACAAGATCGTTGGAACCGCTGCTTGCAACGATGTTGGCGGCGATAAATTAACTTGGTCTGCCGATCTTGCGGGCACGAAAGGCGCATTCGGTCGCAATCAGGCGGGAGCGACAATCATCACGACTGCCGGCTGTGCAAACGCATCTTCGATGAGGACGGGAAGCCAGTTCTGGACGCGAATGAGTGGCGCGCATGATTGGTCTTTGAGGGGAAAAGCCCTCACGATCAAATTAGCTGACGGCGCAACTGCCGTGCTGGTGCAAAAAACCGACGCTGACACCAACCGCAAGTAGCCTTTCTG
This sequence comes from Sphingomonas sp. FW306-05-A, assembly GCF_058782275.1. Lineage (NCBI taxonomy): Bacteria > Pseudomonadati > Pseudomonadota > Alphaproteobacteria > Sphingomonadales > Sphingomonadaceae > Sphingomonas > Sphingomonas sp. FW306-05-A. Next base: position 160,164 of record NZ_JBYSXN010000004.1, read on the forward strand.
CATTCGCCCAGTTGCGGACATTCTGACTTGCTGCCGCGATCCTGATGGGGGACACAAAGGGCGACGCTGAGGTGGACCGAAGAAGACCATGAGACCGTTCATTATAACAGCGGTGGCCCTGACCATCGCGGCGATCTTTTTGGTGTCACGCCTTTGGAATCCGGTCGAGCTTGGTCCTGATCTCGCCAACCCCGAGAAGTTTTTCGGCTGCTATGGCTCACAGGCCGAAAAGGTCACTGTGAATAGCACTGATGTGGCTGTCCCATCTCGAGGTCAGAACACCAAGGTAAAGAGATATTTGATGCGCAAACGCGACGCGGTCGTCAGCACGGTCAACGACTTGCGGCTCGATGCTAGTGGCAAGAGCCTATCTGTGGGTAACGCGGACACGGGATTCTTTTACAAGTTTGATAGCGATGCGAAGCCTACGGCAATTATCATTCCCGATGATAGCGGTGTTGAGAGAGTGCTTCCGCGCGTTCGCTGCTGAGCGTCTGCTTACAATTCTTGCCGTTCAGACCCTTCGCGTGCGTTCATCGCACCTAAAAGCCGGCAAGCAGCTATCGGGTGGGAGAGTTGCCAGTCCGCCAACGCCCCATTTTCAGCCGACATTAGCCGCGTCCCACAATTCTGTAACCGGCGGTACGTTTATCGTCTGAGAGCCGCTGCCGATTGCCGAGATCCAATTGTACAGTATGGCGTGCCTCGTCCTTCGTTCGGCCGGCGCGGCAATGGCGAACACGAGCAAAGCGGCCACGACCGGCGGAAGCAACGCACTTGAATTCTCAACATAGTGGCCGGGTTGTCAATCACGCGGTGCTCGCTGGACCCATGCGCGCTATCGCTGCCGGACGATCACCATCAGGCCGCCATCCGCTTTGATCGTCTTGGACTTGCCCGACTCAAGCGGAAACGTCTCATTGAACGACACCGCCCGACTGTTGCCGCGACAGTCGGTGCTGTCCGGCCTACGTTCCCATGTCGCGCGGGCTGAAACAAGCGCTGCGGGGGCATCGCGCATCGATAGATTGATCGACAACCTTTCGCGCATGGTGCTGTCATAGCCCCGCTCAGAGAAAGCACATTGTTCGGGCGGTGCATCGGACTGGCGGCGGTCGAGTGACGCGCCGTTCTGCGTCGAGACACGCATCTGCCCCGACCACAAAAGCTGGTCGCCACCGCGCACCTCAACGTCGAAGATCGCGGACCTGACCTGATCGCGCGGGGAGTTGCTGCGCGAAGAATTACCATAAGACGGTGTGGCAACCAGAACAGGCGGCGGCTGCGTCGCGCTGCCGGCTTGCGCCGCGATGATCCACAAAAATGACGTCAACATCCGCTACCTCACTAAGTTGTGACTTACGGCGACATCATGAACCCTAATCGGTAAGCAACCATTACCGTAGGCGTCGGCGGGCCGGGTGACGTCCGCTTTCCACTAAATCACGGCGTTTTGTGCGCTGCTAGACCCGTGACCGTTCCCAAAGGCCGACTGGCGGCTATTGGGCGGAAAGGTGGACGGTCCGGAAACGCCCAATTATGGTTGATCACTCATTAACGTCAAACCTCAAAAGCAGACGTTCTTGGCACCGCAATGTAGACAGAGATCTGCGGTTTAAAGTAGCCGAACTACTGAGCAGGTTTTGGAGAGATCGCCGGGACGGCCGCTGTCACCGGAGCACCCAGATCGTAGGTGACGTCGAACCGCCGATCGGTTTGGTGTTCCCAGGTGAGACTGGGTGGGTGCGGCGGACCCGAGCCGTCATCATAGATGTGACAGCCGTCTCGGCGACACATCCATGAGGTACCTCCCGGTGATGTTACCCCTATCGAAATCCTTTGCGCATCTGGAAGCAAAAAGGCCGCGGGCTTAACAATTTCGTAGGGTCCCATTTGGAGAGGTGTACGCGATGCGTGGACATTGCCGACCAGGATCAGCATCAGCCCCTTTGATTCTTTGGATATTGTCTTCAATCGCTTGGCCATTACGACATTGCGATCACGAGTGTCTGACCCGTCCGCCGCCTTATCAAAAGCCTTTAGCGCGGACACCTTCCCTAACGTGTGGAGTACGCGTAGCCTCTCGAACATTCGTAAAAAGGCAACGCTCGTCAAGCCAGCTTGGTCTTTGTAGCGCCAAGCCGGAGCCGACAGCAGCGCAGCTTTGGCGTGCTCGCCGCCATCGGAAGCTAGCCATGCATCCAAAAGAGCTTGGGTTTCGACCGGCCATTCGATGACGACTGTGACCGGCCCGCGCTTCTCGGCCGCTAGGCAAACCAGATTTGTAAAAGCGTCCGGCATTTCGTTGGTACCGTGCATTTCGCCCAAGAACACCCAGCGGGTTGTGGACGATGCCCAAAGGGTGTCGGCGTCTTTCAATGGTGTACAAGCTGGCGCAGCTGCCAACATCAAAGCGATCAACGATACAATCGTCACCAGTCGGCGCTCCCAGAGACATTTGCACTAACAGCTAATCCGAGCCAATAGCAGCTATTGTAATTTTGTGATACAAAACTGCCCGGTCGTTTCTCACTACATCCGGCATGCAAAATTAAAGGTATCGCATCTAGTATCACATGACTTGCGCCCATCTGTTAGGGAATTCCGATTACCGCTTGGGTACAAATATCTCCGTTTTGCCATCAGCCCCATTACGAAAAATTGGAGCGGCGCTGCCGCCCAAAACCGCAACCATGTCATGCTTCAAAGTCGCGGTATCAGGCATTCCTATGTAATATCGCCACCCAGTGAAGTCGGTTTTGGTCACCGTGGCGAGGAGGTAGCCTTCGACAGTGGCCGACTTACCCTCTTTCGATGCACTGATCGCCTTTATGATGTCCGTCACCGGGATGATCTGAGCGATGGGATCACCCTTCCGAGCCGGCTTGGCCGACCGTTGTCGACCAGCCTTGTCATCACCGTATAGCTCGTATGACGCCGCGCCGGCAGTGAACTGGCCCAAGTCGCATGATGGGTTTTTCCTTGCCGCACTCGAATAGTCGATGTGCATCAGCTTTGGCAGCAAGCTCATAGAGGCTACGATGTTTGCGTCTGCTTGAACTGTCAAATCGATTGATTTTGCGACAGCTCCAGCATCAGACGATACGGTGCACTCGGCAAAGGCGGGGCTCGCGTTGACAAAAATTGCTACAGCCGCGGACACGGCCAATCGATTACGCACAAGCGGTCCCCCTAAAGTTCTTGTGAGTAGCACTGCTAGGCGATCAGTGAAAATGAGTTGCCGAAATTATGGAGAACGACCGGCAAGAGCAAACTTCCCGTCCGCAAGCGCAGAAAGACGGCGAAGAAGGATGGGATTGCCGTTAGGGCCATCGTCATAGCATCGAAGGAAAAGCTGCCGTGCGAGAAACCGAACGCGTGTGCCATTCCGAACAGGATACATGACATAACAGCTCCCCAGCCCCAATCGACCCCGAGGAACCTTTTCCTGCCGATGAAAGCCTGATTAAGCGCAAACAGTAGGATACCGCGGTAGAAAGGTTCCTCCTCGAGGCCCGGCATGGTGAGCTGGAAGGCAACCTCCTCGCTGCTGGATCCGCCGCCTTGAAAGGCGATGGCGATGGCGACAAAGAAGGCACAATAGAGCGCTGCGACAGGCAATGCAGCCTTCAGGCTTGCCCGCTCCTGCACGGTCGTGAGACCGACGCGGCGGAAGCCGAAAGCCGGCAACGCAGCGATGGTGAGCGTTGCGGTCAGCGCCAAGGCCTTGCCTTGCCAGTTCCACTCTCCGCTAATCAGATCGGGCAGCAATTTGTACATGCGTGTTAGAAGGGCATCGTTCACCGCTACAAGCAGCGCCGCGAAAAGTAACCAGCGTGGGCAGAAACGTTGTCGATCGACGCATCCCACCAACACTCCCAAAGTGAGGAGAATCGCCAGCGTTCCGCCCAAGGCAATCAGTCCATTCACGCACTCAACCCCGTCAAACTAACGAAGGCTGACGCATGTACCGTTCGTGATCAACCGCTTCCTAAAGGCGCGCTCCGACGCCTAGGTCCGCTTTCCACCACAACTCAACATGGTCGACGCGGAGGAGCCAATTGACGCAACCGCGCGTTATGGCAGTATTGCTTCGGCCTAAATCAAGACTCCAATGCCAAAGGAGAAATCATGCTGCCGATCCTGCTTGCCGCGGCTGCTGCCGCGAATACGCCGACCGTAGTGCCGAGCCGTGGAATCGACGCACCCTACCCCAACGTTGCCGAAGGCATCGTCTACGTTCCCACTCCGGTCAGTATTTCATCGGACATGATGCATCGCAAGCGAATGATCGCGCTCCGTACCGAAGCACTAGACCTGCAGGCCCGTGACGGAGGTACGCTGACTGCAAGCCACAAGGACCTGCTGCAGCGGAAGCTCGATCGGATCCAACTGCGCTTCGCCGAAATGCGCCGTCGCGCAGATATCTTCTCAGTCGATGCCACGGGTCAAGCGATGTACACCGCATATACCCGCCCGAAGGTCGTCTATCCACCCAACACCGGACGGACCGGCGTCGCGAATTGAGCCGCATTCCACTTAGGTGGACTGACCGCTAACGTCCAATTGCGGTCATTCGGCGTCGGGCGTAACATCCAACCATGTTCGATAAGCTGATCACCCAAGAGGTTTGGCGCCTTGCACTGCTCGCAGTTGTGGGTGGCACGGCTATAGGCCTGCTGCCAAGATCCCGCGTCCGTTTTGTACTGTTTTGGATATGGGCGCTGACCCCACTGGCCGTAGCAGCGGCCGCACTTGGCGTTACAGAGGCTAGCCAACTAGGATCCAGCTTATCGTTCGTCGGCTTTTTTGTGCTCGCGTCGCTGTTGCCGTGGGCTGGACTGACGCTACTGCCCTACCATTTGGTGCGCCGGTTGCGTCAGCGGCAGTTCGGCGTAGGCCCTCGGAACGGCAGCTAACCACCAGGTCGCGACGTTTAGGCCCTGCTGTCGTGGCAACCGTTCTTCAAAGCCGACCGGCTTTCCCGCCCCATAGCGGTCGGTCGGCTTTCCAGCGCGATGGACGCTCGCGAAGGGGCTAATCGGCAATAGGTGGTGGAAAGCGGAACGCCCGCTTTCTTACCTTGGAACGCGAAATTTAACGGCCAAAGATTGCTTATCCGTTGGTCCTGACAGACCGGGTTAAGTCAGCTTGACGATTGCTTGCGAAGCAGTCGATTAAGCTCTCGCTTGTATCTCTGACAGGTCGGCGTGAGATGCCCCTGTTTCTCTTCACTCAAGCATCTAGACTGCAACGGTTTGTCGGTACGATATTGTTGATCAGTGAGATATCTACCCATATCATAAGCGGCCGGATTGCTAACGCTTGTGCTTTGAGCAGTAGCGTTAGGTACAAGCCCCACCAAAAAAGCAGCGCCTACGGGGGCAATAAACTTCCTCACCATCATGTTTCTCCTATTGCTCGCTTCTGATAACGCAGGAGCTATCCGAAAGGGCCATCCATTCTCAGTAAGTCCTTGGTTGTAAACCGCGCAGGCTTCTTGACGACGTTATCGTCGCGCGATCTGTCGCTCTCGAGTAGCCGCTCGACGCCGCGGAACAGCAACTTGTGGGCGTTTCCGGCCTGTCCGCTTTCCGACGGGCTAGTTGCCGGCACACGCAGCTTAACTGCTTAGGTCGGCGCCCGACCCGCTTGTGCGCGGTCCATATTCCCGTATCGTCAAGAAAACGAATGAGAGGGTAATTCGTGAAGTTAGTGTATCTTGCCGCGCTTGTCGCGGGGGCGGCAACCGGTGCCCAGGCGCAGGCTTTGGACGCCGACCCGTCGGTGCGATACGGTCGGGACACGCGTGAAACGACAGGCACTTTCAGCGAGCAAAAGTCACTGCGGACGCGGTGCGTCGCCGAAGAGCGAGGCGGGCGCCATCTCTCTTCAACCTGTGCACAGTATAAGGCAGACCTCAATCGATTGCTGCGGCGTCAAGCCAGGAAGTAGATCCGTGATTGCGGCCTCTGCACGATTTGCGGCCGGATCGCCCACCGCTGTAATTGCAGCACTCGTTGTCACTGTTTGTCATCGCTAAATAGCATGCCCTAACGGATAGGTTTGGGCGTTTCCGGTCCGTCAGATTTACCGCCCGAAAGCTGCCAGTCAGCTTTCAGGAACGGTCGGAGCGGATGAACGTCGCGACTTGGTGGAATGCAGCCTGACCACTTTGGGCGGTATCAATGGGGAACGGACAGGCAGTTTTCGGCGGTGGATGGATGGAGAGCAGACATCAAGTTGGTGTCAGGAACGCCCGATAGATCGCATATCCCCACGAGACAGCGAGTAGAAAGTATGCCGCATACACCAAGCTGGCGGACGGTGCGTCGATCCAGTTCAACGATCCATAAGCTATTGCGACCGTGGCGCAGATCAGGATGCCGGGCAGCATCATTCCGGAGAACAATCGGCGTGCACCGGGGAGGAGGCAGGCCAGCGGAACGAGCGCCAACGGGAGAGCCATGGCCGCAAACTCACTCACTCCCAGAAGGTCAAGAACGAGAACGAAAACGCCATACAGAACGAGCACGCCTGCCAAGCCGAGTTTGTTAGTCCAGTAACGAGCAAGCATGATCGTCCCGTCCTAAGTCGCATCCATTGCCGTAAGGAACCTTAACGGTCGGCGGCTTTCGGGCAAGAGACGGTGAAGGACGAACGGCAAGCTTTGGGCGCTTCCGGTCCGTCCGCTTTCCCGACGAATACCGCCCTACCCCGCCCCCCTCTCCTGCCGCCCCCCCCCTTCTATACGCTCAACTTCCGCCGGTACGTTTTAGGTATGCCCTTAGCTCACCGCCTCAGGCTGGTCTGTTTTACGTTAAAAAAACGGCGTATCGAATTTTAGTCAATTTGCTCGCCTAGTCCGGCTGAAGCCCTAACCAAACAGGACCATACGGCACCCATTCAAACAGCACCGCTGAAGCTGCATTCGGAGGGCGGTACATTGAACGGACTTAGATACGCTAAGCCCCAGCAGGTTGGCTTAGGCGTCACAAAACACCTGTTTGTCGCGCATCCATGATGGCGACAGGGTTTTCCGTCATCTCTAGGGTCGGCGCATCTTCCAAGAGCTAGTCGGCAATGCTGGCTTTGGCCGCAAACACTTCTTTAGCTGCAAACAAACCGTTGAGTGCGGCAGGGAACCCGGCATAGACTGCCATCTGCATGAGGATCTCCGTGACCTCATCGCGTGTAAGCCCGACGTTCAATCCCGCCTCAATGTGCACTTTCAGCTGTGGGGCGGCGTTTCCCATGGCAGCCAGTGCGGCGATCGTCGCGATCTCCCGATCACGCGGGTTCAGGCCAGGCCGCGAATAGATGTCGCCGAATGGAAACTCGATCAGATAGGTTGCAAAATCCGGCGCAATATCGGCAAGGGCCGCAACGACATTCTGGCCGGTCTCACCATCGATGGCGGCAAGTACGCGCTTCCCGCGTTCCAACCGGCTTTCACTGCCCTGCGTGTGCGGCTCTGTCATAGTTTCGTCCTGTTGTGTGGGAACTTAGTCCGGCCAGGTGGTGTGGGTCGACGCGGCAGGCATACAGTGTGCCGATACCAGCTTACGGTGTCAGGAAGGCTCTGACGTCCTCATCAGAACCATCCCCGCGTGATGCAGAACATCAGGCGCTACGAAATCGCCATCGGCGGTGAAGCCGGTGTCGTCGACATAGTCGATATGGCTTCCGCTCACCCGGTAACGTCCCTGATAAGCGTGTTCGCGGCCATCCCGAGCCTCGTTGTAACGACCATCTGGACGCAGTTCGTGTCGAATGCCGCGATCGGCTGTGACCCACATGCCAACGTAGGGGTGGGGTGCCGCAATGGTCACGCCGGGTTGCCGACCGGGCGGACCACGATCTCGGTCGTATCGACGTCAGCCGGCTGCGTTATTGCATGAAGGATGGCGCGACCGATCGCCTCGGGCTTGAGTGCGACTGCGCGGAAGCTCGCCATCTCGCGACGTGCTGCTTCGTCCGAAATGCTGTCGGCCAGTTCGGACTCGACGACACCGGGGCAGACGCTGGTCACACGAATAAGGTCATTCTCCTGACGCAATCCGTCCGAGATCGCACGAACTGCGAACTTTGTCGCGCAGTAGACCGCGGCCGTGGGCGAGACCTGAAGACCGCCAATCGAGGCGATGTTGATGATGTGCCCTGAGCCCTGGTCGTTCATCGTCGGCAGCACTGCAGCGATACCCCACAAGACGCCTTTGATGTTGACGTCGACCATTCGCTCCCACTCGTCGACCTTCAGCGAGGCCATCGGTGACAGCGGCATGACCCCTGCATTGTTGATCAGCACGTCGATACGCCCGAACGTTTCAATCGCGTCCTGCGCGAAGGCCGCTACATCGGCGCGGTTGGTAACGTCGAGTTTAGACACGCGCGCGGTGCCGCCCCCGGCCGTGATCTCGGCCGCAAGGCGGTCAAGACGGTCGGTCCGTCGCGCACCAAGGACAACGGTCATGCCGGCCTCTGCCAATATACGGGCAGTGGCCTCGCCGATGCCGCTGCTTGCTCCAGTGATGAGTACGATCTTGTTCATGAGCTTCACCTTTCTTGCTGGAACACAAGATAGATGGGCGTTGAGCAGCCGACTATTGCGTCAATGCTGCATGGCTTGGTAAGCTTGGCTGTACAATGCGAATTGACCTGAACGCTCTTGCCACCCTAGCGGCAGTCGCACACGCCCGCAGCTTTCGCGTGGCAGCGGAGCAACTCGGCGTCACACGATCCGCCGTGAGCCAAGCTGTCCGCAAAGTGGAGGATGCGCTCGGTGTAGCGGTTCTGCGCCGGACAACGCGCAGTGTCACGCTGACCGAGGCAGGCGAAGCGCTGCTTGATCGGCTTGGGCCGGCGCTTGCCGAGATACACGCGGCAACAGAAGCGGCGTCGGACGGTCAGGGCCAGCCGACGGGTGTGCTGCGCCTTGCAGTGTCTTCTATCGCTGAAGACTTCCTGTCAGGCGACCTGCTTGCATCGTTTCGTGCAGCGCACCCCGGTGTCCGGCTCGATATTCTGGTGACCGATGAAGAGTTCGATATCGTCGAAAGCGGCTTCGACGCCGGCGTCCGGCTGGGCGAGGTGGTCGAGCACGATATGATCGCGGTCCCGGTCGGCGTCGATCAGCGCCAGATCGTCGTCGCCGCGCCGGCCTATCTGGCGGCAGCGGGGACGCCACTTCACCCACGCGATCTAACGCAGCACCTGTGTATTGGCTGGCGACCCTCCGCCGACGTTGCACCTTACCGTTGGGAATTCACCGAGGAAGGGCGTGAGTTCGCCGTCGCGGTCGACCCGGAAGTGACCACCAACGATATGAGATTGATGGTCGGGATGGCACTCGCGGGCGCCGGCCTGACGGTCGGTATGGCAGAGACGTTCGCGCCGTGGTTGAGGGATGGTCGGTTGTGCGCGGTGCTCGACCCGTTCTGTCCATCGCTGCCCGGATTTTTCCTGTTCTACCCAAACCGGCGCCATCTCGCACCCAAGCTGCGGGCGATGGTCGACCATGTGAAGGACTGGCGCAGACGCTGAGCCGCGAAAGCCATGTCGATGGCCTTATATTGCGCACGTTCCCAGGTTCGAACGTTTGGAATGTCGTCACTCCAACGCTGTAGCTAGGTGGCAATGGCTTTCGAAAACTCCCGCGGCGAATGTCCGAACGTCCGCTTGAACGCCGCACTGAAAGCGCTTTCGGATTCGTAGCCGACGCATGCGCCACGACCGCGATCGAGACCCGCCCTGTCGCAAGGTGATCCGCCGCTAACATCATGCGCCAACGCGTGAGGTAGTCCATCGCCGGCTCCCCGACGGTTTCCTTGAATCGCACTGCAAAGCTGGACCGCGACATCCCGCCTACGCGCGCCAGATCGGCCAGCGTCCAGCGCCGGGCGGGTTCGGCGTGCATCGCCGCGATCACCGCGCGCATCTGCTTGTCGCCGAGTGCGAACAGCCATCCCGTGCTGTGCGGTGACCGTTCGGCAAGGTGAAGCCGCAGCGCTTCGATCAGCAGCGTTTGTGCCAGATGCCCCGCCATCAGCGTGCCCCCTGGCTGGGGATCACGCAGTTCGCGCATCATCCGTTCGATCAACCAGCCCAGCGCCTCGCGTGTCGCTTCGGCGCGAATATGAACGATGGGCGGCAGGATGCCGAGGAGTAGCTCGGTGTGCAGTCCGGCGAAGTCGAAAAAGCCGCCAACCCCTAAGCAGTCACCCCCACCGTTGAGCACACCGGTCTCGCCGGCAGGGAAGGATGTAAAGAACTCAAAGGCGCTCGTCACCTCTGCATCGGGTGCACTGAAGAGTCGGAACGCCGACCGCCCAGCCAGCAGGATGAAGTCGCCGGGGTGAAGCGCCATTGCCTCGGGCTCGCCCTCCAACTTGATCCAGCATATGCCCGAATGAATGGCGTAGCACTTCAAGCCCTCGGTCGCTGGGTAAGCGAGCGCCCACTTGCCGCCCGCATTCAGTCTGCGAAAGCCGTAACTGTTCGGCTTCATCAGCCCCAGCACATCCGATAACGGGTCCATCAACACTCCTGGACGCTGACGACGATTTCGCGGACGTACCAGCATGGGAAGTCCAAGGCCATCCGCCTATCTCCCCCATCAGCGGCATGCCGATGCACGGTCGCCGCTGGAGGTTCCCGATGACCGACAACACTGCTCTTTGGCTCCGGTCGAAGCGTTCGCCGTTCACGATCGCGCCCGCACCATTCCCACAGGCACAAGCGGGGGAGCTCGTCATCCGCATCCGTGCGATTGCGGTAAATCCTTTCGACCGGCTGATTCAGAGCTCGGGTGACCTGATGACCCCATTTCTCAGCTATCCAGCAGTGCTTGGTACTGACGTCGCCGGCGAGGTGATAGCGGTCGGCAAAGGCGTGACGCGTTTTGCTGCCGGCGATCGTGTGCTCGGCTTTGCCTCCGGTACAGACAAGACGCGCAACCGCGCTGCAGAAGGAGCTTTCCAAGCCTATGTGGTCCTGCTCGAACACATGACCTCGCCACTTCCTGATGCGCTGTCGTTCGAGAACGCCGCAGTGCTGCCGCTAGGCATCTCGACGGCTGCCTGTGGTCTGTTCCAGGCCGACTATCTGGCTATGAACCCGCCCTCGTCCAAGCCGGCACCCAGCGGGCAGACCTTGCTCGTCTGGGGAGGCTCGACCAGTGTCGGCGTCAACGCGGTCCAACTTGCCATCGCGGCCGGGTACGACGTCGTCGCGACCGCGTCCCCGCGCAACCACACCCTACTAAAACGACTGGGGGCGACGGTGGTATGCGATTATCGCAGTCCGACCGTCGTGGCCGACCTGATCACTGCTCTGCGCGGCCACACAATAGCCGGCGCGCTTGCGATCGGGGCTGGCTCCGCCAAGCCCTGCATCGATGTTGTCGGCGCGTGTGAAGGCAACCGGTTCGTCGCCATGGCGACGCCGCCCGCATCGTTCGATGACGTGCCGGCGGGACGCGGTCACTGGCGCCATCTGGCGCCCGCGATGGCGGGCACCGTGATGGGAAACATCTCGCTCGCGCTCCGCGCATGGCGAAAGAACGTTACGACCAAGATGATCTGGGGCAGCACGCTGATCGCCAACGATGTCGGCCCGATGATCTTCGAGGCCTTTCTTCCCGACGCGCTGGCAGACGGGCGTTACGAGGCTGCACCCAAGGCAGAGGTTGCCGGGCACGGGCTGATTGCGATCCCTGCCGCGCTAGAGCGGCAGCGCCGTGGTGTATCGGCCGCCAAGCTCGTGGTGACGTTGTAATTCCGCCGTCCCTTACTCGTAGCTCCAGCTCCAGCTCATCGGAGGCAAATATGTCCATCGTCAGTATCACCCGGTTTCGCTTGCGCGGGCTCCGGTATCTTCCCTTCTTCATGATCCATGCGCAGCGATCCCTGATGCAGATTCGCCAGGCTGATGGGTACCTCGCTGGCGCCGTCCGTCGTGATCGGAATCTAGCCTACTGGACCGCGAGCGTATGGCGCGACGAGAGCGCGTTGCTGGCCTATGTGACCGGCGGCGACCACCGAACCGCGATGCCGAAGCTTGCCGATTGGGGTGACGAGGCAAGCACCGTGCGATGGGATCAGGACGGGTTCGACCTGCCGGACTGGTCTGTCGCCATCGAAAGCATGCAGCGGGAGGGACGGGCTTTGCCGCTTCGGCATCCGGCACCCACCCATGCGACGGTAAGCTTTGCGGAGAGTCGGTCCTTCCAGACATCGCGCATCTGAGATGACGTCACGTCGCGCGCTTCGGTGTCGCGCGACGTTACCGCGTAATCGGGTCGCCGTTGCGGTGGTGATCCACTCGGCAAGATCGGAGATTTGCCATGCTTATCAATATTGAGGCCGTGGGCGCGATCAATGTCGCCACGACAGCCAAGCGTGATGGATCGCCCTTGCTCCTGCTCCATCCGGTCGGTCTGGACCTGAGCTGGTGGGGCCCGCAGTTCGAAGCGTTCGGACGTGATCGCCAGGTCATCTCGTTCGATATGCCGGGGCATGGTCAGTCGGACGGCCTCTTATCTCCGCCCAGTTTCGAAATCATGGCACAGGCTGCAGCGAGCATTATCAAGACCGTTGCAGGTCGTCCCGTCGATGTGGTCGGCGTCTCAGTCGGGGGCATGATCGCTCAGACGCTGGCCCTTCGTCGCCCCGATCTGGTCCGCTCGCTCAGCCTTGTCGCGACGCTCTGCACCTTCTCCGACCAGGTTCGATACCCGCTACGAGAGCGCGCCCGCATCGCACGCCACGAAGGCATGGCGCGGATCGCTGATCTTTCGAACGAACGATGGTTCACCCCCGCGTTTCGCGCGCGGCGACCGGACATGATGGAACGCACCCGGCGCAGCCTGTTGCAGCAGTCAGGCGAGTTTCATGCCGCCATGTGGGAGATGATTTCCGGGCTAGATCTCGAGGCACAGATCCCGGCGATCTCATGCCCGACGCTGGTCGTCACCGGCACAGCGGACGGGAATGCGCCCCCGGCCGCGGCAGAGACGATTGTTAAGGCGATCCCCGGCGCAACACTGTATATGATGCCGGAGGTTGGTCATTTTCCACCTTTCGAGGTACCCGACGCGTTCAATGACGTCCTGGCCGACTTCTTCCGCGGCGTTGACACTCGTCACTGTTAAACGGGCGAGGAGCGGGGAACACGGCCAATCCGCTGCTCGTAGTCGACCAACTGTCTACTCTGCGTAAGATGATCTGTCAGATCTGAGAGGCTGGTGTGCCGGCTCGTAGAGGTGCAAAAATGTGCCTCTCGACGAGCTCGGGCGTCCACTGGACATATTCTACGACACTACCGTCGGCATGCTGGATATACATCATGCGACCGGTTGGAACGTCTTCGACATCGCGCATCACGGCCGCACCGAGAGCGAGAAGCTTGCTTTTGGTATCGTCGATATCTTCGACGATCCAAGGCCCTAGGCTGCCGCGGATCGGTTCCAGCGCTTCTTCAGTTCCACCTACTGCTAGCACGTCACCGATCCCGACGAGCGTCCATGGGGCGAACTCGACCCTGAGATGGGGCTCCGTGCCGTGGACTGCTTTGAGCGTGGCCACGGTGGATTCGAGGTCCGTTGTAAAGATGCGAGTGTAGGTCTTGAAGATCATAACATGAACTTTCCGCTGTTGCCGAGTGTATTACAGGCGGCAAATCCGCCGTTGAGGCGCACGGTGCCTCCGTCGAAGGAGTGAGTGACCGTCTTCGGGGTAGGTCAGCAAGCCGCCGACTGCTCCCGCATCGCCGTCAGAAACTGCGCGATCCCCCGGTTACCCGCGGCAGCCAGATCCCCGTCGAACGAGTTGAAACCGTGCGTTCCGCCGGGATAGATCGCCAGCTCCGCGGTGTTACCAGCCGCCTGCCAGCGCATGTGCATGAACAAGCTATCGTCCAGCAGCGGATCAACCGATCCGACGCTAAACAGCGCCGGGGGCAGCGCCTGCAGGTTCGCGTAGAGCGGCGAAATTGCAGGACTCTTCAGATCCTCGCTGCCCGCGAACGCCCCCGTGAACTGTCGCATCGCCTCCAGGCTGACGAACGGCGCGCCTTGTGCCTGAAACACGCTGGGGGTGAGCGAAAGATCGAAGCAGCCGAACAGCAGGCTTGCCGCTTTGAAGGCACCGCCCTTGCCTGCGTCACGAAGCCGGATCAGCGTCAGCGCGGCGAGGTTCGAGCCGGCAGACTCGCCGCCGATTGACAGCCATGACGTACCGAACTCCCGCTCGGCATGATCGATCAGCCACGACGCTACGGCGACACAATCCTCGATGGCCGCGGGTGCAGAATGCTCGGGGGCAAGATGATAATCGAGGCTGACTGCGACCATCCCCGCCTCGTGGCCGAAATATTCGAGTTGCTCGTCCCAGGTATCGTTGCTGCCGGCGATCCATCCGCCGCCATGAACGTGAAGATACACCCCCCGCACTTGGTCGGGGACGAAGATGCGCAGGGCGATGGGGCCGGCAGGTCCATCGATCGTCATCGTCCGGGCGCGTGGCGATTTTGGCGAGGTCGGCAGGCCGAGCTCGCCGCGCACATAGGCCTCACGCATTGCGGGCAGCCCGTCGGGCGGTGTTAATGCCGCGAGCGTCTCTGCAAGCGCCGCGGTCACGGCTTGGGTCGAGGCGAAAATTGCTTGCGGGTCCATCAGCGATGCCACGGAACGATCGGCGGTTACGATAAAAGGATTGTCCACGGCTTCGAGCTCCATATATCACAACGATTGGTGTTGTAATAAGCTCGCAGGATATAAATCACAATGGTTGATGTGGAAAAAAGGCGTGCACGAGGTCGTCCCCCTGCGTTCGACCGTGAGACGGTACTCGAGCGGGCGATGCAGGTTTTCTGGACGGCGGGCTATGACAGTGCCTCGATACCGATGCTGACCGAGGCAATGGGGATTTCGGCGCAGAGCCTTTATGCCGCGTTCGGATCGAAGGAGGCGTTGTACCGGGAGGCGATCGGCTTCTACGGCACCACCATCGGAGGTTATGCGGCGCGCGCGCTGAAGAACGCAGACGCGGTCGATGCTGTTGTCCAGCTGCTGCGTGAGTCGGCGCAGGTGTTCGGCCGGACCACCGGAACGCCGGGCTGCATGATTACGACCACTCCTGCGGATGTTACCACCAATCCACTCGCTCTGCTGGGCCGAGAGTTGCGCGCCGCCAGCGTGCAGATGGTCGAGGCTCGGTTAGGCCGCGGGATCGCTGAAGGGCAGGTAACAGAAGGCAGCGATGTACAAGGGTGGGCGCGTTACATCGGCAGCGTTGTGCAGGGAATGTCGATCCAGGCCCGAGACGGCGCCAGCGGCACGGATTTGATGGCGGTAGCCCGGATCGCGTCCGAGGCGATCGCGACGTTGCGCTCGCCAAGCTCATAGGCAGCGTTAGCGTGAGACACTTAACCTGCACGATCGCACTGGCGCGGACGCCCCCGTCGGAAAACACACGATAGTCGCCGATCGGGGTTGGCGACGGCGTTTTGCGACGATCGAAAGGCTGCCGCCCGGAATCACCTGTTTGTCGCACCACCGTGTTTACGACTGAGTTTTCCATACATTCGGCCGCCAAACGGCGACAATTGGTTGGAAAGCGGACTGGGGCTTTCGGGAAGGTGGATGGCGATAGTCGACCTCGGGCAGCTGCCGCCTTTCTAAAAAAGGATGGTGAAACGAGAGGCATAAACGCAAGCGGATTACCGACTCTATCGGCGCACTTTGCAGACGGCTGGTTGAGTAGCTTGATCTGCCACCGTCCGGATTGCAAAGGCGGGCTCAGCGATCCCCGCCATTTCAGGTGCCTCAACGCGTAAATGCTGCTCATCAGGCCGCCACTGTCGTTTGAACCACCGGCTCCCAGTTTTCGCATTGATTGTGGGCAGGAAGGAGCGCGCATATCGCATCAGCTGATCGGGGGGGATCAAATCCGTGCCGGCCGCAATCGCATGTGACAGGTCTTTAGCCAGCTCGACGTTTGTCGCCGCACCCATTGTGTCTGCGCGTTGTTGAAGGTCGCGCAGTATCTCTTGCTTCGCAGCTTCCCATTCGCCGTTCGAAAAATCGGTGGTGCGCAGATCGCACGTCATCCGCCACAGACCCTCAACGGCGGGTTGCCACCGATCGACCGCAAAATTGTCCCACAACATGAATAGTCGGTGGCCTTGTTCCCCATTTTCGATGAACATCCCGACCTTGCCAAGTGGGCTATCTGGCTGGTCGTGGACTAGGCGATTGCTGACGGCGCGGGCTACCAGCATGTCCCTCAGCATTCCGTCCGCTTGCCGACGAGGCGAACCCAACGAGTGGGATGTCGGCATTACCACAGTTACCATTGCAACCCTCCGCCCCTGCTGAAGCGCCGAAAAGCTGATTGGTGCGATCCGATCGGACCGGAACCCGGCAACCTGCGCGTGCTTGAGCCTGACGCCCTTCCAGTCTCCAAACCGGCTCTGGATCAGCGTCGTTGCCTTGGTTGGATCCACGTTTCCTACCACGACGATCATCATGTTCGCTGGTTGATATAGTCGGTTGTAGAGGTGACGAATGGTGTCGATGGTCGCCGTAGGCACATCGTCAGAGTTCTGGGCGTCTATCACATCAGTGGGTGACCCGGGGGCGACAGCCGAAATGTAGCTCGCGTAGATGTCATTGCCGAGCTTTCGGCCAGCCATTTCCTGAACGATTTGGGCGCGACCTTCGTCGACGGCATCAGACCGAAGGGTCAGATCGGTCGTAACCTCTCGTAAAAGGCCCAGCATCGTGTCGAGGTCTGCGAGGTTGTTTGTGATGGTAGAGAAGAATTAATTCGTTTCTCGCCACGATGTCGTTCCAGCTGAGGGCGCTGCCAACGTCACTTTGGGACCGACATGTAGAAGGTGATGCAGATCATCAGGCGCGCCGGTGGTCGGACTCAGAAAAGCGAGGTGTTCTATAAGATGCGTCAGGCCACGCTCTCCAGGCCGCCGCTCTTCAATAAAGCCGCCTTCATTTCGCATAAGCAGCCCCAATCCTGGTTCATGGCCGCCTCGGGGGAGAATAGCGAACCGAACACCGTTTTTCAGGCGACCGCTGACGACAGGTTGCCGGTCACTGCTACGGGCAGCTGCTTTTTTAGTCTCTCCAACCGCGGCCCCGGAAGCTTTTGGCAGATCCCCCGCGTGTAATGCCGAGGCGCTGACAGACAATATAAACACGGTCAGACGCGATGAGAGTCGGTCAAAGCATCGCATGCAGGTTGATCCCTCTTCCAGCTTGTCGCTACCGACCGTTTTATCGCAGCAGACGGCGTAGTGATGATAGAGGTTTGCGGCCAGAAGGTGACCGCCGTTCGGACGGTACGCGACATGAAGCGCCTGCCCTCTTTTTCACACAGAAATGGCGATTCAGACCCTCGGAAATATGCAAGCAGCACAGATTTATCGTCTGCAAACCTCACAATCTTATCGGGCCACCGAAATGACATGATCGCCCGCTTTGTTGTGACCGTACCAGGGAGGTCGTGATGACGAAGCGAGTAATGGCAATTACGTCCACCCTCATGCTGATAGGATCAGCAAGTGCGCCAAACGAGCGAGTGGTTTCCGGTGACGGCATCGTTGACGTGCAATTGAATGGGAAGCCTGCTCGCCTGCGCATCGATCCCGCGGCCCCCGGCATGCCGTTAATGGCGGATGCAACGGCACAGGAGCGTGGGTTCAAAATGAGCGGCTCTTTGGGGATCGGTTTCGGCTTTCGGATCGGGCCTACTACCGTAATGTCGAAGACACAGGTTGTACGTGTCGGCTACGGTATCAAATCAGAAAAACAGCGGGTTGGCTGGACGCAACGCCCTTTCGCGGTTGCAGCTGAGGGTTCAATCGGTCCAGGCGGCTTGCCGGAATCTATCATCCGCTTCGTGCTACGGGCCGCACGGCCAGGCGAGCGAACCATCACCATTCAAATGGAAAAGCTTGGTTTTCCAATGACGCTCTTTGGCGCAGGCTGGATCGCCTCCTCAGGGATCGTGAATGTTAACGGCGCACCGATGCGCGTCCGCTTCGACCCCTATCATCCCAGAACGTTGGCGACCGCCGGTGCAGCAGTGCGGCTCTCTAAGATCTATGGAGGCGCGCTGTCAGGACCGGCAGTCCCGACTGAAATCTTTTTCGGAGTCGAACGTCCGGTGCGCGACCTGACGCTTAAACAACCCTTTGTGCTCGGCCCACTTTCAATAGATCGTTTAGGTGCTCGTACCGGGGACTTTGGCACTACCGTCGCTATCCGCGATGCCAATGCGCCTGCGGTCATAACTGATCCTGATGAAATTCTCGTCATCGCTAAAGGCAAACCACGCGACATTCGCAATGATACGATATCACTGGGCGCTGACCAGTTGCAGCATTGTTCATCAATCGTCTTCGACAAGAAGGCACAGGCTATTCGGCTAACTTGTAGCGTATAACCATTTATGATCTGGAAGTGGGGAATGCGTGTTAGATGGAAGCAGAGATAGCTATTGCCCTAGGCGCATCGGAAACTTTTCCACCAGTTGCTACGGCCAACCCGCCGATGTTCAATAATACTCATGCATTCTCCAATGGGCTCGAAAAACGAGAACGGACAATATTTTTCGAAACCACTGCTGAGCATATCGAAGATCAGTCGGCTAGATGGGCGAGGTGGCTTGGTGCCGCGCCGTCCCGTATCGTGACGGCATGAACATCGGCCAACTTGACGCCACGATCCGGGCGGGTGCTGTCGGCACGATCCTCTTGCTGGCATGGCTCCTGTTTGGCGCGCGTCGGCGGGTTGGTCTTGGGATGCATGGACCGGAAACGCTTCTCTGCGCGCTGGCTCCTGATCGCGGCGCTGCTGGTGACGATCAACGATGCGCTCCTTACCCGCGCCTACGGATCGCTGCCTGATCTGATCGGCGGGGAGTGGAACTGGCAAGGCAAGGTTCTGGCACTGGCCGCCACCCTCGCTATCGCCGCGTCGTCGGCATTCGGCTTCCGCCGTGTGGGTCTGACGATCGCGCTAGAACCGGGAAGCCTGAAGGCCGCGTTACCAATCGCGGCGCTCTACTGTGCCTTCTTCGTCGTGATCGCATTGGCCTTCCCGAACGACCGATCCAGTGGGGAGGAAATTGCTTTCCAGTTGACCATGCCGGGTCTGGAGGAGGAACCCTTCTACCGGGGCATCCTCCTGTTCGCGCTCGATCAGGCGTTCACCGGCAGAAAGCGTTTCCTCGGGGTCGATTGGGGCTGGGGTGCCGTGCTGGTATGCTTCCTCTTCGGGATGGCGCACGCCTTCGGTTTTTCGCACGGCAGCTTCTCATTTGACCCTATGACGATGGCACTGACGGCGATCCCATCATTCATCGCCGTCTGGCTTCGCCTGCGGACGGGGAGCCTCCTCCTGCCGGTCCTGCTGCACAATTTCGGCAACTCGTTTTCGCTCCTGGCCTAGCAGCGCCTTTCCCATTGGGATGGTGAAATGGGAAATAAAAACCCTTCCCATAACTGAGGTCCTATCGTCATCTGAGAGACGGTTGGCTTTGCTATGCGTGAAAGAAGTGCCCGCTCGGCTATCGCTGCGATCAACTGGACAGGTCATCCCCGAACACCCATTCGGCGAACAGCGGGCGTAGGTCTCGTCCGCTCGACGCTTCCATCGCCCGCTCCAGATCAACGCTGGTAACCGCGCCGCCCGCGTGGTCGCGGGTGTAGCGACGTAAACCTGTCCAGAAAGCGTCTTCTCCGAGAAAGGCCCGCAAATGCGCCATGAACAGCGCGCCCTTGCTGTAATGGATCGCCCGCCGGACGCTCAAGGTCGGGTAGGTGCCATCCCAAGCCAGCGGCTTGTCGAAGCCCGCCGCCTGTACCCTTTCGACCCGGCGTCTCGCAACGTCGAGTTCGGCTTCGTAGGCGGCACGACCGTAACGATGCTCCTTCCACGCAGCCGTCATGAAGGTTGTGATACCCTCGTTCAGCCAGAAGTCCTTGAGCGTCTCGCAGGTGATGAGATTGCCCCACCATTGATGGGCAAGCTCATGCACGATCGCCCAGTCCTGCGAGGGGTCATCCGGCTTCGTCGGCAAGGCCGCGACACCCAGAACCGAGTAGGTCGCCGCTTCCTGCGCCCCGTCGCCCTCGACCAGAAGCTGGCTGTATTCGGCGACGGGAAGCGACACGCCGGCCTTGCCAGAGAGAAAAGCGACCATGTCCCTCGTCCCTGCAAAGCGTCGCCTCAGTTCGTCTGCGGCAGCAACGTCGCTCAGATAGATGAGCCTGCGCGGCCCCGACGCTTCGCTGACCCGCGTGAGTGGTCCCACAGCAAATCCGTACAGGTAGGCTGAATAGGATCGGCGCGCCCGCCAGCGATGTATTTCGCTGTCGCCCGGTCCCCGCCGCTTCGCGATCATGTTGCCGACCGAGAGGCTGGTCATCCCGGCCGGAACGGTCAAATCGAGCGAGAAGGCCGCCTTCTCGCCGAACTTGTTCTGCGAACAGACCATCCAATCGCACGCAAAATAGCTGGTGTAGAGAGTAGTCGCCGAGCCGGCGAAGCCGCGTGCGGGGCGGCCGTGATACAATACCTGGAGCGACACGCTGCGTCCGCGGCGGAGTGGCCGGGGCAGATCGAAGCCAAGCACATTGCCCTGCACGTTTTGGACAAGTGACACGCCATCGAGGCTGGCACTGTCGATGGTAAGGGCATTGGCGGAGAAGCTCAGCCGCTGGACGCCATCCATGGTCGCGCGCAACGTGATCGTCTCTTGACCAGCTATCGTCTTGGCCAAGATGTTAGGAGCAAGTGCTAGGCTGTATCTCGTCACCTCGAAGCCATCGCCTGGCGTGGCGGTGGTCACCGGGACTCCCGGCGATGCTGGGGATGCCCCGACCAACAATGGCGCCATCAACATCCCACGCTTCATCGGGAACCTTAGTATAATTCAGCTATGAGCCGGTTCCGAGGCGTAGCGATGATGGTCGAGACTGACGACGGTTAATTGACCGCAACGCTCAATCTCAGATTGGGGGCGGCGCGGCAATCTCAACCTCTCGATCGGAAACGGCTTGGGCATTCCCGTTGGGATGATGAAACGGGAATGTCCGGTCGTGGTGGAGGCTGTGTGAAAACTTTTCGTCGCAGACGAAACGAGCAAAATCGGAACCATGATCATGCCTGTCGCGCAAGGTTTGAAGAAGTCGAAGGCCAATATTGAATTATTGTTGCCGCGACTGCGCCGGTTTTCGTGTTTCCACACAGAGTTGGTGGGGAGCCGACTTACCGCTTTCGGGTTTGAGATGGTGAAAGCCGCCATAGCTCAGACAAGTTGCGCATGCTGTTCCGCATCGATAGCTTCTGAACCAGAGGCTAGTCTTGATGAAAATCCGTGCGGCAGTGGCATTAACAGCGATCAGCGCAGCCCTTTCCGGGTGCACATCAAATTCAGAAGAGGCTCTGACTCGTGAGGTAAGCGGCATTGTGCGTGTCGGAATGAGCCGCAACTTGGCTAAAGAGCGCCTCCAATCTCAAGGGTTTAATTGTTTCGATACTGAATGCTCCCGGACGCGGACCTATTATCTGGTTTCGACTTGCATCCAGCGAATATATTTGACGCTGTCTGATCAAAAGCAAGTAGTTAGCCGTATCGAAGTGACCAAGCCATCATGTGCCGGATTGTAACGGCTCGGCTTGGCATTGCCAACGGCCGCTTTGAAGATTGCACCTTCAACCAGCGAACGGCGACTTCTGGGCGGGAGTAGAACGGCAGCTTCGCAGCAAAAGACCCATTCCCGGACATTCACGTGCCCTTCCCCGCTTACCACCTTCAGACACTCATTCATTTCCAAGCGAGAGTGGTGCCACTGGCAGTCCCCTGCCCGACGGCACACCGGCTCTCTTGAAAACCGTGAAAATGGTTGCTTAGCCCGCCGTTCAGGTTCCCCCTCTTAACCAGAGGACGACCAGCATTTGTGAGGAAAAAGCATGAAAACTAATAAGGCCTTACGGGTAACGCTTGCCCTCGCTTCAGCTGGATTGGTCGCTAGCGCCGCCGTCGCCAGCGTGGATACCTCGCGCAAACCTGGCGGCGTCTACTTTCTGAAGCCGGGGATTTACGTCGAAAAGGGGGCATCTTGCCATGAGCCGGCGAACGTCTCAATCCGACAGTATGACGGCAAGGGCATCAGCACCGCCCACACTCGATCATGCATTGCTCGGGTACTATCGCGGCGGGGAAACACCTATGACGTGAGTCAGTCATGCATCGATGCGGGCGCAGGTCCCGCCCCGCGCATCGTCGAAAAGCAGACGGTCGCCGTCCAGGACGCACTGACGTTCTTTCTCGGGCGTGGACGCAATGCCGCGACCTATCGCTACTGCCCAATTGGGGAGCTGCCGCTCGATTTAAGAAGGCAGGCGCAATGAAATCGGTAATAAAGCTCGCCTGCGCGGTTTTGTGGCTTTCGGCGCTGGGAGGATGCGCGGAAACCACGGCGCTGCCCGTCCTCGGACAGTCGGCTAAGGACATCAAGGAGACGATCGCATGGTCCGTCGGACCGTGCTTCGGTTTCTGCCCCGTTTATAAGGTGGAGGTCGACGGCAACGGCGCCGTGAGGTTCGTCGGCGAGCGGCATACGGCGGTCTTGGGTAAGAAAGTCCACGAAGGCGGTCCGGACGCCTACCGTGCGATTGAAACCGCGCTGGCACCATATCGCCCCGGCACCGGGGCGACGATCAACACGATCTGCGAACAACAGATCTCGGACAGTTCGAGCTACGTCCTCACCTGGACCAGATCTGACGGCACGGTCACCACGCTTAAGCACGACAGGGGCTGTCTCTCGTCGCGAAACACCGCGCTCAACACGGCGCTTCAGACGCTTCCTCAACAGCCTGGCATCGAAGAATGGACGTCACAGGTCACCAGACCAGGAGAGACCCGCGGCTGATCGCCAGCCGCAAAAACGGTTTGCTTGGGGGGCGAAACTATCGAGCCGCAGAAGGCTAGCAAGACCCATAAGTCGCCATTGAGCGGGCCCTATCCGCCGCTCAAAACCCGCCGTTCATTCACAATACGATTTCAATTTGTACCGTCCATGTTTGACCCGTTGGTCTTCTGCGATAGTTGCCGGTCGGCTTTCAGGCGTCATGCCCGGCTGGCGCCATGGGAACGGCGATAAGTGGTGGTGAGCGGCCCGGCAGCTTTTGGTAACGCATTTGTCATTAGCGGACGTTGCGGCAGGGGGTTAGCCTACGCTCTGATCAAAGTCGAGGCGATGTACATGCGATACGCGATTTGTGCTTTTGCTTTCGCTACTCTGGGATCAACCTCTGCCTATGGGCAAGATCAGATCGGTGAGCGTTGCAGCGGAACGGAAACTATACAGGTCGGCGCGGGGGCGCCAAAAGTCGTTCCCTATGCCCTGACATTGAGTGTCGACTTGGCGGCGGGATACTATTGTTATGCACAGTGCAAACCCGAGCAGACATACGCAATTAGTGACCGCGCATCTGATCCGATAAAGCTTGCAGACGTTAGAGGAAGCCAGTCTCGATTGATGACCTTCGATCGCAAAACGGCAATCCTCATCGACCATCAAAACATTCGACTTCTTGGGAACACCAAACGGAGTGCTAAAGCCACGTGTCGAGCGGCTGCATTTCACAAGCCAACGCCGCTGCCCGGCGACTGAACGCTGGTGATTACATCCTGAACGACCGACCGCTTTTGAGCGGTGCCTTGGGGCGCTTAAACGGCGATAAATGGGCGATTCCGGTCCGTCCGCTTTGACCCCTGAAAGCTGCCAGTCGGCTTTCAGGAACGGTTGGTACACCAGGAGCGTCTGAACGTCCCAAACTGGTGGAGGCTGTGTGAGAACGTCGATCTCTTATCGATGGCGTTAACGCGCGCGAGCACAGCGCTCACCTCCTCATTG
>NZ_JBYSXN010000005.1:0-159556 GCF_058782275.1 Sphingomonas sp. FW306-05-A
CAATGAGGAGGTGAGCGCTGTGCTCGCGCGCGTTAACGCCATCGATAAGAGATCGACGTTCTCACACAGCCTCCACCCTGTGCGGGCGTCCAAAGGCCCCTGCCTCACCTCCTGAACGAACGTCCGCTTCTCGCGATCAGCTCCCGGAAGCGGCCATTCCGCTATCCACCCCAAAACGGCGATGCAGCCCCCTGCCCGGCTGTCTGAACGACGTCCGCTTACGCCGTTCGCTTCCCGAAAGCGGCCAGTCCGCTAACCACCCCCTTATGACATTCCGAACGTCGCAAGCTTCTAGAAAGCAGTCGTTCGCGTTTACAACGAGAGATAGGAATGCGGCCTACCCAGCTGGACATTTTCGAGGTATCACAAAATATCGCTACCGATCATTCCGCGAGCAGGATGGCGACCGAGGGCAATGTCTGGCTCCCGCTTGCACGTGGAGCACCAACATGCCTGAATCTGAGGATATGGCATTTCTTGTCATGCGCGAGCGACAATCGCGCGAGTTGGCGGCAGTGCCAGGGGATATCGCCGTGCAGCGAGCGCACCTGGCCATGGCGGACCGCTATGCCGCCCGCATATCCACTCTAAAATCCCAAGCCCTTTAGCTCGCTCACGTACATAGGCACCTTCGGCCTGTGGGTCGGACATCTTGGAAACTACGCGTACAGTATAGCCGATTTTGGTCAAACGCGTGCCTTCTGCCCGCCTTGCACCAGGTAGGCGTCGCTCGACTGTCGGGGCGGATCGCAACGCGTTGATTGGAAGAATGGTAAAAACTGGTGATTATCAGGCGAAAGAGGTCCAGCGCCATTTTGAGACGGAGCCGGGCCAACGTCGGATTTCTGTCGTTTTAGCTAAAGTGAGCGCATCCTCCTACAGCTAGATAGCGGACCGTACTTGTGATTTTAGTGTGTCCCAGCAAATTTGCACTGCCCGCAATTTTGCCGTCGCCTTGCAGACTATCGAAGCCTTTGTCCGCCAAGGCGAGTGAGTTCCATACTCTCGCCTTCGAGCTACAACTGAGTTCACCTTCTAAATGGCAGTCGGATAAGCCCCCTATTGATCTAACCCGTTGACAAGCAATTTTTTACAGGCAGGTTTTACGCATGCGCAAAATTCCTGAAACACCGCCGAGTTATCTGCGCGCGTTGATCACCGCCGCACCAAGTCTGACAGACCAACAGAAAGGCCAAGCTGTCGCGGTCTTGCTGTCGGATGTTCTCGGCTCGATAGACCGGGCGGTCGCAGGCGCCGCACAAAGCGAACCGGGCATAGCTTCAGTTGCGACCGACGTAACCGAATGGCACAGCAATAAAGCGGATTGTAATAGTTGATTAGACAGCGCTGACGGGATTCATCGTCGGTCGTGGCCCATTCCAAGGTCAAATGTTGGGTTTTTTGACTCTGAAACACCCTTGACGGCTCGGCAAGATAGGCGCTTGCGCTGTTGATAGGCGTTATTTTCGGAATGCCTACACGGTTTCGTCGATTACTGTCTAAACCCAAGCGGCTGCCTTCGGAATGCTACCGGTCCAGAAGTAGCTCGATTGCAATCCTGACAGGTGTCGGTCGATTACAAACCGGCCGCTATGGCTAGCATCTATCATACGCGCGCCCCCCCCCCTTTACCATGCGAGCAGCCGTTACTTATCTTCAGTGCCGTCACATTGGTAAGCGGTCAGCAAGGATCGGCTTGTACGATGGCCGCATGGAATACATTGATACAAAGGCTGCCCTGCACGAGCATCAACGAGCGGCATACGTGTTGCTTAAACAAGGAATTCAAGCGGTGGGTGCCGGCCTGGGTCCAACGCTAGCAGCACTCCCCGCATTGCGCGCTGAAATGGCGTCTGTGCTTAACGCCTATCAAGGCTTTAAACACGACGGCATTTTCAACCATGCCGTAGCATCAGGTGATCGGGAACGTGTCGCACTAGGCCACGCGATGAAGATCGAATGCATCGCTGCCGGTGAAGTGTTTCGCAGCCACTTGAGCCGTTGGAAGGAAGCAGACATCGGAGCGGATTGGGATGGTTATAAAGTGGCCACGCGCCTCGCGGCAGGTCAGCTAATCCGACACATCGACAATGAGCGCGACGGAATTCTGCGGCTGATCGATCTGGCTCACATCGGCTGCTCCCGACATTGATTTGAACGCCTGCACTGCCCAGTCAGTTGGAAGCCTTGGCAGGTTTTCCGTATATCAATATGCGCAACCGACAGCCGAAAGGGCCAAGGAATTTTCGCACCATGCAGATCATCGTTCGAGACAATAACGTCGATCAGGCGCTCCGCACTCTGAAAAAGAAATTGCAGCGTGAAGGCCTGTACCGTGAGCTGAAGCTTCGCCAGCATTACGAAAAGCCGTCAGTGAAACGTGCTCGCAAGCGAGCAGCAGCAATCAGCCGTGCGCGCAAAGCCGATCGAAAACGCGCGGCACACGACGGATGATTAACAAAACGGCAGCAAAGTGACGGCGATCGGGATGCGCCTTGAGGAAAGCGGTACCCTGATCCACAAGGGCGAAACCTTCTACCTCCGTCGTGATCTTGGGGGACTCTATCAGCTCGAAGCAAGCTCCTCCCCCGTCGAGCTCTTAGGAATGCGCGTACTTTTGTCTGGCACATGCGTGGGGACCGATCTGATCCATGTTGACCGACTGACGGGTACTGACGATTAGAACCCGCACGCGTTTCAACTGCCTACCGCACATCTGATTCAACTCGACTCATTACAATTGCTCACCCCCAGCGGTGAGGCAGAATGACGGGCATGGATCAAGTCATTGCCCACGTCTGCGGCCACTCACAGCTGCACTACTTACACGGCTTTGCCAGCCAGCAGGACCGCAAGGCTCGTTGGCTGGAGACTACGAAGTGCCGTACGTGTTTCGCTATGGACAGACAGGGCGAACAGATCGCTAACGTAACTCGGGACGATGCGACAATCGCCCATCTTGTGCTGCCGCAGCTGTCCGGCAGCGATCGGCAGATCGCGTGGGCGACTAAGATCCGCACGGAGCGGCTTTCGGCTATCCTTACGGAAGCGGCGGAACGTCATGTCAAAGCCTGCACCGACTGCCTTTCAATAACTGAGGCAAAATGGTGGATCGATCATCGCAATCTGTCCGCCACTGACCTCATAAATAAAATCCAAGCTAGTCCCTCCCTCATAGATACCAAGGCAGTTGCCGCTTTAATGTCCGATACATGCCCCACTATCCGAGCCGGTTCCTCATCGTAGCAATGCCGTAAGTCAGGGTTCGGAAGCCGCGTGTCGGGCGATGCCTGATCCGGCTTGTTTTGCTCGATGTAATGCCGTCACGCGCTTCACCTGAGCGATACTGCATCCGGCCAATTCAGCAGTACGGGCAATACTCATACCCGCCTCCCGCAGACCAATAATACGTCGGTGATGCGCTAGATCTGGCTTCCGCCCGGTGTAGCGCCCTGCCCTTTTAGCGAGCTCGATCCCTTCCCGCTGCCGTTCGCGCCGGGTTTCGTAATCGTCACGAGCGGTTTGAAGCGCAACCCGAAGCAGCATGTCCTGCACCGCTTCTAGGACAATTCGAGCTACGCCCGAACTGTCCTCAACCAGATCAGACAAGTCGACGATCCCTGGTACAGCCAGGCGAGCTCCCTTTCCCTTGATAGTTGCAACCAGAAGCTCCGCCTCAGCCAACGGCAGTCGGCTGATGCGATCAATCTTCTCGGCAATTACCACTTCACCCGCTTGCAGGTCAGCAACCATACGCAGCAGTTCGGGGCGATCCGGCCGCGCCCCCGAAGCTTTTTCGCGGTATACTGCGGCGACGTAGAAACCGGCGGCCCGTGCACTCCCCACAATCGCCTCTTGGCGCGTCAGGTCTTGCTCATCGGTACTCACCCTCAAATAGACCCGCGCTGCTCGGATCGCGTCTTGTTTCGGTTGGTCGTTCATCGCCTCGGCTCCATTGGGTATACCCAAGATAGCACACGGGAATTGGGTGGGCTCAAATGCCTGCATCGCCAGCCATCATAGCTTAGCCAATCATGCCGATCACATCTCGCCAGGCGGTCACTGCTTGCCGTGCCCCTATATATAATGCCTACAGGAATCCCTCGCCGGCATGTGCCCGGAAGCGTTCATGGTCCCGCACGTATTCGGCAACCATGTCGATCGAGGCGTGACGGCTATGCTCGCGCATCTTGAACAAATTGGCGTTCTGGCGGCCCGCCTCGGTCAGGAACCCGGCACGCAGCGAGTGGCCAGAAAACAATGCCGGCGGATAACCCGCCGCCTGCGCGGCGGCCTTCACGATCAGTGCCACGCCTTGCGCGCTCATCGCCAGTTCGGTCAGCCGCCCTTGCGGGGTGAGCTTGCGGAACACCGACCCGTGCGCGATCCCCGCCTGATCAAGCCAGGCCCGATAGTGCCGGACGGGTTCGAGACGGCGACCATCTGGAATGGCGACACTGTGCCCCCTGCCCTCCTGATCGGTCTTCGATGTCGGTACCCGTACCAGTAATCCGCGCGCATCCTCCGACACGCGGGCCACGGTGATCGCAACGAGTTCCGAGCGACGGAAGGCACCCGCCATCCCGATCGCCAGCAGCGCACGGTCGCGGTACGCGCGCAGATCGCCACCGGTGATCGTGCGCAACATATCACGGAGCACGTCACCATCGGCAGGCCGCTTCCGTGCGGAGGGATCATCGCGCTTGTCACGCCGGATCGCCCGCATCGCCTTGTCGAGCCGGGTGGCGTCGGGCTGGTGGGTCGGCGGATCAATCCCCGCTGCCCGGTGTGCGAACACGATGGCGGCAAGACGCCGGCTGATCGTCGAGCGCCCAAGCGGCTTTGCGACCGCTGCCCGCCCCCCGCGCGATCGCTGCGGCGTTTGGGGAACGAAACCGCGTTCCGCGAGCAGCGTCAGGAACGCCGCGACGATCGCCGGCGTCGCCGGCAACGGTCGGTATCCGCTCTCCTCACACCATACACGGAACAAACGCCAGTCAGATTGATAGGCGCGCAGCGTCGCCGCAGCCGATGCCCGCGCTACATAATCGTCGACGCGGTCGCGATCATCCGGCGCGAGGTCCGGAAGGTACGCGGCAACTGCCTTGACCTTATCGGCAACAACGAGACCAAGTGCGTCGCCTGTCCCCTTATCGTCGTTCTGTGACACGTGAGCTCATTCTATCACCAAAGCCACGATCATGACCCATTCTGCCACCGCTGACCGGCACGCTGACCGTAAGATAGGTACCGAAATCTATTTGGCAGGAATTACATTTATCGCTAGAATGTTTTGCCAGATATATCGCGTCTATGGCGCAATTCCGGATCTCCCTTTTTTCCGGATTCTCCGGTTCTCGCTGTTTATATCGTTTTGGCACATCTTGACGGCTATCCTTATTTTCCGTATTTCATCGATACGGGCTTAAAGCCGTCGTGCTTCTACCATGATCCGCGCGTGCAGGCTGAGCCCGTACTCGCGACCGAGCCCCGCGCGTACCGGCAGCAGCCTGCATGCGATCGAGATCCCGCCGCACAGGCAGCAGCCTGCAACGCATCCAGCACAGGAACACCCGCTCATGGCGACGAGCATAGAAATCGTACCTTCGGGCGAATTGCAAAAACAGTTCGGCCGCTATTCCGACGAGGCGATGATCCGCCCGGTCGGCGTTAGTCGGAACGGCCGCCTGCGCTTCGTCATGGTCCCCGTCGATGAATATGAGCGCCTGCGCCGTCGCGAACGGATCGCCGGCCGCGTGGAGGATCTAGATGACGAAACCCTCGAAGCCATCCGGGCCGTCGAACCCGGCCGCGGCGCCGAAGACGCCGAAAAAAGGCTCAACGCTGCCGCAACCGGGTGAAGTTCTCAACTACAGCTACCTGTGGGAATACGAGTACGTTAACGGTCGCGATGAAGGTATAAAGGACCGGCCTGTCGCCGTCGTGCTGGTGACCCGTCCGAAGGACGGGATCGATCAGGTGCACGTCGTACCGCTGACCACGAAAGCCCCTACCCGCGATCATTTGGCGATCGAAGTGCCAGAAGCAGTTCGGCGTGATCTTGGCCTGTCTGGCGAGCAATCGTGGATCATCATCACCGAGTGGAACCGCTTCGCGTGGCCCGGCTATGATATCCGGCCGATTGCGGGGCGCGAGCCGGCGGTCAGCTATGGCTATTTGCCCGCCAACTTCTTTCGGCGTGTCCGCGAAGCGATCGTCGCTGCTGGCATCGGCCGTCCAGTGGATCGCGACTAACGCAACCTGCAGGAATCGAAATAAAACCTCCATCGCCCTCGTAATCCGTGCTTTCGACGACACTTCCGTCCCATGACGATGAGCATTACGTCGGGACCCACAAGTAGACATTCAATTGCCCCTTCCCCGCCTCCCCACTTTCGGACATTAGCTGATTTTTACAAACTGCTCCGCCTGGCTGGCATAACGAGAGCCGGTACCTGTTCGTACTCTGCATGCCGCTACCCTTGACCAAGCTGTCGTCCCGCTTGTCTCCCAGTATGACGGATTGCCCTCTCCACCATTTGCGTGAGCCCGTTCCCGCGGGGGGATCGTTATGCGACTTCCTCTACCGGAGTCTTCCATCACCGATACTAACGACATTTCCGTGCTGAATGGCCTTATCACAACCACGCTCGACAGCATGAAAGGCTACGAGGACGCGGCTAAAGACGCCGAGAGCACACAGTATGCGACGATGTTCGCAGACTTCGCACGCGATCGTGCAAAGGTAGCGACTGATCTCCAAAACCAAGTCCGCAACCTCGGTGGCGAGCCAGAACTGGACTCCGGCATGCTAGCTGCTGCGCACCGGACTTTTATGGATCTGAAGCAGGCGATCACCGGCAAGGACGACAAGGCCATCATTCAGGAGGTCGAACGCGGCGAAGACCATATCAAGGCCAAGTTCGAAGACGCGATGAACGATGGCGATCTGACACCTGCGACACAGGCCGCGATCACCGAGACGTTCGCCTCGATCCGTGAGGGCCACGATAAGATGAGCGCGCTCAAGCACAGCATGGCATAACGGATGCTGGGCGGCGTTATCGATTCGAACGCCGCATCAAGCGGTGGAGCATGACGAGGTGATCGAAGCGATGCAGGCGCGGCTCGACCGGATGCCGAGTGCAATGCGGGTCAGACGACGCACGGTCGAGCAGGGCTTCGGCACACTCAAGGACTGGATGGGGCGAAGCCACTTCAAGACGCGAACGCTGAAGAACGTCAGAACCGAGATGAGCCTCCACATCCTCGCATACAACATCAAGCGCGCCATCGCTCTGGTCGGTGTGCCGGGGCTGATGGCAGCGATGCAGGCCTGAACCTTGCGTTCGCGCGCGTCTCAATCAACGACGCTTCGTCATCGTTCTCACACAGCCTCGGTGAAAAGCGGACGTAGGAAAGGCCACCGATCTCACGACCGACGGCCTTCCATTCCTTACCAATCCCGGGAGGGGTTAAGCGGCGTAGGAAACCTGCGTGCCGCCACGACGACGCCGCATCGTAAAACCAATCGCGCCATGCCAAGAATCATCATCGTCCAATTCGCAGTTTCGGGAACAGCCGCTCCCACCGAGACGGAGCCCGATGATGCAAAGAATATCGATCCGCGTTGCCTAGCCTCGACATTCTCACCCCCCTTACCAATCTTCGTGCTTTCGACGACATTGAATTCACAGGGCCAATGGAAAGTACGTTCACCGACGACATCGTCGTGTTGCCCAAGCAGTACAGACGCTACGGCTACCGCCGGGTGACAGCGCTGCTGCATTCGGTGAGTTGGTCAATGAATCACAAACGTGTGGAGCGGATCTGACGGCGCGAGGGCTTGAAGGTGCCGCAAAAACAATCGACTCGAGGACGGCTATGGTTGAATGGCGGCTCGAGTATCTAGCGGAGCGGGCTTATCTAGGGCACGTCTGAGAGTATGACTTCGTTAAGGCTCGGGCGCGTGATGGACGCAAATTCCGCATCCTCACAATCATTGACGAGGCCTGTGAGGATTGATCAAGTCAAGGTGGCTTTAGTCATCAAACCGGCATACCCATAATGTCTTTGTAAGCAGACAATAGCTTGTTCCGAACTTGCAACGCGGCTTCGAACCCGACGCTGGCCTGTTGCCGAGCAAGCATTACTTTAGCAATATCAACGGTCTCGCCGCGCTCGTAGCTTTCTGACAGTCTGGCGGCTTGCGTTTGGCTTTCATTGACACTCTTAAGCGCCCCATCGAACGTATCAGCAAAGCTGGTCGACCTTCCTACGGTAGCAGGTGGTGCCAGTACCGAGGCAGCGCGGGACAATGCCTGATTGCGATCAACGATCTGGGCGCGAAGCTGCATGAAACGGTCGATTTCCATCTCAACCGATGCTCAGGCCGATGCCACTTGGGCAAGACTGTTACCCTGCTCTCTCGCCTTAGCTAACCGGTAGCGCAGGGTCCGCTCCGAAATACCTAAACGACGAGCAGTTTCAATACGGCTGCCTTTGCATGCTGCCAGTGCGTCGCGGATCGCTTGGATTTCGCTTAACTGCACAACATTGCCCAGCGTATTGGCCCCTAACGGCAGGACCGCCTTGTGATTCACGCGTAATGGAGCATCCATAGGGCGATCGAACAAAACGTGGTTGACGTCGATCTGGTTTCCGGACGCGAGCAGCAAGGCCCGCTGCACGACGTTTTCCAGTTCGCGAACATTGCCCGGCCAATCGTGGCGCATCAACGCCGCCAATGCGTTGGACGTGGGCCAGGGGATCAACTTGCGGTTGCCCGCATGACGCAGAATCATCGTTGCAACGAGGGCTACAATATCGTCCGGACGTTCAGCGAGCCGCTTGGTAGTAAGCGGGAAGACCGCAAGTCGGTAATAGAGATCAGCTCGGAAACGCCCTGCTGCAACTTCAGCCTGAAGATCGCGATTGGCACAGGCGACAACGCGGACGTTGGTCGGCTGCGGCACGGAGGCACCGACCGGCACCACTTCGCGCTCTTGCA
The DNA here is from genome assembly GCF_058782275.1 of Sphingomonas sp. FW306-05-A. Lineage (NCBI taxonomy): Bacteria > Pseudomonadati > Pseudomonadota > Alphaproteobacteria > Sphingomonadales > Sphingomonadaceae > Sphingomonas > Sphingomonas sp. FW306-05-A. The sequence continues at coordinate 9,011 of NZ_JBYSXN010000005.1, forward strand.
ACACGCGCAAGAGCTTTGCCTGCATTGACAGCGGCATCTCGGCAATCTCGTCGAGCAGGATGGTACCTGCCTCGGCCGCACGGAAGAAACCTTGGCCGCCTGACGTCGCACCGGTAAAGGCACCCTTCTCATGGCCAAACAACAATGCCTCGAGCATCGTTTCGGGCAGTGCCGCGCAGTTGATTGCAATGAACGGCTTGCTCGCTCGCTGCGAGCTGGTGTGGATCGAGCGGGCCAACACTTCCTTGCCGGTGCCGGTCGGTCCGTTAATCAGAATGCTGATATCGGCCTGTGCCACCCACCGCGCCATTGCGAATAATGCCAACGTCCCCGGATCGGCGGCTGTTGGCAAATCGGGGCCGCCGACCATTACGCGGACGAAAGCGTTACCAATTGCGGAGTCTGTTGGACCGAAGATAATTCTGTGTGAATGCCCTTCACAGCCAGGCACGATCGAGGGTTCGCCAGTGCCGACGACGACGGTGCGGGCGGGCATCGACACCTGCTCGCCTTCTGCAACCAGAAACATGTCACTAGGCCGCGGCGCCGTGGCGGACGTCCCAATTGTGAACCCCTGCGCGCTTAGAGCCTTTATTAACCCCTGTCGCTGGTTCGATATTGTTACAGAGGGGAATATTGATCGCATGCAATGTCCTGCCTGATGGCGGGACATTGCATCACAAAAATGAACGCTACGTAAAATACGCTGTTGATCTTCACGAGGCCTTACCTGTCCAACGGAGCAACGTTCATGGTTTGGTTCTAGCTTTAGCGCGATGACCGTTACGGCGGTAGGCAATAATCGACTGCTAGAATGCGGTCAGCTCGTCTGCGGGGCAGTCCTGTACGACAACCCACAGCTTCCGGTCCGACGCGAGGGCGCAACCACCACCGATCGCTACGAGGGCGGAGAGCTAGGCGGTGGGGTCGAAGCTTGAAGTGGTTGGGGCATCACCTTGTAGCACAACGACATTGGAACCGGCGCCGATTGCTGTCTTGGAGTGGGCCATTGTTCAAACCTCTTGCGCGAGGCGGGCAACGGCGGCGGCTATCATTATCCCGGTGCCTTCGTTGCTGAACGTATCCAACTTCATCACCTTCGCCATTTTGGCGTTGAGGTCCGCGATCGAACGGCAGGAAAACGGGATCACAGCGTCCATTGCGTCAACCGCCGAAGGTTTTGGGGGGTCAGAGATGTGGAACCAGCTTACCCCTATCTTCAACCACGCGCTGTTCAGCAGCTATCTAGTCTGTTCCAACATTCGGTAGCAAGGAAAGCAATGCCTGCGAAAGCGAACTGTCAGCTTTGAGGCCAGACAGCAGCCCCTACCCTTATGCCGAAACTTAACCGTCAAGGCATGCAATTAGCGGTGACAGTCCGTGCCAACGAGTGCTGATATTCTTACCTCTTCGCGATCAATGGCTCAGCAGTCGATTCCGCTAGTATTCAATTAATACTAGTTGCGCAGTATCGGATGGGCTGGAGCTTTCCCCTACCATAGACCTGTATCCCAAAGGGCTGCAGGCAGCTTTGCCATAGCTCGAGCATTTGTAGATCTGGTTTGGGGCCTGCCTCCCGGGCTGGCACGTCCCCGCGCCGAGTTCGGCAAATTCCCAATTTTGGAATGCGACAGCAGCACAGTCGTTGATCGTCGCTCCGACACTCATTTCGGCAGATGAGGCCGGACTTGCCACAGCTGACTCCGAAAACTGCAAACCAACGAAAGCGATGACTGAAAAAAGGACGACTTTGTGTACACTCATCAAAATTATAACTATTTATTAACCAACACTAAGCTAGTTAACCCTTCGGTTTTATACAGGTGTTGGCGAGCTTGCCAGATTCGAGGCAGGTAACCAGAAACTTGATGGTTCGTTCCGTCACGTAGAGATTAAGTTTGCCTCATGCTTAACCGCTCTTCACTACGACCCTCCTTGGCTCTCGCTGTCGGAGCGCTGCTTCTCCCGCATTGCGCAGCTGCGCAAACTCTGGAGATTGCCCCCGTCACAATCGACCTACCTGCGGGCCGGGAAACGAGCATTATTCGCGTCACTAATCGTGGCGATCAATCAACCACTATCCAAATGCGTCCATTTTCCTGGTCACAGCAAAACAGCGAAGATACCCTCTTACCAACCACAGACTTAGTTCTCAGCCCCCCGTTCAGCACGTTAGGGCCAGGCGACACACAGACCGTCCGTATTGTGCTCCGTAAGTCGCCCGTTTTGCGAGAAAGTGCGTATCGCCTTCTAATTGACCAACTCCCTGCGGCTGCCAACCCTGGCACCGTTCGTGTCACGCTGCGGATCTCCCTGCCTGTTTTTGCGGCCGCTGCTGGCCTAGCTCACGCGACGCTTACCTGGAAAATCGTGGGTGACGATCCTGTCAAAAGATCTCTGGTTGTTAGAAACGAGGGATCTCGGCGGGTTAAGATTTCAGAACTTAAAATTAGCGGAACGGCTACGTCACCTGGATACACCTTCCGCTATGTTTTAGCTGGCAGCGAAATCTCCATACCCGTTGACGCAGGCTCTCTTGGTTGGGCTGCGTTGAAGGGACGCGCTCACATCTCCGGTTCTACGGATCAAGGCAGGTTCGAGGCCGATGCGCCCATCATGCCTGCGCCGTAAAGCCATAATATGGAGCATGGCCGTCGTGTCGCCGGCAGCCCATGCATCGATGGCACACGCGCAGACAACGAGCTTTCGCGACCTCCAACTCGAAGTCTATATCAACGGCATCGACACCGAACGGGTTGGAAGTTTTCGTGAAAAAGGGAAGAGCATCTTCGCTACTGCCGAAGAGCTGCGCTCGTTAGGTATTGTCCCACCGGTTGGGGTAGCACCCGAGGGCTTGGTCGATCTCGCTAAAGTCTTGATTGAACCGCCTGCCTTGGACGAGCGCGCACAATCTATTTCACTAAGAGTGCCCATCTCAGCCTTAACCGCTCATCGGGTGGGTGAAGACCTGATTGTAGGACAGTCACCGATCAGTTCACCGACTGGCCTGCTAGTGAACTACGATATCACAGCAACTGCCCATCGCGGCTCGGTTGACGCCGACGGCTTGGCGACTGCACGTCTTTTTGGTGGTTTTGGTACCCTACAGAGTGACTTCAACGTGACCCACTTCCGGTCCCAGGTTCGTGCCGTGCGCCTTAACACTACCTACTCGTATTCCGACCCCGTTACGTTACGCACCTATGCAGTGGGAGACGTTCTTTCGGGGGCTCTACCTTATTCGCGTTCGCTTCGGATCGGCGGTTTCCAGCTCTCGACAAATTTTGCGCTGCGCCCAGATCTTGTTACCTATCCCGTACCCGCGATCAGCGGCGGTGCTGCCGTTCCATCGACGGTAGACGTGCTCGTCAATGGAGTCCGGCAACTCAGCACGCACGTCGACGCTGGCCCCTTCTACGTACCGCAGTTACCCATCGTTTCAGGAGCTGGTCAGGTCTCGGTTGCAGTGCGGGATGCCGCTGGACATCAGACGGTACGAACTTCGTCCTTTTACCTGAGTTCAGCTCTCCTCAAACCAGGGCTATCGTCCTACTCGTTGGAAGCTGGCCCGCTTCGAAATGGCTTTGGGTTGAACGACGGCAATTACGGGCCTTTCGTTATGTCAGCGACTGGTCGCCACGGTGTAACCTCTCACCTAACTATCGAGGGCCACGCTGAGGGATCAGGTAAACTATCCCTGGCAACGGGAGGGGCGACGTTATCGCTCGGCACGCTGGCCATTGTAACCTCGGCATTGGGAATGAGTAACTCGCCAAATGGCACCGGCAGTCAGGTTTATCTGGCGATAGAACGTACGGCGCGATCGTATCATATTGGGCTTTCCACGCTCACCACGAGCAGACAATTCCGTGACCTTGGAGCTCTGGTTGGAGATTTGTCTCCTCGACGGATCATTCAGGCCAATGTTGGGGCTTTTTCGAGACGTTACGGCTCGTTTGGCGTCGCATATACTGACATTGTGCAGCATCCGTCCAAGAGCCTTCGTGACCCAGACATGATCGACATTCATCAACCTTTACGAACCTCGATTGCCTCAGCTACCTACTCCCGAGAAGTTTTGCGCGGCGCGTACCTGCGGCTGACGGGGTACAGTAATCTGCGCACACACGATCGAGCCATATCAGCGGGGGTTAGCTTTCACTTTGGCCGTCAAGGGTCGGTTATCGCCGCTTATGATTCGGCAGAGCATCAAGTCGCCATTGACGCGAACCGCCCCGCAATCAATCCAGGAGACATTGGTTGGCGGGCGTATGCCACTCAGGGATCAAACAGTCGGGCTTTGGGAGAATTGAATTATCGAGGCAGCCAAGCAGAGCTATCCTTAGGCGTCGATACCTACCGCGGGGAGACAGCAGTACAGGCCGCAGCTCGCGGCAGCATTGTAGCGATGTCAGGTACTGTCTTTGCTGCCACAACAATTACGGACGGCTTTGCCGTGGTTGATACTCGTGGATTTGGGAATGTGGCAGTTTCGTTGAACAATCGCCCAGTTGGAAGAACGAGCAAAGACGGGAAACTGCTCGTGCCCGGCGTGGCCTCCTACCAAACGAACACTGTTTCGATCGACCCCGGCGATTTGCCACTCGATACGCGGCTGGATCGACTCGATGCCAAAATCACGACCAGTGACCGAGCAGGAACGGTTGCCTATTTTAACGTGCGCCGCCAGCATGAAGTTCTGATGACGATCATTCTTGCGAACGGCACACCCCTGCCCGTCGGCTCGCGGATATCTCTCGATGACAGCAGCGAAATCAGTACGTCGGGCTACGATGGCCAAGCGTACTTTTCTAACTTGGTAGGTCGCCATAATTTGCGGATTACGCTGCCTGACGGCGGCCAGTGTCAGGCCAACGCTGTCGCACTTTCTGATAACACGTGGCCTGCAATGGCCAAGGTAGTTTGCACCTAATGAATGTCGATTTGTCGAAGCGATTGCGGTGTAACAATATTGCGGTATGCGCCTGTCTTTAGCACTTTTTTAGCGCTTAGCGACTATTCGAGCATATTGTTGTAAAACCCAGAGGGTATTCATGCGCACATATCCAGTTACGGCTTCCTTGCGGCGTACTTGCGCTGCCAGTGCAGCTCTCCTCGCCGCATTCGTTCCAGGCGTCGTTCAGGCCGCAACATCCAACTCGTCAATGCCTGTGTCTGCGACAGTACAAGCCACGTGCTCAATCACTGCGAGCCCACTAGCGTTCGGCACGTACTCGTCCGCGCAATTGGATGCTACAACAACGCTCGCCGTAAATTGTACAAATACAACAAGTTACAACGTAGGACTGGACATCGGTAGCGGTTCGGGCGCTACCGTTGCCCAGCGCAAAATGGCGAACGGCTCGCAAACGCTAAATTACACGGTTTATAGCGACATAGGCCGTGCGACGCTGTGGGGGCCTACTGTTGGGACCAATACAGTAGCTGGCACAGGCAGCGGTTCCGTTCAGATATTGAACGTTTATGGGCGGATCGCTGCCGGCCAAGCCCCGACGCCCGGCTCATACGCCGATACATTAACGGCGACAGTAACCTATTAACATGCCGTCGGCCCGGAGTCCGTCGTGGCGTTGAGTAAGTCAGTTAGACGTTTTGTGAGGGCCATAACGTTTTTACTGGTCACGGCCCTATTCTGTTCACCTCCGGCGTATGCGGCTTGTAGTGTGACTGCCACGCCAATCGTTTTTGGTAGTTACAACGGTATCGCAAAAAGTGAAATTCAGAATGTAGCAAATGTGACAGTCCGTTGTAATGACTTACTGGTAGATGCAAGTTTCACAATAAGCGTCAGCCCTGGACAAAGTGGAAACGCAATGTCCCGTTATTTGGCAAGTGGTCCATTCCGCTTGATTTACCAGGTATATACGGACGCTGCCCGTACTCGGGTTGCTGGCGACGGATCGGCGGGAACGGTATCCCCTGCTGGTTCGGTTTTAGCACTTGCCGGCATTGGGACTACCTCCAGCTCAGTACAGTTATATCCAGTCGTCGCTGCCGGACAATCCCCTGCTCCCGGTACATACACCGATACGCTTACGGTATTAGTGTCCTATTAGAGTTTGAAGAAACTACTATTATTGCATTATCTATTTATCGCCGTGACAAACCACTTAGCTCCCGAAAGGCTTGCATGTCTACGATCGACGTTGCCGCCCGCGATCTCCTCGCCGCAATGGACCTGGTGCTCGACGCAATGAAGCTGATGACGGCGTCCAACCTAGCGGACCTGCTATCGACCCGCTTTAAAAGCAGAGTAACACTGGGTGCCTTTCTCAAGGCCTTGGAGGAACGCTGCGCCGCCCTCCGCAATGGTTCCGGGGCGGAAAGGGCTATGTGTAAAAGCCTTGACGACAAGGTGGCCGCGTTGGGACTGATGCTTCACGCTCATATCTCCAAATGGAACCCGACTGCGATTTCGACGGACGTTAACGGCTACAAGGATGCCGTCGGTCACATGCAGCGCGACATCCGCTTGATTATCACGCACGCGCAGCAGCTTCCTCGTTAGCCGGTACGGCAATCTCTAAAGGGAAGGGCCGGGCTTTTGCCGCCCTTGCTCACCACCCACTCGGCTCGGCCAAAGCATGGCAATTACTTTCGTTCTATACGTTGCGGTCAAAAGCCCCGGCCGGCGACCGGAGCACCTGACATTGGGCGCTTCCGATCGGTCCGCTTTCCAGACCTATCCCACCCTACCCTCCCCTTCCTCTATATAGTCGAGTTGCTACTGGTACGTTTTAGGTATACCCTCAGCGTTCCTACGCTGGCTGGTCCGATTTGCGCCGAAAACAAACGTCTAGAAATTTGGCTCAAATAGCCCGTCGGTCTGCCTGGAGCCCTAGCCAAGGAAGACCATACGGCACTCTATCAAACTGCACCGCAGCCGCTCCATGGGGGCGTCACACAAAGCGGACCCAGATATACGCTAGCGCCTCGTCAGCGCGCCGTTGAGCGTCCCGATTGGGATCGCATATCGAGAACGCCGGCGGTTTCCCAAAACCCGTCTTCAGCGGTCATTTCGAGAAGATTGTCGGCATTTGGAACGGCAATTAGTGGTGGACTGCAGACTGTCCGCTTTCGGGCAAGTGGATGCCGATAGCTGCCGTAGCAACAACGTCCGTTTTCGCGAAAAGGCTGAATTTTGGAAATCTGTTGTATCGCCGAGCTAGGGCGTCAGCCTAAGAAGTATAAGGACGTACCGTCTTTTCTGGTCTACAATGTGCCTTCAGGAATGGCTTGACGGGCGGTGGCATGGTTTCGCCCTAGGTGGGGACCCAAGATGGGTCTATTTAGGCCTCGCTTATTCCCGAATGTCGCGCGGCGGTGTTTCGCGATCACGTAATCAAACCGTTAACGTTTGGAACCTAGGAGGCATAACCGGAGGTTTTGCGTGCGCGACTATCAGGAAGAAGCAAGGCTTGATGCCCTCTACCAGCTCAAGCTGCTGGATACCTCTCCTGCGGAGAGCTTCGACCGCATTACCCGGATGGCTAGCCAGATTTTCAATCTGCCTGTGGCTGCAGTGTCTCTGACTGATCGTGATCGGCAATGGTTCAAGTCACGTATTGGCATTGAACATTGCAGCATACCTAGAGAGAACGCCCCGTGTGCGCAGGTAGCAGAGTCCGGGAGTCTTCTCGTCATTGAGGACTTACTTAAGGACCCCTGCTACGCCGACAGTGTCCTGGGTCGCGCAGGAACCCGGTTCTATGCCGGAGCCCCACTCACGACTAGCGATGGCTATGGTCTTGGCTCCCTATGCGTGCTGGGCACGGAACCACGCCAGGCATCTGCATCAGAGATGGCCGCGCTAGTCGATCTCGCCTCTATGGTCATGGCACAGATCGAGCTGCAGCATGCTTTCGGACGCATCGATCCGGTTAGCGGGTTGCCAACCAGGTACCAGTTCCGCGATGATCTGATCGACCTTTCTCGCGACCGTACAGGTGAACAGCGTTTCGCTGTTGTTATTGATATTGCGCGCGATGACCAAATCAGTCGCATTATGCGGGTAATGGGTGGATCGCGTGTCGATGACATGATCCGCGAAGCAACCCAAGCGTTGGTTAAAGTCCTTGGTGAAGGCCGTAATGTCTACCATGTCGGCCCAGCACAATTTGCTTTTTTATCGCCTCCGAGGGTTGAACTAGCCGACTACATGTGGGCGCTGCAGTCTGGGTTTAAAGCGGCAAGAGCGTCGTCGTCGGTGCGTTTTGTTACCAACGTTTCCATTGGCGTACGTCCATTCATTCTTGGCGAAGTACCAGCTGATGACGTGATACGTGGCGCTGCCAGTGCTGCTCAAGATGCGCGATATGCAGATGGTGTGATCGCTCTGTACTCCTCCGTCAACGACACCGCTCATCGGCGCCAGTACAATCTTTTGCGCGACTTTGGCGCTGCCCTAGAAGCAGGCGATCAGCTGCGACTTGTCTATCAGCCGCGGATCGAACTCGCTACGGGACGCTGTATCGGTGCGGAGGCATTGTTGCGCTGGCAGCATCCCCGTCTTGGTGAGATATCACCCGGCGAGTTTATCCCGATCATCGAACAGACATCGCTGGCGAAAGCGACAACTCAGTGGGTACTGGACGCGGCGATGGACCAGCTGGTTAGCTGGAGTCATAGCAACAGTGAAATGGTGGTGTCGGTCAATATTTCGGCCGCCAATCTTGGCGAGGCCGATCTCATTCAACGCATTCGACTTGGACTACTTAAGCGCAAGCTTCGACCTGACCGATTGGAGATTGAACTGACCGAAAGTGCGATCATGGACGATCCCGATCGGGCGCTTGCCATGCTCAGCGAACTGGCAGAGTCAGGCATTTGCTTGGCCATCGATGATTTTGGCACAGGCCATAGCAGCCTTGCCTACCTCCAGCGACTGCCAGCACACGTCGTCAAAATCGATCAGGCATTCGTGCGCAACTTGACCAAAGCAGCTGGAGCTGACTTCTTGTTGGTTGAGACGATGATCGGACTGGCGCACAAGCTGGACTACAGAGTGGTGGCAGAAGGCATTGAAACGGCTGAAGCCGCCGGTGTGTTGACCAATCTTGGCTGCGAACAAGCGCAGGGCTTTTGGTTCGCACGTCCCATGGAAGCTGAGACGTTCGCAGCATGGCTGTCAGATCGGCAGGTGGCAGCAATGCCGAGGATATCTGTGGCTTGAGCAGACCATCCTTGACCAGTCTATCGGTTTGTTTGCCCCTACCTACCCATTTTGGCCAGATACAGTGCCGCGTCCGCGTCAGCGAGCAGGTCGCCTAGCGATCCATTTTGGACACCATTCTTGGATAAACCAACACTGCCACCAAAAGACAGGGTGTGTTCGTTATAGGCGAGCAATCCTGACAGTGCACGTCCGATACGGTCTGCCAGAACTGTGAGCATGTCGCTGCTAGTATCGAGGATCACAGCCACAAATTCATCCCCGCCAAGTCTGACCACAATATCTGATTGCCTCGTCTCGGCGGTAATCCGTCGAGCGACTTCGACAAGCACTGCGTCACCCGCTTCGTGACCATAGGTATCGTTGATATGTTTAAAATGATCGAGGTCGATCGCCAGGATTCCTGCGACCCTTTCAGGTGCTACTTGAGCAAAGCGTCGCGTCAAACCTCGTCGGTTTAGGATGCCAGTCAACGGATCGGTTTCCGCTTCCGATTGATAGCGCATTTGCTCCATATGCTCGTCGGACACATCGATGGTTACCCCGACGATCTGTTTCGGCTGGCCGTCTGCATCCCTCAGCAGTTTGCGGTCGCACCGCATCCAATGCGTGCCGTCCACAGTCTCAAGGCGGTATTGGATCGATTGGTGGTCAATTGAGCCGCTAAGCATGGGGGCAAGGTCTGCTGCGCCCCGGTCGTCGGGATGGATCTGCTGCGCATAGCTTGGCAGCTCCAGTGGTTCGTCGGCCCCTGTAGCGAAGCGGGCGAGCTGCGGTGATGTTGAGAACACACCGCTAGCGACGTCCATGTGCCAAAAGCCGCCTCGCACCGCACCCAATGCAAGCGCAAATCTCGCATTTGCTTCTTCCAGCACGCGCTCAGCTGCAAGCCGTTCGCTGATATCCACGACATGAGCGATAAACCGTGCGGGCTGACCTGATTCATTGCGAGCAACAGATACAGCCAGGGCCGCAGGCACGATGGTGCCATCACGTGCTATGTAGCGCTTTTCAATTCGATAGCCGTCACGCTTGCCATCCAGCACCTCGTCGAACAGATGCTGATCTTTGGCAAGATCATCAGGGTGGGTCACCTCCTGAAAGGTCATACCGGAAAGTTCTGCCGCCGGCCGACCCATCATCGCCGCAAAGCAAGCGTTACTGCGCAGAATATTCCCAGCCGGATCGACCATGACCTTGCCGATCGGGGCGTTCTCGAAAGCACTGTCAAAAATTGCTTCTGACGCAGCAATGCGGGACTGAAGATCGTGACGTACACTAATGTCTGTTACCAGCGCCAGAACGCCTTTTACCGTTCCGTCGATATCCATATCCGGGACATAATTACCCTGAACACGCCGACACAGTGCTCCGTCAAAGAGATCATATTCGTAGGTGACAGGTACGCCCATCAGCGCCTCGGCCAGCTTGCTGGCGATGAGCGGATAATTTGCTTCGCCAACGATCTCTCGGCAATGGCGTCCAACAATCGCAGCGGGAGCGATGCCGCGCCATGCCAGATAGGTAGCGTTGGCATACCGGTAGAGCAGGTCAGGACCAAAATAAGCGACCAATCCTGGAAGCAAGTCTAGGATTTCCTTATGTTGGCCAATAACGCTGGGATCAGCCTCCTTTGAGAGACTGTCAAAATTAGCTGTCATTATTCAACCTATAAATACTACGAACCGAGGACTATCATCTGGTATTTAATAATATTACCACTGTGTCCTCGCAAATATCTTACAATTTGACCGTATGACAACGGCGGCGCGACTCCATTGAAGCCGTCGGGCCTTCTGAAGCGGAGACGCTGGAATGTTTTCTGCCATGTTCTGCCGATCAGGCGACTTTTTTACCGAACACGCGTCTGCCCGGACGGATCAGGGGGCCAACCATCTCGACTTCAGAATGCACGGTGACCGCTCTTGCAGTTTGTTTGCTCTCTTCAATTTCGGCCAAGACCTTTGCCCGCTGAGCTAGTTCATACAGTGGCCCCGCCTTAAGCGTATGCTCAAATCGCACGCCCATGCGGTCCCCTTCCTCCCAAGCGACAACCCCATAGACAACGTCGCCTCCGAGCTCGATCATGCAGCGGGTTCCCACTGCCAAAACCGCGCCCGTGACCTGCGCACCGCCTTCTGAAAGGTCTATGATCGTCGCAGACTCTCTTGTAAGCACCGTAGCCAGAACGACATCCACCCTGGTTGCGATGCGGTCGGTACGCCTCCTAAGGTGAGTCACGTCCTTCTCCGTTCATATCGAAGGTTCTGCATATCTTCTCACAACCTTTACAGATCCTTGCACAACTCGCTATCGATTGGGCTTTGTTCAAACGGCCGATTGTCTTCCTCCGCCGGAGCCTAAACGGCCCTGCCATCTCACTTTCCTCTAGCCGCTTTTCCTGAAGTGCGCGCCCTGCTGTGCCAAGCTACTGACATGTCAAGATCGGCCTCAACAGTTTTGACGAGGCAGGCCCATAAGCAGATATTGAGAGCGCCCCCCGGTTCCAAACTTCCGTCATTCGTCCATGTCGATCTATAACGGTTAAGGCCTTACCGAGAAACGTCCGCTTTTTAGGATTCATAGGACACCCCGGAAATAACTGAGAATGGGCGCTTCCGGTCCGTCCGCTTTCCAGACGAATACCGCCCTCCCCCTCCCCCCTCCTACCGCCTCGCCCCTATATGCTCAATTTTCCGCCGGTGCTTTTTAGGTATGCCCTTAGCTCACCGCCTCAGGCTGGTCTGTTTTACGTTAAAAAACGGCGTATCGAATTTTAGTCAATTTGCTCGCCTAGTCCGGCTGAGCCCTAACCAAAGAGGACCATACGGCACCCATTCAAACAGCACCGCTGAAGCTGCATTCGGAAGGCGGTACATAGAACGGACTCAGATACGCTAAACGCCAGCAGATTCACTCAGGCGTCGCAAAACCCCTGTTTGTCGCACAATCGTGATTGCGACTGGGTTTTCCACATAGGTAGCGACGAACTGAGGTCGTCGTTCAGACAGTGCGAAGGGCGAGAATGCTAGTCCCAGCCAGCGCCGCGTCCGAGGGAAGCGACGCAGCAGGGCCCTTTCAAGCGCTAAGATCAACATTCCGCCCTCAACCACGGCGTCCTAAAAGCTATAACTGCCGCGCATGAACACGGATCTACCGTTAAATCCGAAGGGGGAAACGGCGTTGTAAGGCTGGGTGCCAGCATTGTCGGCGCCATTGCTCCCGGTCGCGACGCTCGAGACCGTTGAGGCAATATTCTCATCCGGGTAGATGTTGAAGACGTTCTGCGCTCCTACGCTCAGCCGCAATGCACGTGTTGCCTGCCAGCCGACATCGATATCCGTCAGGATCTTGGCACCAAAGCGCTGGATTATGTCTGAGTTCGACGTGCTACCTGTCGACGGGATCAAACGAACGTCATAGCCCTGTACCAACGCTGCTACCTGGGCCGGCGTACGATTAAGCAACGCTACCGTCGCAACGCGCCCATACCGGGTGTTCGTGACGGACAACGTAAACGGGCCCCGTGCATAATTCAGATCGAGTGTAATCTTATCGCGCGGTAAGCTGTCCGAAAAGCGGAGTTGCTGGGTGAGGTCAAAGAGTGGCGTAGTGATACCCAGCGCTGCGATAGGCGCCGGGGTGCCCGCGATCCTGTCGAACGTCGTCTTGTTATAATTGCCCGCAAGCGTGGCCTTGATCCGGCTCCCGTCTCCGAAGCGGTGCCGATAGTTTATAACCAGGTCAATGCCCTTGGTTTCCGTGTCGACCGCGTTGGTCAGGAACGACAACGCAGCAAAGCCAGACTGCCCATTGGTGGCCAGATAGTTGGTCAGGCGAGCATCCTGAAAGGTCGATGAGATTGCGATGCGATCACGCACCTTGATCCGGTAGGCGTCGAGTGTCGCCGCGAAACCACCCGACTCAAAGACCGTGCCGATCGACAGGTTGCGTGACTGTTCAGGTTTCAGGTCAGTCGCGCCCGCTAGCCGCGCTGCAGGATTGTCGACAGCCGCCACCCGCACGATCGCCTGGGCACCGTTGAGGATCAGCGTATTCGATGCGTTATAGCCGGACTGTGCCAGCGCAGGCGCACGAAAGCCGGTGTTGTAAGAGCCTCGCAACGCCAGCCCGCCGAACAGACCGAGCCGCCCGGCAGCCTTGAGATTCGTGGTACTGCCGAAGTCGGAATAACGTTCGTGCCTGGCCGCACCTGATAGCAGCAGCCGGCCGAGAAACTGCTTTTCCACTTCGCCATACATCGCGACGCTGTCGCGAGAGATCGACGCACGATCATCGGGTCCATTGCTTGGTCCGGGTTGCGAACCTATCGGCCCCGGACGACCGGCGTTGGGGCCATCCGGAATCAATACCCCGCCATTGCGATAGCCATCGAGCGCCCCCGAGAACAGACGGTAGGCTTCCTCGCGATACTCGGCACCGAAAGCCAGTCTGAACGGCTGATCGTCACCGACCGGAATCTCTCGCGTGAAATCGAGGTTCGAGGTCCATTGATAAAAGTCGCTACCGCCACGGTAAAAGCGCGATGGGGAGGCAGCCCCCAAGGACACGTTGACGCTGTCGACGTAAGTCGTGCGGACGGTGCTGACGCCATAGACGGTTGACAGGTCCCAACCGAACCCCGCCAGGTCGTCTCCACGCAGACCCATCGCGGTGGAAATGTTCTCCAGCCAGGTGTCGAGGCCTGGGCTGTAACCGTCCGGGTAGAGCGCGCGTACCGTCTCGTCCTGTCCAGGACGGCGGAAGAAATACTGGATGTCGCCATCGAGGCGATTGTACCCACCGAAGCTGTAGAGTTCGGTCCCCCCTGGCAGGGGCGCGACGAGGTTGTAGAAGAGCTGGTAGTTTCGGTTTGGCTGGTCGCCCTGCTGAAATACGTTCCGGTCGAACCTGGCTTCCCGCAGGTCGAGCGTCCCGTTCGATGGTGTCAGTCCGACACCTGAGCCGTAATTGCCAGAAGGCGCGACTGGCCGACCAGCGGCGTTCGTCCCGAAATACTGCTGCCGCGTATCTGCCCGCGCACGATTGGTGCCGTCCCGGTCTTGGTAAGCTGCGGTCAGGCGCAGAACGCCGTTCGCTCCGAGCGGGATGCCGGTGGAGGCGCTCGCCTCGTAGGTGTCACCATCGCCCTTCGTAGTCTGCACATAGCCTGCCTGCGCGATGGTGCCGAGCGAGCGGTCGAGGATCATGTTGATGACCCCCGAGATCGCGTCCGAGCCGTATTGGGCGGCAGCACCATCGCGCAGCACTTCGATCCTCGACATGGCAAGGGTCGGGATGGCGCTGAAATCAACCGCGACATCGCCGCGACCGATGCCGTTGCTCGAATTGAGGTCGGCCGTGGTGTGGCGACGTTTGCCATTGATCAGCACGAGCAGTTCGCCGGCCCCCAGTCCGCGCAGGGAAGGCGGCTGGATAAAATCGCCGACACCTGATGCCAGCGGTCGCGGAGCGCTAAAGCTCGGCACCTGAACCTTCAGCATCTGGATCAGATCAACACGCCCGCTCTGTTGCAGCGCCTCGCGCGATATGGCGTCCACTGGCGTCGACGATTGCGTTGCTGTGCGGCCACCAAAACGGCTGCCGGTAACGATGATCTCGCCGGCATCATCGTCGTCTTCGACTGCGTTGGCTTCCCGAACGACCTCCTGCGCCAGCGCAGGCATCTGCATCGCAGCGGTGGCGGCAAGCGCTATTGCAAATGAACGCATGTAGACCCCTTAGGTGATGTTATTCTATTATATTGCTCAGGCTGCCGATGGCCGTTCTTTGATCAGCGAACAGCCTGATAGCTGCGGGTGAGCCGTTCACCGCCATGAAGGGGTGGTTTCAGCGCCGGTCAGCGGCCCCGTTTGATCCACCCGCTGTATTTATGCGAGCGGTAAAGATCGGCGCCCGGCCAAAGTCGGCTCTGCCAAACGGCCGGTCGCGAAACAGATACCCGTAGTAAAAATTGCGCAGTCTGGCGTGGAAGGCACGCACTCGGTCCTGATATGCCAGCTGTGCGCGAACGTCGGTGTCAGCCAGCCGGGTCAGCAAAGCCTGTACTCCCACCGAAGGCAGTACCCACCCAAGCATGCGCGCAGCGGCATCGCGGCGTTCCAACCCGCTTCGATAAGCACGGACCTTGGTCGCGACGCTTTCGTCACCGACCTGATGGAAGGCGAAATACCATTTGTAATGGAAGGCCGAACCAAGCGGGGCTGAGTCCGCCCATTTGGGATGACCGGCATAGAAGCGGTGCATCGTCGTTTCGCGGGGAATGTCCCAGGCGCGGTTGACCATCTCGCGCTGGGCCAGCGCGATCTCTGCGCCCTGACCGATCGGCACGGCGCGGTTGATTGCGACGTGCGCCAGTGTCGGCAGCACGAGCACCAGTACAAGCCAGCACGCTGCCAGCGTTGCAGCGTTTGCGACCGAGCTCCAGCGGAGTCTCGCGACCAGTGCGGCGAGCGCCATCCAAAACAAGAGATAAGCGAGGATCACGGCGAGAACCGCCAGGATGGCTGCGCCCCCAACGCCGGACGCTACCGCGGTAACGAGGAAGGGCACGGCAAGCGCCGCCCATAACAGCACAATACGCAACAGCATACGTCGCCGGAGCAGCATTGCGCCGCCCCGCGGTAGGGCATCCAGCATTCGCAGCCGCCCCGCCTCGCGTTCGCCGGACGTCAGATCATGGAACAGCGCCACCACGAACAGCGGCGCGAGGAAGACAAGCACGAACGCGAAATCGAACCGGCCCGGCAGAGCGAGCTCAGGATTGAAGACGTCGCCGTCATAGATTTGTGCTTCCAATCCCAAAGCCCGGACGCGTAAAATATAGGGCGTGACGTCGCGCATCCCGATTGCGGCGAAGGCCAGCGGGGACGGTGCGTCCCAGGTTGGGTGGAAGCTGTAATAGCCCGCACTGCCCGCGTCCTTGGTCCGATCGACATAGTCGGCAACGGCCGCGATATCTTCGGACTGCGCAGCCGGGATCACGGCGATCGCGGTACGCTGCCGGGAGATTTCCACCATGCCCGCGGTGACAGCAGCGACGGTGAGTATGGCCAGCAGGATCAGTGCCACGACGCTTAGTCGTGCACGGAGCAACAGGCGCAGTTCTTGGATCCACAGCGTCATTAACGGGCTCCCAGACGACGGGTCACCCGTGTGAGCAGCAGTGTGGCTACCGCCAGCCACAGTCCCAAAATAATGATCCCGGGCAGCGCTGCGGTCGCGAGCGCCGCGGCGCTTGGCGCAACGAAGGCGAAATCAGGCATATGTTGCCAATTGTCCGCTGCGATCCGCTTGCGGCGATCGGCACCCGCATCCTCGGCTATATCGTCGGCGTAGCTGACATTCTTCGCCTCCATCCGGTTGAGACGCTGCACAAGGGCGTAGCGATACGTTTCCGCCTGTTCGAGGAAACGGCGATGTCCGGCAAAGTCGGTGTCCGCCGCAGCCATCGACAGCGCGCGGATCGCGATCGTCGGGCTCAGCACACCTATCGCATCGACCAACCGGTTCTGAGCGGTCTGTGCGGCAAAGCTGGCACCTGCATAGCGATCGAACAGGCCGGACGTCAGCCGCTCCCCCTCCATCGCCAGCAGTCCTTTGTAGTTCACCGGCAGATCCTCGACCCGGGTTACGCCGTAGCGTTGCAGGACCGACTGCTTGAAGGCCGCCATATGCGGATCGTCGGGATTATGACTGTCGCCCAGCTGGCGCAGGTCGCGCGCGATGGCGACATCGGTCTGAAGACGGTTCTGGAGCGGCACCGCGGCCCCCGCAATGTCGGGGGCGATGCGCGGCACCAGCACGACCGCGACCGTCCATATTGCCAGCAGTGCAAGGAGGGCATCGCGCCCGCGCTGGGCAAAGCCCGACGCGAGCAGGATCAGGACGACCCACAATGCAAGATACAGCGCATAGCCAAGCCCAATGGCCGCCATCGGCAACGCTAGCGTGCCGGGTTGCGCGACGACTGCGACAAAACCGACCATCGCCGGCAATCCGACGATCAAGGCCACGATCCCGAGCGCGGCAAGCTTGCCACGCACGAGTTGTCCGCGCGAGACACCCTGCAGCATCAGTAATCGCAGTGTTCCTCGTTCGGTCTCGCGCGCCAGCACGCCGAAGCCCAGGAAGATCAGCAGCAATGGGGCAACTACCTGAAGGACGAAGGCGGGGGTGAGTTGCCCAAAACGAACCAGCAAGGAGCTTTGCCGCACGTCGCCAAAATTGGCGCTGTTCTGGCGGTGGCCTTCGAGGAACATGCTGTTGCCCGTAAAGGCGTCGACACCGGGATCGAACGCGGCCAACGCCCCCAGCGGGCGATAGATGAAGGTGCCGTAATGGACCATGCGGTGCGGGTGGCGATCAGGTTGAGCCTTGAACGCCGCAGCAGCCACCTGCTGATGCCGCATGCGCAGCTCGGCGATGCCGCGTTGGTGCGACCATGAACTGAGTACAGCCGCCAGGGTCAGCAGGACGAGCAGAACAAGCGCGATCACCGCGACGCGGTTGCGTGCCATCAACCGAAGTTCGTCACGCGCGATCAGGTGGGTCGCACTCACGCCGCACGGGTCCCTACGCCGACTTGGAACCGCGCGTGCAGGGCGCGAATGTCGAATCTTTCGGACCCGGTGGCCGTGACATCCTCGACGATCCGGCCCTGTTCGAGGAAGGCGATCCGGTCGGCGACATCGGCGGCAGATAAGAGGTCGTGCGTTACCATCAGCACCGCGGTGCCACGGTCGCGCACTTTCAGGAGCAGCGCGTTGAAGTCGGCGGTTGCGCGCGGGTCGAGACCAGAGGTCGGCTCGTCGAGCAGCAGCACCGGCACTTCGCGCAACAACGCCACTGCAATCGCGACCTTCTGCCGCATACCCTTGGAGAAGCCGCCCAGCCGTTGGTCCCACGCCCGGTCCTGCAACCCGGCAGCTGCCAGCGCATTGGTGATCGTTCCCCGGTCCTGACGTTGATCGGCAAGTGCCAGCAGGTAATCGGCATTCTCAACCGCGCTCAGATGCCCGTACAGCGCGACGTTCTCCGGGAGATAGGCAATACGTCGGCGTGCCGCGTCAGCGTCAGCACCTGGATCGATGCCGCAGACCGCGATTCGTCCCTCATCGGCGCGCACAAAGCCAAGCAGAGCGGACAAGGTGGTCGACTTGCCCGCTCCGTTGCCACCCAGCAACGCCGTGATGCTGCTGGCGGGAACAGTGAGCGATAGACCGTCGAGAACGCGATGGCTTCCGTAGGCAAGCGCCAGTTCGTGGATAGCGATAGGGTTACCGTTGTTATCGGGCATAGGCCTCAATCTGGCTGCGACATGATATAGCGTATCATACGGCGTTGTTGCCGCGTTGCAACATTCCATGTTCCGAAAGGGAGCGGGCAGCGCACGACACACAGTTCATCGCCGAAGGACTTCGTACCCATAACGCTCTTCAGCGATCCGACAGCGGGCATTATCGACGCCTTTCCGAGCGGCAGGCTGGGCAACCGCAATGTAACGCGGGACGCTGCCGGTCGCAGAATTGCCGACTTGCTGCGGTCAGGCATTCACGGCTTTTGCAAAACAGGGTGGTACCTTTATCGCATCTTGACGCAATGCTACTCATGAAACATATGGTGTTGCATGAAACGGGACAGCAGATTGTCGGGCGTGTTGCACGTCCTCCTCCACATGGCCGAGGTGGAAGGGCCGGTGACATCTGAGACGATGGCCAAGGTGATGCAGACCAACCCGGTGGTCATCCGTCGCATCATGGCGGGCTTGCGCGATGCCGGCTTCGTTCGTTCGGAAAAGGGGCATGGCGGCGGTTGGACGATTGCCCGTGATCTTGCCTCCATCACGTTGCGCGACGTCTATGGAGCCCTTGGTGAACCTGTGCTGTTCGCTATGGGCAACCGCACTGAAACACCGGGCTGCCTGGTCGAACAGGCCGTTAACGGCGCGTTGAACGACGCGTTCCAGGATGCGAAAACGCTGCTGCTCAAGCGCTTCAACGCGGTGACGCTCGCCGAACTGAGTGCTGACTTCCACGCTCGGATGGTTGCCTGCGGCAAATCCGTCGATCTCGAAATCGTACATGCCGAATGACGCCAACGTCTCGGTCTTGGCCCAGCTCAGCTTCAAAGGGGAAACTCATGCCTGACAACAACCGGATGTTCCTCGAGATGTTCTCCGATCGCGAGCGCATCGCACACTACGCCGATGGCCCTCGTCGCTTCACACCCGGTATCGACGCGGTGCATCGCATGACGGCGCTCCTGCTGGCCGAGCACGCGCCAGCCGACGCCCATGTGCTTGTGCTTGGTGCCGGTGGAGGGCTCGAACTGAGGGCATTGGCCCAAGTCCAATGTGGCTGGCATTTTACGGGCGTCGACCCGGCCGGACCGATGCTCGATTTAGCGCGTGAAACTATGGGCGACGATGCCGACCGTGCCGACCTCATCGAGGGCTATATCGACGCCGCGCCCGCTGGCCCGTTCGATGCTGCAACCTGCCTCCTGACGCTTCATTTCCTTAATCGCGACGAACGGGTCCGCACGTTAAGCGAGATGCACGGCCGCATGAAGCCCGGCGCCCCGCTTGTCGTGGTACATTCGAGCTTTCCGCAAGACGAACCGTTTCGCACGCGCTGGCTCGCACGATATGCCGCGTATGCCGTAGCGTCCGGTGCCGACCCTGCTCAGACCGAACAGGCCCGCGCTGCCGTGGGTGCCAGCTTGGCACTGCTGACGCCCGAAGAAGATGAGGCTTGCTTGCGCGATGCTGGCTTCAAGGACGTGGAGCTTTTCTACGTTGCGTTCACCTGGCGGGGTTGGGTATCCCGCGCCTAACCGGTGTGGAGCGCCGGCCCGTTTAGCTGGTCGCTTATACCCGACGTTCTGTAACAACAGCACGAGGGATCACGTCTAAAACGCCGATGTTTATTGCGTGGCCGGCCAGCGCTAAATAACTTTCATGGAATAACCGACACTACCCGTTCCCAGCAGGGTTCGTCATAATCCCGTAGCGCAGGAAGAATGCTGGGTATTGCTGATCGAATCAGCGGAGCCAAAACATACCGGCGACGAGATGACCGAACGTACCCGAAGCTTGGCTGAGCAGCTAAGCTAGGGCGCTCGATCTGACCGAGCTGGCTTCTTGATACACCATCCATTTTGATAGGCCGGAACGGCAGCTAAGCTAGTTATCTCCCACCAGTAAGGCCTGATCCGCCAACTGGCGACGTCTCAGCTACTCTTTCCATACCGGCGATCAACGGGCGTCCTTTGGTAATCGCATCGCGAACGGATGGCAGTTGAAGCGACGCGGCATGAGCCTCCTTGGATTCCCAAACCTCGGTAATCCAGATGACGTTGGCGTCAGCTGGATCGTCAGCAACCACGTAGCTCAGGCAACCAGGCATGCCAGCAACCCCCTTCACGAGGATGTCCGTAAGGGCGCTCCGCTTGCCCGCTTGAGCGGTCATCTTGCCTATTAGGCCGTACATGGTGTGCCCCTTGTTCATTGCCGCTGCTCGTCCGACAGCGACGAGCGCCGTTGTGCCAGCGAGGAAGATGCGTCGCTCAATCATCATTGTGATATCGTAACGACAATCCACCTCATGAGAAAGTCGAACCGAGAGACGATCTGCCGCCACGCAATCCGCCCTTTCCCGCTTTTAGATGGCGGAGTGGGAAACCGGATGCATTCCCAACCGCCGCCTCAATCGCTAAAACGGAAAGGTACGGAGGTTTGTACGCCGGTGTCACAACGTTGCCGTCAACCCATGTCTTGCCGCGAGCAGGGATCCCAATATGGCTCGGGTCCAAAGCGATTAGCGAGCGCGTCGATGAAGGCTCGGGTTTTCGCCGCTGGCGGTCCCGGTGGTCGCAACGCGAAAAGCGCCTCTTCAGCGATGGGGAAGGCCGTCAGGAGCGGCGTCAGCGCGCCTGTCGCGATGGCGTCACCCAGCATAAACGTTGGCAGTCCCGCGATTCCCAGGCCAGCGAGCGCCGCAGCCAGGATGGAGGCGGGATTGTCTGACCGAAAACGCCCGGTGATCCGCACCGAGGTAGAACGCTCTCCCTCGCGAAAACGCCACAAGTCGCCGTCGGGCATCCCATAAACGATGCAGTCGTGCGCCAAAAGCTCTCTGGGGCGCGAAGGAGTACCGTTTCGCGCCAGATAGTCGGGACTGGCAAGCACGGCCAAGCGAAGCGGTGCGATGCGGCGCGCTACCAGGGTGGAGTCGGGCAATGCGCCCATGCGAACGGCCACGTCAAAGCCGTCGGCGAGGATATCAACCCGGCGGTCCGAGAAAGAGGCGTCTATCCTAAGCCGGGGATGTTCGCGCATGAAGTCGGACAGGAACGAAGAAAGGTGCGCCGTGCCGAAGGCGACTGGGGCGGTGATGCGCAACACCCCGGTCAGCTCGCCAGTTCTGCGAGCAGCGCTCTGCAACGCATCGTCTAGCTGCTCGAATGCGCCGCCAGCCTGAACGCGCAGCGCATCACCCTCTTCGGTGGGGACCACGCCCTTGCTGCTACGCATGAACAGCCGGGTACCAAGATCGCCTTCAAGACGGGTGACGCGGCGGCTTACAACGGACTTGGCCGTTGCCAGCTCCTCGGCTGCGCGGCTGAAGCTGCCCGCACGAGCCACGGCGAGAAACGCCTTCACATCTCCCAGATCAACCACCGTTCTCCTTTCGGCAACGCGCATATGCCGAATGCGGCGATACTAGCTTGCCGATAGAACGTCTACGAAGGTCTCAGAAACATCGAGGCCAAAGGGCAGGTGTTTGATTGACAGGAGTCATGATGCCCACAACTCTCGGACCGGCGTTGGTAAACGCTTCCACATCGGGGCCGCTGCGCCCCCGGCCCATAGTCTCACGTACACGAGGCAGTGGTCATGGCGGCATCACTCGTCTGATGAGCCCATCAGACCTAGGGCAGCAATTAAAGCCTTTCGTCTTCCTTGACCTATTTGATGGGGATTCATCGTTTGCAGGCGCCATGCCGGTTCATCCACATTCCGGCATTGGCACGGTCACGCTGCTGGTCGAAGGCAACGTAAACTTCGATGATCCCCACTCTAATACAGCCGGCACGATCGGCTATGGCGGCGTCGAGTGGATGCGTGCGGGGAACGGTGTGTGGCATGGGCAGGAGATGACGCCTGGAACGTCTTCGCGCATGCGAGGCTATCAATTGTGGGTAGCACTTCCTGCCAAGATCGAGAACGGCCCGGTAGACAGTCAGTATATCGAGGCAGAACACGTGCCGACGGTTGGTCCGGCACGGCTGATCCTGGGCAGCTACGAGGGTATGACCAGCCCTGTACGCTCTCCGGCGGGCATCAACTACCTCCTTGTCACGCTGAAACCGGGCGAACTTTGGACCTACACGCCCCCCCCTGGGCATCGTAATGCATTCATCTCGCTCAGCCGGGGTAGGTTATCTTCGCCTGACGCTCTTAGTGAGGGTGAGCTAGCGGTCTTTGCGTCTGGCGAAGAGGCGATAACCTTCGTCAATGCGGCCGAAGATCCGGCCGTGTTCGTGCTTGGCACCGCTGTTCCGCATCCTTACGAACTGGCGCTTGGGTACTACTCTGTACACACGTCGGAAGCCGCGCTGGCTCGCGGGGAAGCCAGGATCGCGGAACTGCGCCAGCGGATGCTGGCGGCGGGCGCTCTCCTGCAGGGAACGGGCGGCGTGCCGGTGTTCCGCTGAACAGGCCGACGGAAGTCTCCTGCCAGGCTTGCCAAACGCACTTTTCTGCCGTTGCACACCAAGCGCCGCGTCTAGGCGAAGCTCGAACGCGGAGTTGGGCGTGCGATTTAGATCAGAGCAGTTCTCGAGCCCGGACCACGCGAACCTGCCAGGAAGGACGCCTGCGTTGGGCGATCGCTAGTGGATTATGCACGCAGACGAACCTTCCAATCGCTACCACCACCTAACACGGTGTGCTGTTTTCTCGCCGGAGAGGGTGACCTTTTCCCGGCGAACATTGATTAGTCGAAGTGCAACGGGCCGGGCGTCGGAGAGAAACAGTTTAGGCTACTGCTTTGAGGACCGCATCCTGACGGCCAACAAATTCTTCCATCGTCGTTTGTCCCGTGTCGATACCCAATGTTCCGCCGGCTAGCACGACAGTCACATCAGTAATGCCGATAAAGCCCAGGATCTGACGCAGGTAGTCGCTCGCGACGTTAAGGCCCGCATAGGGCGTTCCAGGGGAGAAGTCGCCGCCGGAAGCGATGATGACCGTCGCCTTCTTGCCAGTCACCAGCCCTTCGTAGCTCATACTGAAGGTCACGCCGGCACGAACGACGTGGTCAATATAGGACTTGAGCAAGGCCGGTATTGAAAAGTTATACATCGGTGTGGCAATGACGATTTCGTCGGCGGACAGCATTTCGGCAATGTAGTCGTCAGACACCTTGATTGCGTCGGCCATCTCTGGCGAGTGCTGTTCCGCGGGCGTAAATGCTCCCCCAATCCACGGCAAGCTGATGTAAGGCACGTTGGACGTAG
Organism: Sphingomonas sp. FW306-05-A; assembly: GCF_058782275.1. Classification (NCBI taxonomy): domain Bacteria; kingdom Pseudomonadati; phylum Pseudomonadota; class Alphaproteobacteria; order Sphingomonadales; family Sphingomonadaceae; genus Sphingomonas; species Sphingomonas sp. FW306-05-A. The sequence continues at coordinate 32,748 of NZ_JBYSXN010000005.1, forward strand.
CGAGATCGCGAACGACGACGTTGCCATCATGCTTTGCACGCCATTCATCAGCAAACCGCTCTGCCAAACGACGTGAGGCCGAGTACGGGCCACGCGGGCTGGCCTCGACAATAAGTAAATTCGGCATGCAGAATCTCCAATTGTGACCGATGCCGTATCCCGGAAGACCAGCCAGTCAGGTTGAGGAGTTCAATATCGTCGTTGCTGGACAGCGCGCGAAGGCCAGCAATTGGCAATCCGGTGTTGCGCGTGAGCGAACACGGCTGGGTGCCTTAGCGATCGATTAGTGCGGCAGGTCGGTCGCCACTAGATGCCGGGACTAAACAGCTAGCGGCCGAGCGTCTGATCGAACGGGGAAATCGATCGCGCAGGTTGCACAGTCAATGGGTTATGCTTTCTGCGCGGTGGGCCGCTAGTAGTTAAGTAAGATATCAGACAAACTCATTGGTCTTGTATCTTTGCTCTATGAAGCTCTTTCATAGTTCGAAGCACATGCCGTCACATCCGCTGATGGCCATGACGAAAGAACATGATCGATCAGCGCGTTCAAAGACGCTTTTGGCGTGCCGGCCTTTGCCTGAACTGCCATGCCATGGTTCATGGTCATCACGTAACTAGCCAGCATGGTACAATCCGCCGTGCGAGGAAGATCGCCTTGGTCACGGGCGGCCTCTAATCGCACACGGAGAGCAGATTCCGCCATCTTGCGACGCGCTATCAATTCCCGCTGAATGTCGGCGCCGTCACCTGAGCAGGCCAGTGCTCCATTGATACCAAGACACCCACGACTTTCGTCATTCAGTGTCATGAGCGCAACTGCCCCCTGCAAGATGGTCCGAACAACCTCCCGGCTCGTCGATGCCTCCAACGCCTCGGACATAAAGCGCATATGGCGCTCCTCGTACCGATCGAGCGCCTTGCGGAACAAGGCCTCCTTATTACCAAAAGCCGAATAGAGCCCTGGACGCGCTACACGGGTGGCGCGCGACAGGTCTTCCAATGAGGTACCCTCAAAACCTTTGTCCCAAAAGACCTCAAGCGCCGCATCCAAGGCGGTTTCTTCGTCAAATTCTCTGTGGCGTCCCATCTGCTGGCCCCGTAAAAATTCAGTATCGATCGTTATAAAGCCTTGACGACCTTTGTCTAGACTCGATACCGAACGTTATAGTAACGATCGTTATCGAATGTGGTAGCTGATATTGTCAGCCGGTTCGGTCCGGTTCCACCGCACGAAGGACGCAATATGACTAACGACCTTGACCAGCAACGTATCGCAATCACTATGGAATACTTCCGCAAGCTTGATGCCGGAGACCCTAGCATGATGGACCTCCTGACCGATGATATTCAGATGTATTTTCCAAAGTTTGGCGTAGGATACGGAAAGGAAGCCGTTGGGCGTGCCGCACAGGGCATGATGAGCACTTTACAAAAAATCGAGCATGACTTTGAGCGTATGAATGTCCTCGTGTCGGGCGATCACGTCATTGTTGAAGGTTTCGAGGGTGGCGTGAGCTCCGACGGCTTGTCTTGGCCGATCAAAGGCCGGTCTGAGGGGCGTTATTGCAATGTCTTTCAGTTCGACGGCCTCAAGATTAAGCGGCTGCATATTTACGTCGATCCCGACTTTGACAGCACTCATGACGAACGCTTTCTATGGGACGACGTTGGTATGACCCGTGCCGGCGATCTCTGAGCAAGTTCGCAAAACTTATCGGGCCAAACGCCCTGCGAGACGGGGGCCGCGCCGGTCGATGGTTTCCTACGCTCGTCCCTGTCCCTTTTCGGGGACGTGTTGAGGACAGATTATGCAACCAGACTTATTTCCTGGCTTTTCAGAGCACTGGTTCGAGGTGAACGGCAACCGACTGTTCGCCCGGGTAGGGGGCCCTGACAACGGAGCCCCTTTGCTCCTCATCCATGGTTTTCCCCAATCCCACCTTGAATGGCATCCCATTGCCCCCGAATTGGCCAAGACGCATCGAGTGGTGGTTATCGACCTAAAAGGCTACGGACGATCTTCCGCGCCGGTGGGGGATGCCGCTCATGTCGTCTATTCGAAAGCGACATGGGCCGCCGAGGCGGCCGAGGTCATGATGCAGCTCGGACACCAGCGGTTCACCGTCGTCGGACATGATCGTGGCGCGCAGGTAGCGTACAAGCTTGCGCTCGATTATCCTGAGCGCATCGAGCGACTGGGCGTCATGGATAATCTGCCGATCTTCGTGGTGTGGGAGATGATAAAAGCCGTCCCAGGTTCCCTCGATCACTGGACATGGATGGCCGAGCCTTATCCGACGCCAGAGCAGCGCATGACAGCCGATTACATCGAGGAAATGTGCCGGCCATACAGCGGAAGCGGCACCCTGGATTGCTTTCACCCTGCCGCCTTAGAGCAGTTCCGGCTCGATTGGAGCGATCCAGCGCATGTGCATGCCTATTGCGAAGACTATCGCGCAGGGGCTGGCGTGGACTTGGAAATCGACCTCGCTGATATGGCAGCCGGAAAAAGGATCACCTGTCCAACCCTTATTCTATGGAGTCGACTAGTTTTCGGCGCGAGCCCCAAAACTCCACTGGAGATGTGGCGCGAGACATTTGCTCCTGAAGCCTTCGGCAACGGCGTCGACCATGGTCACTTTATCGTTGAGGAAAACCCCACGGCGACGCTCGAAGGGATCAAGCAGCTCCTATCCATCAAACCGGGAGCTAAGTGACAACTCGTTGAATAAAGCATCGGCTTTCAGGAAAGGCATCTGGGCATAGCGCGATTTACTGGTTTCGTACCTCAGACGCTAGTTTGCCGGCCTGTCGCAGCCCCCCTGATCGGCTGCTCCACCAGTTTGGTATCGATCATTCGTTAAAGGCCGATAGCAGGGTGCTTGCAACACCTCGTGCGTTGGGGCCGAGCGCCTCGTCAGGAAGTTCGCCGGCGCTCCAGAAGGACAAGGCACCCCGAAAAGCCAGAGCGAGCTGGCTCGGCAGGCCGTCCAGCGCCTCCTTGCGACAGCCCTCCGGGATGCCTTTGCCCTCTCCCAATGCTAGCGTCCACAACGCTGTAGAGCGCGCCCATGCATGACCGGGAACCCCGCCGGCGGTGCCGATCCAGCCCATCACGGCGCGGTTCACACCTGGTTCCTCCAGTATCACTTCTACCGCTGTATCGACAGCAAGCATCACACGGGACGCAGCGTCTGGCGGAAGCTGCGCTTCGCTAAAGCGCATCGACATCGTGTCCGTCCGACGTTCAGATAGGGCGTGCATAATCGCCCCCTTGCTTCCGAACTGATTGAAAGGCGTCGCGAAGCTGACGCCAGCTTCGGTGGCCAGGTCTCGCATGGAGAAGTCCGCCTTGCCATCACGCAGCAGTCGTTCGGCTGCGTCGATCACTCGCTGGCGCACCGGCTCACCGCGGCTGGCAATCTTCTCCGATGTCTTGCCCTGTGTCATATCGCTATCTATATCATGATACAGTGATTGAGTATAACGGAGTTACCCCATGGCGACGATTACCCCCAAGACCTTCCTCATCACGGGCGTCAGTTCCGGCCTCGGTCGCGCGTTTGCCGAAGGTGCTCTAGCCGCCGGTCACCGCGTGATGGGCACGGTGCGCCGAGAAGACGACGCTGACGCGTTCGCCACGCTCGCTGCCGGCCGGGCCCATCCCTTGATCCTCGACGTGACGGACTTCGCGGCCGTCCCCAATGCCGTCGCCGAAGCGGAGCGGCAGGTCGGTCCGGTCGAGGTATTGGTGAATAATGCTGGATACGGGCACGAAGGTGCCTTGGAGGAATCGTCGATGGATGACCTCCAGCGTCAGTTCGCCGCCAACGTGTACGGACCGGTGGCGATGATGAAGGCAGTGCTGCCCGGCATGCGCGAGCGCCGTCGTGGCCAGATTATCAACGTGACCTCGATGGGTGGCTTCATCACCATGCCTGGAATCAGCTTCTACTGCGGTAGCAAGTTTGCATTGGAAGGTATCTCCGAGGCGCTCGGCAAGGAGGTGGCCGACTTCGGCATTCGAGTGACAGCCCTGGCACCCGGCCAGTTTCGGACTGATTGGGCCGGGCGTTCCATGGATCGAACCCCGCGCAGTATTTCCGATTACGACACCGTGATGGACCCGATCCGGGCGGCGCGTCAGGCAAAGAGCGGCAATCAGTCGGGCGATCCGGCCAAGGCAGCACAGGCTTTGCTCGCTATAGTTGACGCCGAGAACCCGCCGGTGCGGCTGTTTCTGGGTGAGGACGCACTAGGCGTGGTCAATCAGAAGCTCGGTGCGATGAAGGCTGAAATCGCCACCTGGGATGCGCTTTCTCGTTCGACCAGCTTTGCGCCGTGACGGTATGGATCGCGGGTCGGTTAGCTAGTGTCACTGCTAGACTTACAACGACGCCAAAAGCCGTCCCTTCGGACGCCTGCACCATGCTGCGGCCGGCCGCGATCACAGTTTTCATCAATCGACGTGGGCGGACGGCGAATGGGTGGCGAGGATCAGACGTCAGTCCCCGCTCTCCGTTCAAGTGTCGGCGTCGGACTTTCAGCGGATGCTCGGAAGCGAACGCGCTCCGTGAAATCGGTTGGGCAACTAGATTGGAACCTCGTCCAGGATATCGTTCTTACCCTCGTCCTGCATCTAGCGCTCGTGCTGCTAGGCGTTCTTATGATCAGACTGAGGGGCGGCACGGTCAAGTCACGGCCGCTGTTCCTGGGGTTCGGGTTGATCGCTCTCTATTGGGCTGCCTCGATCGGAGGGCTCTCGCTTCAGTCAGCGCTCTTCCCCGAGCTTCGCTGGAACTGGCTGGGAAAGGTCTTCACGATCGCATCAGCCTTCGCATTTCTGGCCATTCTAGCGAAAGTCGACCGACATGAAGTTGGCTTTGTATGGCATCAAAGGCGGGGATCGCTTCTCCCTGCGCTATTGATGGTAGGTGTCATTTGTGCGGTTAGCTGGGGACAAGACATATTCGATGGTGAAGCAAGCAATCTTTCGCCGGAACGACTTTTGTTCGAGGCGATAATGCCCGGTCTTGATGAAGAGCTTGTCTTCAGAGGAGTCCTGCTTACGCTCTTTGTGCAAGCCTTTGGTGAAGGGCGACCGATTTTCAAAGGACGTTTCGGTATCTCGGAATTGGCAATAACCTTACTTTTTGGTGCGGCTCATGGACTGCATGTTTCTCATTGCATCCCGGTACTCGATGCAGAGTCATTTATAGTCACTGGAGCCATTGGTGGGGCACTCATGTGGATTCGACAACGGACCGGGTCATTGGTGTTACCAACGTTTGCACATAATCTGTCAAACTTTGGCGAGTGCTTCTTTTGAGATAGTGAATTTAAGGTTTGGTACGCTGATGATTATTCGCGATGCAATTCTTAAAGATGAAGCAAACGTCGTTGCTTTGTGGCGTTCCTGCAACCTAGTAGCGAGCTACAACGACCCCGCGGCTGATTTCCGCTTAGCAATGGCGGGTTGCAATTCGACGTTGCTCGTCGCCGAAGAAGGAGGTCGCATCTCGGGAAGCGTGATGGTCGGGCACGACGGGCACCGAGGTTGGCTTTATTATGTCGCTTCCTCTCCTGGCCACCGACGGCAAGGTACCGGCAGAAAGATAGTAGAAGCCGGTGAGCAATGGCTTCGAGATCGGAACATCTCGAAGGCGCAGCTTATGATCCGCCCAACGAACGCGACCGTAGTGCCGTTCTATGAACGCCTCGGCTACGAAAATGCACCCCGCATACTCATGAGCAAGTGGTTAAACCCGCCCGAATAGGGTGCCGTATGCTTGGCCGCCTCGTACGATCAAGTGGCGTGCAATCGGGAAGACGCACGTCGCTTCCTTGCAAAATGTGGCCTGACCGGTACCGACAAGGCGGCGTTCGCGAATGGCAACTGGCTCAGGCTGACGGGCGATGTAACCGCGTAGCGTTGCGTTGTCACCAGATTGAAAATGACAACCACATGGTCAACTCCGCAGATGCCTTGAACCGAGTAGCCGGCAACGACGAAGAGGATGAGGTTGCGTCAAATGATGCCTTAAGTTTCGGACGACGCGTATGCCCCGCCTTTTGCGACACCGGCCACGCTGGCACTGTAGTCGCTCTGGGCTTTCGTTCGCAATTGATGATCGAGAAGACCATAAATGCCTTTCGAAGAAGGGTGGCGACCGGCGAGCAACCGGTCACCACATCTTCAAGCGGGCTGGAAAAGCTCGATAAGCATCTGCTCGTTATCATGGATGAAGGCGAAGCGGCTACCGCCACTGTTGGGAACCTCGCGCGGCGGAGACACCACTTCGACGCCCTTCTCCTGCAACGCCGCGATCGTCCCATCGAGGTCCACGACTTCGATCGCGAAATGATTGATACCGCCGATCCTCAGGTTCGTTTCGGCACGGCGCCTGTCCTCCGCCATGCGCGTCGCCTGCTCGTTCTGGAACAGTTCGATCTTGAGACTGCCTCGACCGATGAAGGCTGCCTGCACACCCGGCCATCCAAAAGTGTACAGACGCTCGAAACCGAGGTTGTCGACATACCAGGTCACGCTCGCTTCAACGCTTTCGACAACGATGCCGATGTGGTGGATTCCTGAAAGCGCAATCATTGAGGATTTTCCTGTCAGTGTTGATTGGGGGATAGAACGAGCGATGCCGTCAGCACCTCGCGCATGGTGCGCGGAGACCGACCGAGCAGCCGTTCCAAGCTCGGGTCAGTGGCGGCGAAGTCCCCGCGGCGGGCAGCCCGGAACGCCCCCAGCAGCATCTCGGCGTATATGGCGGGCATCCCGGCCGCGACCTTCCCGTCCCGCCACTCCTCGTCCGACACGATCGTATGTCGCACGTCACGGCCAAGCACTTCCGAAGCGATCCACGCTAACTCGGTCATGGTTACAGCCCTGCTGGCGGTGAGCGGAGGCGTGATGCCGTCCCACTGCCCGTCGCCCGCAAGGATCGCTGCATCCGCTTCCGCCAGATCGGCACGCGCCGTCCAGCTTACTGGCCCATCCTCGGGCGTTCGCAGGTCGCCGGTCCGCAGGCTGTCCCCGATTATCTGCAAGCAGCTTTCGGCATAGAAGCCGTGGCGCAACGACGTGTAGGTCAACCCGCTTGCCGCAAGGTCTGCTTCGGTGCCGGCGTGCTGGTCGGCCGGCAGGAAGGGCGAAGCTGGCCGTGCACCCATATGGCTGGTGTAGAGGATACGGTGGACGCCGATATCCTGGGCAGTGTTGATCGCGGTCCGGTGGAGTTGCAGCGCCTCCTCGCCAAGCTTGTCGGCCGACACGATCAGGACCTGACCGGCTCCTGCAAACGCCTTTCTCAAGCCGCCCGCGTCGGCGAAATCGCCTGTCCGAACGTCCACGCCGCGGGCGGCGAGACCCGTGGCCTTGTCTGCGTCGCGGACGCTGGCAACGATCTCATTCGCAGGAAGGCGTTGTAGCAGGTCCTCGACGATGGCCCTTCCAAGCTTGCCGGTAGCCCCAGTAACGACAATCATGGCTAAATTCCTTATCATTGGAAACAAGACAAGGCTATCAGTGATACGCAGGTGACGCAATCGTTGCTATCGATCTTGCCTGATCGATGTTATTCAACACTATGACCATCGGATTGGAAGGCGAGGCGGAGGGAGGGGACCTTCGGGCCCGGGTACTCGATGCGGCGTCCAAGATCATCGCCAGTGGCGGCATTGCCGCTGTGACCACGCGTGCCGTGGCATCCGCGGCATCGGTTCAGGCCCCCACGTTATACCGCCTATTCGGGGACAAGCGCGGACTGCTGAACGCGGTGGCGGAACATGGGCAGGCGGCGTTCATCGCGGGCAAGGCCGCGCTGCCGCCACATCCTGATCCGGTGCAGAACCTGGCGAACGCCTGGGACAGCTATGTCGCCTTCGGCCTTGCCCATCCGGCCGTGTTCGCGATCATGAACGAGGTGGGGGCGCCGGCCTCTGGATCACCGGCCATGCTTGCTGGCATTGCAATCCTGCGCGAGCGGGTGGAGCGTATCGCGCGAGCAGGCCGGTTGCGAATGCCTGTAGAGCGAGCGGTGGCGCTGATCCATGCTGCCGGGGTCGGCGCGGTGACGACCTTGCTTGCCCTCCCCGAGGATGAGCGCGACCCGCAGCTGTCGCCAGCGACGCGGGATGCCGTACTCTCATCCATTGTTACGAGCTTGCCCAAGCAGGACGATGCCGATCTGGCATCATTGGCGGTCGGACTGCGGGCTCACGTCGATACCGCCAAGGGACTGACACCGGGCGAACGCCTGTTGCTGTGCGAATTGCTCGATCGCCTCGCCTAAGACCGCGAGGTTGCAAGGGCTCCTGCAAAAAGGCGTGAAGCAAGAGTACTGACTTGTGGACGTCGCGTATGTCCCTGCTTTCGCGACACGGGACGTGAGAGCGGCCATAGACAGAAAGCGCCGACTGCTACGGCAAAAGAAGGCGGTGGAGCGTTCGTCTGAACCGCGCAAGAGGCACGCTGGAACGTTCTAACTTCATGCGCAGCAGGGTCCCATGCCATGCCGCAAGCAGCACGGCTGCGAAATCGTCAGCATCGCCGGGTTGCGCCAGTTCGCGTAAGACCCCGGCGAAGGCAGCGGTTTGCCGCTCAAGTACTTGAACCAGTGCGCCACGAAGCAACTCGCTATGCGCCGGCGTTTCTGTCGCCAGATCCGGGATCAGGCAGCCGACGCCCCAATTGTGTTCGTCGAGCGCGTGTTCGATGGCATCGAAATAGGCGTAGAGGCGGCCTGCTGGCGGTTGCGAAGCATCGTGCAGCGTCGCGTCCATGATCCCGTTAAGCCGGGCGACATAATGCTCCAGTACGGCAAGAGCGAACCGTTCCTTGGATCGGAAGTGGTTGGTGAAAGAGCCCAACGGCACATCTGCGGCAGCGGAAACTTGGCGCACCCCGGTCGCCGTATAGCCGCGCTCGTGGAATATGCGGGCGCCGGTTTCCACCAGAAGATCGCGCTGGGTAGGCCCTGGAGGCTGTGACATACCGCCTTCGTATCTCAATACGGTCGTATTGACCAGCAGCTTCGACCGTGGGATGGACGTGGATCATGATCGATCCCAATCACCATTTCGTTGATGCTGGCGGCATCCGTCTCCACGTCGTCGAGCAGGGAAGCGGCCCCGCGGTCGTATTCTGTCACGGCTTTCCTGCAACATGGGCGAGCTGGCGCCGGGCCATGCAGGCGACTGCCGAAGCCGGCTTCCACGCCATTGCGCTCGACATGCGCGGCTATGGCGACAGCGACGCGCCGAGTGACGCCAACCTGTATACGCCCTTCCACACGGTCGGCGACGTGATCGCCGTACTCGACCACTTCGAGGTCGGCAGCGCGATCCTAGTAGGCCATGATTTCGGGGCCAACATCGCTTGGAACGCGGCAATGATGCGACCCGACCGGATCGCAGCCGTGTTCGGCGTTAGCGTCCCCTTTCTCCAGCCCGGCGGCCCGAGCTTCCTTGACCAGCTCCGTGACGCAGGTGTCAACGGCTTCTATATGTTCGACCAGATGGCGGCTGAAGCCGACGCGAAGTGGGCGGACGCGGCACACAGCATTCCAGCCAGCCTCTATTGGCTGTCGGGGGAGGCACCGGAGCATGCGCGTTGGGATCCGTTCGATCCGGCGCGGCACATGCTCCGTCCCGCCCCTGGAGCACCCACGACCATCAACCCCGCCTATGTCGACGAAATGGTGGAGGTATTCGGCCGAACAGGCTTCCATGCGCCGCTGAACTACTATCGGGCGATCGACACCTTCTTTGCTGTTGCCAGCCGCGCCTTCGCGGGCTGCGTGATCAAGCAGCCGAGCTTCTTTCTCACCGGCAAGGCCGACGGCTTAAACGCCGTTCGCAACCCGAACGAGGCGTCGCTCCGTGAAACCTTGCCTGGACTTCGAGGCTTCCTCGCGATCGAAGGCGTAGGGCATTGGCCGCAACTCGAAGCGCCTGATGCCTTCGATGCAGCGCTTCTACGGTTTTTGAGATCGCTTGCCTGATGCTGCGCAATGACCAGCGATCCAGGCGACCTCATGCGATTTACCGGATCGCCTCCACTCTCAGCACACCGGCAGGATGCGTTTAGGTGCCAGAAATTGAGCACAACGTAAGAGCGCTGTCGCAATAGTGCTAAGTTTCGAACGTCGCGCATGTCGCCGCTTTTGCGACAGTGGAATGTCCGTACCTGGTAGAAAGCGGACAGGCTGCTTTGGGGACGGCGGGTGGCGATAGCAGACATTGGGCAGCTGCCGGCTTTCCCAAAAAGGATGCTAAAGTGGGAAGGCCGCAGCCTTCCCAAAAAACCCGTGTTGGGAGGGAATCATGCCGAGGCGGCGAGCTGCTCGTACAGCGTCTCGTGATCCTCGACATGCCAGTTCTCGACAATCAATCCATCGGCGACTCGCATGATATCGGTCGCTAGATAGTCGATCGCTTGCCCGGCTCCTTCTGTACCGTTTCGCCACCCGGTAAAGGTGCCGGTGACGCGAAGATGACTCACGATACGGTCCTCAACGAGCATTTGCTGGACGACCTTCACGCGGCCGTCTGGAAAGGCTACAAAGAAGGCCGCCTCGGCATCGGCAAGGCCTGCCGGCCCTTGCTGGCGACCGGCGGGTAGAGTCTGATCTATGTAGTCGGTCGAGACGGTCGCTTCTAGAAGTGCGACACTGCCGTTGTTCCAAAAGCCGTAGTAAGTCGCGGCGAGCTCCGCGAGTTGGGAGGCGACGCCGTCACTGGCGCGAACCAGCACGTCAGGGCTCGCAAACGCCACGGCCTCCACATCGTCGAGCCGCGGGTAGTCGGCATATCGTGAAACTCTCATTTCAGGCGGCCTCCCGCCGATCGAGCCATGCTGGTCCATCGGTCACTTTGATGCCCCGCGTAGCGTTGAACGTCTGCGCCTTGTCCCAGGCGATCCCAGTATCACGTGCGAAGGCAAGTTGATACTTCCGCATCCCGTCGTCCGGGTGTGCCGCGACTTCGGACCGCAGCCGATCCATGTCCCACAATACCCTCTCCACGTCGCGGCCAAGGTGATGCGCCACCATGTCGGCAAGCCGCGTGTAGGAGAACGTATCTCCCGCGACATACACCACCTCGTTTTGGATGCGCGGTTCATGCGCGAGGATCGCGGCGGTCAGCGTTCCAATATCCTCGGAGGTGGTCACGGTCAGGCGATTGTCCCAACTGCCGAGCGCATGGACCTTGCCGTTTTCGAGATCGACCACGCCGAAAGCCGGTTCGAACAGGAAGCTGGTGAACATTCCCGTCGAGACGATGACCCATTGCGTAGCGGTTTGCCCGCGCAGCATGTCGCGTACGTCCGACTGCTCATCAAAGACTTCCTGACCGCTCCCCCGGCCGACCACATCGTAATCGACGCCGAACTGCCACGGCACATAGCGTTTTGCGCCAGCTTGTAGGACCGCAGCGGTGATCTTGCGCTGCGTGCCGGGACCACCGACGAAGCCGGTGCAGCAGATAACCGTGTCGAACTTGACAAAGATGTCGGCGAGGCCGTCCACCGTTTCCGCCGCAAGGTCGCCGTGCACGATCCAAAGTCCTTTGTCCTCCAACTGCCGGATAACCCGCTCCCCGGCTTCGTTGGCGGGTGGACGGAGAAGGACGCTGATCGATTGGGCGCTTTCTGGGTTCTGCTCTAACAAGCCGTTGATAACAGCGAGTCCCAGTTCTCCCGCGCCAATGACAAGGGTAGTGGCGGAAGGGGTTTTCGTTTTTGGCATCAGGCACTCCATATGATCCTGATGACAAATGAGACGCAGGATCGGAATGCTGAAGAAGGTACACGCGTGATACCGCCTGATGAATTGGACTTCGATGCAGTGATCGCCCGCTCGCAAGCGGCCTGCGATGCGTTGAGCGACGACGATGACGGGCTGAAACGGGAAGTGCTGGCCCATGCCGGCAACCGGTGGTCACTCGGTATCGTCCATGCTCTCGGCGTGGCCGGTACGCTGCGGCATGCCGAACTGGCGCGCCGGGTGGAAGGCGTCACTCAGCGTATGTTGACCCGAACTCTACGTCACTTGGAACGCGATGGCCTCATTGTCCGCCGGGACTACGCGGAGGTCCCACCACGTGTTGATTACACGCTCACGCCCTTAGGCCAGGAACTGCTTGTGGGGATGATCCCGCTTTGGACATGGATTATCAACAACGCTTCGTCGTTCAGGGTGGCACGCGAGCGGTTCGATCATGGCGCATTCGATACCATTGATGCCGTGGAGGTTGGCGGCCTTCCCGATTAGTAACTTTCAATGAGGCAGCGCAGGCGTTCTCGGAATCGATCGAGAAAAGAGAAAGGCATAACCTTCCCGAAACACGTCCATTTCGGCTATTTGAGAGAGCTTTTAATCGTGGATAGCTAGTCTCAGCGCCGAGATGATATCGGACGGAGCAGCTTCTGCCAACAACGGGCAATTATGGGAGGGATGATGCCATGCGTCGCATGGCGGGCGTCAGGGGACTTTATGTCGTTCGATCTGATGCGCTGGGACGGCCGCTTCCTGCCAAGAAGCGGCCTTTCCTCTGCCGGACGATCGCAGTCAGGCCGATTCATTCAAGGTGAGCACGATCTTGCCCCGAATATGTCCCTTGGCAGCGCGCTCGTGAGCCTGGCGGGCATCAGCGAGCGGGAAGCGGCTGTCGATCGCGACGCGGATCGTCCCGTCGTTGAGCAAGTGTCCGATTTCTTCCAATTGCGCACCGCTCGCCCGCACCTGCGTCGTCGAGATCATGACGCCGCGCTCGTCCGCTTCGTCACCGCCCGAGACGCCAAGACCAAAGATCGGGAACAGCGCGCCGCCCCGCCTGAGTGTGGGCAGGAAGCGGGTGGTCGTTGGCCCACCAATCGCGTCGATGACGAGATCAAAGTCACGCGCCACATCTTCAGGGACGACATTGGTGTAGTCGATGAAAGCATCTGCACCGAGATTGCTGAGGAATTCCTCGTGGCTGCCCGACGCCACGGCCGTCACATGCGCGCCCTTCCACTTCGCGATCTGCACTGCAAAGTGCCCTACGCCGCCAGCCGCGCCATTTACGAGGACGCGTCGTCCCTCGAGCGGAACCGGTACATGCTGGTTCGGCTGAAGCGGGTTTGCAACATCGTGTCCCTGCGCGATGAGGAACTGCCACGCCGTGAGCAGCGACATCGGCGCGGCGGCCGCATGCACATAATCTATACCTGCCGGCTTCAGCGCAAGGTCGGAGGACGGCACGCTAACATACTCGGCGTAAGCGTCCGCAAATCCATTCGGAAAACGAACCATCGAATACACCGCATCGCCTACTGCGACCCCTTGGACGTCCGGCGCGATCTCAACAACCTCGCCTGAGATATCCGTTCCCAGGATGACCGGGAACTGCACTGCGGGTCGCCACTCGGGGGGCAGTATCTTCATGCCGTCGCGCAGGTACCAGTCCGGTGGATTGAGGCCGATCGCGTGAACGCGGACGAGCACCTCGCCCGCCTGCAACACAGGCCGTGGGGCGTCCTCATACAGCATCACATCGGGACCGCCGAACTCATGCTGCCGTATCGCCTTCATCAACTTCGCTGACATTGTGTGACCTTCATTCCTCATCGAGCTAGTAGCATCGAGAGGCCCTTGTGGAATGGACGTGGTAACCAAGCTCTGCGAGTGGCGAACGAACGCCCTGCACGGCTCAAATAGGGGCCTACAAATATGTTGATAATGGCGTTCAAGTTCGCTTCAATTGTGCCATGAAGGAACAAATAGGTTTTGAGCGGCTCACGGGTCTGATTGCATTCGCAAGGGCCGGCTCCATGGGCAGCTATACGGCCGCGGCGCACTCGCTCTCCATTTCACCCTCAGCAGTCAGTAAAAGCGTGCAGCGGCTTGAGCAGCGTCTGGGGGTGTCACTGTTCACGCGCACCACCCGTTCCCTGACTTTGACGCCGGAAGGCCGCGATCTGCACGAGCGCGCGCTCAAGCTACTGCGTGACGCCGAGGAGATTGAGCAGATCGCGATCACCGCGCGAGCGGCACCATCCGGTACGTTGCGGATCGCCGTGTCACTGCCGATTGGCGTCCACTTGATCGGTCCGGCCCTCCCAGCATTCCGCGAACGCTACCCCGACGTTATGGTCGATCTGCGGGTCAACGATCAGATTACCGATTTGGTCGAGCAAGGCATCGATGTGGCGGTGCGGATCGGCGAACTTGCAGACTCAAGGCTTCTGTCGCGCCGGCTTGCGCCCTATCGGCTCTGCGCTTTTGCGGCACCGGCCTATCTCGCAACCCATGACACCCCGCTGCATCCAAACAGGTTGGAAGGACATGACACCGTCAGTCTTCGCTATCAAAGCTCAGGACAGCCCTATCGGTGGCCATTCCGGATCGGCAACCGTGAGGTTGAGATCGTGCCCCCGTCGGGGATCATGGTGGATGCAAGCGAAGCACTGGTTTCCGTGCTTGCGGCGGGCGGCGGCATTGGCGTCCTCGCGACGTTCATTGCGGCACCCTATGTGGCGCGCGGCGAGCTTGTCCCTGTGCTGCCTGCATTCGCCGTCGAGCGCAACAACATCACGGCGCTCTGGCCCGAGAGTCGACGGGCGAACCCTGCCGTGCGTGCCTTCCTAAACCTTTTGCGGGAGATCACATTGGAGCATCCACAGCTGACAGCGTCGATGACATGATGGCAGGTCCCTTTTGGTAATGTGACCGGCGCATGCCTACGCCCGAACGGTGTCACGCGCATAGCGTCGCGGCGAAGTCCCCATCGATCTACGGAAAGCGGTATTGAAGGCGTGCTCGGAGGCATAACCAACCGACTGCGCCACTCGCGCGATCGTTTCGCCACTCCTGATCAGGCGCTCGGCCGCCAGCATCATCCGCCAACGGGTCAGATAAGCGATCGGTGTATCACCGACTTTGGCAGTAAACAGGTGTGAGAAGGCTGATCGCGACATCGCCGAGCGCCTGGCGAGCTCCTCTACCGTCCACGGAAAGGCCGGTTCGGTGTGGATAGCGGCCAATGCGGTGGCGATCCGGGGATCGGCAAGGCCGGCCAGCCATCCCGTATCCATCTCGGTCTGGGTCGCAAGATAAAGGCGTAGCGACTGGACGAGGATCATCTGTGCCAATTGCTGCGCGAGTAGTTCGAACCCCGGGCGCTTCTCGCGCATCTCCTCCATCATCAAGTCGATGCACCACCGTAGCCGGGTCTGCCCACCGGCACCTTCGATCCGGATTAGCGGGGGCAGGCGACCGAGCAACAGGTCGGCGTGGCGGCCCTTGACCTCGAAACGGCTTCCAACGAGATACGTGCCGCCACCCCCGTTATAAGTGACGACATCGCCGCTGCGATTCGGGTCAAGCACCTCACTCGCCCGCTGCGGCACCAGCCGGGGATCGCTCCCGATCGTCGCCGAACGACCGGTCGGGAGGACGAAACAGTCGCCTTCGCTCAGACAAACCGGCGCGGCGTCACCGTCAAGCGACAACCAGCATCCGCCTCTTACGACTGCGTAGCATTTGATTCTACCGCCGAGGTCATCAAGAGCAAGGGACCACGCGCCGCCAGCATCGAACCCGGCGGTGATGTAGCTGTTCGGCTTGAGCAGCGAGAGCAGCTGTGAGAGGAGGTCCATGCTTTTCCAGACGATCGCGTAAAAATGGCGGATGATCAGGTATAGATCGTATGGGAGGATCAAGTCACGAGGCGGCCTTACATTTAAAGGAGCCGCGCCATGCAAGCAGCAGTCGTGCAAACATTCGGCATACCGCCACAGATCACCGAGTTTAGGGAACCGGAAGCGGGCAGCGGCGAAACCGTCATCGCCGTCTCGGCCGCACCCCTTAGTCCGATCGTCAAGGCAATAGCCGCCGGGGCGCACTATTCCGGTGGTACCACGGCCGGTTTCGTTCCGGGTGTCGACGGCGTCGGCGTTGATCCGCAGGGGCGTCGCGTCTATTTTCTATTCCCAAAGCCTCCGTTCGGATCGATGGCGGAGCGATCCCTGGCAGCCAGCGACATGCTGGTGCCGGTGCCTGACCTGCTCCCCGACGATCTGGCCGCGGCCATCTCCACCGCCGGACTCGCATCTTGGGTCGCGCTGACGCGGCGTGCCCGGCTAGCCGGCGGCGAGACGGTGCTCGTTAATGGCGCAACCGGGGCGGCCGGGAGCATGGCGGTGCAGGTCGCTCGTCATCTGGGAGCAGCGAAGGTCATCGCGGTTGGACGCAACCGCGAGCGGCTCGGCAATCTGGATGCCGAGGTCCGCATCGCGCTTGATGACAATGCCGATGTCGCGCTCCGGGACGAGTTCGACCGAGGCGTTGATGTTGTGCTCGACTTCATCTGGGGCGAGCCTGCTATGGCCGTTTTAAAGGCGGCCGCTACCAATCGAGGAGCGCGGACCGGCGAACCGCGCCTCAGATACGTGCAGATTGGCAATTCGGCTGGCGTCGACATACCGCTGCGCGCGGACATGCTTCGCAGCTCAGGATTGGAACTGCTCGGCAGTGGCATCGGCAGCGTCGCAGTCAAGGAGTTGCTCGCCGGAGCGGCAGAGCTTCTCGCAGCGGCTCACGGTGCTGGTTTCAAGCCAGCATTCACCAGCGTACCATTGACCGATGTTGCGCACGTCTGGAACAACGATTCTAGCGTGAGGTACATCGTCCAGCCTCAACATTAATCGCCAGTCGGGAAGACGTTGTACCGCACGTCCGGTCCAGTCGCACGACTATGACAAACCGGAAATGGCTTGGTCGAGGGTAATGGATATGCCCGACCGCAAGCGGCTTCACTTATCGGTGGCGAAGCGTCGTATCGGTGTCGATGCCACGGCTTTTCTGGAAAGGAACGTTGAATGGGAACGTCTGCAGGTTCCAAAACCTCATCGCGCAATACGCGGGAAAAGGGCGAAGAAAATACAGATTACCGAGTGCTAGGCCGACAAGAGGCGTCGGAGCGTTCGCTTAAAGCGCGCAACAGGGGCCCTGGACCGTTCCACTTTCATAAGCGTTTGTTTTTCCTTCGCGGCATGAGCAGTCGACGATCAAAGACATGATCCTATCGCTCGTCTCCGACACCGAATATTTCATTCAGGACCTTGTGTCGTCCCGATAGGCTGGTGCGGCGACGGTCATACCCGGCATGTCCGCTATAGGTAGGAAGCACGATCCCGATTGCACTTTCCCGAAATGGCCGATCGAACACGGAGAAACAGGAAAGATCGCGCTTAATGAATGGCCGTTATCGGGAGCCCGGATAGCAAGCCTGAACGTCGGGATGTGGGCGGGAGCGGCCCGGCCGCTTTGACCGCCTACTGCCCGCCACGCGCTGTCGATAAACACATGATTTCCGATGGCACCCCCGTGGCCACTGACGCGGTCATTCATTGAGGCTCAGCCTGGGCGACAAACCCTGCCGCTTTGCCCGAGTAGGCGGAAACCCGATCTTGGCGGTTTTGCGTCACTATCGATCGTTAGCGTGTAACTGGCTCCGTTCTGTGCGCCGACCCCTGTCTCCGAATCGACATCAATCTTATTTTGCACGACGAAACAACCGGCGACACGAAGGTCGTTCAGCGGGCCGCGGCATCGACTGGGACGGCGCTACCTGATTTTTGAATCGTCAGTTTAACCCGGACGTATTGTGGGATGACGAAGCGGTGAGCAGCCGGAGTGTCGTCGAAAGCACGAACTTTTGGTGCCACTCGCGCTATTCCCCCCAGCCCGGCGACTGACGGAATCACAAAAACCCCTCTCCAGCATGTTCGCGAAATCGCTCATGATCGCGGACATACTCGGCGACCATATCGATCGAGGCATGCCGGCTATGCTCACGCATCTTGAACAGATTGGCATTCTGCCGCCCTGCTTCGGTGAGAAACCCAGCTCGCAGCGAGTGCCCAGAGAATAAGGCTGCCGGATAGCCGGCGGATTGGGCAGCCGCTTTGACGACAAGCGCCACACCCTGCGCGCTCATCGGCTGCTCGGTGAGCCGCCCTTGCGGGGTCAGCTTGCGAAACACCGGACCGCTGTCGATCGCGGCTTTGGCAAGCCAGGCACGATAATGCCGGACGGGCTCGAGGCGCCGACCATCGGGGATGGCAACACTATGCCCCCTGCCCTCCTGGTCGGTCTTTGACGTTGGAACACGGACCAGCAACCCGCGCGTATCGTCCGACACCCGACCGACGGTAATCGCTACCAGCTCGGAGCGACGAAACGCACCCGCCATCCCGATCGCCAATAAGGCCCGATCCCGATGCGATCGCAGATCCTCGCCATCGATCGTTCGCAACATGTCACGCAACACGTCACCATCCGCGGGGCGCTTCTTACCCGACGGATCGTCGCGCTTATCGCGCCGGATGGCACGCATGGCTTTTTCCAACCGCGCGCCGTCTGGCTGCTGCGTCGGTGGATCGAACCCCGCTGCACGGTGGGCAAAGACGATTGCCGATAGCCGTCGACCGATGGTCGAACGCCCTAACGGCTTGGCCAAAGCCTCGCGCCCTCCCCGCGCCCGATGCGGCGTCCGTGGAGCGAAGCCGCGCTCCGCCAGTAACGTCAGGAAGGCAGCGACGATCGCCGGCGTGGCGGGCAGCGAGCGATATCCGCTTTCCTCGCACCAGGCGCAAAACAGCCGCCAGTCGGATTGGTAGGCGCGCAACGTCGCTTCTGCCGACGCGCGAGCGACATAGCCATCGACCCGCTCGCGATCGTCCGGTGCCAGATCGGGTAGGTATGCAGCGAGTGCGTTGACCTGATCGGCCACGACGACCTTAGTGTCCAGGCTCATGTCAATCTCGGCGTCGTCTGACACGTCGGTTCGCTCGATTACCAAAATAGGTCGGAAGCCACATTTTGTGGCCTCGGATAGGTACGCGACGGGCCAATTTCGCGCCAGCATGTTTCTAGCGGGAATCGGACTTATCGCTAGAATGATTTACCAGATATCCCGCACTTGCAACCTTATACCGGTTCTCCTGTTCCCATTCAATCCCCTGTTTCTACGTGTCTTGACGGTTATGCGTATTTTCCCTATTTGATCGATATCGGCTTTAAGCCGGTCGTGCTTCAACCACGATCCGCGCGTGCAGGCTGAATCCGCACGCGCGACCGAGCCCCCCGCGTACCGGCAACAGCCTGCATGCGATCGAGATCCCGCCGCGCCGGCAGCAGCCTGCAACGCATCCAGCACAGGAACACCCGCTCATGGCGACGAGCATGGAAATCGTACCCTCGGGCGAATTGCAAAAGCAGTTCGGCCGTTACTCTGACGAGGCGATGATCCGCCCGGTCGGCGTTAGTCGGAACGGCCGCGTGCGCTTCGTCATGGTCCCCGTCGATGAATATGAGCGCCTGCGCCGTCGTGAACGGATCGCCGGCCGCGTGGAGGATCTTGATGACGAAACCCTCGAAGCCATCCGCGGCGTCGAACCCGGCCGCGGCGCCCAAGACGCCGAAAAAAGGCTCAACGCTGCCGCAGCCGGGTGAAGTCCTCAACTACAGCTACCTATGGGAATACGAGTACGTTAAAGGCCGCGATGAAGGCATAAAGGACCGGCCCGTTGCCGTCGTGCTGGTGACCCGTCAGAAGGATGGGATCGATCAGGTGCACGTCGTGCCGCTGACCACCAAGGCCCCTACCCGCGATCAGTTAGCGATCGAAGTGCCGGAGGCCGTTCGCTGCGACTTGGGCCTGTCCGGTGACCGATCGTGGATCATCATCACCGAGTGGAACCGGTTCGCATGGCCAGGCTATGACATCCGACCGATCCCAGGGCGCGAACCTGCCGTCAGTTATGGCTATCTACCAGCGAGCTTCTTTCGACGGGTTCGTGATGCAGTCGTCGCCGCTGGCATCGGCCGTCCAGTGGATCGCGACTGACGCAACTGCAGGGACCGAAATCAAACGTCCATCGCCCTCGCAATTCGTGCTTTCGACGACACTACCGTCCGATGGCTACGGACATCAAATTAGACCCATAAGTCGCCGTTCCCGGCGCTTTTCCGCGTTCCCAACTTCCGACATTCATTCATCGGTTCGCGACCGACCTGCCGCGCCGCGGGAATGGCGAAAATATGGGACATTCCCGACGTTCGCATGCGTCATGTCGAACGACATCTCGTGTCGGAAGCCGACGCTCAATTCTCGGCCGACCCGAACCGCGGAATGACAGAAGCTGGGCCGGTTGCAGACAGGCAGCTTATCGGCCGATAACAGCGCAAACGCGGCTGTCTGCAATGACCGCTTACCTCTTCGGCAACATTTTCAGTTAGCGTGAAAGCTGGAGATGAAAGAAGGGGCAGTTTCTCTCGATTTCCTGCGATTCTTCGCTACCAGGGCTTGCCGGGATAGGCCTGGCAGGCGGACACAATGGGACTGACGGAAAAGACTCTCGAACTGAATGTAACTCACGAACTGCTCGCACTTGGCCAGGGTATTTGGCACGTCCTCTGGGCAGCAGGACCATGGTCGTTGCCCGGCGCGTCGGTGATCGGGCCCCCGATTTACGCGGCTGGGCTCAGCTTACAGGACGAGTTGGAGCATGGATGGGATGTCTCACTTGATCTCCCGCCGATGGGAGCGACAGCGGCCCGAATTGCATTTCTTCAGTTCAAGATGGGCAAGAGGCGTAAATATTCTCGGCATTCTGGCAGCGTTTTTGTGTCGCCATCCACGCCAGATACTGAGCATGTACTTTTCGGGATAAACAATAATAGCGAGAAGAATCAGCATAGCCGGCTTCGTGGGACTGGACAGGCAGCAGGTGTGCCAGAGTCAGCGATTTATGCCCTCCCTCTTTTCACTGACGAAGCGGAGGTGCGTCGCTCGCTGGGCGGGTTGTTGGCAAATACGGTCTTCTTCTCGGTGCCTGATGTCGACGTGGCGACTCACCATGATCCGATCGTAGACGGGACGAAGCGCGAGGTTGCGTTCAGCAAAAAGGACCCGACGATCAGAGAGTTTCGTTCCAAGCCCGTCCCGTTCGAAGCGCGTGAGATCGGTGGGCAGCTCATTGGAGAGATCGCAGCGGTTCGACTTCACCGTGCGCTATCGATGCTACGGCCAGACCTTTTAACGTCCCTCGATTCTGGCCGCACCGTCGGGCGCTGGGTCGCAAATGAGATAGCCCAATTCCTAACAGACTTCGTTGGTGTTGACACTCCAACTGCAGAACACGCGTTCACACGAGAGATGCGCCAACCAAGTGCGCGGTTCACCGCCGCTCCAGCCGACGGCGATTTCCGTGGTATCTCCCGGGAGATGAGGAATAACCGAATCTTTGATGTGGCTAGCGCTGTTTCGCCGTTGTTGACCCGCTTGGACTCCGGAGAGTGGCAAGATGAGGCTGGTCAAGCAGTTGAGACCAAGCTGTTGGCAACTGCATCGCCAGATGGGGTGCGTCTTAACCTCAAAATGAAAGAAAGACCCGCCTCATCGATGCGTCTGAGTTATATCGTCGTCTGATCCGGCACGTCGGCGCGCTTATATGTCGAGCAGGGAAGTACTCAACTCTTTAACGACCGCTATGTCCCCAATGTCAGCCGTACCCCGCCTCCCACCAAGCAGGGTGGAAGAACGACGGCTTACAGAATGCTGGTCAGGCAGTTCGAACGATCGACATAGGCGCCTCGCTGACACTCCGCTTCGAGGCAGCCCAACGGCAGCTTCTGCGAGGAGGAGACGTTCGCGGTAGCTGATCGGAAAGACCGGGTCTGGTCGAGAGCCGCTGTCAGCCTCACGCCGGCCCTGACACAATTTCCGCCATTCCGACGTCCCCGCTTCCGCGGCTCGTTCACCCGCCGGACTGGTCGAATATCGCCCTGATACCCGCGGTCGTCCGCGTATAGGCCAGCCTTCGTCGCCATCCTCCGCGCCTCGCCAGTAAGCAGCCTAACTGCGCAGCGCGGGTTGGGCTCGTTCATTCGTCCGGATCGATATCATCATCCACGACGTCAACGGTATCCGGCTTCGGCTGGACCTGAGTTAGTTGTTTCCGACTGAGCCCCGCGGCGTGAAGCGTGGCCCGGTTGCGCATCCAGGCGTCATTCACCAAATCCTGCCACTGAACGACTTCGATCTGACCGCGATAATTGCCGCTTAGCTGGCGGATTCGTCCTTGGCTGTTCGACGTCGTGTTCCAACCCGATAGCTGCAGTACCAGATCGCCGACAATGTCCGCGACAACGTAGCAATGGAAGACGCAGTCCTTGGCGACCCGAACTCGAGTCCGTCCGAATGACTCGATCTCTTCACCCTGTAACTGGGCGAGGTAACGGGTAATCTGCTGTTCGATCTGGTCCTTCGGACCTTGATATGCCCTGCGTCCTGGCTTCTTGAATTCCACCACCATAACCGTTCGAAGCGGTTCGGAGATATCGACCGCTTCCGGTTGGTCAGGGTCGGTTGAGCCTAGTCCATATGCCAGATCCCAAAGAAACAGATCGGGCCGATCGGCGGATCCGGCGTCCACAAGGACGTCATCGAGGCGCTTGTCCGAAGAAAATGCTCGCGTGAAAGCCAAGCGCTCGTCCACGACCCATAATTCGTGTGCGCGGCTCTTGCGCTCGGCAGGATCGTCGCCTCTGACATTCATCGGGCAGATGAAGGAGTGGAGTGTCCGTTCCAGATGGAAGTCGTCGGACGAGCCTTCACGCGCACGTATGCGCGTAATCAGCTTTTCCAATAGCTCCAATGCCAGCTTTCTGCGAACCACATGTTGCGCGAGGGCGAGCTGTTCCGAGGCCTGGATCTCGCAAGCCGCTTCCGCCACCGAGCCCTCGAAGCTGAATTGCACATCGTTATCGAGGGCGTCGATTAACCTTTGCAGCGTCTCTTGGCGTTCCTCATCGCGCCTAATCTGGAACTTGACCAGGAACGAGGCGAACTCCTCGGGCGTCGCGGCATGAAGCGGCACGCGGCCGAGTTGCGTGTCGTCGTCGTCGAACCCGAAGGTGGGATAGCGCTCCACAAAAGCCTCGTAACGTTCGCGACGCTTGGCGAAGTACTTCCTGACTTGGTCGGGCAGCATGCGGATGCGAACCGCCTCCATGCATTGCCTGCTGATCTGCTTCAGCGTCCGTTCGGTCAGATTAAACGCCGTGCGGCCCTCGTTAACCCGAAGATCAAGATACTCACCCGAAACACAGCCATGAAAGGCGAGATCCGTTTCCCCGTCGCGCTCCAAGCTGTCGATCCCTAGGAGATTATCCACCTTCCTAGTCTCGACGGTACGGTCGTTCGCCAGCAGATGAAGCTGGTGAAGGCCGTCCAGGCCGGTGCTGGCTTCCGCGCGGCACACGAACCCGACGATATGCAACTCGCCAAACTCTTCGCTCGTGATGATGGTGTCCATCGGTTCGCCGATGACCAGGTCCGAGACGGCTTTGGGATATTCAACGGCTTCGCCGTCAACATCGACCAAGATGGTCGGCCCACCGCCCATTAAAAAATCCGCAATGAAATGTGCACTGAAATAGCGAAGGAAGGTGTCGGATCGCTTCGGAAACGGCTCCGCATATTCCTTTGTGCGTAATCCTTTGAAGCGAACCCGAGTGCCATGGCGCAAGGCAGACCCCACGGTCTCGTCTTCGATTGTCGGAACAACTTGCTCGGAATTGTTGAGGACGAATGCAAATTCGCGCTTCGCGGTCCCGCCATTCAATGCGTAAATGCTGTCGATCTTGATCTCGTCAAAAGCATCCAGCCAGAAGAGCCGGCCGACACCCTTGCCGCCCTTGCTCTTCTTAAAGTCGGTGTCGATCTCACAAAAAGCGGCGTAGCGCTTGGCATCCAGACCGATGCCATCGTCCGCGATCATGATCTGGATCCCGTCCGCGTCCGACAGCTTCGAGACGGTAATATCGATCCGGCCTTTCGAGACATCGTCGCCACAGGCATCTTCGATGGCGAACATCGCATTGCTCACGGCCTCGAACAATGGCTGCAGGCTCTGGGTTGCGTTCGACGGCTTCGGAAGCTTGCGAACGCGATTTTCGATATTGGGCGTAAGTGCCGGCAATGTGGCTGCCCCCGCAGGAAGTGGTACGACACCTATAGGCCAAATGAGCGGCACGGCCAGCTCTACGGATCGCCGGATGACCTCGCCGGCACCGCGAACCCACGCGGCCTTGGGCAAACAGGTGCGGGCCATGAAGACCTTGAGGTCATCGAGCGTCAGCGCCGCGATCGACCCACAAGTGGACGTTGAGGCCGGCCTGCTCGCTTCCCAGCTTCACCGTCAGAGTCAACCTTCTAGCCGAGGCTGCCTGCACGTGTCTCTAGTGGTAACGTTAGCCGAGCGACGACTTTCGGGATCGCTTAAAGCCGGACTAGACGTCGAGAATGGGGGTGCTCTGCTGCCTTACCGCTTGACCGAACAGGACATGGCGGCTCCGGCGCAGATCAGACATTCCCGGCGCCACATCGGATCGGCGTATGTTGGTCGACTCCCGCCGGATGCGCTTGGAACGAAGCCGTCGTTCTCCACGCGTTCCGGCTAGATCAGATCCAGCGTAATCGCGGTCTGCAGCTTTAGAATTCTATGGACGGCTCGTGACAGTTTCAGGTGATTGGCAGGCATGCCCTGAGCGCGCTAAGTCGAGCGCATGTCCGGCAGCAAACAGCACTTTATTCCACAGAGCTTATTAAGGGGGTTCGGCTTCAAGAAAGGCAAGTCGACATTCGTCGTCGCCTACACGCTTGATCGCGGTATCTTCACGCCCGCAACCGACGGGATTGCTGCCGAGCGCCACTTCTACTCGGAGCTGCGCGTCGAAGGCGGTGACGAGACGCTCGATGACCAGATCACTTACTATGAAACATCGCTCGCAACCATGCTGGCCAAGCTGCGGGCGCTCGGCGACGGGGAACAGGCCGATTCTCGCGAGGCTGCGGAGTTCGTAACCCACCTGGCGATCCGCAACGACAATTTCCGCAAGGCCGTGACCTCGGCCGGCACTGCCATGGTCGAAGGCGTTGCGAACCAGTTTGCGGACACCGCAAGCGCGCGTAAGCTTCTCGGTCTTGACGGCAATTCTATCAAGGGTCCGTTTGCCGAACAGCTCGCCGAGGCCTTCGAACAATATCGGCCGCTTATCGCGATGATGGGCATGGACGAAGCCATGTTTCGGCAGTGGGCGTTCTCGACAGTCCAAGCGAACTTCGACACCTATCACGCCGAAACCAGGGGGCCGATGGACGAGGCGCTGGCAACGATTCTCGAATCCATGCCGGGGGTAACGGCCAGCGCACAGCGCAAGTCGCTCGGCGAGACGCTGGCGCCTGCCGAGCGTGTCGAGCACATGACCGCGTTT
This sequence comes from Sphingomonas sp. FW306-05-A, assembly GCF_058782275.1. Taxonomy (NCBI): domain Bacteria; kingdom Pseudomonadati; phylum Pseudomonadota; class Alphaproteobacteria; order Sphingomonadales; family Sphingomonadaceae; genus Sphingomonas; species Sphingomonas sp. FW306-05-A. The sequence continues at coordinate 58,085 of NZ_JBYSXN010000005.1, forward strand.
AACTGGCGGATCGTCCATGTCCCCGGACTGATCCTGCCGGACTGCGTGGCAACCGCTTATGAATCCGATGGCATAGCCTCTCCGCTCATGCTGGCTTCGCTCGACACGCTCGTGAGCATCTTCGTGCCCCTGTCGTCCGAGCGGATGCTGGTCGGCTCGCGCACCGGCGCTGTCCCGGTGCCCGCCGATCTCAATGAGGCGTTCGCCGGTTGCTCATGGGATTTCTTTGTGGCCCGCGAGCGCACGCCCGAGCTCGAAGCGCTTCGTGACACGCTGCGCTCGCGGGTGGTTTCTTATCTAGACGATCTGGTCGATGGTGCGATCTCGGAAGCCGTCGCCGAGCGGGGCGCACGCAGCTGAGGGCGTGGTAGCCACCACGCGTGACGCCGTCGCTAGCGACCGACGCGAACCGTTAGGTCGTCCGAGCCGACAGTGTCGTAGCTGACCGCCTCCGAGACACGCTCTCCATAAGATCGTCAGCTATGCGATAGATGGATGTGCAAGCGCGCGAGGACGTAGCCGAACCGCGTCCCTTCGCGAACCACGTCGGCATCCGGAACGTCTTCGCATCCCCGTCTCACAACGATCGAATAAGCGTGGTTGACCTCCGTCTGAGAGCGCAACCGCCATTCATCGACGAGGCGGTCGGCCGATCCTAGGTCTCCGTCCGCAATATTCAACGCGTCGTGCAGCCGATCTTCGGGCCCGTCCGCGCCGCCCGAGAGGCGATCCAGCGCGGTATCGATCGCACGCAGCGTCGCACGCCGCCGCTCCTTCGCTGCGACGTATGCCCGATAGGCGCGGTCGCCTCCCTCGCCGCGGAAGCGGTTGGCCAGAAGGTTCTCGTCATTCGCGAGCCGGCCGAACTCCGCTACCGACTCGTCGTCGGCGACCGGCGGAAGCCACAGCTGGCCGATGTCGATGCAGGCTGAAGCGACCCATTCTTGGCCGTTCACCTGTGCTGCGGCGCTTCCCGAGATCGGGCAATTGTTCAGCTGAAACCATTGCATCGCTCCTTCGCTAGAACGACGTGCGCCCACCGGGCAGTCGCAGGTGAGCGCGCCACCCTTTCCGAGCGACCGCCTGAAGAGCTATGGGTTCCCCGGTCCCCGTACAGGGGAGCGCGATCTTTAAGGAGTGGCGATGGGGAAGCCGTCGACGGTGATATTCTGGGGAGCCGGTGCAACGGCCAATTTGGGCATGCGCGTGACCGCGAAGCAGAGCGTCTTCATCCTGACACTGGCGGGGGTAGCGGATCTCTCGCCCGCTAGCCTAGCGAAGCGAGTGGAAGGCGCGCTCGGCCTAGGTGCCAACGCGCCGCAGCGCAAGGTTCTGGTCGATCTGCTCACCATCCTTGGTGATGGCACCGCTTCCGCAGCCCTCCACGACCCCACGGACAAGCAGCTTGCCGCTATGGGAAGGAACTGGCGGAAGGGCGCCAGCGGCGATGAGTTGCGGGCACGTGTGCGGGAACTACGGCTTACCTACGACTGGCCGGCGCTGCAGGACGTGCTCCGGGTCTGCCCGGGCGCCTCAGCCGGCGCGCTGAAGATCAACGACCTCTTCAACATGCTCGACATGCATGCCCCGCTTGGTCACGGCTTCCGTACGGAGCAAGGCGCGTTCTTGGACGCGCGTCGTCTCATGGGGGCGAAGGCCGCGCTCAAGATGATCCTGCACGCGATGTTCTACATCGACTGGCAGAACTGCGTGCGCGACCACGGTCGCCCGCTGGAGACCTACGAACGGTTCGCCGAGTGGCTGGGTCGGAGAATGTATCGATCAGAGCCGTCTTTCTCCGGTCGTCTGGACCGTGCCGAGTTCATCCGCGGCGATATCGCCTTCGTTAGCCTCAACTACGATCCCATCGGCCTCTGGACTCAATTTGTCGCGAACCGGAGACTGAATGGAGCACCGGACGTCGAGAAAGTCGATGGTGCGTCACGACGTATCCAGCTTTACCACGACATGGGCCACTTCATCCCCTCGCGGCGGATCGAGCCGGCAGGGCGGCCGGACCTCTGGTATCCGATGAACGAGGCGTCGGCGCAGCGGATCAATGAGATCGACGCCCGAGGGTCGGAGCGGATCAGGTTGAGCAAGTTCCTCTTTCCACACGGATGCCTCTGCTGGCGCGAGTGCCCGGACTGCGGAAAGCTGTCGGCATACCACGGAGACGAATGGAGCCTCCGATCACCGTCCCTCCTGCCGCCCCCGCCCCTTCGTCGCTTCGACCGGCGATCGGCTTACCCGGACTTGGCGGTTCTCGACCCTGCGGATCGTGACAAACGTAAGAAGGAGAGCAACCTGTGGAGCGAGGGGGTGGTCGACGCGAGGGCCTGTCTGCACTGCCACACCATTACGACCACGGAACACGCCCAGACCGTGATGCAGAGTTCCTTCAAGCAAACGCCGCCGTCGTTCATCGACGAGATCCAGCGTGACCTGCGTGCCATCGTCATGCAGGCGGACCACATCATACTGATGGGCTACTCCCTCCCGCCGGATGACGTTGCCTACCGCGCCTTCTTCGCCGCGCGCCGTCGTCGAACCGCTGGAGGGACGCCGGTGAGATGCACCGTCGTGGGCTTTGACCACGCCCTGCCGCCACTTGCTGGCCCCGGCGGCATCGACCCGAACGTGCTTGCTCGGCAGCCCGCCGTCGCCAGCGCACGCGAGATCTTCGGCGAGGATAACGTGCGCTTCTGCGGAGAGGGTGTACCCGGCGCGTTCTGCGGCGCGCCCGGCGTGCTTTCCAAACCGAAGCTCGATGCGCTCTTCGAGTGGAAGCCGGTGTGATCGGACGCGTGTGAACGCATCAGCCGGCGGGGCACTGGACGGTACCAAGGTCATGGCTACCACCCGGTGCCAAGAACTATGTTAGGAGCTACTTACCCGGTAGCGGACAACCGTCAGGCGACACGCACGAGCGAAATTAGTCACTGAGGGAATGGCCGGTTGGGGGTGATAAATCGGGGAAAGAGGCCACCCGCGTATACGCCGCCTGAGCTTTTCGTTATGGCCACGCCAAAGACGAAAATCGAATTGGGACACTGTTCTTCATGTTTGCAAGACTGCGATTGGTGAACTTTAAGGCTTGGTCGGACACCGGGGATATAATTCTATGTCCGCTGACGATGCTTCTTGGAACCAATTCCTCTGGGAAATCATCCCTAATCCAGAGCCTATTGTTACTAAAACAGACCGCGCGTTCGCCCGATCGCACAATTCATCTGAACCTCGGTGGAGACGAGATAAACGACCTATTTAATTTCGGAGCCTTCGAGGATGTGCTTAACCAAGATGCCGAGACGCCCCGCCAGTTTTCCATAGCATTCGACTTCGACAATCGGGGCACTAGCCGCATCTCCAAGGGCAGCTTCGAGTGCTCATACGGCCAGACATCTTCGGGTAGTGTCGTGATTCAGGCACTCACGTTGAAGGCTGATGGTCGTCAGTTTAAGGCGATCCGTCGAGAAAAGGGGGCTTTTTCGATCCTGGTCGATGATGAGCAATTGCCTCGCGCAAAGGGACGCGGTTACGCGCCTGAACGTTCGATTGCTTTTTCAGCGGAGGCGATCGCCGCTCTCGACCAGGACGGTCAGCTTGTCGAAGATCTGAGCTTGGCTATCCGCCGTGAACTCGAACGGATCATATATCTTGGTCCGTTGCGCCGTAAGCCGGAACGGGACTATCCTTGGAACAAGACTAAGCCCGGTGACGTGGGCAGCGACGGACGAGGCGCGGTCGACGCTCTGCTGGCGAGCGCGCTCTTACGAGGCGACGAGCAAAACTACATAGTGAACGGCGTCTCCCATTGGCTCAGCAAAATGGGCCTCGCGGATAAGCTCGAAGTCCGGCAGCAGGGGCGGTCCAATCGCTATGAGTTGATTGTGTATAGGGACGGAGTTGCATGCAATCTTCGTGACGTTGGCATTGGCATATCGCAGGTTTTACCGGTCCTGGTAGTGTCCTATTTTGCTCCGAAGGGCTGTACAATCATTCTTGAGGAGCCGGAAATTCACCTGCATCCGCTTGCGCAGTCCGCTTTGGCGGAACTCTTTGTCGAGGTTAGTCGCGAGCGCAGTGTCCAGTTCGTGGTCGAAACTCACTCCGAGCACTTGTTTAGACGTATGCAGACGTTGATAGCCAAGAGAGCTGCCTCATCGAGTGAAACAGCGATGTACTTCGTAAAGCGAAAAGCTAAGGCTGCCGAACTACAGTCGCTTAATATCGATCAATTTGGGCGGGTGAAGAACTGGCCGGAGGGATTTTTTGGTGACGCACTTGGAGAGACGCGCGAACAGGCACGGCTCATGTTCGAGCGTCAGAAAGCCAGCGCGCAATGAGGGACCGCTATGTGGTCGATACCAATGTGTTGATTGCCGCCAGTGCTGCCGATCCAATCCAGCCATCCGACATTGCCGCGACACCGCTCGATCCGGCATTGCGTATGGTGATCTGGGAATGGCTCGACAACTTTGAAAGGAGCGACGCCCGTCTCGTGCTCGACTTCGAGAATCGGATTTGGAACGAATATAATAATAAAATTGGGCATACAGACTTCGGGATTCAAGTCGTGATGTCGAAATGGAGTAAATGTGCCGTAGATAGCGTCTCCATTGACTATGACGAGCATGGCCATGGCATATTGCCTGCCACGCTAATGCCAGTAATCCATGATCTCGCCGACCGAAAGATGGTCGCGGCATCGTTGGCGTCTCTAGCAGATTTTGGCGAAGGCTGCGTTGCTTTTGCGGGCGACACCGACTGGCACGACTGGGAGGAAGCCCTCTTTGCCCATGATGTCATAGTTGAACCAATCATCGAGGCGTGGTCTCGTGCCAAGCACGCTGAGAAAAAGGCGAGACAATAGCCGGATACCCGATAATGAGCTTCTTTCGCTTCCCTTCGACCCCGCATCTTGCCTGGTTGAATCGAACCACCGTTCCGCGCGAGGACAAACTGTTATCCGCGTCAGAGGTGAGCGCGCTTCTCGCGAGCAAAGTGCTAGTCGAGGAAAAGATCGACGGCGCTAACATAGGGCTTTCATTAGCCGAAGATCGAACGCTGTTGATTCAAAATCGAGGTCAATATCTAACGGCTCCCTACGCTGGCCAGTTTTCGCGGTTGCCCGAATGGCTGACCCAGCATGAAGAGGATATCCGCGATCAACTGGAGGCGCCACTCATCCTCTTCGGCGAATGGAGCGCTGCCCGACACTCTATCGGTTACGATCGCTTGCCTGACTGGTTCCTCCTGTTCGATGTGTACGACCGCGCGGTAAGTCGCTTTTGGAGCAGCAGACGGCGGAATGCCCTAGCCTCTGCAGCAGGCCTAACGATAGTGCCAGCTCTGCTGCGCGGTCACACTGATCTAACCGAAATCGAGCAAATATTGGCGGAAGGCTCAAGCCACTATCGATCAGGAGCAATGGAGGGTCTCGTTGTTCGACGCGAGAGCACAGATTGGTGCGAGAGCCGCGGAAAGCTCGTGCGTGCCGACTTTACCCAGGCGATCGATGAGCACTGGAGTCGCCGACGCATTGAGTGGAACCGGGTAGACTGGTCCCAGCTTTAGCTGAAGGCTTCCGAACCTGGCCGGAGCCGCATAGAGGGGCTGTGGTCGCGAACGAGAAGCTTCAGGCAGAATGTGCTGTTACTGTCTTAGGCCGAGGCAAATCTCCCAGAAGCAGCAAGAGATGCGGAGTAAAACGGTTTGTGCGGGAATGTCCGCTTCCAAGTCTACTCAGAGAATGTATCAAACGATATGAGGTTAGCGCGAAGCTGGTGGTTCTAAGTTGCGACACTAATGACCGCTTGCCTTACACCTTTTGTTTCAAAGCGGACGGTCCGGATTTCTCTCAATTCCAAACATTCCGCTAGGCCAGAAGTCGGATATTGAGGACCGATCTAAAATGCCCGATCCGGCCGCCTGTTCATCTTGCTAAGCCGGACCTACTAGCACTCGTCATTCACTGATACGCGAGTGCAGTCGTAAGCAAGGGTTAAGGGTGCAGTCAGATGAACACGCCCGGATAGGGCAGTACGCAGGTTCCGCTGCTAGCGTTCGGGTAGCTTCGGACGCCATCTGAACGAACGTCCGTTTGAGCGGATCGATGCTCAAAAGCGGCCAGGCCGCTTTCCACCAATCTTTGCCGTTCAGACCATTCGCAGGCGTTCATCGTGCCTAAAAACCGACCGGCAGCTATCAGGGGTCGGTACATAGAACGGACCCAGATATACGCTACACGCCGGCGGGCGCCGGCCAGGCGGCGCAAATCACCTGTTTGTGGAGCATTGAGGGCGAGAGCTGGGTTTCTCGTACATCCGATCGCTGAACGGCTAAAAGTGGTGGAAAGCTGCCGTTCGATTCGTGCTTCAGGCGCGAGCTTTCTTCGCGATCATCCACTCGACTGCCGTAAGCGCGAGCAGCGTCGTCACGAAGCAGATCATGACGCCTTTTTCGAGGCCCGGGCCAATATGAATGAGTTTCCAGTAGGATGCGGCAAATATCGCGGCAAAGATCAGCCCCGTCGCACCGATGATTTGCCGAACCGCTTGCATACCCAGTCTCCCCGTTGCGTTTTCCAGCGGGGAGGTTGAGTGATTGCGCGAAGGTCTGCAAGTGGGCGCTTCCAGTCCGTCCGCTTCCGTGCCTGAAAGCGGACGGTTGGCTTTTGGGCACGGTGGTCGCGAGGCAGCCGTCTGAACGTCGCGTCCTGGTGGTTAGCGGAATGGCAGCTTTCGGGAGATCGGTTGGCAATAGCCGACATCGCGGGGCTGTCGCTTTTTCGAAAAGGACGGTGTTCCGGGACCTACCGGCTTTGGCGAGAGGCGGAGGTTCGCTACGAACGAATGGGAAGGTTGACGCGGGCAAGACGGGGCGCGGGTTCCGTCATGGCCTCCATCCGCGACCAAGGCGGAGCGCCTGCGTGTAGTTTTCGCATCATCATGCTGGAATCCTGATCCTAATTGCCGGATAGAGGCCTTTGCTTTGCCGTACATTTGCTGTGAAGGCGGATGGGCGTAGGAGAATAGGCCAATGGAATACGGAACCTTGGCCAGCATCGCGTCAACGGACTGGACCGTGCACGTCCTTGGGCCTCCTGCCTCTTGGTCGTCGGCGCTCAGGACCAACGTCTCCACCATCCTGGCCCTTCCCAGCGCGGCTTTTATGGTCTGGGGACCCGACCGAACCTTCTTCTTCAACGATGCCTACATCCCCATCCTTGGTCCTCGAGTACCACAGGCGATGGGAGCGCGTTTGGAGGAGCTCTGGCCTGATGCGTGGCTATCGATCGCCGAGGACTTCGACCGAGCTATGACAGGCGAAAGCATCTCGTATGCCGATCGCTACGTCCCACTGGCTCGCTACGGCTCGCCGGAAGATACGTGGTGGACGTTCTCTTTCTCGCCCGTGTTTGACGATGATGGAGCCGTTGCAGGCGTTCTGTGTCTCACCAACGAGGTGACCGACGCCGTCCATGCGCGGACCGCTGCCGCATTGGACCAGCGCCGGCTCCGTGCGGCCATCAATCTCGCGCGTCTCGGCACCTACACCTGGGATCTCGCCTCCGGTAGCGTGACAATGGACGCACGTAGCCGTGAGATGTGGGGCTTTGACCCCGAGGAAGTCATCGACCAGCAACGGGTGTTCGACCGTATAGACCCGGAAGCGCTTGAAGGCGTGCAGAAGGAGGTCGCCTCTTCGATCGCGACGCATGACCCGCTGGTTGTCGAATACTCGATCGCCTTGCCTGACGGCACGACACGGCGAGTGGTGAGCGGATGCGAGGTTGTCTGCGACCAGGAAGGCAATCCGGCGCAGATCGTCGGCACGTTCGACGATGTAACAGACGAACGCGCCGGCCAGCGGGCACTTGAGGAAGCTAACGAGGTGCTAGCCGATGAACTTGCCGAACAGAACGCCGCCCGCGAACGCGCTTGGCGGTACACGCCTGATCTGCTGTCGATCCTCGACCTTGAGACCGGTAAATTCGAGCGTCTAAACCCATCGTGGACGACAACCCTAGGCTGGGACACCTCGGAAATGGAGGGGCGCGCCTACGTCGATTTTCTGCACCCCGACGACCTCGCTGCCAGTCAGGCCGCCTTCGACGTTGTTCGGCGTGGGGAGCCAGTGCTGCAACTCGAAAACCGTTACCGCACCAAAGACGGCACCTGGCGGCGAATGTCATGGGTGGCTTATCCTCAAGGCGACAAGCTCTACTCCAGCAGCCGCGATGTAACCGAGACACATGAGCAGGCCACAAGGCTGGCTGAGCGCACGCGGGAGCGCGACCGCTTATGGCGTAACACGCAAGATCTTCAGGTCGTTATCGATGAGAACGGCATCTTTCAGGCGGTCAATCCAGCTTTCACGGTCGTTCTAGGTTGGGCACCCAAGGAGGTAATCGGCCGTCCGGTGTTCGACTTCATCGTACCGGAAGATCAGGCCATCACCAGTGACGCGCTGAGACACGCTCGATCTGAAAGTCTGCCCACAACGGAAAACCGGTACCGTCACAAGGAGGGTGGCTTTCGCTGGATTTCATGGCTTGCGACCCCGGACGCAGGCCTGATCTACGCCAGCGGACGCAACATCACCGCTGAGAAGGAGCATGCTCAGGCGCTGGAGGCGATCGCCGAAACGCTACGCCAAAGCCAGAAAATGGAGGCCGTCGGCCAGCTCACCGGCGGTCTCGCGCACGACTTCAACAACCTGCTCGCCGGCATGCTTGGCAACCTCGAGCTGTTGCAGATGCGCGTAGCCCGTGGTCGCATCGACGACCTCGACCGCTTCATCAACGCCGCGCAGGGCGCCGGTCGTCGGGCGGCCTCGCTGACGCAAAGACTTCTCGCCTTCTCGCGTAGGCAAACGCTCGATCCCCGCCCAACCGACGTGAACCGCCTCATTGCCGAGCTGCAAGAGCTGCTTCACCGAACAGTCGGTGCAACGGTCGACATCGAAGTCGTTCAGGCAGCCGGGCTCTGGACAACCGAGATCGACGCGCCGCAGCTTGAAAACGCTATCATCAACCTATGCGTGAACGGTCGCGACGCCATGCCGGAGGGAGGCAGGCTTACCATCGAGACCGCCAACAAGTGGATGGACGACCGTGCCGGCCGCGAGCGGGATCTGGCACCAGGCCAGTACATCTCGATCTGCGTGACGGACAACGGCACTGGTATGGCGGCAGAGACGATCCAACGTGCATTCGAACCCTTCTACACGACCAAGCCGCTCGGTCAGGGTACGGGCCTTGGGCTCTCCATGATCTACGGCTTTGCGCGCCAGTCGGGTGGGCAGGTCCGCATCTATTCAGAGGTCGGTCAGGGCACGACTGTCTGCATCTACCTACCCCGGTTCCACGGGGATGCGGACGTGGAGCCAGAAAATCTCAGTGCGCTCGCTGCTGAGAGTGCGACTGGACAGACGGTTCTGGTCGTTGAAGACGAGGCGACGATCCGACACGTGATCGACGAGGTGCTAGATGAGCTCGGCTACACGGTGATCGGTGCAGCAGACGGCGCATCGGGCGTCAAGGTGCTCCAATCGGGTGCTAGGATCGAGTTGCTGATCACCGACGTCGGGCTGCCCAACGGCATGAACGGGAGACAGGTTGCCGATGAAGCACGTCGCCTGAGGCCAGGTCTCAAAGTGCTCTTCATCACCGGATTTGCCGAGAATGCCGCGGTTGGTAACGGTCATCTCGAACCAGGCATGGAATTACTCACCAAGCCTTTCACGCTAGAAGCCCTGACCACGAAAGTGGCCGAAATGCTATTGCGCTCGGACTAGCTACCCAGCTCGCGTGATACTGTGAACAACGGTCTGGCGCTTAACGAAGGGCTGTTAACGGGAAGCCTGATCGCTTTCCTAAACGTCCGGCTGTGGGCGCTTCCGGTCCGTCCGCTTTCCAGACGAATACCGCCCTCCCCCTCCCCCCTCCTACCGCCTCGCCCCTATATGCTCAATTTTCCGCCGGTGCTTTTTAAGTATGCCCGGGCCGCACCTCTCTAGGCTGGTTCGTTTACCGTGAGAAAACGACGTATATAATTTTGCTCAATTTGGTCGTCTGGTCCGGTTGAAGCCCGAACCAAAGAGGACCATACGGCACCCATTCAAAAGGTATCGTTAAAGCTCCGTGCACGGTTCCAAGATTCGGAATGTCTTAATCTGGGTGGAGAACAGTCAGGCGGCTTTCGAGAGCGCGCCACCAGGAAGCCGACATTCCGCAACGCCCTTTTGCATCGGCCAAGCGATCGGTTTCGCTGCGGGACGGCTGGCGTTGCGAAAGGGAACCCTTTTGCAACAAACAGCTGAATGTCCTCTCTTGTCGCCGCCACCCTATCGGCTACGCTTCGTGACAAGACGGCTGAACCCGTTTCCTTTGGGAGCTTCTGATGAAATTGGCCGTTTTCGCGATTATGATTGCCGTAGGTTCGTCGGCAGAAGCCCAGACGCCTTCATCATCTCAAATTCTTGTTTCTGCGAGCGGCACTGCCAAGACACCTCCGGACATGGTCACGGTTGGATTTACCCTCCGCGGGGAGGGAGTGACGTCAGATGAGGCGACTTCTAAGCTGCGCGATGGTGCCAAAGCGATGAGCGCGGGCATTGCGGGACTGTTGCAAAAGGCGGGGGAATATCACTCTTCTGCCCTTTCGATTGCACAGGTGCGGTCAAAAGACTGCGACGCGAACAGCTATGGACCGCAGCGGCTATCGACAGGACCATGTGCAATCATCGGCTATATTGCATCGCTACCCGTCACCATCGAAACTTCCCGCGTCGCCGACGCGGGTACGCTTGTCGGTCTGATTGGTCGCCTGGGCGGCATGGATGCGAGCCTGAGGACCTTCTGGCTACGCGACGATACGGCCGCGCGCCGTCGTGCCATGCAGGCAGCTCTCGCCAGCGCGCAGATGCAAGCACGGTTGATCGCTGAAGGGTCAGGAAGCAGGCTGGGACCGTTGTTGCGTGTGCAGGACGCCGACTATCGCGAAGTAACTTTGGAGATGCCGACTGCTGTCCAGTCCGCAGCGGAGCCGGCTGCCCCGCCGCCTCCACCTGCGCCTCGCGCGCCCGTCCGCATCGACCTAGCGCCCGAGCCAATTCAGACGACTGTGCGCCTAATGGCTGCATACGGCATTGATCGCTGACCCTCGCGGTACGCATCAGAGTTGTGCATGAAAAACGTACGAATCTCTGCCCTCGCTTAGCTGATGCAAAACTTGTGAATTTTGCATCATGAACGATGGAGTCTGGTGGATATACGCTACTGGATTGGGCCATTTGCAGGCAAGCAAACGCCGCTTGTATGGAAAGGGTGTTTGACAGGATGCTGCTGCACTGTAAAAGACGCTTTACAGGAGGCCTTCCCTATGTTTCGATCAAAACAGTACATTCTTGAACTCGGCGGAGCACTCATTCTGTACGCCGTCCTTTTGATCGGGGCTAATGCGCTGGAGCGCGCGGTACAGCCAGTCGGCAACCTGAAACTGGCTATCAATCTTGTCCCGATGATCGGCATGGTCGCCGCGGCGTGGGCGATCCTGCGCGGGCTGTGGCGGATGGATGAGATGCAGCGCCGCATTCAGTTCGACGCCATCGCAATCTCGTTCCTAGGCACCGCTCTTATCACGTTCGGGTGGGGGTTTGCGGAGGGGGCTGGATTGCCGCATTTACGGGCATTCGCCGTGTGGCCGATTATGGGAACGCTGTGGGGGCTGGGCATGGCCTTCGCCCAGCGCCGCTACCGGTGAACAACCGTATCAAGGAGCTCCGTCTCGACCGCCAGTGGAGCCAAGGCAATCTCGCGGAGGCGCTTTCGGTCTCGCGACAGACGGTGAATGCGATCGAGAACGGCCGGTACGATCCCAGCCTGCCACTCGCCTTTACCATCGCGAGTGTGTTCGGCCTCAAGATCGAAGACGTCTTTCAACCGTAACCGTCCGCTTGCCTGTGGCAGTGATGCAAAACTTTTTATTTTTGCATCAAGAACGGTCGGGTTTGGTGAGCGGTAGGTCAGTTTAGAGGGGGTAAAGTCAAATCGGACCGTGTTGTGTCGGTCAAAAAACGAAACTCCTCACCGTCGAACCGATGGATCTCACCAATACGGTGACGTTCACCCGCCTGGTCCTTCCAAGAAACCTCAAACTCACAGTACAAATTGCCTTCTCGCAATGCCGTAAGCACATCACTAGGTGGAACGGGGATCGTAAGAGCAGTACCAAAGGTCATTTGCTTTGGCATATTGATCCGGCTGAGATTCAGGCGAGCTGGTTCTTCGTTTTTGCGAAACCCCCAACCTCCAGTCACCCTGAAATCACGTGCAATAACAGTTCCAGAGTTGCGTACGCCAAAAGTGACTTTGGGATTGGCCGCGTCTTTCCCAATTACATCTACCGTCTCAATATGGACGTTGGTCCTTAGTTGAAGACCGGCAACATCCTTGTCATGCTCAAGTGTTCTCTTAGAAAATTCAGCTGCCTGTTTAGCGTACCAAGCCGCAGCGATAGCAGCGAATAACGTAAGCACTCCAGTTACGACGCCCCATGCCGCAATCCTCGTTTGCTGCGCCGCGAGTACAACGCCTGCATTAGCTGAGTCCGCTTGACGTTGTGCCGCTACAAGACTGGCAGTGGCTATGCGTACTTGTTCTTCTTCGTCTGCACAAATAGATATTTGACGTTTTTGTTTCTGCCGAGGCAGCATCGCCAAAGCATCTAATTGGCACTCAGGGTGATGCGCTTTATAGTTTATGGCTATCGTTTGATAGCTGCCAACGGAACGGAGCCTTGGCTCTTCCGGCTGTAGCAGCCACCCGATCAATCCGGCACCAACCAAGCTAGCAAGCACAATGACGATTACAGGCCAGCGTTGTCTTTTTATGAGATCATCGTTTGCCATGGCACTATGCTGCTCCTCTCAACCAATGGCTGCAATTGGAACAACGATCAGTTACCTCAAAATGGTCATCACCGGGCAGTTCGTAGCGTTGCAAAAGGGACACCTTTTGCAACGTCATGGACGGCCGCTTCCGGGCCCGATCAAATCGGCCTTTAACGACTACAAATGGGCGAATTTTGCCTGTCCGCTTTTCCGCCCGATAGCTGTCGGTCGGCTTTGAAGCGATCCGACCGATTCGATCGTCGGAACGGCTTGAGGTGGTGGAAACCGGACCGTCTGCTTCGGAGCGTTCACTCCAAGAAGCGGACGTTATCGGAAAAGGTCGTCGGTATCGTAATGGCTAAACCGCTTTCCGTCTTTGCGATCTTTCCACGCCAAAAGTCTCAGCAGAAGAAAGAAGAAGACCGCGGGGAGCGTAGCGAGAGGGGTGTAGTCAAACGGCACACCGAAACTTCGCAGGGCGCCATAACATAGGATGGTCATCGGGATCGCGACGCGGCCCCACATCCACCACTGGTATAAGTCGTTGTCGGACCGAAAGGGTGGCTGCGGAACACGGTTCGTAATGACCGATGCGCCGTCATCGTCTTTTTGGGTTCGCAACCAACTGTGCCGATTCTGCCTCATGGATGACGGATACGACTTGTGATTTACGTCCGCTAGTGGGAGCAGATCGGGTGCGGGCGTAGGACGAGATTTGGGCGAAAGCGGAACGGCAGCTTCATGGCCGCAGGGACGCAGAAGCATTCACTTAAGGCAAATCGGCCTGTTCCTGCTTTCTGCCATTCGTCCACGTCGAGCATGGCGTATCGTGGCAGTCAGGCTTCGTGGGGCAACGTTTTGCTACTGGGGGCTAGCTGCCATTTCTGCTTTTTCGTCGAGAACGGCTGCCCTTCGCCGACACGCTACCCCGTCGGGTTTAACGGTCAGACGTGGCTTCGCCTGAAGATCAAGTTCTTCCGCCAGCGTGCTCACTGAATAAGATGATTGCCCGATCGGGATCTTCGGCGATGTACAGCCTGGTCATCTCGATAAGGCGTCTTGTGTCTTCCCTTTTTTGGTTTGGGCGGCTAATCCATATGCTGTAAATTGGGGGCAATAAGATCATGAAAACGCGCGCGATGACGTCCGCAATGGCCATGGCTTTCGCGCTTAGTGGATGTGGCGGCGGGAGCGGTGGGGGGATCGCCTCTACCCCGCCCCCGATCGCGACGCCGACGCCGACGCCGAACACGACGATTACCGATCTGCGTGCCAGCCAAAGCTTCGTGAACGACGCGGCAAGAACGGATGTGGCGTTCAACACAACGTCCAATTCGACAATTTCGGGTCGCGCGGCAAGTACGCCGCTAACCGTCAGCTATGATGCGTCGAGCAGCAGCTATGCGATCACGGGGGGCGGCGTCACCGACACCTTCGCGCCAGCAGACCGGCAGACCGGCAGCGTGACCGGCGAGACGAAGTACATACGCCGCACCGGCGACGTTTCCAGCTATCTGACATTGGTCACGACACCTTATTACGGCACCGCCTCCAATCGCTACGTCGGCATGGGCTACGCGCAACGCAACACGCGCTTGGGTGACCGGCAGGATACCGCCTTTACGACGTTTACCTACGGGCTTGATACGCCGGCAAGCGGAGTTCCCAGGACGGGGGCAGGGACGTTTGCGACCGACGTATTTGGCCTTGCCTCCTTTCCCGGGGCGGAACCCGATGTCTTCCAGGGGCGGGGACGGTTCGACGTGGATTTCATCAATGGCCTGTTCTCTACCGCAACATCGGTCACGCGTACCGGGCTGATCTCGGGCAGCAGCACGGTGGGTGGCGGGCTTGACCTGACCGGCGGGGGGCGTCTTGCTGCGACCAACGGCACGTTCACCGGCGACGTCGTCTACAGCTCGAGCGGCCGCCAGATCGGCGGGCAACTGAACGGACGCTTCTATGGCCCCAACGCCGACGAGATCGGTGCTAGCTTTTCGGGATCGGCAAGCGACGGCAGCGCCTTCAATGGTGCCCTGACCGGCCAGCGCGATGCCACGCTGTCCGCGGTCAACACGTCGTTTGCCCGTCTGATGACGTCGCAGCTGTTCTACGCCGATGCGACCACGCTGACGGTCAGCACGCCGCGCACCGGCGGTACGCCTACCGTCTCGGATTATCCGGGCCAACTGGGGACTGCTGTGTCGCGCAGCCAGTTCACCGACAACACAAGCGGCAACGTCAGTTTTGGTCCGCCCACATCCAACATGGCCGGCGGAGACTATACCGTCACGTCGATCGTCGCCGGGGACCCCAATTTCACCAGCTATGCCCGGACGATCGCGGGACAGTCGACACAGCTGCAGTTGTACAAGACAGGCAGCGACAACCGCGAACTGGCGCTCACCTATGCCAGCTTCGGGAAATATTCGACATCGACCGACGCCAGCGTGTCCTTCTATGCAGAGGCAAACCGGGTCTTCTTCGTCTACGGGTTCAACACGCCCAGCGGACTGTTCGCCAACCGTACCGGCGCCGCCAGCTATGCGGGCGTCGCTTACGCCGCGGGGGCCGATCCGAACGGCACATTCTACGATGTAACCGGCACGGCGAAAATGTCGGTCGATTTTGGGACCCAGTCGCTATCGGGCAATCTGGCTTTGGCGGGCAGTAACGGCGCGACGAAGATTGACTATGGTGCATTCGGCTTTGCCGGCAAGCTGAACAGTTACGCATCGTCCGCCAATGCCGATATCAAGGGTAATGTAGGAACGTCGATCGGTTCCATGCTGGTCAATTTCTACGGCCCGTCCGCTAACGAGGCGGCAGGGGTGTTCCGTCTTCGCGTGCCCGACGGTGTCGGGGCGGGAACGCTCATCAACGGGGCGATGGTCACAAAGGGGCAGTGACGATACGATCTTGGCCGGCCGCAGCACTGCTGCTGGTGGCGATCACCTGTCCTATCGGTACGGTATCCGGGCAGATGACTGGATCGCCGCAGCACTTGAACGCGATCGACGTCTTCGATCTGGCAGGGCGCGCGGTCGCGGACGGACGTGATGCCGATGCGCTGAAATTGTACGATGCTCTATCGCACGATCCTGATGTCGAGGTGCGCAGCGAGGCACTGTTTCGTAAAGGACAATTGCTTGCCTCGCGACAGCACTGGCGTGAGGCGGCGCTGGCCTATCGCCGGTTGCTCGATGCCAAGCCCAGTGCGGCGCGAGTGCGGCTGGAACTGGCGATGGTGCTCGCCCGGCTCGGCGATGAGATCGGCGCCCGTCGCCAGCTTCGGCTGGCACAAGCCGCGGGGCTGCCGTCCGACGTCGCCGAGCAGGTGTCGCAATTCTCGCGCGCGCTGCGCAGCCCCAAACGGCTGGGCGGGTCTTTCGAACTGACGCTCGCTCCCGATACGAACATCAATCGCGGTACGCAGGCACGCACGCTAGATACGGTCATTGCGCCGCTGCTGCTCGATCGCAATGCGCGTGAAACTTCAGGTGTCGGCTTGCGGCTGCGCGCGTCGGGATTTGCCAAGCAATCCGTCACGGATCGCGTGTCGCTGATCGCGCGGGCGACGGGGGCGGCAGACCTCTATCGTGGCGGCAGTACGAACGACATCCTCGCCACCGCTCTGCTCGGCGCCGAATGGCGCGGACCTCGGGATCAGTTGGGCGTAACTTATGGTATCGGCAAACGCTGGTACGGTGGGCAGGCCTTCGCCGACAGCTATCCGCTGACCGGCGAATGGCTTCACCAGATGGGCTTGACGACGCAGCTTACTGCAAACGTCAGCCGCAGCGCGATCCGGTACGATCGGAACCGGTTGCAGGACGGGGCGCTGTACGATGCCAACGTCAGCATCGAACACGCGCTGTCCGCCCGATCAGGGATCGCGGTGGGTGGGGGTGTGACGCGGCAGACGGCGCGCGACCCCAGCTATGCCTCTTGGTCTTTTGGCCCGCTCTTTTATGGTTGGCGGGAATGGGGACCCACCACGGTGTTCGCCTCGGCGACGGCCCGGCGACTTGTAGGTGACGAACGTAACTTTCTATTCACTGACAAGCGGCACGAATGGTTCTTGTCAACCCGCACCGGCCTGATTGCACGGCGATGGTCAATACGTGGTCTGTCACCGACCGTCCGCTTCGGTTTCGAAAGAAACGTCTCGACGGTCGCGATATATGACTATCAGCGCGTCTTCACGGAGATCGGTTTGTCGCGGACTTTTTGATTGGTTCACCGTCGCGCAGGCTGATGGCTCCTCTCCTACGTCTGCTTTCGGGCCTGTGGTAAGCGCGCTTGAACGACATTTATTGGGCGTGAGCCGACCGGCTGCTTTCCCGCCCGAGAGCGGACGGTTCGGTTTCAGGCAGGATGACCGGCCAACTGCCCTCTGAATGTCGGAACGTGGTGGTTAGTCTAGCTGCCGTTGTCTTAGACGCACCGCCGCTGCTGGTCGGAGTAGCGAAGGTTGCTTACCGACACGCGTATGGCGTCCTCAGAGCCGTCAGGGCGGGTGACAGCCTCTCGAAGCAACACGCTTCGCACTTCGTATTTTCTTGCTTCGCATATGAAGATTTGAAGACTGTCTGGCCCGTCCCATCGTAACCGCGTGAAGCCAACGATCGCACCGTCCGCTGCCAGCACTTCGCCCGGCTCTATCACGGACCCACTACTCGCGTTCTCTAAGAGAACTCGCGTTGAATTGGTAGAAGACGCGCCACGAACTTTGACCTCGATCGATGCGATAACCTGATGATCGGGGGAAACGCTTCTGCCGCTGGCTTCCCATCTGCCGCAAGCACTCAAGCTCACGCTGAGCAGGGCAATGAGAACGAGCCGCTTCATGGCCGCGCCCTAGCGCACCAATCGAAGGTCCGGAAGTGGGCGCTTCCTGCCTGACCGCTTTCTTTGCCAGAACCTGCCGGACGCCCCTAAGGCGGCTCGCCTCGATCGACGGTACCTGAATGGCTCGACCTGGCGGAAAGGAGAAGGGCAGCTATTCGGCCAAATATCGCTCAAGCTTCCTCTGGATAGTTTTTGCAGTTTGCAAACCCGGCCGGCACTTGCTTTGCAGTCCACGCGCCTCTTTCCGATTTCGATATGAGAAGCGCAGAGGTCGTATTGTACGTAGGCACGAACACGTCACCTGGGCTGCCTAAAGCTCGGTCGTAGAAACAGAGACGCAGGAACGTCGGATTAGCAGAAACTATCCTAAAGCTCATCAACCATGATTTATCGTCGCGGACCAGTTCCGCTCCCGCAATCGCTCTCTTTACGCGGACAAAGCCATAGTCTGCGAATGTCGATTTGCCGGGAAGCCGCCGAGGTCCGACCGAGTTTGGAAAGCTAGTCAGGTCTAGATTCTTGATGACGTCATCTACCTCGCTCACATCGACAGAAGCAGCGAGCGACGATCCGCTTGAGGCAAGCGCTGCGAGAGCGAACAATTTTACCAACTTCATGTAGGCCACCTTGCATCCAGACTGGCGATAGGCAGGACAGTGCCGCGCGAAAGACCTGCTTTCAAGCTCAGCCGATCGCGCCGTTTACGTCCGGTTCTGGGCGGTTTCAGTTCGTCCGCTTTCTCGCCCGATAGCTGCCGGTCAGCTTTCGGGCGAAGCACGTGCTGGATCGAGACGGGAACGGCAATATGTGGTGGTGAGCGGACCGTCCGTTTTCGGGAATGCCGATGGCGATAGCCGACATAGCGGTGCGCCCCCTTTCCCGAAAACTATGGTGAAATGGGAATTGCGAAACTGCACGATCTCAACGACGTCTGATCGGGACGCGATTTCGTGTCACTACGTCGGCGGACGTGAACGGTTCAAAGTGCGAAGCGCCTCGAGAAGCGCAGTGTCGCGTCCAGCGCGAAGATCAGCCGACGAAGCGAGGACGACGAGACTTGGCGCCACACCGGCCCCTTCCAGGCGCGTTCCGTCCAGCATGATTAAGTCCTGCACCGGCACCTGCACCCGCCCGCCGTCGGGGAGCGGAAAGGTGGGGGCACCGAGGACGGACCCGTTCGTTCGCCGTCCGATCACAATGGCACGGCCAAGCCGCTTCAGTACCGCAGTCGATACCTCTGCGGCGCTTGCAGATGCAGGACCGGTCAGGATCGCGAGTGGGCCGGCATAGGGCGCAGCATCGCCATCAGCCTCGGTCTTGAACACCCCGAGGCCGGACGCGTCCATCGTCCTGTAGACGGGGCGACCCGGCGGCAGGAGAAGATTCAAGAGAAGCATCGGGAACCCGCCGCTGTTGAAGCGGAGATCGATCACCACACCTGCCGGTCCGGCCTGCCGCAACGCTTCCGCGACCTTTTGAACGGGTTCCGCCTCGAACTTGTCGAACCGGATGTAGCGTACGCCGCCGGCAAGGGACCGGACTTCGACGGCCGACCGAACCCGTCCACAATCGACGTCGAAGGCGACCTTGCTCTTCGAGCCATCGGGAACGGCAAGGTTGCGAAAACCGTCTCGTCCGCCGCCTTCCCACTTCCCGATCTGGTCGGGCGTCAGGCGAAGGAGCGTAGTCATGATCCGACGCCCCGATGGGGCCGGCTTGTTGGCATATTCCAGTACAAGCCATCCGGGCGCCACACCGGCTTTGGCCGCAGCAGAGCCGGGGATCACCTCACCCACTTCGATCCCGATTTCCTTCCCGCGTCGAATGGGAGTGAGAAGCATCCCGCCGTCTGGTTCCGGACAAGGCGCTGAGACCGGCAATTGGGTTTGGATACCCCCGTCCGCCTTCGCGCGCTTCGCTACTGCGATCGGCATCTCCACGCTGACATGCGATACCGGGAAGGTCTGGGCCAGTCGGGCCATCACGTCCCAGTAGAGATGCCAGTCGTCGGCACTCTTCGCAGCCTCGATACGCCAGTGTCGTCTGAGCTTCGGCCAGTTGAACCCACCGAAAGACTGATCGTAATAATGTGCGGAAATCTGCGCCGCGAAGGCGTCGTAGATGGCGAGACGCCGCTCCACCCCGGTCAATCGCCCGAATGCCTCCGCCGCGCGCCTGGCATCCTGCCGAGCCGCCTCCTGGCGCGGCCCGACAACAAGGAAGAAGTAGGCAACCAATCCGGCGAACATCAGGACCGCCGCAGCGACGGCGCCGCCGAAGATGCGAAGCAGCCATCTCAAGACGGTTGGTCCTTTTGGCAAGGGCCCGGACGCCGAAGCGCACGCGAGAAGCTCCCGATCCTTCTCGGACGATTCAGCGGCAGGGAGCTTCGTACCTTCGTGGGTGCCATCGTCAATCACGACGCGACGCTATGCGCTTAGGCAACGCCTGTCGAATTTGGCGGCGAATTTCCTGCAAACGAAGGTACAGCGGGAAAAGCGTGGTGCGACAGTGGTTTCATCGTCGCCAAACGTGCCGCTTTCCCAAAATCTGTTCCCGATCGAGTTTTCCCGAAATTGCCTGCTGGACATGGAAAACGGGAATCTGATGATGGCTCGAACGGCAGGTTTCAGGATCGTGCGCGTACAGACTGAACGACCGGGTTTGGGCGTTTCCGGTCCGTCCGCTTTCCCGCCCGATAGCTGCCGGTCGGCTTTGACGAACAGTCGGCGCGCCGGCCGTGCCTGAACGTCGCGACCTGGTGGTGAGCGGAACGGCGGCTTTTGCGCGACGAAATTTTAAAAGCGGCGTATCGAACTTGATAAATGAATGGTCAGAAGCTTGGATCGGGCCCGGTAAGATAACGTTCAACCCCGACTGCGAGTGTCCCAACCGTTGCGGCTAGGATAGTTTCCGGGTCCTGTGTCACGAGCAAATCAAGAGCCATCTCGCCCTGACTGACAAGCAATTGGCTTCCGTTGGTGCCTGTAAATAGCAAGCCCTTGGCTACGAGACAGGTATGATCCGCACCAATAGGAACTGCCCCAAATGCTGTATCTGGGTTAGCCCACCAATCGTCTGAAACTTTCTCGGCCGAAATCGTCCAGTCTCGTTGCCACAACACTTCAACTTGCCAATGCGTGAACGGCCAGGCGCGTGTCTCGTCCGGGCGCAAGTGCTCCGGCAGCGCCTCTAAGGGAAGCGCCGTCATGCCGATATTGTTCAGCTTAGAAAGGGTATCAGCCATCCTGCTGCGATACTCCGATGCAGCGGATAGAACTTCCTCCGGCGCTCGCAGCGCCAAGGTGAAAACCTCGAACTTGAACACGATGTCTCGGCTGTCACTTACGGCCAATAAAGGCGGTCGGTTCCGGCGCAGCAACCAAACGCCCCATGCCTTGTCTTGCTGCCCGCTCACGCCGTAGCCGACGAGCCCGTGGCATAGGGAGCGTAGGTCTTCGTCAGACGCTTCTATCTTCTCAGGCGGCGCATCGTTCATGGGGCATGCCTAGCAGATTACGGGCATCGTTGCTCCGCCTTGCGGTGACTATCGATGTCCGCTTTCAAGACGGACGATGCGTGCAGTGGATGTCCGGGAGTGGGCGAGGTGGAACGGCAGCTTCGCAGCCAAAGGACGCGATTCCCGCCACTCAACTGCTTAGGGACGCTTCCCAAATGCGGCCGTCCGTTCAGGTAGAATAGTCAACCATCGCGCAGCTCCTCTCGCGCCTGCCGCCAGAGCGTGCCCATGTATCGGTCGAGAGAAGCCGGCACGACCGGCAGCAGTCCGGAGCCCGGATAAACGGTCACCTCGCCGAATAGCGACTTTCCCGCGACTTCGTAGCAGTCGATGCGGAGGAAGTGATGACCCCGCGCCAGCCGCTCAGCCCCAGCGATCAGCCGATCAAGGGTGCACGGGCGGGCGGGATCGGGATCGCCGGTCGGTGGTGAGACTCTAAGCCAGCCGCGGTTCATTACGATCCAGCGGTGCGCGGTCGCTCGGTCGAGATGGACCTGCACGAACGCCGCACGGCCACCGAACACGAACAGCTTGTAGTCGATGGGCAGCACTTCCTCTTGCCCGAGATAGGGCTCAATGAGCAGCCCCGACGGCACGCTCGCATAGGCCCACTCGTCCAACCAGCGGCCATAGCGCATACCACCCCAAGACTCCGCCTGCGAACGTGCCGCCTCCCATTCGGCCAACGTCCGCACGAACGCAATGTGCCCGCAGCCATGTCGTGCCTTGACCACCAGCGGTAACGGTGCCGGCGGCTCCTTCGGCAGCACGCGGCCTTCCCACAGTGTTGGAATTACCCAGTCACGCCCGAGCGCGAGGGCGACAAATTCCTTGACCGCAACCTTGTCGACAAGGTCCGGCAGCCGAGGATCGCGGTCGTAAAGCTTGCGGTGTTGCACCCATTCAGTGAACCGCTGCGGCGAATTTAGATGCAGAGCGCGACGGTGCTGCCACAGGTAGGTGAGATGGACACGTAGCAGGGCAAGAAAAGTCACAGGCGATTACATTGCGCGTTTGGACGGGTCGACGCAAGGATGGTCAGCAAGAGCAACATAACGGCCACGCACGACCGGCAGCGTGAGCCGATGCGAAGACCCATACCCGGTCATTTAGCGCTTATCGGTCGCGTCCCAGAAGCGGACGCCCGTTCATCGATGCGGTGTTCGCTTATCATCCGACGATGCTTCAATACGTGTCGGTTATGCCCGCGTAGTGGCCAGCATCGATCTCATCCGTCACAAGCTAATCGAATGATCAATGACGACATACCGCCCCAAGCCTTCACCAAGCAAGACGAAGGCGACGACCTAGCGTTCTATGCGCCGCCCCGGCTCGTTGCACACATTGACGAAAGCGCAATAGCTGCATTGAGCGGCTTTTATCGCCACAAACTACCAACAGGTGCTCGTTTGCTGGACCTAATGTCGAGTTGGGTCAGCCATCTGCCTGATGACCGTTCCTATGCCAATGTCGTGGGCCACGGTATGAACGTTGAGGAACTCGCCGCCAACCGGCGCCTTGACCAATGGTTCGTGCAGGACCTCAACGCCCAACCAACTCTGGCCCTTGCAGATCAGGCCTTTGACGCTGTGCTGTGCTGCGTCGGTGTGCAGTATTTTCAACGCCCTTTCGAGATGTTTGCTGAGGTGCGGCGAACGCTGGTACCGGACGGCCTGTTTATCGCGAGCTATTCCAACCGTTGTTTCCCCACCAAAGCCGTCGCGATCTGGCGCGCTCTAAATATGGAGGATCAAGCATCGCTAATCAGCAGCTACATGAACCGTTCAGGCTTTCACGACGTTAAGGCCCATGTCCTTGCTGACGGGAGCTCGGGCGACCCGCTGGTCACGGTTGTCGGTTTGGCATGATCATTTGGATAGTTTCGTAACGGTTGGGAGACATACGATATGAACGTCAATGCACAAGGCGAAGATACTCCGTCTGAACGCGCAGAGATCCACTTTCTTGCCGCTCTGGTCGACGAACTCATGCGAAAAATGCTGACGGCTGGCGTGGTTTCGCAAGCCGATCTGAACGAGATAGAAGCAGCAGTAGCAGAGCGTACAGGCGGTGATCCCCGAGCTTGGTAGCAAACGGGTACAAGACCGTACCCGATCAGGCGGCGCCGAAACGGGAAATGGATAGGATGCGGACCCATTCTGGGTCATTCATGGCTCCCTGCTCGCTCTCCGATTCTAGCCGTTTGTTCAACTCGAACGTAGGGATTGGTAGCGGTTCAAGTTGGGTTTCATGCTGATCGCATGAGGGCGAAGCGAATTTAGGTGACTAGGCATTCGCCACAGCACTGCTCGATATCGTCTTTGGCAACGCTTTAGTTGAAAGGCGGCATAGCAGGATGAAACGCCAAATAGGTCGCCTGCTGATCCCGCCGCTGCTGCTCGCCGGTGCATGCGGCCGCGGGTACGCGCAGAGAGCAGGTGTTTGGGAGGCGCTGGCCGTTGTCGACGGGACGCCACTCGGCGCTCCCGTCAGGGAATGCCGTCTAGCCGACGCGCAACTTGCCATGATGCAAACATGGCCTGCGGGTTGTGTCGCAAAGCCTCTGCAACACACGACGTCAGGCATCACTAGCGAGGCAAGATGTGACAACACCAGAACCGGTCCATCGCTGCTTCTCCGGCACGAGCTGACAGGCGACTTGGACCGACGCTATCGGATCGTGACATCGAGCCGGATCGATGGAACTGCGACAACCCAGCCAACGCGTCGCTCGACCGTGGCATTGCGGTATCTTGGACCGTGCGCCGGTGGAAGGAGTACGGTTTCTGGATCAGATGCGGCCGGTCAGCGCAGGCCGGTGCGAGAGCCGCTGTCGATCGTGCTGGCCCGGATTATCGTACCTCCCGTCCTAGTGTTGGGCTTCATCTCAGCGACAGGCTAGCTCTTCCGCCGGCGCTGGCGCGATCGACTGGAGCAGGCAACCGTCACGAACATTGTAACCGGTGCATCTGGCGCGGCCACGATCCCCGTCTTGGTCACCTTCACGGGGGTTCGAGGTCTGCCATGGTGGTATGGCATCGGCATGAACAACGCCGCCCCGCTTCTGGTCATCGAGCCTGACGGACTACGCTTCCGCGTCATTCGCCAGCAGCATCGCTCCTTTGCCGATATTGCGTGCGTGGATGTCCACCAGGCCAAGCGCACAGTGAACCTCGACTTCACCTTCTACGGGTCGGCATTTACCTTCGCTGCCAACGTCGGCACGGTCGCGCTGGCGGCGCATGTCATCGCGTCGCTGCCATCAGGCGTTCTCTTGTCGCCACGCGCACAGACGCTGAGGGCGGCGGCGTGATGAACGCGATCGCGATCTACATGTTGAGCGGTATGGTGCTGAGTAGCTTCATCGCCGCGGCAAAGGACCGCTCCGTCATCTTCTGGGCGGTGTGCGGGATCGTCGCCAGCCCGATCGCCGTCGCGGTCGTCATGTGGCTGCCGTCCCGTCGGCCCGTGGCTCCGCCCCGGCATCCGCCTTACGCGATGCGCTCGATTGCCGACGAGATCGACGCGCTAGACGACATGCGCCAGCGCGGCATGATAACAGACAGTGAGTTCGCTCAGGGCGAGGCGCAGATCTTGGCATGGCCGGTTACGTCGCCGATCCCACCCGCACTCTCGCCGCAGCGCGTAATTGCAGACGGCAGGCGCACTTGGGCAAGCTATCAGCTGGCGACAAGGGCCGCCTTTACGAACCTCGCACGCCGTCATCGTCTCGATATCTATTGGCATGACGACTTGCCGTTCGAGGTGGTTGCCACCTATCCGGTGCAGCTAGGCCTCTCGCTGGCGTTCACGCTGGCGCTGGAGGAGGACGCGATCCACTGTTGGGGCGAGGGGTGAGATCTTGAAAGCGCCAAGATCGGACGACCCGACAAGGGCATACCCGGCGACGTCGATCAGGCGCTTGACGCGTTGGTCGAAGGGACGAGTCGCATCGTCATTCGGACGGCCTACGGCACCCAAACTCCGTTTCATATCTCTCTGCAAATATTAAGGAACGATCGATGGCGTACGGTCCGACGCCGCTTTCATCTGCCATGGCCGCCACTGTGGCAGCGGCGGATACTGATGAACGATCAGGCTGATAAGTTGACCGACGTTGCGTAGAGACCCGGAAACTTTTCAAGGCGACATGGTGGGATGAACGACGACAAAGCCGAGGCTGCTGAGACCTCGATGACGCCGACGAACTATGCTGCGGCGGCGCATCCGCGTAGACCGTGGTGGAAACGATATCGTCGAACGTGGATCATTTCTTAGTCGCCATAGGCAGCATTGCCCTCTTCGCAGCATTTAGCTTCGGTGGCCGGGACAGTAGCGGCGATGCGGCAGGGCAAGACCTCGCAAGCGCATTCGAGGCTCTCTTTTTCATCTTTGGCGTATTCGTCATTGGTGGGTTGGCACTGATCATATGGCTGTCTCGCTACGTGCGGATACCGACGATCGTCATGGGAATTTTCGGGCTGGTTGCGTTGTCAGCTCTAGTCCTGATTTGGTGATCCTATGCTTCGGTAGGGTAGCCGCCATTGAGACCCAATGCCGGACGTTCACCGCGGTTTTCGGTGCTTAGCGTCGATCAGGTAGCACGCGATCGCTCGAGCAACTCTGCGTATAGTGCTGCTCCTACGCCCGGTTCGTGGCGCGGCGCGATCAGTTCGTAAGGCGACTGCTGCTCCAGCGCGCGCAGGAAGGACTTTCGCACGGTATCCTGCTTGGTCAAGACGCCGCCGGACCAGGAGAGCAACACCGTTTCGCTTTCCGAGAATTTCAACCGATAGCGTAGCGCCTGTGCCATTTGTGCCAGTTCCTCGCCTGCGCGGTTGAGAATGGCGGCGGCGTGCCCATCGCCCTCACCCGCCGCCTGCACGACAATCGGCGCAAGCGCAGCGATTGCGTCGCGGGTCATGCCCCCTTCTCCCATTACCCGTGCGCAAATATCCAATTCGCTGCCGAGATCGAGCGCCGCGACGAAGGCACTGTGCAGCGGCCCGGCAACAAGGCGACCGTCGCTCATCCGGGTGAACGCGTTGAGACCTTGGATCGCGATCCAATAGGCCGAGCCCTCATCGCTGAACATCTCGCCCCAGCCTCCAACCCGCGCGGACAGCCCCTGCCGCTCGCCATAGCCGATCGAACCCGTCCCCGCGACAAGGTTGATCCCGTCGGCACAGGCTAGCGAGCCCGCCCAGCCGCACACCATGTCATTGTCGCAGGCGTAGCGGTCGTGTCCGAGAATTCGCCCGCACGCAGCGTTCAGCAACGGATCCACTGCGGCGTCCTCCCCGTAGGCCGGCAGTCCGAAAAACGCGTAGCGCAGTTCCGATGGCGCCACCGCGAGTTGGCCGCATACTGCGCCGACCCCGTGCGCGATCCGGGCGACTGCCTCGTCGAGCCCAACCTGCAAATGATAGGTCGTTCCCGTCAAAGCCCGTGCTACGACCGCACCGCTTGCATCGCTGCACACGAACTCAGTCTTGGTGCCGCCGCCATCGACGCCGAGATAAAAGGTCATGCTGCCGGCGTATGGATGCGGACGCCCTGCACGACACGGTTGACCGTGCCGCTTGCATTGGGCCGGTCGGGGGTACGACCCTGTCGCAGCGAGCAATGCAGACCGAACAGTTGCGCCGGAACGATGTAGGGGAACAGCAGGTCCGATTCGGTGAACGCGGATGCGCCCTCCACCAGCAGCGTGTCACCGCCGCCATCCTGCGCGGAGATCGCGAAGATGGCACCGCAACGTCCGTCCGCGCGCAGTTCCGCGAGGATATCGAGATCGTATAGCCGGGTCAGCGGATCGTTCGAAACGAACACCACCACCAGCGTTCGAGCAGTAACGATCGTCTTCGGACCATGACGGAAACCTAGCGCGGAATCGAACGCCGTCGGAATGGCGCCATCCGTCAGTTCGAGTAGTTTGAGCGCCGCTTCACGTGCGAGGCCCTGGAACACACCACTGCCCAGATAGACGACCCTCTCGAAATCCTGTGCGGCGAGATCTACGGCGATGCCATCGGCTTGCGTCAAAGTGTTAGCGACGGCGGTCGCGATCGCCTCTACTCGCGCATCCATCGTATCCACGCCGGTGAAGATCGACAGCGCCGCCACCATCATCGCGCTGAAGCTCGAAGTCATCGCGAAAGCGCGGTCGTGTGTTTCTTCAGGCAAAAGAACGACATGGCCGTGCGGGCCGGCGCGCTGCGCCAGCGCACCCTCGGCATTGCAGGTGATGACAAGATGATGGACCGACAGGCGCGCGTCGGCCAGATCGACCGCGGCGATGCTCTCCGGGCTGTTCCCCGATCGACCGAACGACACCATCAGCGTCGGTCGCTTCGAGTCCAGATAAAGGTGTGGCGCACCAACGATGTCGGTGGTCGCCACCGCCTCAACCGGACGGCCGAGCGTCGCGGTCAGCCACGGCGCGAGACACTCGCCGATAAACGCCGACGTGCCGGCACCACACAGCATGATACGCAAGTCCGCCTTGGCAAGGAGCGGCGCAAGGAACGCGTCGATCGCGTCGCGCGTCGCGATTAGCACGGCCTGCGTAGCGCGCAGCGTGGCGGGTTGCTGCAGGATTTCGCGCCGCGTCCAGCTATTGTCGCTGGTAGCCGGTCGGTCAGACGCAACAAGGGTTTCAGGCATTGGGGTTACACGCTCCATGATAGGCGTCGAGCGTCGCGGCGATGTGCGCGACAATGAGATCCACTGGGTCCAACGTCGCTGTACCGGCGCGAACAGCGGCATAAGCGACAGGGAGATATTGGCTGAGCAGCGGCAACGGCGGCGCGTGCGCGCGCAGATTGTCGAACAGTTTGGTTTGCGCTTCGACGATTGCGGGGTCGGGCCAGTAATAGCGGATGCGGTCGCTCAGGCTGTATTGCAGCTGGAGATCGAGCGCTCCGCCGGTCTCGTGATAGTATTTCTGCCAATTGCCCGGCTCGGCCTTCATCCGCGCAATCGCAACGTCGCGGAGATGGGAACGCTCGTCGGGCGCAACCGTCTCGCTTTCGATGGCATCAAGCGCCCACAGTGCTTCACGCAACGCAAAGGTCACGCCGGGACCGACCTTGAGGATCGCGAAATGATCTTGCACCAACGCGGCAAGCGAAGCAGCGGATTGATAATCGGTCGAATGCGCCTCGAACACGACGTGGTCGACAGGCACGATCGCGGCACTCAGCGCCCGTGCCGCCTCAGGTCGGTAATCAACCACCTTCATGTGATCGAACTCGACGCCCGGTTGCACAACCGTTGCGATCACGCGACCCCAAGCAGCCGCAAGCCCGCTTTCCGCAAATAACGCGCGATGCATGTCGAGCGTCGCCAGTGCAGCCTCGGGCGTCGTAATTGCGAGCGTTTCGAGGTCTTCTGCTGCGCCACCGGGCACCGGCACTTCGGTGCCGATCACATAAACCGGGGCGTCTGCCGTATCTCCCAAAAAGGCGTTTTCCGCTGCGCGACACAGTCGCGCGGCGCGTTCCGCAATGGTCCGCTCGGGCAATGGGTTCGGGTCACCCGCACACGCCATCGAGCAATCGAGATGGATCTTCGAAAAGCCCGCGCGAACATAGTCGGCGATCATCGTCTCGGCCTTGGCCATCGCGTTGTCCGCCGACAGGCTAGTCCAGGCATTAGGACCGAGATGATCCCCGCCGAGCGCCAACCGTTCAAGCGGAAAGCCCAACCGATGTGCGATCGCCTCGACAAAGCGGCGGAAGTCGGCGGGCACCATGCCGGTGTAACCGCCGTCCTGATTGACCTGGTTTGAGGTCGCTTCGATTAGCACGACCGGCGCATCGCGCCGCAACGCATGCGCGAAGGTCGCCTCGATCACCAACGGGTGGGCCGAGCAAACCGAAGTTACGCCGATCGCTTCCCCGTGCTTGTGACGCGCGATGATGTTTCGAATCAATTCCATCAACTTCTCCTGTCGATATGTATTAGCGCATCACTCGCAAACTCGCAACTAAGCGAAGCAAAACGAAACCTATTTAACGAGAGTACCGTCGGTTTCGGGATCATCGCCGCCTGTGGCGTCGGGCTCGAACGCCAGCATTAGCGATGCGGCCAAGGCAAGCCCGATTCCGACGAGCTTGATCGACCCCGGCATCACGCCCAGCGCGACTAATGAGATGATGGCAGTCGCGAGCGGCGCGCCGGCGTTCGTCAGCGGCGCCACTATGATCGCCTTGCCGTAGCGAAAGGCGAAGACTAGCGTCAGCGCACCGACAGCGTTCAAGACTTGGATTCCGGCAGCCAACCACGGACCGTCCGCACCATAGTTGATGGGCCGGCTAAAGTCGGTCAGCATCAGCGCAACGGGCACGAGCGCGAGACCGGTGACGGTCATGTAGAAGAAGATGCTTTCGCCCGACATGACCCGATTGGCGGATTTCATGAAATAGGCTTGAAGCCCCCAACAGGCCATGACGATCAACGCCATCCACATCCAGCTCCCGCCGGACGCAGCACCGCCCGGCGCGAAGTCGAAGGTCGGCAGCGCGAGCAGAGCAAGTACGATTCCAACCGCACCAAGGCGCCCGGTGCGTTCTCCCATGAACAGGAAGGAGAGTGCAATCGTGACGACCGGCGACAAGGAGATGACCGGAAAGATCAGGTACGCCGGCCCCCGCGTTACGGCGTAAAACAAAACCATTTGTCCGCCCGCGCCTAGCAATCCGACCGCAAGGCCGTGAGCGACAGCGCGCGGGTTGGTGTCGAGCTTCCATTTGGCCTGCGCCAGTACGATCACCGCGGGCGGGATCATCGTCAGCGCCCATACGCAATATACCAGCGTCTCCGGGAAACCATGCTGCGGCGACAAGCCCGAAAACGCCCCCCAGATTCCCCACAGAACGACGGTTGCCAAGGCGTTCAGCAACCATACCCGGCTACCCGACGTCGCGCTATTAGTCATGCTGCAGCCTTTTGATTGAGCGGTGTGGCGGCAAGCACTAGGAAATGCTCGAAGTGTGCCGGCAGGCTGGCAACAGGACCGCTGACGGTCCCCAGCGGCTGCCCGGTGAAACTGTTGGTCAATCTATGGCGCCCTGGCGGTAGGCCGCGCAGCGTGACGGTTCCGGCCCATGTATCGGCGTAGAACGCATAGTGCATTGCCCCGCCCGCGCGGATCGCGTGGCTCTCCGGCCTATCGAAGCCAATGTCGTACAGGCCGCCGAGATACTCCCCCTTGGGCAGCATATTCGCGCGGTACAGTGCGATCCACTTGCGCCACAGCACCTCACGTTCCGGGGTCAACGCGATTCCGCCGGGTGGCAACGGATCGGTAGTGTTGACTGGATCGTGCGGCCAGGTAAATTTTGTCGAGACAATCGCACCGACGCCGTAATGCGTGGCAAAGTCGTTGTGCCGGTCGCTCAGCTCGACGTGATCGCCGGCATAGGGCGCAGACGGCCCCATCAGCGCCTTGAAGGTCTTGCCCTTCAACCGAATCTGCCACGAGGAAGTTGGGTCGGAGGCCGGGGTGTGGTTCATCCCTGGCATGTTATGAAACGCGAAGGAGTCGCCGCACGGGCAGATCTCGATTACTGCGTCGGGGTTGATCGCCATCGCCTCGTCATAGAGCGCCTTCCAGAAATCCTGCAGCTTCTCGTAGGATTCTTCGGGGCGCGCATGGTTGTGCGCAGGGTTATGGCAAGGCGCGACCCCATTCAAATGCTGGCCGTCGAGCTTTAGCCCTTCGAACCCCCATTCCCCCAGGATACGGCGAACCTGCCCACGGAAGTAATCGACCACCGGCGGATACGCCGGGCACATGGTATAGGCATTCCAGAAGCTGACGTTCTGCGCGGCACCCGTTGCATCGAGCAATAGCATGTCGGGATGATCGCGCAGCAGATCCGTGCCGGGGTCGACCGCGAGTGGTGCGAGCCATAGGCGGGGGCGCATCCCCCCCGCTTTCATCGCGCTGGCGAACGCCTTCATGTCGGCATTGCCACGCGGGAATTTCTTCGAGTTCAGCTTCCAGTCACCCTCCGATGTCTGCCAGCCATCGTCGAGCACTGCCCATTCAAGGCCAATCTCCTTAGCCTTGCCCATCGCCGTCAGAACCTCAGCGGTCGTAAAGTCGCGGCCGTATCCCCAGGCGCACCATACCGGCGCGTAGCTCGCGTCGGGAATTGCGGGAGCAGCAAGCCCGCGCTCGGCCATCAGTCGACGATAGGCGTCGAGTGGACGAAAATGATCGCCCTCATGTACCATTAAAAATACCGGCGGCAGATCGAGCGACGCCCCCGGTGCAAGCAGCGCGGGCTGGTTCCCGGAGATCGCGATGCGTGTGCCCGTTGGCTGACCCGAGACCGGCAGCGACACTAGCCGTGGCGCGGTGTCGATATGCCCGACGGCAAGACCGGCATCGCGACGCCACACCACTGCGACCGGCGTACCGCCGCCATAATCAGATGCGTTCATCCCCATGAAGTTGTGCTGGCCGAAGCCCGGCGAAACGCGCTGCACCCAGTCTCTTCGATCGGGGTAAGACGCTCCCGAGAAACTCCAGGCGCCATCGGTATGCGCGAGTAGATCATGCGTCGCCGCCTGCCATCCCGTAACGACGACCGGCGCGGCGCTGGTGTTGCGATAGCGTACGTCAAGCAGCGCGAGACCGGGGTAGCGATCGAGGAACGTCACCGAAACACGCTTCTCGATCCGCCCGGCCGATGTTCCACGGAGGTGATGGACGCGACCCGTGCCGTGCACACCAGATACGTTTTCGTGAGTCTGATCGAGCAGCAGAAATCGGTCGATGACCTGCTCATCGGCGAGCCGGATCGCCTCGCCCGGTTCCATCGCAGTCAGGACCGTGCCGCCTCGCGAAACCCGCGAATGGAGGCCTGAATCGAATTCGATCGTCAGGACGCCATCGCTCAGACGGACTGCCGATCCGCCCTTGGCCACGACGCGCGCAAGGGCCTGCGGCGCGACTAACAGGGCGGCGGCAGTGCCTGAAAATTTCGCGAGCAGGCGACGGCGAGAAAGGATGAAACTCTGCACTGCAGCCTCCCGAAAGTTAGGCCACCTCATGAAAACGGGAGCGACCTTGAACACGATGTGCCCGATCGTTATCGCTTGCGCAAACCAAAACGCAACATAGTATCGTTTCGTTACGTTTCATTTGGAGAAGTTGATGCGCGCGTTAACAGCATTCCTCACGGCAACCGCAGCGCTTGCGCTGGTCGGCGCCGCTCCGCCGCCGACCTATACCGAGGCCGATTTCGCACGCGTCCCCAAGCTCGATGCGCACGTCCACGCCAATCGCGACAGCACCGACTTTGCCGCGATAGCACGCAACGACGGGTTCGAACTGCTGTCGATCAACGTCGATTACCCGGATTTTCCGCCGCTCGCGCAGCAAGCCGCGATTGCTTACAAGATGCATGCTGCCGACCCGAAACATTTTCATTTCGCCACCACTTTCTCGATGGACGGGTTTGGCACTCCGGGCTGGACTACAAGCGCGCAACGCGCGGTGGACGCCGGTTTCGCCCATGGCGCGGTGGCGGTTAAGGTATGGAAGAATATCGGTATGATCGCGAAGGATGCCGCCGGGAAACGCGTATTTCTCGACGACCCGCGGTTCGACCCGATCATGGCGCATATTCAGGCGCGTGGCGTCCCGTTAATCGCCCATCAGGCCGAGCCAAAAAATTGTTGGCTTCCACTGGACCAGATGACGACCGAGAATGACCGCACCTACTTCCGCGAGCATCCGGAATATTACATGTATACCCATCCCGAGGAGCCGAGCTACGAGCAGTTGATGGCGGTGCGCGACCGGTTCGTGGCGCGCCATCCCAAGCTTGCCTTTGATGGTGCGCATATGGCCAGCCTCGAATGGAGCGTGGACGAACTTGCGCGCTTCCTTGACCGTTACCCCAATGCTGTGGTCGATCTCGCCGCGCGAATGAGCCAAGTGCAGGTTCAGTCCAACGCAAACCACGCCAAGGTCCGTGCGTTCTTCGTGAAATATCAGGATCGTCTGCTGTACGGTACGGATCTGACAGACAGTCCAGCAGATCCCAAGGCCCGTGCCCAGAACCCGCCGACCACCGGCAATTTCAAGAAAGAGGCGGACGATGCGTGGCGCTCCGACTGGCGCTATCTTGCCACGCCCTTGTCCCAGCCAATCGCTGCGATCAAGGCGGATGCGCCTGGACTAGCTTTGCCGCGTGGCGTGATTGACAAGATCTACTATGTCAACGCCCGGCGGTTTTTTCACCTTAAGGGGTAGAGCGACACCTCCCCCCGTTCGGGAGAACTATGTTCGCCCGAACGGGGAAACCCCCGCACGAACTCTGCGATTTAGAGCCCAAAAATTAGGCTTACAAGATTGGGCCTTATCAGCACCCTATCTGAACACTCATCACCTCATGCCTGGTTTGGTTTTGATGGTGGGCCGTTTGTCCGCTTACGGGCAAACAGATACGGATATTGAAATTGGTGTTGACTGTGTCGAGGGTGGTAAAACGGTTCCGTTGTCCAACCGTTTAGTTTAAGCGGCGAGCGACCTGCCACTCGCGCGGAATAGAACGGCAAAGTCCTCTTCAGTCATCGGTTTTGCGAACAAATAGCCTTGCAGTTCATCGCAGCCCGCTTCCACGAGAAAATCTCGCTGAGCTGCGGTTTCGACGCCCTCTGCAGTAATTTGCAAGCCCATCGAATGGCCAAGCTGTATAACTGCCGAGATGATTGCGGCGGATTCGATGCTGCGGCCAAGCCCCGCCACAAAGGACTGATCGATCTTCACACGATCAACAGCCACGTTGTGGAGATGGCGCAGAGATGAGTAGCCGGTGCCGAAGTCATCAAGCGCCACCCGCAGGCCGGCCGCACGCAACGCATCCAGCGCACCGAGCGCATAGCTGGATGATTCGAAAAGGGTCGTCTCGGTCACTTCCAGCTCGAGCAGGCTGGGATCGAGGTTGGCCTCTTCAATGCGCCGGAGTAAACGGGTGGCGAAGTCGTCGTCTCTTAACTGTGCTGGTGATAGGTTGATCGCGACCGAAAGTGGCTGCCAGCGCTTGGCAAATTCAATCGCCTCCTGAATGACCCACTCACCAAGCTCCACGATCAGCCCCGCCTCTTCGGCAATAGGCACAAACAGGGCAGGGGAAACCGGACGGCTGTCCATCCGCCAACGCAACAAGGCCTCTACGCCAGTGATACCGCCGCTACGATCCACCTTGGGCTGGTAAGCCAAGCTGAAGCTATCAGCGGACGTAAGTGTTTTGCGTAGCGCGGCCTCGATCTCGGCTCGGTTCCGGACTTCCAGTTCCAGGTCGTCGCTGAACACCCTGTAACCTGCCCGCCCGGCTGCCTTCATGGTGTAAAGTGCGATGTCCGCCCGCCGCATTATATCCTCAGCGCTAGCTTGGCCGGCCTCTGCCCACGCGACGCCAATGCTGACGCCAACATGCGCTTGGCCGTTGGCAAGCGAGAACGGAACTTTGACAACGTTCAGGATCGCTTGGCAGAGCGTTTCAGCATCGGAAACTGTGAACTCTTCGGCCTCAATCAAGGCGGCAAACTCGTCGCCGCCAAGCCTGGCTACGGTGACGCCGGGGGGACTGACCTCTAGTAGTCGCCCGCTAAACTGACGCAGGAGGGCATCGCCTGCTTGATGGCCGAGCGTATCGTTGACGAGTTTGAAGCGATCAAGATCCATGTAGAGGACACAAAAAGGCGTTCCTACTGAGGCAGCGGCCCCGATCACGTGGTCAAAGCGGTGCCGATTTGGTAGACCTGTCAGCTCATCAGTGATGGCGGTACGGGCGATGGCGGCGTTCTGCTCCGCTAACGATCGGACACGTTGATAGGCGGCGAGTGAGGCACTGATAGTGAATCCCACACAAAGCAGCAAGCCGACCTCGAACAGGAGCCTTTCGGTGCCAAAAAGTATCGGATGAATAAGCGGGACGGCGATCATAGTGCCGACCATAACGCTATTACCTAAGAGTATGGCTAGGTAGGATTGGTAAACAAACCGCTGCGTGTAGAGAAGTTGACCGACCCACAGTGCGATAGCAATCGTACAACTTTGCGGGTCCGGGAGATACCAAAACAGTACGCCTAATGTCGCCCACGCCGGCATGGTTACCGCACCGGAGGCGATGTAATGAATCATCTGCCAAGTAGTCAGCATCTGTGTCGTTGCCGGACGCGTGCAAAACCACGTCCAGGCTTCGCAAACCAGAACCGCAAAAAGCCATAATCCCGCTTTGGTTGGTCCAATGCTGGAAATGCTTAGCGAAGCAAGGACTGCAGCAACTGGCGGCCGGTAGAGGCCAGCAATATGCTGAAGCTGCGCGACATCGGTGATATCATCTGAAGGTAGCAACGACCGCATCAGTACGCGATACTGACTACGGATCGACTCTCCTTGGCTCGTACCTCGAGTTCTTCAGCAACCTGGTAAACTAAGGCGCGGTCATCAATATCCCATGGCTGGAAGCCGGGGCGAAACCAGGCAAGATACGCTGGTGCCATGCTGGTGAGGACACCGTTAACGCCGAAGAAGTAGCGTATCGTGTTCAACCACGTCGCAAGACGCGGCAACCGATCCTGCACGAACAGGTCGTCCATGTTGCGAGCGACAACCGATACAAGGACCCGGGTCGCGTCCATCATCACCCGGCATCGAAAGGCGTAACGTCGTATACTCGACCAGTGGCGGGTTGCGGCCACAAAGGTGTCGAACGCCACGGCCTTGTGTTCAATCTCTTCCATCGCATGCCATCGCCATAAGGCACAAACGTGATCAGGGGCGGACGCAAGACGACATTCTTGTGTCAGCACCTCGTGTGCGAACAAAGCCGTGAAATGCTCGAGCGCCATGGTAAGGCCGAGTTGCCAAAGAGCGCTTTTGGATCGGAACGGTCTCAAAATTCCGCGGGTCCGCTCGGTCATCGCCGTAGTGGAATAGCCCGTGTCCCCAACCAGCTTGTTAAACGCAAGGTGCTCTCGAGTATGAAATGCTTCCTGAACAACGAAGGCCCTAATGTCCTCTGCGAGCTTTCCCTGAACCTTGCTGCTGAAGCGACGAACACTGTCGATAAAGAACTTTTCACCCAACGGGAAGGTGGCCGATAGCGCGCTTAGAAAGGCACTCGGGACGGGTTCGCTGCCCATGTACCAACGCTGGGCAACCGCCTTCTCACAGAACCGCAGATCGCGGGCTGGAATGTTCCTGATCGCCGACGAGGGCTTGTTGCTTCCTAAGGCTTTCATTTGCCACGACAGTTAGTTCAGTGCGGTGAGCAAAGTGTTAAGCTGCCAGGTGATTTTAGCCGACGCGATTGGCTGAGACATTCGCGCGAAAGCGGCGCAGCGTAATGAGGCGGTGATCGACCTCAAGGATCTACTAAATGTTTGATCCGGGCCTTCGTCGTGGGTTGGCAGCAGCAGAGGCAAGTTCCCGAAAAGACAAGCACCTCTGCGACACGACCGTAGCTCAGCCTGCTGTCCGAATGCCAATCACGTTCCGCTTCGCATGGTTTGACGTTTATGATTCGGAACGTGCAGGGGCAAAGCGCGCCCGCCCGATGGCGCTGACAGCTGGCAGGTTTGCCCGCTTTTTCGAAACCGTTCCCGGCTACTTTCTTTCAAAATTGCCTCTCGGAGATGGGGAAACGGGAAAGGCCGTGTTGAACGAACGGCCGCTTTCGGTAGCTCGGATCGTTCTCACGAGCGCCCGTGTGTGGGCGTAAGTGGAATGGCTGGATTGGGAGGATAAAATACGAGCAAGTTAGGGCGTGGTTCTGACGAAAGCTGCCATGTCAGAACCAGCATCCCCAAGGTGGGCAGCGATGCGGCAAGCTGCCGCACCCTATCGTGGCGTCAGCTTTGACCTTAGTCTATGCGCTAAGGCAGATCGTCACTACACCAACCGCTGCAAGCAGCGGAATTTGAGGAGAACGTGATGCTTCTTGGGCTTTGTCTGCGGCGGCCGGAGCTGCCAACGTCACCTCTGGCATAGCGAGCCCGCCGCAATGCGTGCGCTCAGGCATCTACGTCCTGGACCGTGAACGGAGCGACGACGTCCAGCAAGCAATCACGCGCGCTGTTGCCGGCCTTCCCAACACTGACTACTTCTCCCGCAGGCTGCGGAAGGCAAACACTCCTGGAGATGAAATCAGAATTTCGAATTCACCAAGTCGGTTCTCAGTCAAGTACGAAACTAGACCGCAGATTCTTCTCTTAAAACTGGAGAGCCGACGCAGTGGAAGCTCAACGACGGGCAGGTCTTCGATGTATTGGCAAAAGCGAGCAGTAAAGTGGTCTTGCTAACGTTCCATGCCTTCGACAACGAACGGACTACAGTGTATCGAATCGTTGGGCCCCAGTTTTTAGAAGACACTACGATCATCAGTCCACGGCTCTCCGCACCGATTCGGTATCGGCTCATGTATAACCAGGCGACCTGCTAGGATCTACGAGACGGAGTCTCCTTCGCAAAAACCTTTGGGCGGGCGTACGTTCGGAGACACTGAGACTGCTTCAAAGGATCTTCCCAGCGCCTGCTTTGAGCGCACGACAATGGTAAACGAACGGCAAAAAGTGGACGTTTCCGGACGGTCCTTTTTTTGGACCGCCCGGACCGGCGATAACCACCAATGCACATATCTGCGGCTAGACGAATCAAGCTTCGTGTATTCTGAATCCCAGCCGTTGCGCCGCAGAAGCGATCTCGCTCGGCACCGCGTTGTCCGTGACGAGATGATGGATGTTTTCCACAGTGACGATCCGATGCAGACAAACCCGCCCGAATTTGGAGACATCGGTGACCGCAATCACCGCGCGCGCTGCCTCCACCATCTTCCGGTTGAGCATCGCTTCCGGTTCGTAGTGCGTCGTGATACCACACTCGATATCGAACCCGTCGACCCCGAGAAACAGTTTGTCGACACGCAGGTTCTCCAGCGCCGCCACGGTCTGCGCACCGTAGAACGCGCGGTTCTTGCGACGCAACATCCCCCCCAGCATCACGATGTTGAGGCGTTCCTTGGCGGCCAGCACCGATAGGATATCAAGATCGTTTGTGAGGACGGTGATGTCCTCGTCATCGGGCAGGAAGCGCGCGATCTGCAACGTCGTCGTTCCTGAATCGAGCACGATCGACTCGCCCGGGGAGACCATTGCCGCGGCCAGCTTGCCGATCCGCACCTTCTCGTCGGCATGGCTCGAGCGCTTTACTTCGACCGGTGGTTCGGCCGTTACGTTAACTGCTTCCGCGCTGATCCCGCCGCCATAAGAGCGTTCCATGACACCGCGTGTTGCAAGAAAGCGAAGGTCCTTGCGGATCGTCTGCATCGAGACTCCGAAACTCTCGGCGAGTGGCGCTACCTGAACACTTCCGCGTTCGCGTACGAGCGTACTGATCCTCTGCCGTCGCTCGCTGGTGTCCCGGATCATCGCGTCTTTTCCCTTGCCGATTTCGATGGCGGTATCAGTGCCGTGTGATGGCTTCAATCGAACTTATGTTTCGTTATGTCTCCACCACTACGCCTGCCTATCGCAGGAAACGCGCGTTGCCCCATGCGATCATCGGCGGACGCGCCGCTCCACTGTGCGCAAGTGCTACCAACTCCACGATTTTAGCGGAGGTCACGTCCATATCGATCGAGATGGCGGCCTGCGCCGGCTCCGCAACAACCTCTCGCACAAGCTTGCGATCGGCATAGACGCGAAAGCGTACGGGTTGCTGCCCGCTCAGCACTGCAGGCGCGAACGCGAAACGACGGA
Source organism: Sphingomonas sp. FW306-05-A (assembly GCF_058782275.1). NCBI lineage: Bacteria > Pseudomonadati > Pseudomonadota > Alphaproteobacteria > Sphingomonadales > Sphingomonadaceae > Sphingomonas > Sphingomonas sp. FW306-05-A. Next base: position 97,140 of record NZ_JBYSXN010000005.1, read on the forward strand.
ACGCGCGGTCGGCACGAATTTCGAGCCGCGAATTGGCAAACGCGCCGATGCCCCGCTGTGCTTCGTTTCCATTCGCGCGGATCGGCAACCCGTCCGGGGTGGCACCAATTCGCACCGGAAACTGTCCCATCGGCAAAGCCGTTGCCTGCGTCAGTCCGTCGACGGCGACATTTACGCGTGCGGGCATTTCGTCGAGCCATGCCGCGGCGGGATCGCTGGGCTTTCCGGTTACTCTAAGCAAGACAGCGCCATGTGCGGGCAAGTCAACGCTAATCTTGTCGGAGACCGCAGCACGATCTCTCTTGGTCCAAATGTCACGCACAGTCGCGGCCGTCCCAGGCTTAAGCCCGAGCTGAGCCCAGGAGACGCTTGCAACGATTGGCACCGCACTGCGATTGAAGAACGCAACCGCCCGCGCACCCTGACCAGTCAAGGTCCGTACAACAACCATAGCCGCCCCGTTACGATACGGGACACCCTGATTGCCCGCCGGATCCTGGTCGATCGCGATCGCCTCGGGATTGCCGACAATATCGAGCAGCGCGGTAGGTGACTTCCGCAAATCATAGCCGAGCAACAGTGGCGATGCCATGATCGTCCACATCGTGAAGTGAGCCCGTGCCTCGGTCAAATGCGCTGCATCGAAATCGCCATGCCCGATCGCGAGCATGTCAGGGTCGTTCCAGTGGCCGGGCCCGGCATAGAGTGCGCCGTCGATCACACTGTCGATATTGCCCAGCATGCTTTGCCACGTGAACTCGATATCCGGACTTGTACGCCACAAGTTGCCCCGCGCCTTGCCCCACAGTGGCGAGAGCGCTTCGCCCCACGCGCAGATTGACATTGTGGCATCCTCGCCACCCCATTTGTGCACCGCGTCCCCCAGTACGGCATAAAGGTGCTCGACTTCGCGGGGATCAGACGCGGGAATGTTGCCGCGTACGATCAGCGGTGCAGCGACCTGGTAAAGCCCTGCTTTCACCGGTGCTACATCAGGCGTGTAATCAGCAACACCGCACGCGTCGATCTTGATGTAGTCAAAATTCCAGTCGGCAAAGATCGTCCGGATGTCCTGCACGGCATGGCCGTAACTACCTACCTGCCGCTCGTCCACGGTACCAACAGGTAGGTTCGGACTTTCGGCATCCCATCGCTGCGCGCACGTATTGCGTCCGATGTCTGTGTAAAGCCCTACCTTGAGCCCAAGGGCGTGGATATAATCGGTAAACGGTTTGAACGTGCCGGTCACGCTACCTTGCGCCGCAGCGGACGGGAACATGCTGTCACGAATTCGGATTCGCCCGTCGGGCAGACGCTTGAGTGCCCAACCGTCGTCGACATTGACAAAGCGATAGCCACGTCCTGCCAGTCCGTTGTCAACCATAGCCTTTGCCACTTCACGGACCTTGGTTTCGTCTACGTCCGTGCGGAACGCGTTCCACGGGTTCCAACCCATTGGCGGCGTCTGCGCAGCCGTCGTGCGGTAAACCGAGAATTGCCCTGACGGGGCAAGGGACGCGTCTTGCGCACGTGCCGAAAGCGGAAGGCCGGCAACCATGAGGACGCTAAAAGAAACGACCAACGACCGCGCAGATTTTCGCAGAACGATTGACGGCGTTGGCATTGATGTAACTCCCCAGAACATGGCGCCAGTGCGGCACTCACGACCTAGGCTATCAGAATAATTGGCCCGTGCAACCTAACGAAGCAAAACGAAACAGACGATGTTCTTCAGCGCAGGATGCACGGCAACGCATCGTTTAGGAGGTGTAGCGCCTCTTCCGAAGCCCTTACGCCAATAGTATAACAAATTTGTCACACTGTGCGGTTTCGTTTTAAAGCGTTTGACATTTAAAACGCTCGCACGCTAGCAAAGCGCAACAAAGTGCTCGCACAGTCCGAGATGACTGGCAGGCAGGCTCGAGATGAGGGGACTTAGCATGGTCGATCGTAAACACTGGCGGAAGCTCGTAGGCGCGAGTGTCAGCATCACCGCGCTAGTCGCCGGATCGCAGGCTTTCGCACAAAGCTCGCAACCAGGTCCGGCCAATGAGCCCCAGACTGAGCAAAACGGACCAGTCGCCGGAGCACCGACCGACCAAACGAACCTAGGTTCTACCATTCAGTCCGGCCCCGGTACCGGTGGCGATGCCACCACCGCGACAGACAGTACGACCGGCGCCGACATCGTAGTGCGAGGCGTACGAGGCAGCTTGCTGCGCTCGATCGATACCAAGCGCAACGCATCCACCATCGTTGACGCGATATCCGCGGAAGAACTAGGCAAGTTCCCCAACCGCAACGTGGCGGAAGCACTCTCCAATATTCCAGGCGTGACGGTCGGGCGCGACGGGCGCGGTGAAGGCCGCAGCGTCACGGTCCGTGGTCTCGGCGAAAACTTCGCCCTGACGACGCTTAACGGGCGCGTTCTGCCTACCGACGGCCCCGACCGGTCGTTTGCGTTCGACGTGCTGCCCTCCGAAGTTATCTCGGGCGCGGAGATCCAGAAAGCGGCACAAGCCTCACAGCTCGAAGGTAGCGTCGGTGGCAATATCGACTTGCGCACGGCACGCCCGTTCGACCACCGAGGTTTTCATGCGGCGGGGTCGTTGGAAGGGCAGTATAACCAGTTTGCGGAAAAGGGCGGCATCAAGGCGTCGGGCGTAGTCAGCACGACCTTCGCGAACGACACGATGGGCATCCTGCTGTCGGGTACATACAACAAGTACAAGTTCCGTACCGACAATCTCGGCGAATACTCCAGCAACGACGTTTATGATCTGGTGACGGCGCCAAATGGTCAGCGCAGCGTCGTCAATGCGCCGAACGGCGGCGGCGTCATTGTCCCGTACTTCTACAGCGTCGGCTATGTCCGGGGGGACCGGCAACGCTGGGGCGGATCGACCGCCTATCAGTGGAAGCCTTCTGACAAGTTCGAGCTTCGCGTCGATGGCATTTACAGCAACTATACCGATAACCAACAGAACCAGCGCGTTTCGGTCGGACTGACGCCATTCGCTAGCGATGGCAGCGTACGCTGGGATCTCAACAACGTGAAGGTCGACAGCAACAAGGTCGTCACTAACTACACCGTCAATCCGGCAACGATCGACGTGCTGGCGACCGATGAACCGCGCAACTCGATCACGTATCAGGTTGGCGGGCACATCGACTGGCGACCGCTCGACCGGCTCAAGGTTGCAGCCGACCTTGCCTACGGCAAGGCCACCAACAATACGGGCGGGCAAAACCGGTTCGTTGTGGCCGGCATTCCCGGATCCAGCGCACAGGTCGCGACGCGCGATGGCGGCATTCCCGACCTGACTCTGATCATCCCGAACGCTGATGGCACACTGACTAACCGATCGATCGACCAGGCTGGAAATGACGACCTGCGTGTTCACTATATCGGCATCCAGGGCCAGAACATCTCGGATCGCAGCACGAGTGCCAAGCTCGACTTGCTGTACGACGTGGACAACGGCCTAATGCGTTCGATCGCCTTTGGCGGTGCTTACAGCGATCGCAAAAAGACGGTCGACGTGATCGACAACCAGTACACCACCGCCAACAATTTTGGTGGTTATCCCTTCTCGTTCTCGGCAATCGGCGCGAACGTGGTACAGGCTCCTCAGTACAACAACATCCTGCCTAACCTGTCGGGCAACTTCCCGCGCGCGATTCCGACGTTCGACATCGACACCTATTTGTCGTCTCTGTCGAAGGCGGAGAACAACCCCAACGTCATCAACCCGCGCACGGGTGAGATCTACCCCACCGGCTATGCAACGCAGCAAGTCGTACCCGATCAGCTGGCGTCGTACGCGATCAGCGAGCGCACCTTTAACGCTTACACGCAGATCAACGTCGGCGGCGACCGATGGAAAGGCGACTTTGGCCTGCGCTATGTGAATACCACGGTGGACTCGCTGGGTTATGGTGCCAGCGTTCGCAGCTATCAGGTCATCGGCGTCGGGACGGCCAATGTCGTCTTTAACCCGATCGCGCCGATCACCGGCGGCGGCAGCTACCAACGCTTGTTGCCTTCCGCAAACTTCTCCTACGACATCGCCAAGGGCTTCCGAGTACGCCTGGCGGCATCGCAGGCGATCTCGCGGCCGACCTTCGGCGAGCTGTCCTCCGCCAAAGACTATTCCGCGGCGCAGTCCAATACGCCGGTCGTCACCGATGCAGGCAACCCGAACTTGCAACCGGTCTCGGCTGATCAAGCAGATATCTCGTTCGAATATTATCCCAACCGGCGCATCGCGCTGACGCTGGCCGGGTTCTACAAACACCTGACCAACTTCGTGACGACGCAAGCTGTGGCATTTAACCTGGTACCAACCAATCAGGTTGCGGGGGCGCCAGCCAGCTTCCCCTTCACCGAGCTGACCTATGTCAACGGCGACAGTGCGACGGTTTACGGCATCGAGGCAGGCGCTCAGTACTTCTTCGAAAACGGCTTGGGCTTCCAGACCAATGCGACCTACAACCGCTCCCGTGCAAAGCGTGAAGGGTTGCCGACTACAGGACTTCAGGACGCGGTGCCGTTCTCGGCGAACGCTAAGGTCTTCTACGAGAAGCACGGCATCAACGCGTCGCTGTCATACCAGTATCAATCGAGCTTCACATCGTCGCAATATAGCTACATCAACACGCTTTCGATCAAACAGCGCCCGTATCATGAGCTGGCCAGCAGCATATCTTATGACATTATGCCGCAACTGACGGTGTATGTTCAGGGATCTAACTTGCTGGATTCGGCGACACAGCGATACTCGACGTATAACAACGTACCGGCATTTTACGAATATACTGGCCGTGCCTTCTTCTTCGGTGTGCGCGCGCGGATATAAGCAAGTGAATCTGGATGGGCCGCATTTTGCCCGTCCATTCAAGTTGCATCCTGTTGTGCCTTAGTTAGAATATATCCCTTTCCGATCATATTCTGACTAAGGCCAGCGACTGCGTCGACCCGAAAGCGGTCGCTCTCATGGCATAAACAGCGGTTCAAATTACATATCCGTACGCGAACGCCCTTCCCCCCGACTCGGACCTTTCCCGTAATCGCGCCATAGCCATTCGAGAGCGCCTGGGAGTGTCTCGGCGATGACGTTGCCATCAACGTGAGCGGCATTCTCCGCAACGACATAACGATAGTCATACCCCTTGGCCCGCAACGCGGCTGCCATGCGATCGTTTGCCATGGGCCAGTTGTGATAGGTCGATTCGGGATCCTGCCAGTGCAGATCCTTGGTGCCCACCTCCATCCACATTCGGATTGGCTTGCGCGGGACGCCCGGAATGAGACGGGCGTGAAAGTCCCAGGCGCCGCGTGGCGTCAACGGATCGACCGGCGATGCCTGGTTCACGAAGGTGCCCGAATAGGACAGCACCTTGCCGTACCATTCGGGGTGGAACCAAGCCATGGCAAACGCCGCCGACGCGCCGGAGCTGCCGCCCATAGCCGCACGCAACGCCGGATTGTGGGTGAAACGTACGTTATACAGGGCAGTGACCTGTGGCAGCACTTCGCGCTCGACGAACTCGGCATAACGGCCCGAGACCGTGTCATATTCCAGACCGCGCTCGGACCCCTGGGCATCACCGCCGCCCGATTGGATCATCACCGCAACGATCGGCGGCACGCGGTGCGCAGCGATCAGGCTGTCGAGTGCGGCAGCGACGCGCACGGCATAATCACGCCCGTCTTGCACCACCAGCAGGGATGCCTCGGTGCCGTGACGATAGCCCGCCGGAATGTAGACAAAGACCTCTCGTCGATAGGGCGCCGCTTCGGACTGCCCTCCCGCTGGCGCCGCGATGCGGTTGCCGTAAGCGTCGCGCCGCTGAGTAACGGCGTTGTCGAGCTGCCGGATGCCGGGGTAGATGCGGCTGTCGCGCGAACGCATGATGAAGCTGTGCACCGTGCCGTGCGGCATAGCGCGCTGCGCCGCCATTTCGGGCGCGTCGATATAGGGTGGCGCGATGCGAACGGTGTCCGGCGGGCTCGCGGCCGCGACGAGTAAGACTGACAGAGGCAGGGCCGTGATGCGCATTGGGGTTCCCCTTCATTCAGCGGGTGCCGGACTATGGCTTGCCCCATCAGCGACGAGACGCCAAGCGTCCTGACGGGCGGCGCAGCAAGCGAGGCGGCGCAGCCTTTCGATCCTCGCCAAACGCGCGTGACCGATCTACACCCATCGATGATAGCGCAAACAGCGCACGGGAGGGGTGAAGCGGATGAAAAGGCTAACCAACGCTCGGAGGAGTGCCGTGCTGGCGGCGCTCGCAACAACGGCGCCGGTCGCGGCACAGGGCCCCGCCCGCCCGCCGCTGGCCAGCGTGTCGCACATTGCGGTCTACGCGCAGGATCCGGCAAAAAGCGAACGTTTCTACGTCCATGATTTGGGTGCGGTGAAGCTTCCCGACCCCGAACAGCCGTCGGGCGCGCGCTATTATTTCGCGCCGTCCCAGTTCGTCGAGGTGTTGCCGCGGCCCCCCGGTACGCCTTCGATCAACCGCCTCGCGCACGTCGCATTCAACACCGCCAACGCCGAAGCGATGCGGACATATCTGGCGGCGCAAGGCGTCACCGTGCCCGCGACGCTCAGCACGGCCGCCGACGGCAGCCGCTGGTTTTCGATGACCGACCCCGAGGGAACGGTGGTGCAATTCATGCAACCGCCCGCCCGGCTGCCCGCGATACCGGTCAACCCGCTTTCCAGCCACGTTATGCATTTCGGCTTCATCGTGCACGATCGCGTCAAGGAGGATCGCTTCTACAAGGCAGTTCTCGGGCTGCGACCCTATTGGGAAGGCGGGATGCAGGACGATCATCCTACCTGGATCTCGCTGCAATTGCCCGACGGGCGCGACTGGATCGAATATATGGTCGTCGGGACGCCCGACACCACAGGCATTCCGCCCGCAATGTCGGCGGCCAACCTTGGCGTGCTCAATCATTTCGCGCTCGGCATACCCGACGCGCGCGCGGCTTACACGTTGCTGTGGAACGGCGACCGCCTGCAGGGGCAGGACCAGACGCCCAAGATCGGACGCGATGCCAAATGGCAACTCAACCTGCTCGACCCCGACGGGACACGCGCCGAACTGATGGAGTTCCACGCGATCGGCAAACCCTGCTGCTCCCCCTTCCGCGCGCCCGATCCACAGCGATAAGCGGAGGAAGGATCATGCACAAATCGATCCCGTGGATCGCCGCCGCAACGGTGACAATCCTTGCCTCGGCCCTGTCCGCGCAGGTGTCGCCGGAGGTTCCGGGAACCTCCGCCAAGAACAGCCCGCCCGGCGCACCCCTCGCACCGGACTGGGCCTATCCGCAGTCGACGCAGCATAACCAGGTGGGACCGCCACCCGGCTTCCACCGCGATACCCGCGTCGAGAACACCCCGATCGGCGTGTTCGAAGGCCAGGCCGATGTCGGGGGTGCGCTCGTGCCCGGCACGGCGTCGCTGGAGGGCGACACCTACACGATCCACTCGGCGGGGTATAACGTCTGGTACACCCGCGACGAGTTCCGCTTCCTGTTCAAGCGGATGCGCGGCGATGTCTCGCTCGCGGCCGATCTGGCCTATCCCGACGGCGGCTTCGGCGACCACAAGGCGCTGCTGATCATCCGCCAATCGCTCGACGACGATGCCAAGGAAGCACTGGTAGCGCTGCATGGCGACGGCATGATCCACCTGGCGCAGCGTCCCGCTCCGGGGCGACGGATCAGCGACAGGGAATATCGGATCGGCAGTCGCGGTGGCCTGCCCGGCGGCAAGTCGCCCGACAGTCTGGTCACACTCAATGCGAAGCGCATCGGCATCGAGAAGAAAGGCGACCAGTTCACGCTGTGGGTGAGCGAGCAAGGCGAGCCGATGCATCAGTTCGGCGCGCCGATCACGCTCAAGCTGACCGCCCCATTCTATGTTGGGATCGGCTTCACCTCGCACCTGCCCGGCGTGGTCGAGACCGCCACCGTATCGAAGCTCGTGCTCGAGAACCGTGCCGGTCGAGTGCGCTGAAACGATCGGGCGGTGCGTCTGATTCACTGCACCGCCGCGCATGATGTTGCAATCGTTTGGCCAATGGGAAGTACGAAAGGCCCGCACCACTGGAAATTCCGCTTCAAAATGCCGGCCAGTTACGATGGCCCAAGAACTACCCGACTCAGCTTGGCGCTCGTTTGTCGCTTTGAGTACTGCTGCGAAGAATGGCATCGATCGCCCGCAATCTCTGCAACCGGTTTGGCGGTTTGTTCGTCAGTCCGCTGCGGCGCAACCAAAGCGCCGTCGTCACTTCGGTGTAAGGCGCCCATCGCGGCAGACCGACGCCGTTCGGATTGCCAGTTCGCATGAAGTTGATCCAGTAACGCTGCATCTCGTCGCTCAGCGCATTGTCAGCGGCTGACCATCGTCGCTCCGGGTCGTCGTTTCCCCATACGAACCCGAGTTCATCGGAATGCACCGCCCCGCTTGTACGCGACCCATTCGCTCCCGGTGGCGGGTTGTCGAACTGGTACAGGAATACGGGAGGACCCTCCCCGTCCTTTCGCGCCTCCGCAATGCTCCAGCTTCGCCACCCGAACCCGACATCGCTCATCAGATCCTGTGCGGCATGCGTGGCAGCGGCTTCGGTGGCGGCAGGGTACAGGTGCAACAGCTCACTGGCGACCGGGCCATAGCTCTCGTGGGCGGAGGCGGTGTAGCCGGCGAGTGTCGCATGATCGATGAAGCGGGCTGCTTCGTTGCTATTCCAGCCAAGAAGGAGAGGAAAGCCCGGCTCCCCTTTGCGACGGTAGGCAGCCGTGATGTCGATGGGAACGATCGTCCCATCCTGTATGGGGCTGGTAATCGAACGCGGTGCGCCGGGCGCGATAAGGGCTGAGGTTGGGAGAGCACGGAGCTCGTCAAGCGACCTCGCGCCGAGTTTTTCCCCGAACGCCGCACCAGTCTCTTCCGCTCGTTCGAGACTATCGCCCGCTCTAGTTCGGGGCAGGTCGAGCGCCGCACCGCTTTCGAAGATCGCTTTCTGGAACAGTCGGCGCGCCATTGGTGATACCGTGACCAGCATCGCCGAACCTCCCCCTGCCGACTGTCCGGCAACGGTCACGTTGGCCGGATTACCGCCGAACCGCGCAATGTTTGCGTGAACCCACCGCAATGCCGCGATTTGATCCAGCAACCCGTAGTTGCCGGACGAGCCTAGCGGCGATTCCTTACTCAGTGCCGGATGAGCAAGGTAGCCGAGCACGCCCAGCCGGTAGTTAACGGTAACAATCACGGCGCCGCGACGGGCGAGTTTGCTGCCTTCATACGTGCCCTGAGAGCCTGCGCCCGCCGTGTAGCCGCCGCCATGAAACCACACGAGCACAGGTAGGCGCGCGCCACCTCCCGTGCGTGGAGTCCAGACGTTGAGCGTCAAACAGTCTTCGCTGGTACGATCGAGGTCGTGTCCGGCCCACGTGACCGGAGCCTGCGGGCAGACTGGTCCAAAAGACGAGGCCTCTCGGACGTCCGGCCATCGTGGTGCCGGCACTGGCGGCCGCCAACGAAGCTTGCGGACCGGGGGCGCAGCGTATGGGATTCCCTTGAACGTTAAGACACCCTTGTTTGTGGTTCCGGATACTCTGCCCTGTGCGATCGTCACGACGGGGCTGGCCCAACCCGGCGTGGCCATAAGCGCGAGCAGAAGCGATAACAGGCGCGTCTTCATAGATCTACTTTCCGTTCAAATACCCGCTATCCTTGGTAAATTATGGCATGTTGCTCGGCATGCCGACTAGCTGTCGGTGCTCAAAATTCAGGTCTTCACCTACCATTCTGGTTGGCAGAACCCAAAGCAGCCGTTTGCCAACAGTTTTCAGCTACTCAACTTCTGCCATTCGTTCACGCGGCGACGACGAGCGCTGCATAGGCGTGACGATCCTGACGTTAAACGGCTCGCCACTTCGACGCGGAAAAAGACATCAGCACGACACATAAATTGGTATAAGTCGGCATTGTGCGGTGCGCCGAAGGAGATCGTTATGTCGTTCATCGTCAACAGAAACGCCGTCACGGGACCGGCGGACCCTCGTGTATCGCTGCTGGATCACCTCCGGGAAACGCTTCATCTTACTGGCACGAAAAAGGGCTGTAACCAAGGTGCGTGCGGGGCGTGTACGGTGCTGGTCGATGGCGAGCGAATCCTGTCCTGCCTCGCGTTGGCGGTCCAGTATGACGGCCGTCAGATCACGACGATTGAGGGCCTGGGCGAGGCTGGGACGCTTCACCCGTTGCAGACTGCCTTCATCGAATATGACGGCTTCCAATGCGGATATTGCACGCCGGGGCAAATCTGCTCGGCTATCGGCATGGCGGCGGAGGCGCGCCGCGGCGTTCCTAGCAACGTCAGCGCCAACCTATCCGACAACGTGACGCTGACCCGCGAGGAGGTTCAGGAACGGATGAGCGGCAACCTGTGCCGTTGCGGTGCACATAACGGCATCATCGATGCGATCCAGGCGACAATCACGTCGGAACGCGTCACGGAAGTAACAGCATGACCCCCTTCAGCTACACGCGCGCCGAAGATGTGTCGGATGCGGTGCGACTGGGCGCAGGCGATGCGACGGCCTTTCTCGGCGGCGGCACCAACCTCGTCGACCTTATGCGCGAGACCGTGGCGCGGCCGGACCGGCTGGTGGACGTGACTGGCCTGTCCAACGCGATCGCCGAGACTGCCGACGGCGGCCTGCTGATCGGCGCGGCCGTCCGCAATACCGCGCTGGCCGAGCACCAGGCGGTGCGGACACGCTATCCGGTGCTATCGCGTGCGGTCCTGGCAGGCGCTTCGGGACAGATCCGCAATATGGCGACGGTGGGCGGCAACCTGTTGCAACGTACGCGGTGCACCTATTTTTACGATACGGACGGGTCACGATGCAACAAGCGCACGCCCGGCACGGGATGCGACGCTCGCGAGGGATTTAACCGCATCCATGCGATCCTGGGCGCTTCTGACGCCTGCGTTGCAACGCATCCATCTGACATGTGCGTTGCGCTGACGATGCTGGAGGCGACCGTGCATATCGAGGGACGTGATGGCGCACGGACGCTCGCCTTTGGCGACCTCCACCGATTGCCCGGCGACCGACCCGATCTCGACACGGTGCTGGCACCGGGCGAGCTCATCACGGCGATCACGCTGCCGCCGCTCGGCTTCGCGGCCCGCTCGACCTATCGCAAGGTGCGCGATCGGGCGAGCTATGCTTTCGCGCTCATCTCCGTCGCCGCGGCGGTGGAGATGGACGGCGACCGGATCGGCGATGTTCGGATCGCGTTCGGCGGTGTCGCGCATAAGCCGTGGCGCGCGACTAAGGCGGAGGCCGTACTGCGCGGCGCATCGCCCACCGAAGCCACATTCCGCGCCGCTGCGGCCGCAGAGTTCGCCGACGCGCTTCCGCTTCGCGACAATGCGTTCAAGCCGGAACTGGCGACGCGGACCCTGGCTGCGGTGTTGACCGACTTGGCGAAGGGAGAAGTGGCATGAGCATCGTCGAGACCGCAAAGCAGGCGGTGCAGGGCCTGATGCAAGGGGCCATGGAGAAGCTCGTGCCGCTGGCACCCGACAGCTGGATGCCCGGCGGCCGTCCTGACCCTTTAATCGCGCACAAGCATGGCCTGATCGGCACACCCGTATCCCGGCTCGACGGCGCGCTGAAAGTCAAGGGCGAGGCGACCTTCTCGGGGGAATTCCGCTTCGACAACATGACGTATGCGGCACTCGCTTATGCGACGATCCCGCGCGGGCGCATCACGGCGGTCGACAGCGCGGCCGCGGAAGGTTCGCCGGGGGTGGTACTGGTAATGACCCACAGCAACGCCCCGCGGATGAACAAGCCGGGCGTGTTCGGCTCGTCGCCGACCGCGGTAGGGCCTGCCGACCTGCCGATCCTGCAGGATGACCGCATCCACTGGAACGGCCAGCCAATCGCCTGCGTCCTCGCCGAGACGCAGGATCAGGCGGATCACGCCGCGTCCCTTCTCCGCTTCACCTATGACGAGGAGCCATCGACGACCAGCCTCGACGGCGCGAAGGCCAACGGCATCGAACAGGGCCTGTTCATGGGCCAGCCGCTGCTCAACGAGATCGGCGATGCCAAGGCGGCGCTTGCCGCCGCGCCGCATGTTGTTGATCAGGTCTATCGCACCCCACGCCACAACCACAATCCGATCGAACCGCATGCCGCGACGATCGCATGGATCAATGGCGAACTGGTGATCCACGACGCAAGCCAGATGGTCACCGCGCAGGCGCAGACGATCGGAGAGGTGTTCGATCTCGATCTTGCACAAGTCCGTCTTACCTCCCCCTATGTCGGCGGTGGATTCGGCAGCAAGGGCCTGTGGGATCACCAGATTATCGGTGCCGCCGCCGCCAAGCTGGCGCAGCGACCGGTGCGCATCACGCTATCGCGCGAGGGCGTGTACCGGATCGTCGGCGGACGATCCCTTACCGAGCAGCGTGTCGCGATCGGCGCGACCGCAGATGGTGACTTCGACGCGCTCATCCATACTGGCCTGTCCGTCATGACCCCACACAACAACATGCCCGAACCGTTCATCCTGGGGACGCGCGCGGCCTATGCCTGCCCCAACATTACCCTGCAGGTGGAAATCACCAGGATGAACATGCTGGCGAACACGTTTATGCGCGCGCCGGGAGAGGCGGTCGGTACTTTCGCACTGGAATGCGCAATCGACGAACTTGCCGTCGATCTCGGCATGGATCCGGTGGAGCTGCGTATCCGCAACGAGCCGGACAAGGACCCGACATCGGGTCTGGCCTTCTCCTCACGGCACATCGTCGAGGCGTGGCGGTCGGGCGCCGAGCAGTTCGGCTGGGCAGATCGCCCCGTCGTGGCAGGCGAGCGCCGCGATGGCGAGTGGCAGGTCGGCATGGGCTGTGCGACGGGCACCTATCCTTATTACCGCATGCCAGGTGCTCAGGCGCGCATCACACTCACCCGCGACGGTGACACGGTGCGCGCGAAGATCGAGGTTGCCGCCGCCGAGATGGGCATGGGGACGTCGACCACTACTGCCATCGTCGCGGCGGAGCGCCTGGCGCTGCCGATGGAGTGTATCGAAGTCGGTTACGGCGACGCATCGATCCCGGGCGCGATTATGGCAGGCGGGTCGCAGCAGACTGCAGCCATCGGCGCCGCCGTCATCGCCGCACAGAACGCGCTGGTCGCCGAACTCCTGAAGCTCGCCGGCAACGATTCTCCCCTAGCGGGGCTGTCGGCGGACGAGGTCGGTAGCGAGGACGGCGGGCTCGCCAAGCGTGACGATCCGACACGGCGGGAAAGTTACGCGTCGATCCTGACACGCGCCCAGCGCGACAGCGTCACCGTCACCGAGGCGGCGTCGCAGCCCCTCGAACTGATGCATTGGTCGATGCATTCGCACAGCGCGATCTTCTGCGAGGTGCGCGTCAACGCGATCACTGGCGAAACACGCGTCAGCCGCATCCTCGGATCGTTCGATTGCGGTCGAATCCTTAACCCCAAGACGGCGAAGAGCCAGTTTCGCGGCGGCATCATCATGGGGCTGGGCATGGCGCTGATGGAAGAGACCCAGTTCGATGAGCGCAATGGCCGGATCATGAACCCTAGCCTTGCCGAGTATCACATTCCCGTGCACCTTGATGTGCCGGAGATCGACGTTATGTGGTCCGATATCGCCGACCCTCACACGCCGATGGGTGCGCACGGTATCGGCGAGATCGGTATCACGGGCGTAGCGGCGGCCGTCGCCAATGCGGTCTACAACGCGACGGGTAAGCGCGTGCGCGATCTGCCAATTACGCTCGATAAGCTGATATAGGTTGGTTGGTTAGCGGGAACGTGCTGCTTTGACCCAAAGCCGGACATACATTTTGCCCTAAAGTCGGCCACTCAGAGGAGGTCTCCAGCTTCCCGACATCGGCCATTCGTCCATTCGGCGGCACAGCTGCTCAATGAAAACCCTGACGTTCGAACAAGCTGCACGATATGCCGCTCCGGTGTGGATATGCTCGCACTTGGTGACGTTTCAGGATCTCAGCCGAACGCTTGCGCCTGTGCCCAGACAGCGAACATTTCCTTCCAGCGCCGCGCTGGCTCCCCCGTCGGACCTGCAAGACCAAGGCCGTGCTGACCAGCCGCGAATAGGTGCGTCTCTACGTTCAAACCCGCAGCTTTAAGCGCAGAGCGCATCTCGACGGTGTTCTCGGCTGATACGGTCGTGTCGTCCTCTGCATGGGCCATGAAGAAGGGCGGCGTGGCCGCGGTGACGTTATGCGCGGGACTGTGCGCCCGCTGCGTTTCGACTGAAGGATTTGGCCCGAGAAGCATATCGCGCGAGCCTCCATGCGCTAACGGCAGGCTCATCGATTGGACCGCATAGATGGGTGCCGCAATCGCAGGGCGCGCGCTAAGCCTATCGGCGGCATCGACCGGGGCGTACACCTTTGCGTCGTAGCGGGTAGCGAGATCGCCGCAAACATGGCCGCCGGCAGAGAAGCCAAGCGCGCCAACCTTGTCCGGATTGACGCCATAGTTAGCCGCGCGCGACCGGATCAGCCGCATCGCACGCTGCGCATCGGCCAGCGGCACATCCGCCCGGTTCGCCCAGCCTTCGCCCGGGAGCCGATAGTATAAGACAAAAACTGTCCAGCCGCGCTCGCTAAGCCAGGGCCCAACCTGGTAGCCTTCGACGTCAATAACGATCACCGAATAGCCGCCGCCGGGCATCACCAGCAGCGCGGCGCCATTCGGCTTGGACGGACGAAACACCTTCATGCGCGGGCGAACAATGCCCTTTACCATACGGCCGTGATGCTGCTCATTCCCGGTCTCGATCACTTGCTCGACCGGATGGACGGCGGGTGCGCCGGGCGGTGTGCCAGGCCATAGATCGATCTCCTCGGCAGGATAAGCAGGCCAGGTGCCAGGTACGGCAGCACGCGCCGTAGAGCCTAGGAAACCGGTAGCCATACCGGCCAACAGTGTTTCGCGACGACTTAGCATGGACGCCTATCTCCCCCTTTGAACACGGTCATCACTGGCAGATTCGCTCGTGTCAAAGCTATTTGCTCCTACTTAGCAACCCGGCGTCGAGATGAACCGGCCTTTCCAGCTGGCGGACGGAAAGGGCCAAAAGCGGGCATCAGAAAGCACTCAGCCCATTCCCGGAAGTGAACCTTCGTTAACCTCCTCACCTATCGCACGTTTTCTCGAGTTCTGATTTGAATCGCTGCCCCATAAGCGCCGTACGTGCGTTTAACGCGTCTGGATTAAAGGAGATCTCGCGATGGCTACAATCAATGCTACCTTCGAGACGCGGCGCGAAGCCGAACTGGCAGTCGAGCACTTAGTGCAAGAGCATGGGATAGACCGCGACGACGTAGATGTTGGTGCAGAGGGCGACCAAAACAGCGCTGGGGTCGAGGCAAGCGGCTCGGATAACGAGACCGAACTTGAGGAGAGCACGGGAGATGAAGCTGCCCTGAACGGCCGCATCTCACTCTCTGTTACAGTTGACAGCGGGGAAACCGCTGAATCCGTGCATGGGGTCCTCGAGGAATATGGCGGACAGGAGGTTACGATCGAAGGATGATCGTTCTCGATAGGCACCTAGCGCAACTTCCTCGCCACCAAGTGCTGCTCTAAGAAGGTCTCGGAATCAGGCCTTAGAAGACTCGGCAGCGTTGGTGGCTAAGACCCATAGTCGGCCATTTGCGAACCCCTGCCCGTTTCCGGCCTTCGATCTGGCCAACAGGTTTGACCGCAGCCCAACCCGACATCCCGGCTAGCAACTATGAGAGGGAAACAGCGAGTACCGCTGATACCACCGACTGTGTATCGAGAGTCATGCAGCTGACCTCATCACCTCCAGCAGTCAGGTCCAAAGCAGGTGGCAGTCTGCCAATTTGGAGTAGCTGAATGGCAGACGGCGTCAGACAGGGCCGCGGCGGTATACCCGTCCGTCCGACCACTTGGCGTGAGCGGCTAGGCGCACTGCGTAATCTACCACCCTTCCTTGCCATGGTCTGGGGCAGCAGCCGGCTGCTTACTGCCACAACGGTCGCCGTGCGGCTGGTGCGAGCGCTTTTGCCTGTCGCGACGTTGTTCGTAGGCAAGCTCATCATCGACGAGGTCGTCCACCTTACCCATTTAACGGCACGTCCGGTTGGTCTCGCGGGATGGCTGGGCTCCGGGCTGCTCGGTCGGCTGGAGGCACTTCTGCTGGCTGAGTTCGCTTTAGCGGTCGCTTCCGACCTCCTCGGCCGGATCGTGTCGCTCGTCGACGGACTCCTATCCGACCGTGTCAGTAATGACGCGAGCGTACGATTGATGGAGCACGCTGCAACCCTGGATCTCGCCGACTTCGAAGACGCGGCCTTCCAGGATCGCATGGACCGCGCGCGCATGCAGGCCAGCGGCCGCATGTCGCTGATGGGGCAGTTATTCAGCCAGGCCCAGGACATCATCACGGTCGTAACCTTCGCCGCGGGTCTGGTCGTTTACGCCCCGTGGCTGATCGTGCTGCTTGCCGTCGCTCTGGTGCCCTCGTTCCTCGGCGAAGCGCACTTCAACGCGCTGAGCTACGCGCTCAGCTACATGCGTACGCCGCAGCGGCGCGAGCTCGATTACGTACGCCAGGTCGCCGCCAGTGCGGATACGGCCAAGGAGGTCAAGATCTTCGGCCTCAGCCCTTTTCTGATCGACCGCTATCGTACCATCTCACGCGACACTTACAGCGCAAGCCGACGGTTGGCGCAGCGCCGGGCGGTTTGGGGCTCGGGCTTCGCGGCTCTTGGCACGATCGCCTATTACGCCGCCTACGCCTACATTGCTTGGCGGGCAGTGACTGGGGCGATCACCATTGGCGACCTCACTTTCCTTGCGGCCTCGTTCCTGCGGCTCCGCGGGCTACTGGAAGGACTGCTCACGGGCTTTTCTTCGACCGCCGGCCAAGCATTGTACATCGACGACCTGTTCTCCTTCTTTCGGACCGAGCCCAGCATCCACTCACCAGACGTAGCACTGCCGTTCCCAAATCCCGTGCGGCAAGGCTTCGTTTTTGAGGATGTTGGCTTTCACTATCCAAGCGCCGAACGATGGGCGGTACGGCACCTGTCCTTCACGCTGGGACCGGGCGAGGTGGTTGCACTGGTCGGTGAGAACGGCGCAGGCAAGACCACGCTCGTGAAGCTGCTGGCCCGGCTGTACGATCCGGTAGAGGGCCGCGTTCTGCTAGATGGACGCGACTTGCGCGAATACGATCTTGACGGTGTGCGCGCCGCGATCGGCGTGATCTTTCAGGACTTTGTCCGCTACAATTTGCCTGCCGCCGACAACATCGCCGTCGGGCGCATCGAGGCGCGTAGAGATCGTGAGCGGATCGAGGCGGCAGCGTCCGCCGCGCTCGCCGACGATGTTGTTGCCAAACTGCCCGACGGTTACGATCAAATGATCGGAAAGCGGTTTCGGAACGGTGTCGACCTTTCCGGGGGCGAATGGCAGAAGATGGCGATCGCTCGCGCCTACATGCGCGATGCCCAAGTATTGATCCTCGACGAACCTACCGCAGCGCTGGACGCGCGCGCCGAGTACGAGGTGTTCCAGCGCTTTCAGGAACTGAGCGCGGGACGCTCTGCGGTACTGATCTCGCACCGCTTCTCCAGCGTTCGCATGGCAGACCGCATATTAGTGCTTAGCGACGGCAAGGTGGAGGCATCAGGTACCCATGACGATCTGCTTGCTGCAGGGGGCCGCTATGCCGAATTGTTCGAGCTTCAGGCTGCTGGCTATCGATGATCCACCGTTACCCAGTGTCGGACATTCGAGGCCAGTTTTTAGTTCCCCAACTCCGGTCATCCATTCATGTAGGCGGCAGGGCTGTGTAGATGTCATAGAGTTATGTCCTTCCGTCATTCTCTCCCCAAAAACGTTTTGACAACGAGACGCTAAGTGCCACCGCCAGTCAGGCGGTCCCAATTGCGATGCGCGAACCCTTCACGGGCGGCATCGTCAAGCGTGCAGCCCTCAAGGAAGCGGCGCGGTGCCCCGCCTTCCCGGTATTGATAGGGGAAGTCGGTTGAGAACAGCAGCCGCTCAGGCCCGACGATCTCAAGGCAGCGCTGCAGGTAGGTTTCGCTCCACATGCCGCTGCCGGTCACATACAAATTGCCGCGCGCATAGTCCGCGAGCGGACGACGCAGGTCGAGCGCCCGCTCGAAGACGGTCGAGATCCGCTCGAGATAGAACAGCACTACCTCCCCCCAATGACCGAGGATGATCTGCAGATCGGGCAGTTCGTCGAACACGCCAGCTGCAGCCATGCGGACCCATTGCAGTCCCGCCTCATAATGCCAGCCAAGGCCGAAGGCGGCGAGCGCGAGGTCGGCGCGCTCGTTGATCCCGGAATAATTGGCGTCGCGCACCGCAGGCGGCGGGGTCTGCGGATGGATGAAGAGCGGCACGCGCAGTTCCGCCGCTTTAGCCAGCATCGGGCGGAAGGAGGAATGGTCAAGGTGCCGGTCGCGCGTCCGACCGCACAGCAGCGCTCCCTTCAGGCCAAGGTCACGAACAGCACGCTCGAGTTCGCGCGGCGCGGCCTCAGGATCTGGCGTCGGCAGCGCCGCGAACCCTTGGAAGCGATCAGGATGACGGGCGCAGGTCTCGGCGATACGGTCATTTACGCGGCACGCCAATTCGACGGCGACGCCGGGAGCCAGATTATGGAGCCCGGGCGTGGTGAGTGACAGGACCTGCATGTCGACGCCTTGCTCGTCCATCAGCGTGAGGCGGCCCTCGCCGAGATCGGCAAGGCGGTCTCCATTGTCGCCGCCGTCCGCAAAGGCCGACACCGGATCATGCGGCAGCGGTGCGGCGCTCCATGCGTCGCGCACCTCCTGCGGAAGGATATGTTCTTCGATTGCGATCAGGCGCATGGATTTGCTCTCCGAACGGTGACGAAACGGGAACTGGCCGAACACGAGTTAGGTCCACTCGCGTTCAAGCCGTACCAGTTTCGGAGCGCAATCTGTAACGCTACCTGTCTTCTTCGCGCCTATCACGGCGGCTGGAATGACCCACAAGCAGACATTCACGCCCGCTTCCCGACTGGCCAACTTCAGCCATTCATTCATCTTCGCGGCATTACGGTGTTGTCAATCGGATCAGCAGTCTCGAATGTCGTGATATATCGGATAATGGCCCGGCCGTTTTGGACCGCCGCCAGACGATACCGGTCGTCCATTCATCTACGACGAGGTGGTAACTAGCCATCGACAGCGACTACAGCGAGGTTGCTATTTCGGTACGATCGTGAAAATCATCCATGATGCAGGACAATCTGATCGTTCTAATTCTTTCGCTGACGGCGACGACTTTTGCAATCGAACCCCCGCCGGTCATTGCGCAATCTGCTCCACGCCAAATAGTCAAAATCAAGGACAATCTTCCGCAATTTTCATATGCGATCAGCGGCACCGCCACAGATCTCGTCCGTGCCCCTGACGCGACCTTCGCCCCCTTTGCCGCCAAGGTTAAAGCCGATATTGACGCTGTGCTCGCCCGCTACGAAATCCGTGACATAGCGACTTTGCGGGAGCTCTACTCGACGCGGCTTTCGCTGCAGTTGTTGGAGGGAAAAAACGACGACGCACTCGCGACAATCGGCGTCCTGCGTGGATTGAGTGAAAAGCCCAGCGAAAAGCTGCTTACCGGGCTCTCCAGCATGGCAATCGCGCGGGCACGGCTTTCGACCGGGCAGATAACGGGGGTCGCTTACGCCAAAGCATTCGGCAGAAACCTGGCGAAAAGCCTTGAAACAATACCGTGGTCGGTCGTCGGCAACGGTGTCAAGCAACGGCGGGGTGACGCATTGATCGCGTCCGACGACAATATGCTTGGCCTGTTGCAGGCCTATATCGAACCCGGTGTCGCTAAGACCCACCAGCTCAGCAGGGAGGGCGCCGCATACGTCATCGGGGCACGGCTGTTCGTGCGGTACCAAAGCGCAACGGTCCCGCAGGAGCTGGCCGCCCTGACCGCCTATATCACCGCTCATGATGTCCCCAAGCGCGATATCTGGCCGGCACGCGAAGTAAATCTGACTGCGGCGGATGGCCTGAATCCCGTGCCCGTGGCGATCTGGGATGTCGGCGTCGACTTGTCGCAGTTTCCAACCCAGACCTTTGTCGACCCGACCCCCGGCACATCATCCGATCCGCACGGCATTGCCTATGATATCAATTTCAGGCCGACCCACGGCGACCTAAAGTCACTCACGCCCGCGCAGCAGCGCGGATATGCCGCCAGCCTGGAAGATGCCAAGGGCATGTCAGACCTGGAAGCGTCGATCGAAAGTCCGGAGGCCGACGGGTGGCGACGCAAGCTTGCCAGGCTCAGCCCCAGCGCCCGCGCCGCACTGATGGAGTCCACGTACTTTTACGGCAATTATACCCACGGCACCCACGTCGCCGGGATCGCGGCAAGCGGCAATCCCGCAATTCGGCTGGCTACGGCGCGGGCGACGTGGGACTGGCACAATATACCGATCGCATTCACCGACGCTGTCATCGCTCGACAAGTCGCCGCCTATCAGCATTATGTCGACTGGTTCCGTACCCGCCATATTCGCGTCGTGAATATGAGCTGGGGCGAAGCGCCCAGCGATTTTGAGAGTAATCTGGAGACCAACGGGATCGGCAAGGATACTGCCGATCGCAAGGCAATCGCGCGCCGATTGTTCGAGCGAGAACGTGACGGACTTCGCCGCGCGATGGCGAGCGCGCCTGATGTTCTGTTTATAACTGCGGCGGGCAATTCGAACGACGACAACGGCTTTACCGAGGACATACCTTCGTCGTTCGATATGCCCAATGTGCTAACGGTCGGCGCGGTCGATCAGGCGGGCGAGGAAGCGTCGTTCACGACGTTCGGCAAGCTCGTTCGCGTTCACGCCAGCGGCTATCAGGTGGAATCCGTCGTCCCCGGGGGTTTAAGGCTACGTTTTACGGGTACGTCGATGGCTGCACCCGCAGTCGTCAATCTTGCTGCGAAGATGTTAGCGCTCGATCCTGCGTTGACGCCCCCCGAAGTGGTCCGAATGATCATCGCGGGGGCCGACACTAGCGCCGACGGACGTCTGCATGTCATCAACCCCAAGGCAGCGATTGGGATGCTGCCGCAGCGCCGTTAGGTCCGATCGGTACTAGAATTGGCGACGATCTGCCGTTACGTGGTCATGAATGCGGGGCCGCCGTTAGATCCGTCAAACGCCCGGTTAAAGGTTGCCTTCTTAAGCGGTATCCAGGCACTTTGGCCTCGAATCGGCGTTATCCTTCAGGTACTTCCGGCAGTAGGCGCGGAGCTCTGTTGATTAGTGGACTGCAGCTATGGGCGTGTTGTCGCCCACGGCATGTCGCCGAATGGTCGCTTACTGTTGTGCGCTTATCGCGCCCGGCGCTGCCATCCGGTGGGATGGGTATCGGGCGGGAGAATGTGCCTGACACACCCCGGAATTGATAAGGTCCGGTCTCAAGAGCATTTTCCTCGTTACTGAAATCTCAAGGTGCGCCGGCGAAGCCTAACCGTCTTATATAATTAACTATTATATTGACAGCGTGAAGGATTATCGCAAGCCTGAGTCCTGCAGCTTAGCCGCATGGTTTACAGTCCGGGTAAGCGTCAGCTTAGGACAGCACAGTTAAACCAGCATGGCGCACAAGAACGCCGGCAGGAAGTCAGAGCTGCGACTCACTATGTCGTTCTAATATGCGAAGGGAATGCTGATGATTCGATCCGTGTCGCTGGCCGTTGCAGCCGCCCTTTCAAGCACGACTGCGCATGCTTCAACGATTGATTTTGAAGCGCAGTTCTTCGACAGCTTTGGGTATGAGAAGACCGCTTTCGTCGAAGATGGATTTCGTGTCGAAATTGTTCCTACAAGTATCTTCGGCATGTTTCTTATAAATGATCCTACCAAACAAGTGGGCTTATGTGGATACCAAGGGTGCGCCGCAAATGGAACAACATCTTATTACGGCTTAAATGAAACAAACATATCGTTTTCCAGAGCCAATGGTGGCCGGTTCTCGCTGAGCTCCTTAGACGCAGCCCAAACATTTATAGGCCTGGACCGGCCCCTGACTCTAACTCTCACGGGCACGAAAGCGGGAAGTGTAGTATCGAACACGATCCTCGTTGGCGCCGATGCGGCCGGAGCCTTCGCTACCTTCACTTTTAATGACTTCGTAGATCTTTCGTCATTAACCATCACTGGCAGCTCAGAGTTTCCAGAGTTTGCCTTGGACAACGTCGTCCTTAACGCAGGGGCGGTCCCTGAACCCGCAACCTGGGCGATGATGATCGGCGGCTTCGGCGTGGTAGGTGGCACAATACGCCGTCGCCGCGTCAGCCCGAGGGTTAGCTTCGCCTAAGAAGGTTCGCATACGAAGGATTGAAAGAAGCCGCCGGTCTGCAGGCCGGCGGCTTCTCTGTGTCGCGTGATCGAGTGCACCGGCGCAAGGCAATGCATAAGGGAGGCACTAGGGTCCCGTCCGGCAGATCACTGGAAGGCGCACGTACCCAACGGCGCTTCAGAATAAACCTAACGGCCCATAGCTGCGGAAACTTCCGCCTTAGATTGGGTGGACAGTCCAATCTTCCGTTCCCTTAAGCCTCCACGTCTGGCCGGGCGCCGAAGGTGATAGCCTGATCCTTTGAAGAGTCACAAGTGATCGTTTAACCACAAGATGTTCACGATGGTATAGGTTGATGCCGAAGGGGAGAGCTAAACGTATAGCCAACGAATTGGTCGGGTAACAACCCATCGGGTTTTGGCGGCGCTCCCCTGTTAGGCCAAGAGTTTTTGTCGAAAGACCCAAACCCCGCTATTCCCAGCGCTTATTCGCCTCTCCAACTTTCGACGTTCATTCAGCTTTCGATGTGGCGCGGTCTCGACCGCTGACCCACGCTTGCGTCCTGGTCGTTGCCGCGCGGATGCGGTGAGCACGTTGATCACCAAAGGTCTCAATCACAAGATATCCCAACAACCACGCGCTATTGGGCAGGATGGTATCGAGCGCCCGAGTGTTCACGCAGCAGCGGTTTTCGAGCGTGCCCTTGGGCATTGTTCGGTCAGCTCGGGAACGGTGCGCACAGTTGAGCGGTTTGCAGATGACCAGAGGGCAATCTTGTCCAAGGTACGAAAAAGGATCGCGCGCCATGGCTGCTCCGGAAGATCTCATGGAAATCTACACCGACGAGCTGAAGGATCTCTGGTCCGCCAATGATCAGATGAAGAAGGTGCTGAAGAAGATCACCACGAAAGCCAGCGACGCGGCGCTGAAAGAGATGCTGACCAACTCACAGGCCGGCATCGAAAAGCACACCGACGTGTTGAAGGAATTGATCGCCGCGAACGATGAGAAGGTCTCGAAAGAGCATTGCAAGGGCATGGAAGGCCTGGTGGCCGAAGCGACTAAACATGTGCTTGAAGAGGGACCTGACAAGGGTCCGTTGCTCGACGTCATTATCATCGCGCAATATCAGCGGATGACGCACTACGGCATTGCCGGCTTCGGCACCGCGGCGGCCTATGCAGAGGCGCTCGGCCTCAAGGCCGATACCAAAAAGCTCAAGGACGCCACCAAGGACATCTATGGCGGCGACGAATATATGACCAAGCTCGCGGAATCATCCGTCAACTTGCAGGCGGAAGACGCCTGATGCCACGCCCGCCGGCATCGGCCGGCGGGCGCCTTACCGATACAGCGCCCGACGCTTCGTGGGGTTGAGCGCGGGCAGAATCGACCCAAAATCGGTCAGTCATGCGCTCCTTCTCCGTTCCCAACATCGGACGCCTGTTCATGTTCAACACGGCCAGTTTCCAAGGCCGGCTTCCACCCGAGAAAGTCGCGTTTTGGAGTAAGCGGCTCAGCTGCCGTGACCGTTAGATATTGCGAACAGGCCACCCATGCCGAGGGCATAAAGGGTAAGCACTGCGAAGGAATCGATGCCCATGCGCCAAACTTGACGCTTAGGTCGGAAAATCAGGCCTGCGGCGTAAACGCAGGTCAGCAGCACTCCGAGGCCCGCAAGGTAGATGTCGCTTGCCTGAGCATCAGGCAGCACTGCCTTGCCTGAGACGACGACGGCTAGGAGGAAGAGCACTGGCAGAAAGGCGTTTCCACCGAAGATGTCGCTGATGGCCAGCTGATAGTCCTTCATGCGTACCGAGGTGATACCGGTCGAAAGCTCGGGCAGCGACGTGGCGGCCGCAAGCACCGTTGCCCCGAAGAGCACCCCGCTGAGGCCGATGTGATCGGCTATGGCATCGCCGCTTCGTTCCAGGAGTACGCCGGCTGCCAGGGTCGCAAGCGCCGCGGCGCCGAAGACCAATGCGACATGAACCGTACTCTCGCCGCGCTGTCCGGAAGCGTCATCCTTCTTTGCCTGCGAGTGGCCCTTGCGTTCTTTTTGCCCGTCGGGAGCCGTGCCGCTCGTATCGTGCCAAGGCAGCCCCTTGCTGGCTTTGCTGGAAAGCCACACGCCGATGATCCACAAGACGCCGATCAACACCGCCCCGGGAGTCAGGCGGGCCGCAATGAGCGTGCCCGGCAACTGCGTCGCCATGATCGACACGATCAAGACCACCACGACCAGCACCGCCTCCACGACCAGCGTGAGGCTGGCGGCGCGGTAGGTCAGAGAGACCTGCTCCTTCATGGCGATGTCCATCGCCACGAGCACGACCGTCTGGATGGCGATGCCGCCCAGGATATTGCCGATCGCCACCCCCAGATTGCCTGCCAGCGCCGCACTGACGGTGATCGCCACCTCGGGCAGGTTGGTGGCTATTGCGAGGACGATGATACCACCGAGCGCCTTGCCCAGGTGAAGGCGCGAGGACAGAATGTCCGTCGTATCAGCTAGCTTCACGCCCGCGACCCAAATTACACCCGCGCAGGCGGCAAAGATCGCGAGCAAAACCGGCAGGCCAAGTCCGTTGAACATGCGGAACTTTCAGTTTGTGGGTGAGCGATAGGCGGTCCATCTTAGCGATCCAGGCGACCGTGCGTTCCACAATCAACCAGGCTCCAGTGATACCAAAGCCGCGCAATCTAGCTCGCCGGGCCTGCTGCGGACAACGGCTGATCGATGCGATGATTATCAAGGCACCCGGTACCAGTAATTACCTACGCAGCGACACGCAGGGTAGTCCGCCGGTTTAAATCAATGACGAATTATCCGTTCGTCTCGTATCGACCGTGCTTCGTGACAAACCGATGAACTCCGCTCCGGCGTGGATACAAAACGATACAATCCATGTTATGCGATTTGGGTCGGCATCGGGTCGCCCCCTTGTGCTGGGGATCCCGCATGGATCAGACTGCCTTCCTACTTGGGTTCACAATCATGTCGCTGGGTTCGCTGGCGATCTATGCGACGGGGAAGAAAAGTCACCCGTCCGGCCACCATACGCTGCTGCATGCCAGCGTGCCGTTCATCGCAGCTACGGCATATCTGGCAATGGCTTTCGGCATCGGTACGCTGTTCAAGTTCGACGGCTCGGTGACCTATCTCGCAAGATACCTCGATTGGTCGGTGACAACGCCGATCCTGCTATCGAGCCTCGTTCTTCTGGCCTTCCATGAGCATGGCAGAACTGGCGAGGTGGGCGGTCACCTCACCGCCATCATCGTCCTTGACGTGCTGATGATAGCTACGGGACTGATGTCGTCGCTAACCGGCCCATCGTTCGCAAAATGGGTCTGGTATGCGTGGTCATGCGTCGCCTTTCTCGGCGTTCTGTACCTCTTGTGGGGGCCGCTACGCACGCTGGCGCAAAGCCGGGGCATGGCCTTGGGCACGGCATACAACAAGAACGTCGCCTTCCTGACGGTTATCTGGTTCCTCTATCCAATCGTCTTCCTGATCGGTCCCGAAGGGATGAAGATCATCACGGATCCGACATCAGTCTGGGCGATTCTGATCATGGATGTCGTCGCCAAGGTCGTTTACGCCTTCTATGCAGCAAGCAACCTGGACAAGGCGCTGGAGCAGCATAGCACCGAACGCGGTCATCAGTCATGATCGCCCGCGCTCCAGCCTGGGGCTGGAGCCTGCTTCTGGGGGCGGCAGCCGCCGCCTCCATTAGCGCGTTGACCGTACAATTAGCTTTTGCGGTTGTGGCGATAGGTCTCATCGGCATGGCACATGGCGCCAGCGACTTGGCAATAGTCGAGCCGCGGCAACGCCCTTTGTTCGTCGCCTTATACGTCTTTGTTGGTGCAGTTTGCCTCTGTTGGTGGGTCATTGATCCAGCGGTCGCACTTCCGGCTTTTCTTATCGCGTCGGCAGTTCATTTCGGCGTGGAAGATGCACCAGCGGATCGGCCGTTGGAGAGGGTGGCGAGAGGAACAAGCCTTGTCGCCACCCCCGCCACTTTTCATGCCACGAACCTGACCGATATTCTTCGTCTTGGCGGCACCTCGACAAACGTGATGTGCGCAATGGTGTCGGCAATGGCGCTGATCGGCGCGATAGCCGCAGCGTATTTGGTCGTACGGGCATGTCAGCGCAACGACCTGCGCCTCCTGATCGGGACGGTGGCCCTTGTCGTTCTGCCGCCACTCGTGGGGTTTTCGGTGGGCTTTCTTGTTCTGCATGCCGCACCCCAAACGTTCGAACGTCGTACGCAGATCGGTTGTGCAACGATGGGCGTCTACCTCCGAGCAACTGCTCCGATACTCGTCGCCGCTATACTGCTTGCTACCATAATAGGCGTTCTTTTGTTAAACTCTGACCCTTCCGGCGTCCGCCCCCTATTCGCGGGCATTGCGGCTCTCGCTGTACCACATCTAATAGTGACGCCATTATTCGGGCATATGCAGTGGCGCCCGTTTCAACGGGCTGTCCGCTCCGACGCTTAGAGTGACCGCCGGGTGGCTTCTTTCAACGAATGGCCCGTTGGCGTTACGACCCACAAGTGGACATTCATGGCCCTTTTACGCCTCCCACTTTCGGACATTCGTTCATCCGGTTGGACGGCAGTCTTTGGACGTCTAGAGCAGTCGCCCGTACCATCTAAACTGGTGGAATGCAGACAGTGAAAGGCCACCGGTCATTACACCAGCGGCCTTTTCAGATGCCCCAGCCGGGTTCGGGTTAAGCCGCGAAGGGGGACTTTAGTTGTAACTCTCTGAGGCCGGCGCATTACGCCGCCAACCGCACGTATGCCGAAGATCGTCGTCGCTCACGATGCCAGTTCAAGCATCGCGCCTACCGCAGCGCGGGCAATCAACGTCGCTAAACGATGTTATGTTTATCGCCCTGTGGGCAGCCGACACCCCCGTTTCAAGCTCACGATATCATCCCGCGTCGGCGATGGTATCGTATGCCGGGGCTTGGGCCATTTTTATCAGTCCGAAGGGTTGCCGGTTCTCAACTTTGCCAAATCGAGTTTATCGAGCAGAGCCAACATGTCGTTCGGTATATTTCGGTCGAGCTTTTGAAACAACGTGGATCGTCGTTGCCGTTGGGTCGGATCGGAGCCAAGAGTGCTTGAGCGCACAACAATCACCTGATCAAAAAATGCTCTGATGACCAGAGAGGGGGGACTGATCACCGGAGTGGAACTACTGTCTTCAAGTTAAACGTCGATATGCTTAACTGCGTTCCACGATCCAGGCCGAATAGCTTTACGATTGTTATAAAAAGCCGGCTTTGAAATGCCCGCACGACATTACCCCCGGCAGGTTGGCCTATGACCCAAAGTCGGCCATTCATGCAGGTCGTGGGGAGCCCGAAACCGGACGTTGGTTCAGGTCAATTTGCGCCGCTGTAAGGCGTAAAGCGGACGCCGCTGGCGGTGCTCCCCCGCCGAAAGCGGCCATTCCGCTCTCCACCCAATGTTATCGAAATGTAAACGGTCCAATTCTTGAAGGATCAAGCGATCTTTGCCATAAGGCGACCGGCGGCACCTTGCTCTGCCGCAAGATTGCGATTGTACGCAAGCGGCATCCGCGCTGATTTCCATCGCAAAGCGTCCATAATACCCGCCAGGTCCTCACCACTGGCAAACAGGTCCTGGTTAAGCCCAATCCGCGTCGAGTGGGAGCTGATGCCTTTGAGCAGTCGAGCGATATCCTCTTCAGTCAGGTCGGGCAGCGCACTGCGGTTAAACGCGCGCTGGATAATCGATCGAAAGATCTGTCCGATCGAGCCTGGATGCAACGCTACAATGCCAACGTCATACGCCACGCGCGCCTCCACCGCAGGTTTGGAAAGTGTCTTGCGCAGATCCCACGTCTCCCGCCCCGAGATGCTATGGATCGAGCGGCCACGCACCGCTGCGCGAGCCTTGTAACGACGAACTTGCACCCGTCGGAAAAGCGGCCCGGTCGTGATCTCGGCCGCCTCGGTCCAGGCAGCTATCGCCGCAACGGTCCGCGGGCTAAGATAGGCGGTGGCTCCCTCCCCATCCTGATCACCCTTGTGTCGCAGGATTTGCAGCAGCCGCGCTTCGGGGTCAATCGCTTCCTTAATATGGTCGATGGCGACTGCCACCAGCTCAGATGCGCGCAAACCTGTGTCATACGCAGTCGACAGGAGCGCGCGATCGCGTAGTTCAGGCAGATCATCCCCGCAGCTTTCGAGCAAGGCCCGGATATTGAGCCCGCGCGCCTTGTCGCGCTCGACGTCGCGTACTGGACCTTTGAACCGGAGCGGCCGCGCCTGTTTCTGGGCCGTCCCCTTCTTGCGACGTACAGCCTGTAGCCGCAGCTTGACCAGCGGGGCGGGCGTCGGATCCTTGAGATCAAGCAATTGATGGATTTTGGCGATCGACGCCTTGTAGCGGGACAACGAAGCCGGCCGGCTCCCCTTTCCTGCTCGGGCATCAAGATAGTCGGCCACAGTCTCGGCCGTCGCCGGTAGCGCGATCCGGTTAGTGTGCCGACACCAAGCATCAAACGCCGCAATGTCGGATTTGACCGCCCGGATGCTGTGGGGCGACGAGGCCGCCTGATAAGCGGCGATAAGCGCCTCGTTGACGGCGATGCGCTCGCCCGCACGCATCCGTACAACGATCCAGGAGAGGTCGTCCGGCGGTCTGATGGCCGGCACGCTTGCCTCAGATGCCGCAATAGCGGTCTCATGCCCTTCCGGCGCGGTTTCGGTGCTCATTGCGCGCCTTACTCCTCCGCAACGCATCTACCGCACCTTATGCAGGAAGGTCAATTACGCTTATGCAATAACTGCAATTATCATATATCCATACATCAGTAGCCTGCCCATGCTAGACTGAGGTGCCCCATTGGGGATATACTCGCTTTGTGACGCGCACTATTCCTGACCTTTCGAAGCCGGTTTGGACTTCCAAACTCGTGACTGCTCTTGAGCGCGCCGCGGCGGCCATAGGCAGGCTAGATGCCCGCGTTTGCGTCAGTCCAGTCGCTGCACCGTGGGCCATTCGGGCTTCTTGGACGGGGTATGCCACCGCGCTCAGGGGGCAGTCTGTCGAAATTGACGAAATCGACATTTTCGGTCGGGAATGTGCGATCAAACTCCCCGGTCGACCGCTGATCCCGACCCATACGGAAGATCCCGGGGCGTTGCACGAATGGCAAGCGCGGTTGCGGCAACGCGAGCCGCACTATTGGCGGGACATTGCCACTATGCCGACCGCCGTGGGCGAGGACTGGAACCGGCGCCCCGCACTGCTTCGGACTCTTGAGGTCACCGCGCATCATGCGCGAGCCGACGGTACCATCGCTCCGTGGCTGACGTTCCCCGTCCTGCTCCGCTCGATGGCCATCACTCGGGCAACGCTCCCGTGTCTCACAGTCGGGGATAAGGCGATGCGCCTCGCTCCGCGCGAGGGCGAGGCCATCATCGTACGCAACCTACGTGGTCTTGCCGATCGCGCCGACGAGGCTCTTGATCGACTCCAGGCGCTTGAGGATCACCGGCTGCGGACAGCCGAAGCGATCCGTGCCGCGCACCGGCCTGGGAGGCTTCTGGAACTCGCCGCTCTGGTTCAGTTCGCGCCGGTGGTGAGCCCGCGGCAAATTGCACAGCGTTTAAACATGACACTTTCGGGGGCCGGAAAGCTGCTTGCACGCGCCGCGGACCTCGAACTGCTCGCCGAGGTCAGCGGTCGAATGGCTTGGCGCGCCTATATGGCCCCGGATATCGCAATAGCGTTCGGGTACGTCACCCGACCGGTCGGACGACCTCGCGCCGCACCGCGACAGCTGACGGAGCTTGAACCAACCTTGACGGCTTTCGATCGCGAGATGGCGGCTCTAGATCTCGTCCTCGAGAAGTTCGGTGTGATCGGTCCTGCGGGAGAGCCAATCTCCTAGATTCAACCTCACCGCCCAGAAGGACGCGTCGCGCAAAGCTCAACGCATCGAGTCCTGGTATCTCCCTTACGTCCAGTGCTGGTCGAGCACCTCTCGTATCGCCTTCTCAGCGTCTTCCCGCGAAGCTCCACTTTTATGTAACAGCGTCAGGCGGACACCCTTGCGATCGGCGCTTTCGATCCGAAGAACAGCCTTCCCCTTAGAGGACGAGATGGTCTGGACCAATCCTGACCTTTTGGGGGATCCTGACTTTTTGGGGGGGGGCGCAGCTGCGCTCAACGCCCGGATGATATCAAGGACGGGCATCGGGGTTCCGGTGTCTATCTGCCGCTTCCTTAGCATTGCAGCCTCCTGAAAGACCCGAACTCGCTTTTCCTCTGGCTTGAGTAGTGGCTTCAAAGCGATCACGTTTCGGATCGTAAGCGACTGCGGTTCCGGGAATGCCGCCATTAAGCCCTCGGGCAGGCGCGCCAGATCAAGATACCGAGTTAGCCAGCTTTCACTGACGTTGATCCTCTCCGCCATCGTCTTTTGGCGCCCACCATAATAGGCGTCGAGCGCCCGGAGATAATCGCGCGCGCGCTCGAGGTCGGTAAGATCGTCGCGGGCTCGGTTTTCGATGTCAGCCAGCCGGAACGCTTCCTCATCGCCGATTTCCCGAATGTCGACGAGGAATTTGAAGTCTGGATAGTTGTGCGACCGGAGCCAGCTGATCGTCCAGTGGCGGCGCGCTCCGCAGATTACCTCGAATTCGCAATCCG
This sequence comes from Sphingomonas sp. FW306-05-A, assembly GCF_058782275.1. Taxonomy (NCBI): domain Bacteria; kingdom Pseudomonadati; phylum Pseudomonadota; class Alphaproteobacteria; order Sphingomonadales; family Sphingomonadaceae; genus Sphingomonas; species Sphingomonas sp. FW306-05-A. The sequence continues at coordinate 128,324 of NZ_JBYSXN010000005.1, forward strand.
GATCGCCCGAAACGCGGCGGACGATGGCCGGCATCTCCTGCCGACCCTGCGCCTTGATGCTCTCGATCAAATCTTCGCAGCGTTGCTCGTTCAGCAACCCATATTCGCGATTATGCCCGGACCACATGCGACAGCGTGCTGGATCGACCAGTTCGTGGGTCCGGGTGATCACGGCACCCGAAGCGAGTTCCGCAATCCGGTTGCTTCGCCCCGTGAGGACATTGTTTGCGATCCCGCTACGTCTTGGCGCGGCCTCATTGCTGAGGTCGATTCCGGCAGCTAGATCGGCTGCAAATCCACTGTTCTTCCCGCTCATGCGGCCCTCCGGTTCTCGCAAATTGCACGCGTGCAATTTCGCGTTTTCACGCCAGTGCCTCCTGGCGCAAGCGGGCACGATGGCTTGGCCACATCGACCGCACATCGACCTCGATTTCCTGATTTACACCGTCGAGATAGGCGAGGCATCGGTTACGAACCTGCGAGCTGGTGGCTGGCCCGTCTAACTCATAGACCGTCATTAATCGCGCCGTAGCGTTGTCGATCTCGGCGGAATCCTTTAGCGGCGTGCGGATCATGGCATGCCCGAAAAGGGTTCGCATGAGGTTGAGCAGTTCTTTCTGCATCGACTTGTTCTCGTCGACCTTTGACGCGACAAACCGAAGGAACTGCAGATCGGGAGCGAGGCCGCGTTCCGTCAGCTGTTCGATCGTCTCGTCGAGCATCGACAGAAATGCTGCGGTTGAGGAAAAGTCCATCACCGTAGGCGGCACCGGCACAATGAGTGCATTGGCGGCGCGAAGGACTGAAAGCGAGATAGCGCCAAGCGCGGGGGGCGGGTCCATCACGATCACGTCGAACCTATCCGAAATGCTGTCGATGCCTACCCTCAGGCGATCGAGCAGTTCGCCGCTGCCACGTGCCATCCTCGCTGCCAGTTCGTATTCAGAGTTGAACAACCGCAGATTAGCGGGAATTAGCTCAAGTCCGTCGAAGTGCGTCTTGCGCAGCGCGTAATCGAGCGATGTCCGCTCCTCTTCCCGCAGGAACGGATAGAGCGTGTCATCCTCCGTAAGATCCAGATCGGGGACATACCCAAAAAGTGTTGTCGCGGACGCCTGGCTGTCGCAATCAATCAATGCAACGCGATACCCGTGAATTGCCAGGTACTGGGCAAGGTGGACCGCGAGCGTCGATTTGCCGACGCCGCCCTTGAAGTTCTGGACCGCAACGACGCAGCACGGATCTTCAGCGGTGCGATAAGGCCGCGTCCCGAACACCCCCCGCATGTCGTTAATCTGAGCAAGCGTGTATCGCTCCCGCCGGTTATTCTCGCCGCGGACCGGCTCTGGAAGCCGACCATCTTTTTCGGCATCTCGGATTGCAGCGGCCGTTCGCCCCACCAGCTCAGCGGCCTTGCTTATAGTAAATGTCGGTTCGCGCCGATCACCAGCACGAGCACTCCGCGCAGAATCCCGGAGTTTTTCGAGCACCGACGACGTACGCGCAGCGAGCGTCGCTACCGACACTAGGTCCTGGGCCCCCTCGATATCCAATGCTGATGTCACATGCCCGCCCTTTTGAAATTTGGGGCATGGTGCGCTCACTTGCGCTTTTTTGTCAATAAACTTAAGAATTGCGAAAGACTGTGTGGCGAATCGTACTGTTTTGCCCGGGTGTGAAGGCTATCCTGACCCGGTGGGGGAGCACGAAATTGCACGCGTGCAATTTTTACGAAGCCCTGCCCCGCCGAGTAACCCAACCTTCACAGAATCCCGTCCAGGCTTTTAGCAATTTCGCTCCTCGAACCTTCTCAATCCGATCGCCCATTTGCTGCCTGAAGCCATCTGCGATCAGATCGATGTCCCAGCCCCCGCCGTCGTGCCGGGCAATCGCCGCAAGCTCCTCTGCTCCAAATCGAATTGATCCCGACGGAAAGACGAGCTCAGCCGACTTTGCTGGAACGGGGGCCGGCTTCTGCTCTGCGATGGCAGCCACGATCGTCATCACTTCGACCGTTCCATCCCGCCGCTGCCGACGCCCGCCGGAATGGCGCTCGAGCTCGTCGACGGTGGCGATGAGCGCTGGCGTGTCCTTCGGTTCAAACCGGAATTCGATCTCCACGACGGTCCGACCCTGCCTGATCTCCCGCCACTCGACGCGGAAATGCGCAAGCTGATCAATCTCAGCCTTTGCTTTCTCAAGTACCTTCCGTCGAAGCTGCGCAAAATCGGTGTAAACTTCGGGAGGTATGCCGAGAGCGGCGCGCAGCGCGGTCATATCCCCGCGCCATGTTGCCTGCCTGCGATGCAGCCGAAGCGCCCCCAGTTCATAAAGCTTGAGCGCATAGTTCGAGCGAAAACCGAGGACTGCCTGACGGTTCAGGACCGCATAAGTCTCGGATGCCTGAATCAGTTTTCTAGCATCAGCGGTAAATTCCCATTCAATCCACCCGGCCTCGCCCTCCTCCTCCGTTTCTTCCCGCGATCGGGAGATGAGAGAGAACAGGGTGGTGGCCTTCTTCCCGCGCCATGATCGGTCATCGACAGCAAACAGTGTCCGATGGAGTTCCTGGAGCATGTCCGTGATCCGCTCATTGCCTTTATGGCCGCGGCGAATGTCGGCCTTTCGCATTCGGTGTGGCTTGTCTTCCCAAGCATCCCCGCCTGCTGTTAAAATCATCAAAGCCAGTAATCGCGATGCCGTAAGGCTCAGTGATTCGCCTTTGACGAACTTCACCTCGATGATGTTGCCCGGCTTTGCGAACTCGTCGCCGCCTTTAGCGCGCAATGCCGCAGCCACGCGCATCGAACGGCCCGGAAGCGGCTCCTCGGTGGCCTCCTCGACTACAACAACACTTTCACTATCGCCGGCTTCCATGCCATAACACGATCAGAATCAGAGGTCAGAGGCGTGATTGCTGCCTGACCTGACCTCCACCGTCAAGTCAGGTCAGGACGATTTTGAATTCAGCAGCCCCCAAGTGGTCAGGATGATGACGGTGTCAGATCTAGAAAAGCCCTATTAAAGCCACGAGTCGCGACGAGCGTGCGTCCTTGTTGCTGAAACTGTCGATTTTGCGAAATTTGTCGCCGAAACTGGGATCGGAAAACCGATCTGAACGCGATATTTCCGCCGCCCCCAATTGGTCAGGATGACCCCAATCAGTCAGGAAGCTTCCCCCGCCAGGACAGGATGTAGCCCCCAATCGGTCAGCGAGACTCCCCCGCAAGGTCAGGCCACTTCTCGTATGCTACTGAGACTACGCCGTTTTTCGGCCGCGAATTAGAATCTATTGAATCATGAATCCTTCCGCTGCGAGCAGCGTCGTTTTTATAGAGTGATTCTTAAGAACAAGAGAGTGATCGAGCTGGCCATCGATCGATCCCATACTGCTCGCCCTGGCTACGCCCTGAGGCTTGTGCGCGTGTCGATGATGCTCAAGTGGCCGCGATCGGAGGGCTCGAGCCGCATACCGTTCATACGCCCTTCGCCGAGGTGCAGTTCGAGGAGGGGCTACCGCCAACCTGCGGATTGAATTGTCGGGACGACTTGCAGCGGAGCTCTGCCGAGTCGATCAAGCCGCCTGAGGCACTTGCGCAGTAGCCGATCCTTAGGCTTAACCGCGGCGGCGAGATGCTCTGCAACAAGCTGGGTATCCATGACGCCGCCAACCTGACGAAGGCGCAATATCGGGTCACAAGCGAGAAGATAACCCAAGCTACGACGCTGCGAGTCGTGCTCGGTGCACAAGGCTATCGTCAGCTCAGTGCGCACATCTTACAGTATCTGTATGACTGGACCGGAGAAACCGGCTCGGTCCACACTTTTAGACCAGGGACTTTCTTCGCGCGCGCGATTCATCCAACGCGATCTCGAACAGCGCTTCAAGACTTTTGTAGGCAGGGGCCTGGTAGAAGGCACCGACCTGGAGATATTCGCGGACAGAGTGGCCGAACAACTTGTAGAGTTGAACTCCATCTATTTTTTCCGCGAACGTCGTCGTTGCAACCAAGCCGATTCGGCTCGTCACCATGGCGAGCGCTGAGAGCAACGTGAACGGCTCGAACTAGGTGAAGGTGTGGCTGTGCTTCAGCACGCCGGGCGGACGCTTGATCTCCGCTTAGCATATTCCGCCCATTTCGGTGACTGGCACGCCCGGTCCGTTCCAGCCAATTGGTCCGGGTATACCGCCAGAGCGTGCCGGCTTTCACGCTGCACTCGAACGGCTAACCAGGCGCGAAGAAGAAGAGATTTACTCAGCTGCGCAGCGGCTCTTGTCCGAATTGCACTAACGCCCTTTCGCGTTGAAACGATAACGGGGCCGGAACCGATAGCAGCGGTCCCGACCCCGTCGATCGAAGGATCCCCCGTCGAAACGGTGGATAGACAGGCTCAACGCGTTAGCGACGATTCCGGTCCACCACCCCCGTTATACGGTTCATCCTCAATTTCCCATGAACGAGCCGTTCCGACCGTTCCACTCGCCATACGGCACACCACCCGAAGGACTTCACCCGAAGGACATCAACCCCGACGGGACATCAACATGACCGTCATTGCACTCTCGGCTCGTCGCAGTTCGCTCGCGTCATTCGAGAACGCCTACGCCGTCGCCATTCAGCTTCGCGAAAATACTGGAGTCGACCAGTTTGTGGTCCGCACCGACAATCCCATCCAGCCCTTCCGTGTCTCCCGGCGCCGGCCACATCACCCGAAGAGTCTTCTCGCCCTGGTCGCCTGACCGGGTTTCCGTTGTCAGCCTGCGCTCGACACATTGGTTATGATCTGCGCGGCCGTGCGGCCTTCACACAGGTCAGCGTTCGTCGCGTACAGCACCGGTAGCTTCTGCTCGCGCATAACGTTGCACATCCGGCCACGACGATACGTCAAGCTCTGCAGCCAGGCCAACTCGGTGATCGCCTGCTCGATCGGCGTGTCGTACAGCAGATACCAAAGGCGCATCTGGTACGGGTTCTTATCGCGCAGGATCTCCTCGATATCCTTGTAGCCTTCACCGTATCCCGTCGTGTTGCGGACGTCGCTCGCGAGCGCGGTAAACGCCTCCTGCAACTCCGTGATCGCGAGATAAGCGACGTCGAGGCCGATGCCGACCGTGGCGCCTGCAAGCACCCTGCGATCGACCGACACCTGCGGATCGCCGTTGTCGTCCTTCTCGTTGTTGTTCAGCACGTGAGCAGCGGCAGGTCGTAATCGTACCCCCGCATCATGTCCTGGACCTTCATCATATTCTCCTTCGGGTGAGGCCTCGGACTTCCTCCGACCGTCACGCGCCCGGTTTCATGGCCGCATGACGAACATTGACAAATCCGCCACCTGCGGCAATGTCTGTACGTCACGACAAATAAGGTCAACCCGAAATGCAAACTTTTTCCAGTCGCGACTTCAATCGCGAACCGGGGCGCATCAAGCGCGCGGCCGTGGACGGTCCCGTCATCATCACCGAGCGCGGTCGGCCGATCATCGCGGTGATGCCGTTCGCCGAATATGAGCGGCTGAAGGCACCCCCCGGCAACATCCTCGACTCGCTGGACATGGACGAGGTCGGCGACATCGAGGTCGACTTCACGCGACCGCAATCCATCCCGCGGCCGGCAGTATTTGACTGATGTACCTGCTCGACACCAACGTCCTGTCCGAGCTGCGCAAACGTCGCAGCGGAAAGATCAATCCGGCCGTGGAAGCATGGGCGGGCAGCGTCGATCAGGCCGACATGTACCTCTCGGTCATTACGATCATGGAGGTCGAGCTCGGCATCGCGCTTCTTGAACGACGCGATGCCAGGCAGGCCGGCGTGTTACGGCTTTGGCTTCACGAGAAGGTTATGCAAGCGTTCTCCGGTCGCGTTCTGCCTGTAGACACGGCAATCGCCCTGCGCTGCGCGCGGCTGCACGTCCCGGAAACCAAAAGCGAGCGCGACGCGTGGATCGCGGCGACGGGGCTTGCGCATGATCTGACAGTCGTCACCCGAAACATCGGGGACTTTACGGGAACTGGCGTGACCCTCCTCGACCCCTGGACCTTCGCCGACTGAACAACACCACTCCGAGATGCGCAGACCCAAGGGTTGCGACGCGGATCCGGCGCACGATTTCGGAAGCGTTCATCAAAAGCCATCTAATCTCGATCAAGGTATTGGAGGTTGGATGACTGACGCGCTTCCGGACTCCCCTTTTGCCGATCGGCAGCCGGTTGATGTACCGCTGAGCCTGATGAAGATGGCACTGGCGTTGCTTGACCAAGAAGTTGGGGCGACGCTCGCTGAAGCTCGCCTCGCGGAGGCCATCGAAGCAAGGAGTCGAGATATGAGAGGAAAAGGGCATCAGCAATAATAACTGGCCCGTTTTGCCGGCTGTCGTGTTCTGTCTAAATGACAACCTCCACAGTCCCCTATGCGCTTGCGGTCGATGACGACCCTTTCATCCTCATGGATGTCACGACTATTCTCGAAGATGCAGGCTTCCGCACATATGAGGCGGATGACGGCGATGCTGCGATCGCTATGCTCCCGGAGTACGCCCACACCATCACCCTGCTCTTCTCGGACGTCGACATGCCGGGCGACACGAACGGGTTCACGCTCGCCCATCACGTCGCTGAAAACTATCCCTGGATCGAGATCGTCATCGGTAGCGGTCATCTTCAACCGAAAGAGGGTGACCTTCCCGAGAAGGCGACGTTCGTCTCGAAGCCGTTCAATGCGCAGATGATCCATGGCCATCTTCGCGAGACCCTGCCCGACGGCAAGCTACCAGATCCGCTAAAAACGGCCGTTTAAAGACGACCATGCGGGCCTACTCGTCGTCGGTGTCCATGGTGGCAGCTACGCCGCGGGCTTCGAGGGCGGCGTTCAACTGACGCCTGATGCTCATGCCGTTCAGGTGGCTGAATACGCCTTCATAGCCTTCAGCAGTCAGGCGTTCGCGGATATCGCTCACCGAACGACAGGCCCCCTGCTTCGCCAACTGAAATGCTCGCTCAATCGTGCCGATACGCGTGTCGCTCATGTCCCTCCGGATGGCCGATTCATCGTGCGGGTCGCAACGGTCAGCCAAAACGGGATATCGCTCGAAAAATATGGCGTTCAACCCCGTTAGCGGTTGCAAAACGGTGTTCGCACTTGCAGCATAGGGACGCCTTTCAGGCATCCTCTCCTAGAAACTCTCCGGGCCGGCTCACGCTGGCCCTTTTTTTGTCTGCCGAACGCAGCCGCAACTGCGTGATAAGGACACGTCGTTCGCGCTCGATCTGGGTCTTCATCATCGCCCAGATATCGCGGGCTCCGGCGCAATAGCCTGCCCAGTCGGCTTCGATTGACGCATAGGTCCACTTCGCAATGTGCGCATTCGACATCAGCCGTTTTGCGGTCAAGGCGACCAGGAGGTCGGATAGCGCGCTTCGCAGATCTGTATTCGCGTCCTCGAGCAATGCAGGTACGACTGTCTCACTTACAAACTGTGATCGGGACAGGCTGGCATTGGTGAGGCTCTGCCTATCCCTGGCCAGCGCGTCGCTGCCGGGGTGCGCCGCTGCGCAGTGCCGTTCGATTTTGGCAATCCCGTCGATGATCTTTCGGTGATGCTCCTCCAACCTGTATAGCATCTCGTCGTAGTTCATATGGATGGTCCTTCCCGGTCGCGAGCATTGCCTGTTGCTGTCATTGACACCCACGATCTGACGCCGCGGTTGCGCATTACACGGAGTATTATCATTACCTTATAACGGCTTAGACTGAAGGTCTGGTCCTGCCCCCTGACGCGTCCCCTGCCCCCTTTTGACACGCCATTCCTCAAACGCGCGAAATCGGCAGGAGACTCATAAAAACGCCTCCGAAACGACGAAATGGTCAGGGTCTATGACGCACTGAATGAAGCCGCTCGGATGCTCGAAGTTCGGCGCGATCCGATCGACGGGGTGGCCCGCGGTTAGCGTGGTGGTACGGTGCTGTCAGTTGCCTGGGCGATCGTTCGCCGCACTGGAAAAGGTCAGCATGTCCTAGCTGGGGACAAATGAGACCAGCAGTCTCTACTGCGTGTACTTGCTACGCGGCTCGGGCGTTGTTTTATGAACGTCATCCGGCGAATAATAACCTGCGGGCGCATTAGGGTCTGACTTTTTGAAGCTACCGCGGCGCGGGTTCAGGACCGCTTTGCCTTCAGAACGACTGGTGACGACGGTATCGGGCTGACCGCTTTGGTCCGTCGATCCCGATGGTTCGCGACCACACGCGGCGAAGGTCAGCGCGGCCAGCATAGCTGCAGCTGACGTTACATAAATCATCTTGGATTCTGCCATGGTCGATCCCTCAACTTGCTTAGGCGCTGGACGTACGCGTCACCTCAACATCAGGGAAACTATCTGTTCGCCGCAGGTGGTCAAGGAAGAGCAGTAAGGGTTGGGACATCCCGCCCAAGGGGGCGGGACCGTTCAATAGTCGCCAAGAGGCTCCCCGAGCCCCGCGAAGAGCGGGTCTCGGCCCTTCGGGTACAATCACTTGTCGGGCTCCCGGAACGCCCCCAGAGCGGCTCGATCGCCATGTTCGCGGATGGTGTGGGGCGAAGGTTGTGCCTCGTCTCTGACGTCGTGCCCAGGACCGCGATCACCGCAGGCAGCCTACGGCTGTGGAATCATGCGCTAGGCGCATGATGTGTTCTTTGTGGGCCTGTGTTCTCATCGCACCCTTCGCCGTCTCTCAGTGTCTCGGCGTGCCAGACCCGTCCGGCGGGGTCGGCGTCAAAGCTGAATTGCCCGCAAGCGGGCAATGATTTTTGTTTGATTGGAAGACGCCTTAACAAGAATACCGGGCCTAAAGGCCCTACGGTTTCCCCGCCGCTGCGCGTCGCGGAGCCTCCGTCATTCATGTTGACCCCGCCGGCCGTGCCTGCCTCTTGAGCCCCTGCGAGGACGGCTCCGGGTGCGATGAGAACAAAGGCCGGGCCTTGCCCATAAGAACGGTAGGAACAGAATAGCCCGCTACCGCGGTCTATGCGTCTTTGATTTGTTATTTACGCCCCCTAGTCGGGGGCTATTTTATGCTCGGACTCACCGTGTACGATGACTAAGCGTCAAGTAATCAATCCGTTTGGCTAAATAGAGGGGGGGTAAAAAGAAGATGCCGGAGGGGAAAGGCCCCAAGCACCGGCAATAGGGGGATAGGCCCCCGCTTAGATGGAGTTATTACTATGAACATCGGTCAGTTCAAGAACGCCAGCGGTCAGCTTGTTGGTTCGATCGCAACCGCGACTATCGACCTCCCGCGCCTTGGCCTTCGTCCCGTCGAGAGCAACAACGAACGCGCCCCCGTTTTCGAGATCGTCACCCTGAACGTCGCCCGTCGCTGGGTTCAGATCGGCGCACTGTGGCAGCTGACCAGCAACTCGACCGGCGAGGTTTTCTATCGGGGCAAGCTGGACGACCCGAGCCTTTCCGAGCCGTTGCAGATCACGCTTTTCGGCAACAACGAAGAAGGCTTCCGCGTCGTCTGGAACCGCGCGCAGCCCCGCCGCGAGAACATGGACGGCACCCGCCAGAGCCGCCGCAAGGCAGCCGATGACGGTTTCGGCAACGGCAACGCAACCGACAACGGCCAGCTTGCCGAGCCGCAGAACGACGAAATCCCCGCGTTCTAACACACCGACCAAGACGGGCGGGGAGAGCGGCTGAAACGCTCCCCCGACCCTAAACCGCCATCCCTGCCAAAGGCTTGAAACCATGACCAAGAAAACGACCTCCCCGCGCTTTAACAGCTTTTCCGAAATGGGCGAAGCGTTGAACGGCACCGACGCCAGCACGGACACCACGCCCGCCACGGAAACCGCCAGCGACGACGCCAGCGACCCGCGCGCGGCCGAGATCGCCGAGAGCCACGCCGAGGAAACCGCGACCACCAATTTTCAGGATGCTTTCGGCGACGTTGGCGCGCTTTCCATCGTCGAGCTTGGCGGCGAGCGTCAGGAACTCGACATGCCCGAGCCGATCGAGGCGCAGCACGATTGCGCGGCGATCATGGCGACCCTTTTCGACCTGTTCCGCGATACCCGCCTAGAGGCGAGCGCACAGGCGATCGCATGGGGGTTCGTCAACTCGTTCCACTTCGAGGCGCAGAAGCTGGAACGCGAGGAAGACACGCTTTGCCGCGACCTTGGCGAGATGACGCGCCGCTATGATCCGTCCGAAATCTACGCGACGGAAATGGAGGAATTGCAACTCCGCGCGCAGACCATGACCGAGCGCCGCGCCGCCATTGAATGCATGCGCGACTATGCCGCCGACTGCTACCGCGCGCAGTCGGGCCACCCATGGTCCCCCGCGCGCGGATCGAAGGTTTCGAGCGGAGGCACCGCGAGCCAGATTGCCGCCCTCGACTTCCTGAAGGCCCGCGCGCAGGACCACCGCGAGAAGCGCAACCCGACCGGCCCGCTTGTCGTCTTCTCGGGCGGCCAAGAGTGGCACGACTTCCAGCAGCTTTGGGACCGCCTCGACCAGATCAAGGCCCGCGTGCCCCACATGGCGCTTTGCACCACCGCACAGCGCAAGGGGTGCGATATGATCGCGGCAGCATGGGCGGCGAGCCGTGGCGTTACCGTGGTTGCCTTCACCCCACAGACGGGCCGCTATGGCAACCGCGCCGGGTTCGTCCGCAACGAGCAGCTTGCAAAGCTGGCACCCGTCGAAGCTATCGTTTGTCAGGGTTCGGGGCTGCAATCCAACCTCTTGCAGGTCCTGAAAAACGCCCGCGTCCCAACCCACGCTTTCCGCATCGACGGACAGGCACCCGCCCCCACCGCAACCAAGCGGCAGGCGATCAGCTAACCCCATCGGGCGGCGCAGCCGAGAACGCGCCGCCCCTCCCCTTTCCTTGGCAGGAATCACTAGGCCAGCGACGGGCGACCCCCGGCGCTGGCCCTTTTTTGTCAGTGTTGCTGTGGGGGGAACCCTACGGTTCCCCCCACGCCAGGCGATCGGCCGCGCGGCATCCTTGGCACGGCCCCGTCGGGCCGCGCCTGGACGCCGCGCGACCGATCGCCTTCCCCCCTTCGGTAATGCGCTGCCGCCAGCTTGTCCGAGTGGGCGCGAGCTGCCCGATCTTCACGAACGCGGCCAGCGCGGCCCGGGCTCGCTCGCATCGGTCCGGCCCCGTCGGGCCTCCCCTGGCTACGCCTCGACCGGGGAAGCGCCGGTGCGGGCATCGAGCCCGCGCCGGCGCTGCTGCCGCGGTCGAGAAACTGGCCTCCAGTCGTTCGACCTAAACCGCCACATTCTGACCGCCCCGGCCTCGCTCGCTCGCATCGGTCACGCCCTTCGGCCTGCCCTTCGCTACGCGTCGGCCGGGGAAGCGCCAGTGCGGGCATCGAGCCCGCCCTGGCGCTGCTGCCGCGGGAGAAATCTATCTCAAGATCTTCCAAGTCTGTCGGCCGGATCGGCGAGCGCCAAGGACGGCAGGGTCCCACCATATTTCTACGAAAAATCGTTGCCCCTACCGCCGCTAACGCGGCCGCTTCGCGGTCCCTGACCCTCACCAATCCGACCGACGGTCGGACTTCGTCATGATGACCATAGGAGGACGAAATGCAGGTCGCGTTGTTCAGAGCACTGAAATCGGCTAATATCGACGACGAGGCAGCTGCAAAGGCAGTCGTCGTCGTCGAGGAGCAGATCGACATGGCCGTGGGTCGCGCAATTGAGCCGTTGAAGCAGCAAATCGCCGGGCTCGAGCTCAAACTCGATCAGCGGATCGCGGGACTTGAAGGGAAATTCGATCAACGTATTGCCGGACTGGAGGTCAAGCTGGAAAGCGGCCTCAAAGGCATGCAGACATCGATCGACGGGCTCAAATGGTACATCATCGGGCTTGGCTCGCTGATGACTGGCGCGATCGCGGTTGGGGCGGCGCTTACGGCATACGTTCAGTTCATCAAATGACCTTGGGCGGGGCTACGGCCCCTCCCCTCACCGTCTCACGACTATAGGGCCATCCGGGCGACCGGGTGGCCCTTTTCGGTGGCCTATACGCGGGCCCGCCCGACCGGCTCGCTCGCGTCGGTTCGGCCCCTGCGGGCCTCCCTTGCTACGCATCGGCCGGGGAAGCGCCAGTGCGGGCATCGGCCCGCCCCGGCGCTGCTGCCGCGCCCCTCCGGCCGAGCCGTTTGCCCTGCTCGATACACCTCGCTCGCCTACGCGTAGCGGCCCTTCGGCCGCACGCTGGCTACGCCTCGCCGATCGGACTGCTGTGCGTGTTTGCCGGCGTCCCGCATCCTCACCGGAGAGGAGGGGGGGAGGAGTTTGCGGTTTCAATGAAGGAGGTCAGCATGACCATCACATTCCGCGTCGAAGACGGCCGCTCGATCTCACCGCCAAGCGCTGCCGTCATCACCCCTGACCAGTTGGCAGCCTTTCGTGATATGCTCGCCGAACAGGCGCTGCGGTTGAGAACTACGTTGCTCCTACCTGTCTATGGCGTGACGGGCGATCCGTGGTTCGAGTTCGATGCGCGTGTCTGTCATCTGTCGCTGGCAACGGTCGCGCGGTGCTTCGATCACGATCCCTCCGTGATCGCGATTCTGGACGAGGCGCAGTTCCTTGGTCGACGGGTCCGGATCGCTCAAACCGACCGGGCGCGCGACATCGAGATGCGGTTGTCGCTGAACCCCGATGCGGCCCCGGAAATCGTGATGGCGAACCCGGCCGCGCTCACGCTGTTGGAGGGCCTTGGCATCGATCGAGCGGTCGCCGGAATGGTCCCAATGACAGAGCTGCGGCAACGCCTGATGGACCCGCGGATTCGGCGACGCCTCAATGCCGATCCGGGGATGGCCGATTGTGTTGAGACGCTCTCCAAAATGGCGGCACTGAAGCCCGTCGACGGCGAGTATCTGCTGGCTTGGATCTGATCGCCTGCCACATCGAAACAGGACGCAGGGGACGCCCAGCCTAACGGCTGGCGCGTCCCTTTTTTTGCTTGATACCGCCAAGCCGGCTTCGCCGCTTTCCGGCTGAAAAGAGAATGGCCGCACAGGGTAGCAAACCCGTGCGGCCATTGAGGCGGGCCTCAGCCTCGAAACGTCTCCGGCTTACGCCGTCAGCCGCTTCTCGACCTCATCCACGCCCAGCGTTTTCACCGCCTCCATAATCCGCTCCAGTCGATCCAGTGGGAGCTTCAGCAACCCTACCTTCTCGACCTTGTCGATCGCCGTATCCCGCAGCTTCTTCAGATGCGCCTTTCGACGCTCTGCCAGCTTGCGTTCCTCGGCCTCGATCGCGGCCATTTCAGCGTCCAGTGACTTCGCCATATTCTTGCCTTTTGGTCAGGCTGATCGGGCTCTGAACAACCCCGGTATAACCGCCACTCGAGCGATAGAAAAGACCGAGACCAAGGCTCCCAGCATACCCACGGAGACCCCGATGACGATCATCGAAGAACGGACCCAAGACACCCGCGCGGAGCGCAGGATCGAACAACCTTTCCGCCGGCATGGCGGGGCCTTTTCCCGAGGATCACCGGACGACCTTCACATCGAACCGGACGCACGAGGAGATCAGAGCAACAATGATGGATCGGGACTACAGTAGAGCACACCTTACGCAAGCTGCGCTTGCCGTTTTTGGCGGATTTCCGCCATTTTTCGAGCCCTCTCGATGTGATCCCAACAGAGTTGCTTTTGATCCCAACCGACTTTCGGGCAAGAAACCGCAGAAAACCGCCATTTTTGCTGGGATCGGATGGGATCACATTTTTCCGGTTTCCGACCGGCTGACCGTTGCAATACCAAGGGTGACTGCCCTATTGTAGCAGCGTCTCAGAGCCCACCAGCCTCCCTGCTAGGAGGTTGGTTTGAAGATACCCTACGTCCAAAGAACCGTCCGGTTCGACCCGCAGCAATACGCGCGGCTGGAAGAGCTTGCCACCAAGCATTCCAGGTCGATGGCCGAGGTCATGCGCCTCGCCATTGCCCATTATCTCACCGGTGAACAGAAGCGCACCGAGAGCCAGCTTCGGCACCTTCGCGTGACCGAATATGTGCAGGTCGCCCTCGACGCGATCATTCGGGAAAACCACCCGGAACTGCGCGACCAGCTGATCGTCGAAACCGACCAACGCGTGAGGCGCTACCATGGCGCGTGATGACCCCCAGAAGCCGCCCCAGGAGCCCCGCAAGGACATCCGGAACGACCGACGTCCAATTCCTCAACAGCACCATTCTGCGCGCGGTGATGCACCCCGCAATTCGGGCAATTTCACCCGTGGGAGCCAGCTGCTCAACACGCAGGTCCTCATGTGGCTGCAGGGCATCAAAATGCCCGTCTACATGTGGCTCGGTGTCTTCGCGATCTCCTACACCGCGATCCTGTCGCTCACCCTCGATGAAAACAATGTCCAGCTCATCTCAATGCGCATTCTATCCTCGCTGTGGGATTGGATCTCGTTCGACCCGATGAAGCAGGTCAATCTGCGCCTCCCGGATAACAGCGTGCGCCATACGTACATGGGCTACGTGCCTTACGTACCGGACGTTGTTCTGGCCTGGAGCAAGGCAGTTAAGGGCCTCTTGGGATCCCTAGCGATCGCCTCGTGCATCACGGTCCCGCTGTCGATTTGGTACGTCGACTTCTCGGCCCGCCGCGGCAAGGCAATGATCCAGGAGCGGCACGAGCGCGGCGCCATGCTGGTCGAGCGTGATCTCCTCTACTCCGAGATCGCCGAGCATAACAAAGTCGAGTTCGTAAAGGAGGCCGCTCGCCTATTTCCGGGCAAGACGACGGAGTACGTCCTAAGCCTCAAATTCAAGGCGCGGAAGGCGGGCGGCATCCACCACCCGTACAGCGTCGCGGGTATCCCTTTCCCGCACCGGCTAGAGCAGTCACACTTCATGACGCTAGGCACCACTGGATCGGGCAAGACAACGGTCTTCCGGAAGCTCCTGGCGCAGATGCGGGAGCGTGAAGACACGGCCGTCGTGTTCGATCTGACCGGGGCCTATGTCGAGGCCTTTTACGACCCCGAGCGAGACACGATCCTCAACCCGGCCGATGCCCGTTGCCCGGCCTGGACAATCTTCAACGACTGCCATTCCTACAGCGATTTCACAGCTGCAGCCGGCGCGCTGATCCCGTCCGATGGCGGTGCCGCGGACCCCTTCTGGGCACTCGCTGCGCGCACCCTCTTCATTGAGATGTGCATGAAGCTCATCGAGAAGAAAATGACCTCGAACAAGGCGCTCGCGGACAACCTGATGACCGCCGACCTAAAGCTGGTCCACAAGCACCTCGCCAACACCATTGCCGACCCGATCACCGCCCCCGAGGCGGCGAAGATGGCGGAGTCGATCCGCGCCGTTTTCAACACCAACGCACAGGTGCTGCGCTTTCTGCCCGACGACGGTCCCCAATACTCGATCCGGGACTGGATGACCTCCGAGAAGAAGCCTGGCTCGATCCTGTTCATCACCTCGAACTACACCGATCTCGAGATGAACCGGGCGCTGCTCACGCTGTGGTCGAACCTGGCGATCCATTCGCTCATGACGATGAAGAAAACCCGCGATTTGCGCACTTGGTTCGTGTTTGACGAACTCGGCGCACTGCATCGCCTGCCGGCAATCGAAAGCGGCCTCCAGACCGCCCGAAACTTCGGCGGAGCGATGGTCCTTGGGCTCCACTCGTTCGACAAGCTGATACAGGTCTACGGCGAGGAAAACGCGCGCAACCTATCGTCGCTGGCGCGGACAAAACTGATCCTCGCCGCGGCCGACCTCGACACCGCGGAACAGGGCTCCCGCTACATCGACAATCGCGAGATCCGGCAGATGGATGAGGGGTATAGCTACGGCTACAATAACACCCGCGACGCTTCGACCCTGACCCCTCGTAAGCAGATCGAGCCACTGGTCATTCCAGACGACATCATGAACCTGCCCAGCCTGCACGGTTTCGTGAAATTCCCAGACGGCTTCCCCGTCGCACGCGTCCGGCTCGAATGGGAGCATTATCCGACCGTCGCCGAAGGTTTCATCCGGCGCAAACCCGACAAGCCGGACGCGCCTGATAAGCCTGTTCGCGGAGGAGGTGGCAAGCCGCAGGGTGGCGATGTTGATGTTGGTCGAGGTGACCTGCCCGTGATGGTTGAGGAGGGGGCGGCGCCCGCCAACGAGGCGAATGATTTCGCGGCCAACATCCTGTCGCAGCCGACGGAGGGCGAGGTCGATAATTCGCGCGACGGGATGCCGCTCGAAGCGACTGCGCGCAGCGAACCGCCGGTGCTTCTCGCCGACATGCGAGATCGCTCTGACCGCGATCATCGTCACGAGAGCACAAAGCCGTCGGATGGCCAGACGGCGCTCTCACGGGGCGATCATCGGGAGCAGAAGGACAATGCGGCGCAAGAGGCCGAACGTTCTGAAGACCTGTCGATTAGGGAGGCGCGGGACGCGTTTCCGGACGACGGATACGGGCTGTAACGATGCTTTCAATGTCATCCGTGAAGTCGGCGTCAGGAGCCGCCAACTATTTCGCCAAGGACGACTTTGTCAGCGGCGGATATTACACCGACGAGGCGGCCGGCGATGGCAGCATGTGGGGTGGCGAAGGTGCAGCCGCCGCAGGCCTTACCGGCACCGTTCACAAGGAAGCGTTCGCCAAGGTTCTCGGCGGTGAACTTCCCTCCGGTCAGAAGGTGGACGT
This sequence comes from Sphingomonas sp. FW306-05-A, assembly GCF_058782275.1. NCBI lineage: Bacteria > Pseudomonadati > Pseudomonadota > Alphaproteobacteria > Sphingomonadales > Sphingomonadaceae > Sphingomonas > Sphingomonas sp. FW306-05-A. The sequence goes on from NZ_JBYSXN010000005.1 coordinate 145,019, forward strand.
CAGGGAGGGCCGTCGACCCGGCTTCGACCTGACCTTCTCGGCACCGAAGTCAGTTTCAGTGATGGCCTATATCGCGGGCGACAAGCGGATCCTTGGGCCGGAAGGAGCTCACACCAAAGCAGTGCAGCAAACGATGGCCTGGGTTCAGAAAAACCTCGCCGCCGGGCGCGTCACCAAGGACGGCAAAACCGAAACGGTGAAGACCGGTAATCTGGTGTACGCACTGTTCCAGCACGACACGAGCCGCGCCCTGGATCCACAGGCGCATATCCATGCAATTGTCGCCAACATGACCCAGATGCCCGACGGCAAATGGCAGGCGCTTGATGCTCAAAAGCTGTGGGCGGGCAACACGGTGATCGGGTCGATTTACCACAGCTTCCTACGCAATGAGATGGAGAAGCTCGGCTATCAGGTTCGGATGGACGGCAAGCACGGTACGTTCGAGATTGCCGGGGTCCCGAAAGAGGTTCTGGAGACCTTCAGCCAGCGTCGCGAACAAATCTTGGAGAAGGCGGCAGAGCTCGGAATCGTATCGCCCGAGGGGCGTAACAAGATCACCGTCAACACCCGCGATCCGAAGCTGAATGTAGAAGACCGAGACGGTCTCGTTTTGGATTGGATGCGGAAAGCCGCAGAGCATGGCTTCGACGGCAAAAAACTGCTCGAAGGCGTGCTGAAGGCCTCAGCGGAACGAGAAGACGCTGGTCCGATAGGGCGTAGCTATCAGGCGATTGCCGATGCGGTCAGCGACGCACGTGAGACGGTCGCTGGCCTGCTCCGCTCGCCCGATCCCCTCGTTGATCGTGGCTTCGTCCGCTTGGCACAGTCTACCGGCCAGGCGAACGCGCAGCTCGCAGTCGCACCAGCGATCCGCATTCTTGGCCAGCGCGAAGCAGCATTCGAGGTCGATCAGGTCAGCAAGAAAGCGCTCGACCTCGGCCTGAAGGGCGTGACGATCAACCATGTTGAGACCCGCATCGAACAGCTGCTGGAAAAGGAGAAGCTTCTCGCCGGTCAGATCGAGGTCAAGGGCCGAATGGTCGATGCCGTCACGACCAAAGAAGCGCTGAAGACTGAAATGTCGATCCTCTCCATGGTGGACGCAGGCAAAGAGAAAGCGACCCCGATCGTCGCTGCTGTTGATGCTCCAGACAGGTTGCAGGCGGCCTCCCCGTTCGAGTTGAACGCTGGCCAGCTCGCCGCAGCAACATTGCTCGTATCCAGCACTGATCGCATCGTCGTCGTCCAGGGCGTCGCCGGTGCCGGCAAGTCGACAATGCTCCAGGCGACGGCAGCTGTCGCGCGCGAGGAAGGCAAATGCGTGCTGGGCCTCGCATTTCAGAACAAGATGGTCACGGACCTGCGAGAAGGCCTGAAACCGGGCGAAATGTCGGTCGACGATATGAAGGCGGCCGGCATCGAGGCGCAGACCATCGCTTCCTTCATCTGGGAGAACCAGAAGCACGTTGCCAACCCGAACACGGCGGAGGCGCAGGCCAAGCGCTACGAGATGAAGGAGACCCTTATCGTAATCGATGAGACGTCGATGGTCTCCGATACCGATATGCTGAAGTTGCTCACAATCGCAGACGTGCTGGGCAACGAACATCTTGGTGAGATTGGCGATCGCCAGCAGCTGCAGCCCTTCGATCGTGGCAAGTCCTTCTCCGCGCAGCAGGCTGCCGGCGTCACTATGGCGCGGATAGATGACAATATTCGTCAGCGAACAGACCAGCTCCGCACCGTCGCGGCGCTGACCAACGCCGGAAAAGCATCCCAGGCGCTGAGAGTGCTCGGGGACAAGGTCGTCGAGGACAATAATCCCGCCGAGAAGGCTTCGGAGCTATGGCTGGCGTTGTCGCCTGAGAATCGAGGTATCACCGCAATCTTCGCCTCCGGCAAGGCGGCACGCGCCACCATCAATACGACCGTGCAGGCTGGCTTGCTGAAGGACGGCACGTTGAAGGGCGAGGGTTTGGCGCTGACAGTCCACGAGACGGTCAACCTGACCCGCGAGGAGTTGCGATATGCACACGTCTACAAGCCGGGACAGATCCTCCACGTCCAGGGAAGCGTTGCCGAGATAGGGCTCCGGCACGGCATGTCCGCGGTGCAGCGGGTCTTTGCCAATGGCAAAGTCGAGGTAGAGAACAACGGCAGAAGAGTGCGGTTCAACCCACAAAAGGTCGATCCGCTGATCGACCGCGACCGGATGCAGCTGACCACGCTCGAAAAGGTCACGGTTCATGAGGGCGACCGCATCCGCTGGACCGCTAACGACAAAGACCGCGGCATCAACAATGCGGCAATGGCGACAATCACTGCAATCGAGGGCGGTCGGGTCACCGTCGAGTTGGCCTCCAAGGAGGCACTGACGCTTGAGAGGGGCGATCCGATGCTGTCGCAGCTGGACCTGGCCTATGCGCTGAACGCGCATATGGCGCAGGGCGTGACGGCCGACAAAGCGATCGGCGTGATGCACAGCTACGAGAGCAACCTGTCCAATCAACGACTGACCAACGTAGTCGTCACCCGCGTCCGGGACGATCTTACCATGGTTGTCGACAACCAAGAGAAGCTCGAACGCCAGCTCGATCGCAATCCCGGCAACAAGACCTCTGCGCTCGAAAGCCTCGGCCGGCTCGACATCGATGGGTCCGGCGCGACGACCAAATCCTTCGATGACGCACTGAGCAAGGCGATGGAGGGCCTCGACAAGGCGGACAGTGAGCCGATCCTGATCGATCCGGCCAGCCTCGACATGAACGACCTGCCCCCGATGGGAGAGTCCACCACGGACTATTCCGACCTCGCGAACCTCGATCGCGAGATCCCACCGATCAAGGACGGCGATAACGCTGAACGGCATGACACCCGGGCGGACCGAAGGGACGACGAGCTCGGGATGCGGCCGCTCGACATGGATAACCTCAGCGCCCTGCCCGCGATACTCGCGTCGAATGAGCAAAGCCGCGGGCTGCCTGAGAAGAACCTCAGCTTGGATATGTGATAATGACTGACAGCCAAACCACTGTGATCCTCTGCGGCACGAGCGACACCGTTCCCTTGGACATCCTAGGGCTGCTGCTGAGCCGAGCGTGGCAAGGTCGCGGGCGTCCGATGATTGTTGACGAAGGCAGCAATCCAGACGGCTTAACTGAACAACGGGAACGCACATGAGGCGGGCATTCGCAATGCCTGGGATGCTGACGATCGCAGCCACCACCGCGACGGCGCAAGAGATCGGCTTGGGCGGTATTGGCTTTGTTGAGGACACGGAGGTGCGTCGCTGCTGCCGCTCGCTGGCGGACATCGCGCTGGGATAGGAGTTTAGCGCGGCAACCCCAACCGACGAGCTTCCTGGCGCTATGGCGGTCTTGGTCCGGGTAGGTGGATTCAACACGGTGACCGCCCGCGTGTTGGCCCCTCCCCTTGCTGAACCTACCGGTGTGACAGTCGGGCTATTTCCAAGTCATCGACCGCGAAGCGGGTTTCGATGCCCTCCAACGCGAGCGGCAGCTTGATGCGGGTGTATCGGGCGCCGGCGCGATAACCCAAGCGACCCCAAAGGCTGCAGATTGTCTAGTGCGAGCGGGGGTGGGCTATTCCGACAATGACCCTTGGGGCGTTTGTGGTGATCTAGGGCTGCGAGCCACAGCGTTGGTCTTTGGTCCAACTGGATATTCGCAGGATATCCTTTCGATATGGCGGCCGTCCAAATAAACTATCGAAATATCAAGCCTACCATATCGATAGGCTGCCATATACAAAGGCGAACCTATGCATAGGCTATTATAGCAATAGGCAACCATATTAATAGGCTAGCGATAGGCTTTAAAAAGGATATCCAAAGTATATTTCTTGCGCTATCGATAGAGCTCCGATAGGCCACCGACAACCTATGCGTGGTCAATCGATCGCCATAGGCAATTAGTAGCCTAGAAAAATGGTAGTCAGGAAACGCAGGCATGCCAGCGATATCAGTAGCAAACCCGAAAGGGGGCGCCGGTAAAACGACTCTTACGTTCATTCTCGCTGGTGAGTTGGCTCGTAGTGGCGCTTCGGTGGTTGTAGTCGATGCTGATCCAAACGCGATCATCGCGAAGTGGGGCGCTAGGCGAACCGCTGAGGGGAGGGCTCTTCCGTTTGAGATCGTTGCAAGCCCTAAAGAGTCAGAGCTAGTAAAGGTCCTAGACGCTCTAACCGAGAAGAACGACTTTGTATTAATTGATCTTGAGGGGACTGCGTCCCGAATGACATCGCGAGCACTCGCCCGCTCTCACTTGGTACTGATCCCGTTCAATCTCTCGCCGATTGACGCCGAATTAGCAGCGAATGCCGTTGGTTTGATACACGAGGAGGCGGAAGCACTAGGCCGAGTTATTCCGTACCGCCTAGTCCGAAGTCGTGACAACGCGGCAATAGAAACGAAATCGGCGAAACGAATTACATCAGCAATTAGGGATGCTGATCTTCCCTTGCTTAGTAAGGGGCTGGTAGAGCGAGCGGCTTACCGTGACGTATTCGATTTCGCATCAACGTTGGAAGAACTGACCGATGAAAGGACTTCAGGCCTCGCGGCAGCCAAACGAAATGCATTCGAAGTTGCGTACGCGGTCGTAGAGGCTGTGCGCGAGGAGACTGACCGATGAGCGGTTATGGGTTCAAGAAGCCTAATGCGGCATCGGCTGACGACGTAGCTGACAAACTCAATCTTTCCGGCCTCTCAAAAGCGCCTCTCCGAGTCGATCCAGTGAGGGAAGAGGAGGCAGTTGCGCGTGGCGCTGCAATGGGGTTCGTTGATCGCGCGCAGGGGGAGGGCGAGGGTGTCCTAGCTCGACCTAGCCGACGTCGGCGGGAGACCGTTGCTCAAGGAAATCTCTTCATTAAGGGCCCACAGGAAACGCTCGACTGGTTCGTAGACTTTACAAACCAGCGTGGTCACCGTGCCTATTGGCAGGCACTTGAGGAGCTGCGGGCTCTTGCCGCCAAGGGTTAGCATCCTTCTCGAAGGCAGATGCTCGTCGGAGGAGGGAGGCGGACGATGATTTGTAGTCCTACTCAAGTGGTGTCTTTGGTGAGCATTTTTTTTGATAGATCGGTCGCAGGCGGCAGACCGGAAATCGCGGGGTCTCGCTAAGCTATACTTAAACGGTACCGCAAATTTGTCACAACCTGCAAGTCCAACATTGTCTCACTGACAGGCTTCGGCAAGTTGACGGCCAAAGACAGCCCGGCACGTGAGGCTCGCAATCTGGCGAGCGGCAAGGCCATCCAGATTATCGTTGCGACCGATGCGACTGCCCAGTGTCCGGGCAGTAGTGCAAGCGGGTCACGACCGGGCAATGGGTATTACCTATGGGAAATGAAATATCCGCATTCACCTACTGCAGGAGCGCTCCTCCACGCTGCCTTTGCTGTCTCACGATCATCGGGGTGCACTACGTTTAGCCAACCGGATCCGATGCTATCATCGGCTGTTTGCCCTGTATATCGAGCCCATTGTGGGCTGGACCAAGTCCACGACCCTTGCCCCACTGAGCGCCAAATCATCTGCGGCATGCCCTCGACCAACGCAAGGAGCCAAGCCCCGCTCTCGCGAGAGACAACTAAATCAGCAGCCTTGTTCAAAGCATTACCCTGTTCGCAACTAACATAGCTAGGCTAGCTAAAAGCAGGTCCTTATAATTAAAATAGTTTAATCATTTTTGGACGATTACCTGTTTTTGCGTTTAATGCCTAGAACCGTGAGCTTAGACCGCATCGCTGCTCCAAAGCGAACTACCTGTTTTGCCCGATTTTTAGGTCGTACAGACGGCCGATACGGCCGCGAAGAAGCTCCCGCCCAACAAGATGAATGAATGTCCGAAAGTAGGAGGCGAGGGAGAGCGCTCGAACGTCCACAAGTGGGTCTTGCCAGACGCGAAGAGGACCGGTGGTTAGCGCCCAATCGTCGTCGTTTGCGGTCCGTCCGCTTTTGACCTTCAGTGGTAGTCCGACCTCGTGCCGTTCCCTCCATGCAGCACCCCCGCTTGCCGCCATCGCGGTAGCGGGCGTGCTCTCGATCTCGTAGGTGGCTCGCCGATGGCGAACCGAGGATGCCCGAATGAAGCCTATCGCCGCCGCCACATCCGACCAGGTGTGCAAGATGCTGCGATTGATGGCCGCCGACGCTCGCGCATCACTCCCGAAGACGTCTCGCATGCTGGGAAGGGCGCCAAAATACCTAGCGAGTGCGTCCGCGGGGCCGGGCTGAAGCAGCTGACGCTGGCAGATCGCCAGTTGCTCGCTCAGCTTTCCGGATTGATCCCTGATCAACGCGAACGCGAGAGCTGGTGACGTTAGCAATTTACGGCGCATGTACCCGCGTGATGCACAGCCCGAGCCTTATAGGAAAGCGCATTCAGATCATGCCGCACTTGTATGTAACGGATTAGTAGCGCTTTAATCATTCCCCCTTTCGCTGCGGAGCAAAGTCGATGATTCGATTGCATTATCCCGACGGGCTGCCGGTCAACTTGGAAGACGGCGTTGTGACCTTCATCGAGCCGGCTCGTAACGGGGGTACACTAATCTGGATTGGGTCAGAGGAGGACTCTCTCGCGATCCATGCCAGAGAAGATTACGCAATGGTGTGGGCGGCGCTTTTCCCGGCGCAACCAACCATCTGCTGACTTGCGTCAACATGCTCCAACAAGCTAGATTTCAATTTCGGACAAAGTCATCAGGTTACGCGCAATTGCGATCCAGCGTCGAAGATCGTCGGCGTACGCACACAGGGCGCGTTCTGACCGATTGTCCGTTAGCTGGTCGGCCAACCGACTCACTCTGCTCAACTCAATTTCCATTTCACGCCTGTCAAACATCGGGAATCTCCAGCCCCCGCTCTTGATATTCCGATCTTCGCAGAATTCTGATTAAAAAATAATTAAATGACGCCTTGTGAGAGTGTTAACTAGGGAACGTCAGAGTTCTTTACCGCTCGATCCGTATTGAAATTCGTAGTAGGCCGGTGACGCCAGCCGCCGAAGACACCGGCTCTGAGCATCGAGGAAAATAAAGTGACCCGTGCTCAACTTATGACGCTGCTTGCTGCCCAGTACCCGGAACTGCAAGCCTACGAAATTGAAGGGATTGTAATGGTTTTCTTTGACACAATTGTGGAGCGCTTGGCTGACGGCGGCCGGGTTGAAATTCGGCGCTTTGGATCATTTAGTACGCGTGAGCGCGTTGCTCGCACTGGCCGCAACCCGCTGACAGGGGAACGGGTACAGGTCAATGCCAAGCGCAGTCTGCATTTCACGCCGGGTAAGAATTTGCGAAAGCTCGTCGCTGACTCGAAGGTCTGATCCCGCACTAGGCTTGTTTGTATGGGAAGCGAAGTCGCTTCGTAGTTTTCGCGCGGACGGTCCCGGCTGGCAAACCCGGATCAACGAGGCGGTGCGCGAGGCAATTAGTCTTTGAACCCTACGCCACCGCCACACCGCCGACGTGCACAGGACGCTGCGATCGCTTGTGGCAGAGCATTGCGTAACGTTCGCAGCATTGTGGGGGACGCTACGCCGGCATCGGGTATCGGGCGCGCTTCGCGTGGGGCGCCGGGCCCAATCGATTGCCAGCGAGCAACGTCGAGCTATTAGTGCAGTTCTTTCGGGTCGATCCGCCCCTTTTCAGAGACCGAGAAGTGTGGGAGTCGCTAAGACGGCTGCTGTACACTGGAATGGTCGCAGTCAGAGTTCAACGCCGCCCTTGCTCCCGCGCCGCCCGTCTAGCCTTTTGCTCGTATTGCCGGGGACAGTCAGCCTGGTTGAATGAAGAGCCCATCCTCTTCCACGCTCAACGATGCCCCCGCAGAAATGTCGGACCGCGACCTGCTGGCGGAGTATCAGCACAGCGGGGGCGAGTCCGGCGATGCCAAGGTCGAGGCGGCCCTCGCATAGATCCAGCGAAGGGATCTCGATTTCTGACGCGCACCGACGTCGACTGATCAAAGACAATGCTGCCGACGCTTAGCTGAGTATCACTTCAATTAATCAACCCGCTCCCCTCCCAGTGTGCGGTTTGGCTACCCGATGCCTATGCTTCGTGCCGCTGCGGCGGTGAGGGGGCGTTCTGACCAACAAGGGGGAGAGCGGTAAGCTGCGCTAAAATCGCTTCTGATAAATAATTCATCAAAAAGATGACACTGTATAGGCAGTTAACTCTTTACTCAGACTTATGCATGGTATTGGGGTTGCACTACCTCTCCAGTGCATCTCTCAGTACAATTACTTGTCCGCAACGATCCATCGTTGCGGGCAGTTTTTTGAGCTAATGATCTCGAACTAACTTTCCTCACCGCCATTCAGCCGAACTTGTGTGCGCAGAATGGACTATGCCTTGCGTCCTGTATTTTGGGTGAGGTTGCGGATTGCTAGGATGACAACCTACGCAACCGGGCCAATCCGGTATTAAATTATCGTTTCAAAACAACGGTTAGGGCTATTAAATCAAAATCGTTTCGTTATCCTGACGGCGTCGGGGTCCTTACCGACAGTGTTTTCTCCCCTTAAGTTAGAAACGCTCCTTGGCCCGTAACGATCAGTCCTTACGGGCCATTTTTTAGACTCTGCGATGCGGGAAAGGAATGAGCAACGTGATAGCTGAAATGCAGCAGGGCATGGGCCTGCTTGCGCATTGCGCCGCTCGAGTGCCCTTCGCGCCATATCGTTGCGTACTTCCTTCAGTCCAAACGTTTCTACGATGTGTGAGCAGGCTAGCGTAGCTTCTTAGCGAGTTTTGCTGCACGTGTGAGCGTACGTCACCCGCGTCCGTGTATCTGGGCGCGGGTAACGCTTGATAATTTGGCGCGATATGCTGCCTACCGCAGCGAGCTTACAGGATCGCGTATATTATGTCGGAGAATATCGCCGCTAATGATCTAGTTCGCAGGAAGCTTGGCGGACCAGCCATGTTGGTACTGTCGCTTGTTGATGCCGGACATGGCGCAATGCCAATGGCAATATGCGCCTGGCCAGAGAATAAGAGGTTCGCCCGCATCGCAGTGCCCTTGGATCAGTTGATCCTTGTGTCGTCAGAGTAGCGCTGTCCCCACCTATCGCGTGTCCACGGTCATCAATCGCTACGCTCCGTTAGTAATTCGATCGCAAACGTTCCTCCAAGCGTCAGGCCGGATGGTAATCCCGGGGTGCGGAGAAACGATTTGAGCAATGAAATGTTTGCCGGGGCACTAGTCCGCACGGCATCAGGCGGCCCTGTCTTGGTTGTGCAGGCGATCGGCGAGGGTGGGCTTGGCATCGGCACGTGCGCACGCACCTGCTGGTTCGAACGGGGGCAATTCGAAATTGCAGAGATTCCATTAGCCGATCTCGTGTCCGCCAATAGCAAGACCCATGCTAGCCCATCGCAGTCCCATACCGTAGGGCCGTCAAAGCACTGGCTTTCGCGGAGTTGGCGTGCGCATGAGAACAAGCTCAAGATCATTGGCGCCGGATTGCCGATTGAGCGGCTATGGTCGTTGCGTTTACAACATGTGCGGACAGACGCCAAACCTCAATCGTCATAGTTAGCGACCCTCCAAAAGCAACGACCGCGCTGCGCCCATCGGTTCTGGCAAATCACGCCGGTCATGCCTGCAAGCGACGGCTGGCCAGTCACGGACACCCGTGCGCCCACCGCGAAATCGTGTCGTTCGGCGCGCAAGGCTTTCTCCCGTTCGCGTTTGGTACGTAACGCAGCGCTACGAATGCGGCGTTGTTCCTCTCGCGTCTCCGCATTACGAAGTGCTTCGATAAGTTCGGCGGCGAGCCGCTCCTCCTCCCGCAGCCCAGACACAGAAGCATCTTCGATCAACGGGATCCGCCCGGCGTGAGAGAAGAGCAAGAACGGGGGATGCTGATGTGCAGGGTAGCCAGCCATATGAGCGAACGTAGCGAGGCCACTGGCCTGGGCGAACACGAACGTCGGCAAGATCGGCAAATTGATCTCGATCGTGGCTCTCCGGCCCTTCGCATCGGGCTTTCCATGCGGTCGCTTGATGGTGCGGGTAGGCGTCCACACGTCAAAGCCCGCCTCAGCGAGCGAGCGGGCTAGGTTGAGCGTCCGGCCGCCCGAGGTGCGCAGGATGCACCAATCCGTATCGTCCCTGCGCCGTGCTGCCTTCCTACTCATATCCCACCCCTTGAACCTTGATACTGAATTGAAAATGCGTGGGGCAGTCATGGCGGTGGCCTCGCGATCGCAGATCCGCCAGACGGTGGCGTCATCACCCGACGTTCCAAGTACTGCGCATCAGGCCCGCACCGATCCGCGCCGAACCAAGAATTGGAACGCTCACGAAGTGCGGGAACCTCGTGCCGGACCTCTCCAAACACGGGGTCAAACTCTGCCCTTCGGGCACATACCGGGCGTTGACCGGGATACGGGCTGAAGCGGAACGACACGCAATCTGCGCAGACGGGCATTCGCCTCCTCCGCGGAGCTCTGCACGAGTTCTGTTCAGATAATCGCGTGCGGTACGGCAGCTAACCACGAGCTTAGGACGTTCCGTGGGCTGATTTAGGTGCCGAAGAACTGCCGTTCAACCAAATGAACGAATGTCCGGAAGTGACAGGCAAGGAAGGGCGTCTGCATGTCCGGGTATGGGTCTAAAGACCGCTTCGGTCCGCAGCGAACGCCGCAGTCAGGCGTGGGCGTCAACGGCGATCAGGAGATCGCCGGAACGCCCGTCGGCGAGTACGAGCGGGCGGATGTCGCTGAAGCCTGCTTTCTCGCAATATAGCCTGATAAGGGTGGCTTGGCCTTCCACGTCGAGGTGGCGCCAGATCGCCACGGCTTTCGTGGGGAAGCAACGGTTAGAGTAACTGGCCACGATCACGCCACCGGGACGCAGCACGCGCCGTAATTCTCGGAAAACCGAGACCGGGCGCTGCAGGTACTGGACGCCGACGCAGATGAGAACGGCATCGAAAGCGGCGTCGGGCTCGACGAGGACCGGGTCGTGATTGAGGTCCTGGACGAACCACCGGCCAAGCGATGGATTGGCCCCGAGCTCGTCGGCGTTCATGCCGTGCCCGACGACGTCCAGAGCCAAGTCTGGCGGCAGATGGCTGACCCAGCTCGACATGAGGTCGAGTACGCGATCGCCCGGCTTGAGTAGAGACGCGTAATGGCGGGTCAGCGCGACAACCGCAGCGTCGTCGATGTGCGTGACGAGGCGGGGGGCCGAGTAAAAGTCGAGATCCGCCTCGCTATCTTGCTTGTCGAAAGCGTCCTCGGGAAGCCCCAGTTCCTTCGCCTCGCTCATGATTTGCCCCCTACGGTGATTGGCCTGCGAACCTTTGGCTGCAAAGCGGTCTTGCTGGCGACATCCGGGGGTGCTCTTCGCGTTCATGCTGCAAGGACGTCTGCCAACCCGTGACGTTCCTCCTATTCCTCGGACATGGCGGCCCCAACGCTGAAACCCCATATCGTCTACATGGCGCTCCCCCGGACCCTTATCGATCCCAAACTCATCTATGTGGAGCCGGCGGTGCGGGAGTATCGGCGCGGTCGGGAGGTTCTGGCGCGCTTTCCAAATGCCGAATTGGTCGAGGTGGCAAGCCACTGGCGGATACCTCAGCTCGCCGATCCGGCGCTCGCCGAAGATTGGTTGCGGGTGAAGCGCGAAACGCTCGTGCTCGGCGTCAAGAAGGGCATGGCGATGCGGCCCAATGGCCGCTCAGCCGACTTCATCGCGCCATCCTCGTCTAACGGCTGCGCAATGGCCTGCGCCTACTGCTACGTCGGACGGCGGAAGGGCTACGCCAACCCAATCAGCGTCTTCGTCAACGTCGACGACGTCACCCGTGCGCTCGCGCGGCACGCCACGCGGCTTGGTCCCAAGGTCGAGCCCAACACCATTGATCCCGTCGACTGGGTCTACGACCTTGGCGAGAACGGCGACCTGTCCGTCGATGCCTCGCTGTCGGACAACGTCCGGGACTTGGTGGCTGCGTTCCGCGACATCCCGAACGCCAAGGGCTCTTTCGCAACCAAGTACGTCAACCGGGACCTTCTCGACTACGATCCGCAAGGCCGTACCCGCATCCGCTTCAGCCTGATGCCTGATACGATCGCCAAAGTAGTCGATGTGCGCACCTCGCCGATGTCGGAGCGGATCGCCGCCATCAACGACTTCGTCGCGGCGGGCTACGAGGTTCATGTCAACTTCTCGCCCGTGATTGTTCACGAGAACTGGGAGGCGGAGTGGAAGGCCCTGTTCACAGAGCTGGACGCGGCGCTCTCGCCGGCGGCCAGGGCGCAGCTCAAGTGCGAGGTCATCTTTCTCACCCACAATGAGGGGCTGCATGATCTCAACCTCCAGTGGCACCCCCGCGCCGAGGAATGGCTGTGGCGGCCCGACATTCAGGAGGCCAAGTGGAGCCAGTCTGGTATGCGGAACCTGCGATACAAGGCGAGCTGGAAGCGGCAGTGGCTCGACCGCTTCTTGGGATGGCTCAAGGAAGCCATGCCATATTGTCAGGTCCGCTACGCCTTTTGATCCGAAAGCCGATACCCCTGTGACGCGAAATCCAGCGTGCAAACCCCGTTTGGCTTCGCAGTGCGGTCGGATCACATGGATTAGCGTCCGCTTCGTGGAACCGTCGACTGGGCAACAGCGACTAAAACTGGTGTATTTCGGTAAGTGGGACGAAGACGCCGAATCAATCGGCGACGTCGATCGCGAGCGTCTTGATGATAATCGGTCGCGCTGTCGCGAGGTCGCGTGCGGCCAAACCGAATGCTTTGAAGTGGTCCGAAGCCATATGAGAAGCAACGGCGGCATCATCAACATAGAGTTCGTTGAAGACGTAGCGCTGTTCGCCGTCGGTTTCACGCCACAGGTCATAGTGCAACACGCCAGCTTCAGCGCGTGAAGCGGCGACGCAGGGGATAGCCACCTCGACGAAGGCGTCTTCCTGTCCAGGCTTGACCGATACGAACGCAACGACCTTCACCGACATCGTCGATCTCCCGATCCAAGATTGCTGAGTGGACACATTCGGTCATGACATCAAGCGTCCCGATCGACATGAATGAATGACCGCTTCGGGGAAGCCCCACTTGAACCACGAACGACCGGAAGTGGGTCTAGCCGGCCACCGAGCTACCGGGCGGCTAACGCCAATAGCGGATCTCAGTTTTTTGGCGGAGTCGCGCCCCCCCAAGAAGTGCAGGAGGGACACGTGCTTGACTGAATGTAGCGTTCTCCTCGCCTGACCCTGTAAACCGCACGATTTTCGTGAACATCGTATCAATCACAACGGGCGTCCTGCGGCACCTTGTAAGATACGTTACACTGCACCCGCTACTGCGTGACCGACAGTACCGTGACCGATCTTGGTGGTAGCGTCAGGCTGATCCGCCCGTTGCTCACGCGAGCAGCAATCTGCCGCGGCACGACCGTGTTCGGCTTGTCGTGGGTGTTGACGGCATCGACCCGGTCGGCGGTCAGCACCGTGCCGGACGCGGTCTGCGCCCGTATGCCTTGGAGCTGCGCATCGATTTGCGCCGGCGCGTTGGGGTCGACGTTCGTCAACGCGATCCATAGTTTTCCGTCTTCTGCGCGCGCGGCGATCGCGTCGATGCGCGGTAGGCTGACATCGCCGAAACGATAGGTGCCCGCGTCAAAGGTGATTGGCAACCGCGTCGCATCCTGGAACGGCACGTACATCTTGAACAGATGGTAGGTGGGCGTCAGCACCATCTTCGGTCCGTCGGTCAGGATCATCGCCTGAAGCACGTTCACCATCTGGGCGATCGCGGTCATCCGAACGCGGTCGGCATGGCGCGCGAACATGTTCAGGTTGATGGAGGCGATAATCGCATCGCGGATCGAGTTCTGCTGATGCAGAAAACCGTCGCGGCTGCCGGGCAGCTTGGCCAGCCAGACGCCCCATTCGTCGATGACCAGCGGGACCTTCTTGGCCGGGTCGTACTTATCCATGACGGCGGAATGAATGCGGATCATATCCTCCATCTTCAGCGTGTCTTTGATCAGGGTCGCATATTCGCGCTCACCGAACCCAGTGCTGGCGTAGGTCGGCGGCCAGCTGACCCAGGTATAATTGTGCAGCGACACCCCTTCGATGCTCCAGCTCCAATCGTGTCCCTTCCACGCGCGCATCACCGCCTCGGTATAGTCGGTCCCCGGCGATCCCGGCCCGACCGCGATACGCCGCATGGGACTCGATCCGGCGACCGATCCGCCCGCCGGGTTGTCTGTACCTTGCTGCTTGAGGTTCAGGTTGCGCGCGAAGCGGGCGTAGCGCTTCATCTCGTCAACGTAATATTCCGATCGATACGCGCCGCCGCAGCTCCAGCTTTCGTTGCCGATACCGAGGAACTTCACCTGGTAAGGATCGCGGTGACCGTTGGCGGCGCGTTCGGCGCCGGCAGTCGTGCCCGGGTCGGCGGTCATATACGCCATCCAGTCGGCAGCTTCCTTGACGCTCCCCGATCCCATGTTGACAGAGATATAGGCCTCCGATCCGA
>NZ_JBYSXN010000006.1:0-69699 GCF_058782275.1 Sphingomonas sp. FW306-05-A
GGGAGGGTGAAGGTGAAGGTGTCGCTGAACGTGCCAGCACCGATGCCAACGCGCGAGATTGCGCCGTTGTACGTGCCATTCGGGCCCATTGCAGCCTGGAACGAACCGACGCCAGGCGTCGTGGTGCCAACGGGGAACACAGCTGCCGAGGCAGGTGCAACGTTTGCGATCGCGACAACTGCAACAGCGGCGACGGCGGAGAGGAACTTGGTACGCATGGGAAACACTCCAGATTGGTATGTTTCCCGTATCCGCAAAAGCCGTGCCAATGGCGCAATTACGTGGAAATTCGTTAATTCAAAGGCATGCATGTAAACTTGGCTGACAGGCATCAGGGGCGCTGTGACGGAAACCATGCGCCGTTTCGTCCGTGACCAACCACTTGCTGCTAAGGTGATTCCGCTGTGGGAGCGGGCTGCCACAAGCGTGGATCTGCGGCAGCCCTGGCCGACTAGGTCATTTGGGGGAACGCTAGCCGGTTGGTGAAACCGTAGAGCGCTGTTCCTGCGGTCACAACGCGCAATATATTATTGACCGGGAGGGAGGCGCTTGATCTCTGGCAAACAAAAGGTGCCGCCGGCTCGCGCTGGCGGCACCTATGCGTTACGCGATTAGGCGAACTTGACGTTCGCGCTACGACGCCGATAGCGCAAGCCTGCACCCATCATGCCGAAGCCGGCCAGCATCATCATCCACGTTGCAGTCTCAGGGACAGCGCCCGGAACGAAGGTCAGGTTGCCACCATAGGATGCGCCACCTGCCGAGGTGCCCGAAACCACCAGCGTGTTGAGCTGGTTTGCGAAGATCTGCACATTGTTCACGCCGGCGAAGGTCAGGTTGCCGTTCGAATTGATGGTCAGGGACGTGCCGTTGAAGGTCACCGACGAAAAAGTGAGGCCAGTGACGCCACCAACGTTCGAGCTAATCACTGAGCCGCTGCCGAAGCCTGCCGCCGGGAGCGTGAACGTGAACGTGTCGCTGAACGTGCCTTCGCCGAGACCAATGCGGTTGATCGCGCCGTTGAACGTGCCGTTCGGTCCTGGTGCTGCCTGGAACGAGCCTACACCTGGGGTGGTCGTGCCGACCGGGAAAACTGCAGCCGACGCCGGTGCTACGTTTGCGATCGAAACCAGCGCAACTGCTGCGACGGCCGAAAGAAGATTGGTACGCATTAAACACCTCCAGTATGGTTAATCCGGTAAAATGCAAGAACCGGCCCAAACGCGGATATGTGCCAAAACGGGAGCCATTGGATTGTGAGATTGTAAGCACTAGCGACGGTTTCACCGTTGCCGTCTACGTAAACCTGATGCCGGCGTAAGGCTTCATACAAGCCATTTATCGTCGTGGCATTTCCCCGCAAACAACGGTTTTATAAGCTAGGTAGTCAAGGACAAAGGTAGACGCGATGCACACACCAGCCTTGCTGGTCGTGCTCAATGCGACGATTTCACCGGTCCACCGAACTGCTAACGATTGAACGGTAGCCAGACAGTCGCCTAATGAATTATAAAGCAATCCGTCGGTTTTTGGTCGTTGATACCCCGCCAGTTGCGTCAACAGACCGTCTTGGGCAGGAGACAAGCTCGAAAATCGAGTGCGTAGGATGGGGCGTCATACGGATGGTCCCGTGGCATGTAATGGGGATATTTGGCACGTCTGCCCTGGCGCACATACGCTGTCTGGAGGCCGGCAAAAAATATGAAGTCCATTTTGGGGAGGGCAATGAGGCCGAGCAACGCTTCGTATCGGATGCTCCAAGTGACCCGACAGGCGGTTAATAAGCTTATAGGTAATGTGGCAGCGCGACATGGCCAGGACTGGCGACGGCGGAAGATGAGCTTTCGGCGTCAGTCGTGAGGTAGCTCTCAATCCAACGAGAAAGTTTGTTCTTTCGACGATACTACGATCGCTTCCGCATGCTGATCCAGAGTAAGCATCCGAGCACCCTCCCCAGCTTACCGCCTACGACCATCTATTAAGTAGTTAGCCGCCTCCCTGACAACTAAATGGGTGGAAACCCGCCTGGCCGCTTTCGGGGGGCGAACGGCGTAAGCGGACGTTCGTTCAGGCAGCTAGGCAGGGGGCTGCATCGTCATATGGGTGGAAAGCGGAACGGCCGCTTTCAGGCGGCGATAGGCGGTAAGCAGCCATTCGTTCAGATTGCAGAACAGTGGGCTAACCGGCTCATTGGGTGAAAAGCGCCTAACTGCCTTACGCGTTGAATATGGGTAAATGGGCGTTCGCCCATATGGTGAGGCAGGCTCCCGGATGAACGGTAGTCCGGGTTCACGCATTCTCAATTAAACAACGTATCAACTTCTCGCTCGCGGCTGCGACGTTTCCTCCATGGAGTGCTTCAGTGCAAACCGAGCCGATTGATACGATCATGAAGGCCTCCGCAAGAAGGCGGTGCTCCGCGCTCACGAAGTTACTTGCTGCTAAACCGGCAAAAGCCCGACTTATGTTTTCTGACATTGTCTTGCGAACATCAGAGAAGATTGCGCTAATCCGTTGGTTCCGGGATGCCTCAGCTGCTATTTCCAAGAAAAGCCTGTCACCAGCCTTCTCCTGGCGACAGGTTGCAGACGTCAGCCATATCATGATTCCGTCACGGTTTCTCGCCGCTAATGCCCTCTCGAGAGTAGCCAAGTCCGCGAACTTCTTGCAGTCCGCCTCCACGATTGCTGCAATGATGTCCTCTTTAGAGGGAAAATCGCGGTACAGCTGCTGAACGGCCACTCCGGACTCTCGAGCGATCAAGGCAATTCCGGTTGAATGGAAGCCGTGCTCTACAAAGAGCCGCCGCGCCACCGCCTTAATATTGTGCCGGCGCAACTCCGCGCGCGAGGGGGGCGGGCATTCAACAGTCGACAATCTAAGGTCCTCTCTCATGCCTTGTTGACGCACTCAACTGGCACGTCTAACGACGCCGCTCGTGAGTGATCGCTCTCATACTTTTTTTCAAGCGGGAAATTTTATGTCCTCCAATCGGCTGATGCGCTGCGTGTTGGCGTCAAGCGTTTTGCTCGCACTGCCGGCGTGTGGTGCGAAGCAGCCGCAGCAGGCGCCGCAGGGGCCTGCACCGGTTGGCTATGTCGAGGTGAGGCAGGAGCCGATAACCCTGACGACGGAATTGCCTGGACGAACATCTGCATTCGAGACATCTGAAGTGCGACCTCAGGTCAACGGGCTGGTGCTCCAGCGCCTGTTCGTCGAGGGCGACGTGGTTCACAAAGGCCAAGGGCTTTATCGCATTGATCCGGCCCCCTACGAGGCACAGGTTGCAAGCGCCCGCGCCGCGCTGACGCGCGCCCGCTCCAGCATCGCTTCTAGTGCCGCGTTGGCTCGCCGCTATGGCGAACTGGTAAAAATTAATGCCATCGCGCGTCAGGAATTTGAGAACGCCCAAACCACTTCAGCGCAGGCGCAGGCCGACGTCGCGGCGCAGCAGGCGACGCTGCGCACTGCACAGATTGATCTGGCCCGTACGACCATTCGGGCGCCAATCACCGGTCGGATCGGCCGGTCGGTATACACGACGGGCGCACTGGTCTCCGCATCCCAGACCAACGCCCTCGCAACGATCCAACGCCTTGATCCGATCTATGTCGACATTCAGGAGTCCAGCGCCGATCTGCTCAAGCTACGACAGCAAATTCTCAATGGCCAACTTACCCGCGACGGCAACGCTCGCGTTAAGTTGAAGCTTGAGGACGGCAGCGAATATCGCTCACAAGGAACGCTGCGCTTCGCCGACGTCACGGTCGATCCCTCGACCGGGTCGCAGGTCATCCGCGCGCTGTTCCCGAATCCGAACGGCCTGCTGCTGCCGGGCATGTTCGTCCGCGCGTCGCTCGTCGAGGGCACGCAGGCCAACGGCATCTTGGTCCCGCAGCGCGCGGTTAGCCGCGACGAAAAGGGGCTTCCGACCGTCATGGTCATCGGCGCTGGGAACAAGGTTGAGGTGCGCTCGCTTCAGGCTACCCGTGCGATCGGCACAAACTGGCTGGTAACGAGCGGATTGAAGCCGGGCGACAAAGTCATCGTCGAGGGTGGCATGATGCTTCGCCCCGGCATGTCTGTTCAGGGCAAGCCATGGAATCCTAACGCGCAACCCGCCGGTGCTCAGCCCCAGCCGGGTAAGGCGCAGGCACAGGCGAAGTAACCAGCCATGTCACGCTATTTCATTGATCGCCCGATCTTCGCCTATGTGCTGGGCGTGATGGTCATCATCGCCGGTATTCTGTCGCTACGGACCTTGCCGATCGCGCAGTTCCCGGCGATCGCCCCGCCCGCCGTCTCGATCACCGCCAACTATCCGGGCGCAGACGCGCAGACGCTCGAGAACACGACGACTCAGATCATCGAGCAACAGATGAAGGGGATCGATCACCTCCGATACTTCTCGGCATCGTCCTCGTCCGCGGGAACGGTGACGATCACGCTCACCTTCGAGCAGGGTACCGATCCGGACATCGCTCAGGTCCAGGTGCAGAACAAGCTTCAGGCTGCAACGCCGCTGCTCCCACAGGAGGTGCAGCGCCAAGGCATCGTCGTGGCCAAGGCGACACAGAACTTCCTGCTCTTCGTCGGACTTTATTCCGAGAACGGAAAGCACGACGCTGCCGATCTGGCGGATATCGTCGCGTCGAAGATCGCTGATCCGCTGTCCCGCGTTGCCGGTGTTGGCGATACCCAGATATTCGGTTCGCAATATGCGATGCGGATCTGGGTCGATCCGATCAAGCTTAACAACTACGCGTTGACGATGACGGACGTGACCAACGCAGTCACGGCGCAGAACGCGCAGGTCTCCGCTGGTCAGATCGGCGCACAGCCGGCCCCCAAGGAGCAGATGCTGAATGCCACGGTGTCCGTGTCGTCGCGTCTGACGACGCCCGAGCAATTCGCTAAGATCCGCCTGAAAAGCGGTGCCGACGGGTCGGTCGTTCGGCTGGGCGATGTCGCCCGCGTTGCGATTGGCGCAGAGAATTACGCCTTCTCCGCGCAGTGGAACGGCAAGCCCGCTTCGGGCATCGGCATCAAGCTTGCTCCTGGAGCGAACGCCCTCAACACTGTGGTTGCCGTCAAGGCACGGGTCAACACGCTCGCCAAGCAGTTTCCGCCGGACGTGAAGGTCGTCTTCCCGTACGATACCTCCCCGTTCGTTCGGCTTTCGATCGAACAGGTCATCGAGACGCTGATCGAAGCGGTGGTGCTCGTCTTCCTCGTGATGTACCTGTTCCTGCAGAACTGGCGCGCGACGCTGATCCCGACGATTGCTGTTCCGGTCGTGCTGACCGGGACCTTCGCAGTGCTCGCGGCCTTCGGTTACTCGATCAACACGCTCACCCTGTTCGGGATGGTGCTCGCGATCGGCCTACTGGTCGACGATGCGATCGTCGTGGTCGAGAACGTCGAGCGGCTAATCACCGAGGAGCACCTCTCCCCCAAGGAGGCGGCGCGCAAGTCGATGCAGGAAATTACCGGTGCGTTGATCGGCATCGCTGTAGTGCTGTCGGCGGTATTCCTGCCGATGGCGTTCTTCGGTGGGTCGACCGGCGTCATCTATCGCCAGTTCTCGATTACGATCGTGTCGGCGATGGTCCTCTCGGTCGCGGTCGCGCTGATCCTGACGCCAGCGCTTTGCGCGACGATCCTCAAGCCGCACGATCCCAACAAGGGGCAGGGCAACGGGCCGCTGTCGCGCTTCTTCCGCTGGTTCAACGACCGGTTCGATCGCGGTCGGGCACGCTACGAGGGTGGGGTGCGTTCCACGGCAACCCGGTGGGGCCGTTCGCTCATCGTCTACGCGCTTATTGTCGCAGGAATGATCTTCCTCTTCACGCGCCTACCGACTGGCTTCCTGCCGGACGAGGACCAGGGCGTGATGATCGCGTTGGTACAGGGGCCTCCTGGTGCCACGACCGCACGGACCCAAAAGGGTCTGGACTTGGTGCGCGATCACTTCCTGAGCGACGCAGGCGATGCGATCCGGGGTGTTTACACCATTAACGGTTTCAGCTTCGCGGGTCAGGGACAGAACAGCGGTATCGCCTTCATTCCGATGAAGGAATGGAAGGACCGACCGGGCGCCAAGAACAAGGCGCAAGCAGTGGTCGGTCGTGCGATGGGTGCCTTCTCGAAATATAGCGACGGACTGATTTTCGCGGTCATTCCGCCGGCCGTGCAGGAACTGGGCAACGCTACCGGATTCGATCTGCAGCTGGTCGACGAAGGCGGGATCGGCCACGACAAGTTGCTGGCTGCCCGCAACCAGCTGCTTGGAATGGCGTCGCAGAACAAGTCGTTGATGGGGGTCCGACCCAATTCGCTCGACGATGCGCCGCAGCTCAAGGTAAACGTCGATCAGGACAAGGCGGGCGCGCTTGGCCTTGATCTGGCCTCGGTCAACAGTACGATCGCGACAGCGTGGGGCGGGGCCTATGTGAACGACTTCATCGATCGCGGTCGCGTGAAACGTGTCTATATCCAGGCAGACTCGCCCTATCGCATGGCCCCTGACGATATCGGCAAACTCTACGTACGCGGCGCGAATGGTAACATGGCGCCGTTCTCGGCCTTCTCCGACGTGTCCTGGAACCAGGGCCCGACGCAGTTGACGCGCTACAATGGCCAGCCGTCGATGGAGATCCTCGGACAGCCGGCACCGGGCGTCTCGTCCGGAGCCGCGTTGAAGGCGGTCGAGGACATGCAAGCCAAGCTCCCGCCGGGGACGCGGTTGGACTGGACCGGGCTAAGCTACGAGGAGCAACTGTCCGGAGGACAGGCACCAGCGCTGTACGCCTTGTCGCTGCTGATCGTCTTCCTGTGTCTCGCAGCACTTTATGAAAGCTGGTCGGTGCCAATCTCGGTGATGCTGGTGGTTCCGCTCGGGATCGTCGGCGCGCTGCTGGCCGCCACGTTGACCGGTCTCAACAACGACATCTATCTGCAGGTCGGCCTGATCACGACTATCGGCGTCTCGGCGAAGAACGCGATTCTGATCGTCGAGTTCGCCGAGGAGAAGATGCGGGACGGGCTGAGTGCGTTCGATGCGGCGATCGAAGCGGCAAAGCTGCGTCTTCGTCCGATCCTGATGACGAGTCTCGCCTTCGTCTTCGGCGTCTTCCCGCTGGCGATCTCCAGCGGAGCGGGCGCAGGTGGACAGAATGCCATTGGTCGAGCGGTGGTAGGCGGCATGCTGTCGGCGACCGTGCTCGCGATCTTCTTCGTCCCGATGTTCTTCGTCGTGGTCATGCGCCTGTTCAACCGTAAGAAGGCGGAGCAGCCGGGGACGGACGATCGCAGGTCGGATGGCGATCGACACGATGATGGTGCGCATGGGCACGAACCCGCGCCGTCGCAGGGAGTCTGAGTGATGTTGAACAGCAAGATCGTCCTTGGCCTGATGGGCGCGACGGTACTGGCCGGCTGCAATCTCGCGCCGAAATACATTCGCCCCCTGGGGGAAGTCCCGGCTGCTCTACCGGCAGGCGGTGTGTACCCGGTCGCACCGACGGATGCGCCGGACATCACTAAGATCGGCTGGCGGGAGTTCTTCACGGATGACCGACTGCGCAACACGATCGCGTTGGGATTGCAGAACAACCGCGATTTGCGGATCGCGGCCGGCAACGTCCTGCAGGCACGCGCGCAATATCGGATCCAGCGAGCCAATCTTGTTCCCTCAGCGACGCTGTCCGGGTCGGCGACGTACACTAACAATATCCAAGGAGCGACCGGCGCGCTTGGCGGGGCCGCGGGGAGCGGTACCGGAACTGGCGTGGGTACGGGTACTGGAACTGGCACTGGCACAGGTACCGGGGGTACCGGCGGTACTGGAGCTGGTACCGGCGGTACTGGGGTCGGCGCAGGGATAGGATCGTCTTCGTCCAACCTCGAGTTCTATTCGGTAAACCTCGGGGTCTCGGCTTACGAACTCGACCTGTTCAGTCGTTTGCGCAACCTGAGCCGTGCAGCGCTGGAACAGTATTTCTCGACCGAAGAGGCGCAGCGGTCCACCCGCATCACGCTGATCGCCGAAATAGCCACCGCATGGTTGACCTATGCATCGGACCAGGATCAGCTTCGCATTTCGCAGGAATCGCTCAAGTCGTTCGAGCAGTCGCTCGAATTGACCCGCGCGCAGTTCCGCATCGGTGTCGCATCCGAACTCGAGGCACGACAGTCCGAGACGACGTATCAGGCGGCTCGCAACGACATAGCAGTGCTGCGGACCCGTCTGGCGCAAGACAAGAATGCGCTGGACCTGCTGGTCGGCACGCCGGTAACCCCGCAATTACTGCCGCAAGGGTTGGGGAATGGTGAGGTCGCGATCAAGGCCTTGCCCGTAAGCCTTGCGTCCGACATCTTGCTGCAACGTCCCGACGTGCTGCAGGCCGAACACCAGTTGATTGCGCAATATGCCAATATCGGAGCAGCCCGGGCAGCCTTGTTCCCGAGCATCTCGCTCACCGGAACCCTCGGGACGATCAGCCCCGCGCTGAGCGGCCTCTTCTCGGGAGGGAGCTTCACCTATACCGCAGCTCCGGCGGTCTCCCTTCCCCTGTTCGACGGAGGCCGGTTGCGCGGCAATCTGCAGGTTGCGCGTGCGCAGCAGCAGGTTGCGGTATCGACCTATGAGCGAACTGTGCAGACGGCGTTCCGCGAGGTTGCCGATGCGCTGGCGCAGCGTGGGACAATCGACGAGCAGATCGCGGCGCAGACTGCGCGTGTGAATGCGGCGAACGCTGCATTGCGCATATCGGACGCACGTTACCGGGCCGGGGTAGAGTCGTTTCTGACGACCCTGGATTCACAGCGGACAGCCTATGCGGCGCAGCAGCAGCTCGTTACGACGCGACTGAACCAGGGGAGCAATTTGGTCGAGCTGTACCGGTCGCTTGGGGGCGGTCTAGATCCGGTGGAACGCGACGTCGGGCAACGCCGAAAGGTCCCGGCTGGTACGCAAGGTTCCTAGTTCGCCTGGGCGGAGCTTGTGGCCTTCGTCGACACTCTGAATTCTCGACTTGTGCTATGCCTCGCAGTGCACATGTGTTGCGGATACCCGATGCCAGCACTGCATTCTGTGGTTATAAGACGTTCCAGCCCAAGCCGACGGGCATCGAGCTTCAAACATTTCCGGCTTGCATGTCGACATTCGTCTTGACGGGCCTCGGCATAAATTCGTCGACGCCATAGACTTCCTCGGCAGCGTCGGCGAGCTTGTGGTGTAATCCTTGAAGCCTTACGCCTTGGCATAATGCTAGAGGGTCCGAGGCCCGTGGGGCCATTCTGGTGGAAAGCGGCCCGTCCGCTTACGGAAAGAGCTCATTGTAAACAGCCGTTCGTTCAGGTGGGGGAGGGCCGCGACCGAAGAATGGCTTCCTGTTTGAACCTCTGTCTTCGCAGCTTGAAGATGTGCCAAAGCTGACGTGCGGTCGCTGAGGCGGCTTCGCGATTCCATGTAAGTCTTCTGATGCTCGCCATCGAAGCCCCCCACGCGACTCCGCTGTCCCCCTGGTCGGAGGGCGACAAGGACCACCGCATCTACGTCTCGGGCTAGGAGCCGGGCGTCTCGAACTGCAGCAGTTCCACGCTGGAGAGTTCGGAGCGGTCGCCGGCAACCTTATCGCTTACACCTCCGTCGGCGACTGGCCCGCTCCGCGTCTTGACGTGACGTTGTCCGATACCGTTTAGTCCGTGACTGTGTTCGTTTCCACTCGTGGCCGATGACCACGTCAGCTACCGCTTGCCCTTGGAGTTTCAGCGCATTGAGCACGCGTCCTGTCCAGATAGTCCATTTCGTCGCGACACCGGCCCGCGTTTCGCTTCGCCGGACCGCAGGGGACGTAAGCCGGCACCTCCACACGTTGTGGGTCGCGGTCGAGACTCTCGCTAGGAGCCCTGAAATCCGCCCCGCCGATCTGCACCTGGGATGGGCGAAGCCGCTCACGGCGGCAGAGTAGACCGAGACGCGCGAGTTCGTCGCGAAGTCAGCCATGACGTCCATGCTGGACGGTGTCGACCAGTACATGAAGGTGCTCGGGCAGATGCCGCGCCTTACCGATCCGTCCTTGGCCAGTGTCCTGAAAGGAACCGCGCGCACGCCTGCCGGCGCGAGGCTCACGATCTTCGCCCGCTTCGCAACCGTGGTGGCGCACTATTCTTGCGCGGTTGGACCGGAGCAGCTGGCCACGATCGAGCTGCTGGCGACCTGGCGTAACCAGTTCGTCCATGGCGGCTACAGGCACTCGCTCGGCTCGCACACCCGATCGACGCTGGAGCGCGCCGGCGCCTACTTCAGGAACTCACAGGGCGGCGCGGACATCGCGGCCGCGCTCGCTCGCTTCGATGCCCGGCAAGGGCCCACGCTGGCCGACCTGGTCACGCTGATCACCACCTGCCAAGTCGCTGTCGCAACGGTCGACGAGCACCTGCTGCATCTCCAGGCACCCGCCGATCTTGCCGTTGCGAACGTCGAATTTGCACTGGCGCAGAATGTCGACCCTTCGGCGCTGCTGGAGCGCCTTTTCGTGCAGGGTGGTCGCCGCAGTTCAGGTGCCGTCCTCGCGCTGCTGCACAGGATGGGAGTGGTGAAAACGCAGGGCTATGTCGGCAGTGCGCCGAGCATGACCAGGCCAGCCTTCGACGGCGTAATCGGAATGGGCCGGAACGCGGCCAGCGCGCTGTTCGGGATCGCCAGGCCATGAAGTCGCTTCGTCGGGCCGAGCGAGCTTACTCCGGATACCGGTATCGGCCGAGCTAGGGCCTGCAGCGGCTACTAGCCCGACAGAGGCGACTTGCCGCCGACGGCGCTCTGGCCAGAGCGCTTCCTTCGGACCGTCTCCGACGACGTCGGCTTGACCTTGGCTACCGGTTTCCTGTTGGGCCTGGTCCCTGTCCCATGGACGATGATGGGCTGCCAGCTCATGTCCGCTCGCGAAAGCTTGAACTCCTCCAAGATCCGCTCGGGGGCCGCGACCGGCGTCGCCGTGTAGAAGACCGCGAAGAAGCGGTTCCACTGCGGATCACCCGCGTAGCCGTTCATGTCCGCGTAGACACCGTCAAGCTCGCTCTTGAGCTCCTTCTCGTCGAGCGCATACTTGAACTCGACCAACGCCTTCAGCGCCGGAACACCCAGATCGGCCCTGTAAGTCTTGAAGAGGTGCGACACCGGAATTTCGCGGCGGCAATCGGAAAAGACCGTCTTCAGCACATCAAAGACCGGCTGACGGACGTCCTTCTCCGAGATCGGCGTCGTGCCGCGATTGGCCAGAATGTACGGCGTCTGGCGCAGTATGCGCTCGAGCAAACCCAGCTCGTATTGGTCGCGCGTGCCAACACCCCGAAGCATCGCCGACAACGCGTCGAAGCTCTGGTCCATGAAGATGAGCGGTTCGCTGTAGAGGTCCTCCGGGTCATGCGGAGAATGACCGAGCACTTCGAGCTTGCCCTCGTATGCGGCGAAGCCCGCGCGGAAGTTCGTCAGGAACTGCGAAAGCTCCGCACGCTCTATGAGGATGAGCATCCGCAGGAACGCCTGACGGAGTCGGAACCCCAGATACGACCTCTCCGCCCCATAGCGTTCGTCCTCGTGATAGCCATGCTCGTCCTGCGAGTAGCCGAAGACCCGTTCGCACTCTCGGAGCTGCTGCCGACAGGCGTCGATCTCGGCCGCCACGGCCGACCACTCTGCGGTCCGAAGATCATCCCTCATTCTCGTCGTTCCCACGCTGAATGGAGCCGCCAGCGAGTGCGGCGTGTCCGGGCGATTAGATGGTGCGCGCATCGACGGCGGCAACTGCAGCGTCAATCCCCTGATCGGTCGGCGGGTCCACCAGCCGAGGCCTGGCGGAACGACGCGCCTTGGCACCCTCCCATTCCTCGCTTGTTCCGAGCGGCTCGGGCTGCCGAGCGGCCGTCCCTCGTCGTAGGTCCATTCGCCGTTGGTCAACCGCGTCGAACTCGTCGATCGCGGCCAGCACGCCCTCCCTCGTGATCTCGGCTCTGGCTCCCGATAGAGGTAATTCGGATGCCGCCTTGTTCCGCGCTGTACCGCGTTCGGGAAGCGGAATGGTTGTGCGACGCGGGCCAGCTTGTGGAGGACTGGTCAGATGGCGCGGGCATATCGATATCGGCGCGCTGCCGGTTCTGCCCGATCCGTTGCCTTGCGCTGCGCGCTCGCCGCTACTCGATAGCGAACCGTCCAGCCCGCCGAAATCAAGAAACTGAATGAGCGGGTGATTTTGGGAAGCGGCGAGAGCGCTTTGAATGACCGGGTTTGGGTCGACCGGAAGCCGTAGGGCAGTGCGTGTTCGCCCACAATTGGACGCCCCGGTGGGCGATGGCATTCCCAAAAGCGGACATCCGTTCAGCACGATGATCCCCGGTCAGACCGCCGCGACCCCGCCATCCACGAAAAGCTCATGGCCCGCAACGAAGCTGCTTTCGCTCGACGCTAGGAACAAGACGGCACTCGCGACATCTTCGAGGCGCCCTAGGCGTCCAAGTGGAACCCCGTTGATTACCGCTTCTTCAGCTCCCGGTGTTGCGTCGAAGTAGTCCCGAATAAGACGCGTTTCGGTGCCACCGGGTGAGACGACGTTCACGCGGATGCCGCGTTCTTTCAGATCAATGGTCCAGCTTCGTGCAAAGGAGCGAACCGCCGCCTTGCTGGCATTGTAGAGCGACTGGCCCGGATACGCCTTGGATCCAGCTATCGAGCCATTGAGGACGATCACGCCCCCTTGCGTCATCAGCGGCAGTGCCTTCTGCACAGTGAAAAGCAGACCTTTCACGTTGAGGCCGAACGTCGCATCGAAATGAGCTTCCTCGATTGCTTCGAGCAGAACGGGCTGGTGCATGCCGGCATTGGCGAACACAACATCGACCTTGCCGTGGTCACGCTCGACACGCTCGTAGAGCGTCGTAAGGTCGGCGAGGTTCGTGACGTCGCCCTGTACGCCGATCGCACCGTGACCGATCTGGCTGACTGCCTGATCGAGCAACGCCTGTCGCCGCGCGGTGATGTACACCTGGGCACCCTCTTCCGCGAAGCGCTGTGCGGATGCCAACCCGATGCCATCACTACCGCCGGTAATCACCACGACCTTGTCTTCGAACCGCTTCGTCATCACATCAAACTTTCGCGTAACTGGAGGATTGCTCCACTTCTAATATGGAGGCATCCTCCACTTGCCAAGGCAGGGAAGGAATAATTTTGGTTGAGGCTGGCCTACGTGCCGACGCGGAACGGAACCGCCAACGCATCCTCGTCGCCGCAGAGGAAGCGTTCCTAGAGCGAGGTGCAACCGTCTCGCTGGAGGAGGTGGCCAAGCGAGCGAAGGTCGGGATCGGCACACTCTATCGCCGCTTCCCGACGCGCGAAGCGCTTTTGGCGGCCACCAGCAACGAGCGGTTCGAGTCGGTCGCGGAGACGAGCCGCGCGCGCGATATGGATGGCGATCCCGGAGACGCGATGCGCCAGTTCCTTGAGGATCTCGCGATGAACACAAGCGTCTATCAAAGCCTTGCTGCTTCGCTAGGGACTGTCATCCAACACGGCACGCCTGGCTGTAACGCGATCACCGCGGAAGGGCAGCGACTGCTTGAGCGCGCTCAAGACGCCGGTATCGTTCGTTGGGATGCCAGCTTCGACGACATCATCTGTGTGGTAAGCGCGATAGCCATTGGGGTCGAAAAAGACAGCGCACCGGTGCCGCGGATTACTCACCTGGTGGACTTGCTCCTCAACGGCATGCGCGTGCGTTGACAAAGTCCGGTTGCCTGCCTGGCCTAATATTCGGTTTTACGATCGTTTTCGGGAAAGGCGGTGCCGCGCATCGATTCCAAGAACGCTTGCGCTGTCTTGATTGTCTTTCATTTTTGGGAAACAACGACTCCGGATGTCGCAGTCAACCACGCAGCGAGGTCAAGTAGGCCACAAACATGTCCGCCATCGCATCAGCGAAAGCGTGGATCTCCTGATCCGTTCGTGATCGCTCTGAGAAGCGGCTCCCGACCTGCGTCATTGTCGTCTCTATTAGCCCTGCCGCCAGCAAGATTTCTGCGTCGGAGCGATTGGGAAGGGCCTCGTGCATGAAAGCCAGGATCACGGAAGATCCTGCTTCACGGGCGTCGTCGCTTTCCGGAGCATCGCGATAGAGGGGGGCTGCGTCGGCGAGGGCGGTTCGAACCTCAGCCTCATCACATTCGGACTGCAGGAACGCATGGGTCAGTGCGCGGAGGCGTGATGCCGGCGATGCGTCCGTTTTATCCAATATGCCTTTCAGCAAGAGGCTTGTCCGCTGCCACTCATCGGTTTGCAGGCGAAACAGGATCGCGGCCTTGTTCGGGAAATACTGGTAGATCGATCCAACGCTCACGCCGGCGCGCTCGGCAACCCGGGCGGTGGTGAAGCGACCCGCACCTTCACTACGCAAAACCTGAACAGCAGCTTCGAGAACGGCCGTGACGAGGTCGTTCGCCCGCGCTTGTTTGGGATGCTTTCGCGAGGAAATCTCGGGTTTTCGGCGCTCTGTCACAAACAGCTCCTGCAATGCGATTAGCGAACCTGACGAACTAGTCGTATTTTCTCACGCATCGCACAAGTCGCTTTCAAGGAGCTTATCATGACCACCCTGACGACCAGCCCGGTCGCCCCGCTGCTCGACCGCCTGTTTGCCGAGGCTGATGCCGTCGATCCTGAGACGACGCCTTCGGTCGCAGACTATTGGAACGGCTTGTCGGCCGAGGAAAAGGG
Organism: Sphingomonas sp. FW306-05-A; assembly: GCF_058782275.1. NCBI lineage: Bacteria > Pseudomonadati > Pseudomonadota > Alphaproteobacteria > Sphingomonadales > Sphingomonadaceae > Sphingomonas > Sphingomonas sp. FW306-05-A. The sequence continues at coordinate 14,771 of NZ_JBYSXN010000006.1, forward strand.
ACGGCTCGTTCGCAGCCGTGACGACTATCTCGACCTCTATAGCCGCATGAAGGACATCCCCCTGGCGGTTTCCCGGAGCACGGGCGATCTGCTCTATATTTTCGCTCGCTCAACCGGCGCCACGTCGATCGTGGAATTCGGCACCTCCTTCGGTCTTTCGACGATCTGTCTGGCCGCAGCCCTGCGCGACAATGGCGGTGGCTTGCTTGTCACGAGCGAGTTCGAGCCATCGAAGGTCGTTCGCGCGAAGGCAAATCTCACCGAGGCAGGCTTAGCCGACCTTGTTGAGTTTCGGGAGGGCGATGCGCTCGGAACCCTGGCGAGCGATCTTCCTGAAAGCATCGATCTGTTGCTCCTAGATGGCGCCAAGGCGCTGTACTCGGATGTGCTCGACCTCGTGGCACACCGGCTCCGTCCGGGCGCGCTGATCCTCGCTGACAATGCGGACTTCTGCCCACCCTATGTGGAGCGCATCCGTGCAGCTGGCAGCGGCTACCGATCCGTGGCGCTTGCTGATGATATCGAGCTTAGCATCCGCTTGTGAGGCAAGGGCGTGGCGCCAAACCGTGCTCGTCGCCACGCCTGCTCATCCCTCGAGCATACTTTGCCGCTTCCGGCATTTGTCCTTCCTAGCAACCAAACGAGGCGTATTATGATCGTTGTTACCGCCCCCACCAGCCAGATCGGCAGCAAGGTTCTCGAGGGACTGCTTGCTACCGATGCCGACGTTCGCGTCGTTGTACGGGACGCTGCCAAGCTGTCCGAAGGCGTTCGGCAAAGGGTTCAAGTCGTAGAGGGATCCCATGGGGACCCGGCGGTGATCGAGCGCGCCTTCAGTCGCGCAGATGCGGTATTCTGGCTTGTCCCACCCGATGCCACCAAGACGCTCGATCAGGCTTACCTCGATTTCACCCGGCCGGCAGCTGAAGCCTTGCGCTGGAACGCTGTTCCACGGAGCGTTTCGGTCACTGCGATTGGGCGCGGCACACCGTGGCAGGGCAGGGCGGGGCCAGTCAGCACGTCTCTACAAGCCGACGAATTGCTGATGGAAAGCGGGGCGGCATTCCGTGGGTTGGCGATGCCCTCATTCATGGAGAACACCGCGCGGCAGGCTGGCGTGATCCGTGAACAGGGCATGTTCTTCGGCCCAATCGATCCTGACAAGAAGCTGCCGTTCACAGCGACGGCCGACATTGCCGTCGCAGCAGTTAGGTTGCTTGAGGACGCTAGTTGGTCAGGCTGCGCCGATATACCTGTCCTCGGGCCGGAGGATCTCTCGTTCAACAACCAGGCCGCGATCATGTCAGAGGTTCTGGGCCGCGATATCCGCTATCAGCAGATCAGCTACGAGCAGTTCCGCCAGGGGTTCATTGATCGCGGTGCAACCGCATCCTTCGCGACAGGCTATGCCGAGATGTACCGGGCCAAGGACGAGGGTATCGATAACACGGCTTCGCGTGCCACTGGAAACGTGGGAGCAACCAGTTTCCGCCTGTTCAGTGAGCAGGTCATGCGCCCACTCATCGCTCGCTAGGCGGCGGTCAGTGTCGAGAGTCGTTTACCGAGGAAATATCAGGGCATGGCATTCCGCAGATTATCGTCCCCACGGCTGGGCTCGAACGAGAAGCGACTTTCATGGCGATGCCTTTTGCTTGGGTTGGTCGCTGCGACGCTGATCCCAATCGGGATCCACACTGTCCTCCTGGACTATCTGGGCGTACCTTATCCCGATGCTTTGCCGCACGCAGGATTGGCGATCGTACCGGATCACGTTCTACTCGCGGTAGGCCTTCTCGTAACGGATCTGGTTTTGAGACGCCGCGGTATGTCACTGGCAAGCCGGCTGACTTTCCTGGTCCTGACAACAGCCGCGATCAATCAGGCACTGTTCCGCGTGCCCATCATGCGCAACATCGTCTCGACCAAATGGACGATCTTCCCCTTCATCGACAACCTGCCTGACCTGGGACGCATTGTCTTGATGGTCGTTGCGGCAGTGGGGCTCAATGCCGCCCTTCGGAGCCGTGCCGCGAAGGCGACGGGTGCCATCGCAGCGACAGCAATTATTGACCTGTGGCTGTCGCCACTGGTCCACCAGTCATTTGCGGGCATCATCGCTGCCAATGCCAAGCGCGAAGGTGATCAGCTGTACACCATACCCTATGACTGGCACGTCGACTTGCCGAGCTATCTCACCTCCATCGAACCCGCTGTCGGTGCGCTGTTTGTGGCGTTTGCCTTGCGAAAAGCGATCGTTCCCGCGTGGACGAGTGTGGCCGTGATCTTCGCGCTGCAGGCTGGCCCACTATTTCGGGTCGGACTTAATACCGTTTACGCACCGTCTGGCGTCGGCTTGGCGATCCTTAGCGAAGCACAATTTATGTTTCAATCCATCGCGCTGGCAATGATCGTGGTCGCTACCGCCCATCGCTCCGTCGGGCATTCGTCAGCGTAAGAGCGGGATTTCGGCTAACCAGCACCGGTCGCAATCGCAAAGCACTACTTGTTCTTAGGGAACATCGCGGAAGGGTACCTACTTCCGAAACCGCATACCCAATCGCTGCAGGAACAATTTAGCCCATTGTGAATTAGGGCAGAATGTTACCGATAGACCCCGAGAACGCCCGCGCGGTCTCGCTGGCCGTTCATTATCGAGAAACGACCTTCGTCGCTCCTGGTTTGCACCAACACCTCGTAGCTGATGCTGCTTGCCGGCGAGCGTAACCAGGTACATCCTCCGCACATGGACACGCTAGCTGGTCGACTCGATTATCTCGGCAGGAACTACGTTGTTTTCCTAGGGCCGTTGATGCTTTTACAGGGCGTGGGATATGCCACTTCTCTGGCTCTGGTGTGGATTAGCAGCGCCCTCATTGCTCTTCTCGTATTGAACAAGATCCGCATGATGATGAAAAATGCGAGAGCACCGCGCTGACTTCCTAGAGAGCGCATAAGCGAGGTCGGTGATACGACAAGCCCACTCCGAGCGTTTTTCGTTACTATAGCATCTGCGGCAGACAGGCGATGATTCCCGGACCTCGATCGATTTCGAGAACGCCGCGCCTTCTCGCTGGCCGTTCCTCAACGGGAAGGAGGTGGCTTCACATCACCGATGCGGATACTGGACACATGGGTGCTGCGCTGTACCGGCGAAGCAGCGTGGTGAGGGGGGGAGATTTGGTGCGTCGATCAAAGATTGCTTGGGCCGCAGGGTTGCTGCTGGCCGTAGCTGCTACGCCGTCAGCGGCGCAGCCTACAGGGCAAGTACCGTTGACGGTATCTGCCACGCGCGCGACCACTCTCGTCACCTGGGTACCTAAGCATGTAAAAGGCGTCATCCTGTTCTCGACGGGACATGGCTCATGGCCTGAGCGCTACGATGCGGTCGTGTCGGCATGGCAGAAGGCAGGGTTTGCGGTGATCGCGCCGGTGCATGTCGACTCGATGCACTATCCCGATCGCGAGAAGTTCAGCCGCGAGGCGAGCTTCGGGGAACGGATCGCCGACCTTCGCGCGGCCAGCGCCTATGGGGCGAAGACTTGGCCGGGGCGACCGGTAGTGGCGGCGGGGCATAGCTTCGGTACGCTGACCGCTTTGTGCTTGGGCGGCGGGCTGGCATCGCTTGGCAACTTCCGTGATCCTAGCGTCAAAGCAGTGCTCGGTTTTTCGTCACCCGGACGCATTCCTGGCCTGATCGGACCGGATGCCTATGCCGGCGATCGTGTGCCGATGCTGCTCGTCACCGGCGACCGCGACCTTGTGCCCGGATTGGTCACGGACTGGCATGATCATCTGCTGCCAGTGCAATCCGCTCCGGCCGGCGACAAGTTCGGTGTCGTCTACGCCGGTGCCGATCACGAGTTCATCGGACGGCCCGACGATGCCAATTTCATCAGCGCAGCGGCAATCAGCACCGACTTCCTACGTGCCTACGGCCTGTCGGACGCCAAGGCGCGCGGTCGGCTAATGAAGATATCCGACACAGCCATGACGACGTGGACGCGGCGCTGATAGAAGGTAGGCAGGGAGCTCACACCGGCGAACCTTCCCGAAATTCGATCCCAGTCGGGTCGCGCAACGGCGCGCTGACGTGGCGTTAGCGTATTTCTGGGTCTGCTTTATGTGACGCTCCGTTGGAGCTGCTGCGGTGCAGTTTGATAGGGTTCCGTATGGTCTTCCTTGGCTAGGGCTCCAGGCAGACCGACGGGCTATTTGAGCCAAATTTTAGAGGTTTGATTTCGGCGCAAATCGGACCGGCTAGCATAGGAACGCTCAGGGTATACTTAAAACGTACAGGCGGAAGTTGAGCATATAGAAGGGCGGCGGCAGGAGGGGGGGGCGGGGTAGGGCGGTATTCGTCGGGAAAGCGGACGGACCGGAAGCGCCCAATAGCGGACAGGCGCGGGGCTGGTATGGTGGAGCTTTGGAAGGCGAACGAATGCGTATCGACATACGAGCGACATCATACCCGAGCCTGCTGGAAGCGGTTGGCTTGGCCATCATACGTTGTGATGGGATGGAGCGCGCGATACCCAGCGTGTTCCGCGCGGCCTTAGGCGTGAGCCTAGATTTTCAGCGGGGAGTCTTCGATGCGACGCGAGGGCTTGAAGTTCACCTTAAGCTGACCGAGGCCGCGGTCCAGGAGGGAGCGCCAGACTTTCTCAAACGGGGGCAAGAGCTTGCATTTAGAGTGCGTTCATCTGCAGGGACGCGGGGCAGAGTCGCTCACGCTGGCATGTCTATATACGGCGGTGGAATAATAATCGAAGTCGATGAAGAAGGAATTCCGACTGGGATCGTCAAAACAGCGGGTCCGCCAGTTGAATCCTTGTCAAAGTATACGGCGAAGGGGCGCGAGGAGATCACAGAAGCAGAAATACGGGAATTGGCTGAGCGCGTTCTCGCCCTCGATCACGAGATTGTGCAGTTTGCCGCCGATTTGATAGTGAACAAACCGCGCTAGCCGATGTGAACGTCCGCCTTCCACCAGGTCGCGACGTTCAGCCGGTCTGAACATGACCACCGTTGACGGAAGCCGACCGGCAGCTTTCGGGCGGCAAAGCGGACGGACTGAAAACGCCTAATAGCGGACATCGGATCGAGATGATAAATAGCCATCGTGCCATCCTTCTTTACCCATACCACCGACCGTCGCAGCGGACGACCTGAACCCCATCGGTCGTGGCTGATGATCTCGGCTTACATGTGGATATTAGGGTTTGGCGCAACTTTGTTTTGCGTGATGGCAGTATACTACGCTGTGTGGAGGGATCGCCCTGACGCACTTGTCAGCATTCTGCCGATAGCCTTTTCATTCGCCGCCATCACATTTCTTCTTCGGTGCTTTCTAAGGAGACGGAAAAGGGCATTGAACACCGCGACCGCAGAGTATGAACGCATCTTAGGGACGCTCGACTAACGGCAGCTTTCCACCAGGTCGCGACGTTCAGACGTTAGGCTCGCGACCACCGTGCCTAAAAGCTGACTGTCCGCTTCGAGCCACGAAAGCGGACAGACTGCAAACGCCCAATTGCGGACATTCACTAGTGAGGGCATGTTGCACTCATGCGCACGCTACTTTTGGCTCTTCTCGCCGCTTCATCGGCTTTCACGCCCCAGTCAAAAGCTGCTGACGTGCCTCGCGGCGTTTGTGACGTGCCGCCCGTCGAATACGTCGGACAACTCCAAAGCGAGTTAAGCCAACGCGCTGTTCAAGCGATCAATTTGGCGACTGCGTCGGATGGCAAGTCCATGGCTGCACTAGAAAGACTGATCGACCCTACCGCTTCTTTCTCCTCGGGCGGGGGAGATGTCGGCTTGCCTCTGCCGAGCGGTGTTGCCGGGGCTCTTGCCCTCGCACGCGAGATGAAGGCTGATACGTTCCGGTTTGCTGGTTGGGATGGCATTCCAACACCAGTGAGCGACCGATGTGGGGATCAGAAGGTAGAAGTTGAGTTTACTGACACCCACGGCGGCAATTTCTTTCCAGTCACTTTCACGTTTAAAAGTGGCAAGATCATCGCCGCCCAAGGCTGGCGGCGCTCATTTCAGTCTGGACCTATGATAGCCGTTCGACAGTGATCCTAGCTTTTCCCGAACGACCGCTTTCCACCAACTATTACCGTTCAGACCCTTCGCGGGCATCGATCGTGCCTGAGAACCGACCGGCAGCTATCGAGCAGGAAAGCTGTCAGTCCGCAAGCGCCCTCTAGCGGACGTCCGACGTAACAAGTAGAATGGCATGGTGCGAATTGCTCGAACGAAGCCTCTTCGCTGAAGGAGAGGTAGTTTGTCGTGGTCTCGGTTCGTAGTGCCATCCCTTCTCGCAATCAGCATTGCTGGCGCGGCCTGCGGTCAGAGCCGCAAACCTGACCCATCTTCAGTGCAAGAGGTCCTGCCGAAGAATGAACGGCCGGGCGTCTGGCAGCCATCTCAAGGTGGAGTCCAAACACCGCTCTGGCCTCCAAGCATGCCTCTCGCCAAACCTGACTCTGGCGACCGTCCAGAGGGCCTCGGTAATGGCACAGGTCTCGTCGGCGGGCGCAAATGGCATTGGGCAAGCTACGTAACCCGGCCGACCATGACGATCTACCGACCGAAAGGGCGCAATGTTGGCGCGGCTATACTGGTCCTTCCTGGTGGTGGGTTTGAGGTTCTAGCCCTCGATCTGGAAGGTACTGAAATTTGTGATTGGGCGACGCAGCAGGGGATGACCTGCGCGGTGCTGAAATACCGCGTGCCCCAGGCTTGGCCTGAGGGCGAGCGACCCAAAGTGCTGTTAGGATTGGAAGACGCGCAACGTGCGATGGGGCTGTTGCGTCAGCAACCAGCTTCTTACGGGATTGATCCGCACAAGATTGGCGTCATCGGCTTTTCGGCGGGCGCCTACCTAGCCGCCAATATGAGCAACACAGAAAAGCGCACCTATCCGCTTAAGGATGCGGCCGACCGGCAATCGCCTCGGCCAGACTTCGCGATCGTTGCCTATACAGCGCGTATGCTGGACGACAGCAAGGGCAGGAACAGTCTCGAACTCAAGCCATGGGCGACCATCAGCTCTAAGGCACCGCCGACGTTCATCCTTCATGCCATGAACGACGCTACGGACCCAATCCGGCAACCTATGGCCTATGCCTTGGCGCTCAGCGATGCAGGCGTGCCCGTCGATATGCGGCTCTATGCCAAGGGGGGCCATGCCTTCGGGATGCGGCCTACGGTCGATCCAATTTCACGGGAATGGCCCGGACAGGTCAAGCAGTGGCTACACAACATCGGCATGTTGTGAGGCCTTGGAAAGCGGACGGTCCGCACTCCACCAATGTCAGACATTTCGGGCCGGTTTTTCAGTGCTCCTAACCGTGCCAAAATGCGTCAAGCCTGCAATGCACGTAAACTGAAAGTGCGAGGCGGAATCTTCAGGAAACTGCGCGTTCACCATCGCGCGTTTGCACGAGGTCGACCAGTGGATAGAGTGTTGAAATGATTGATATTCCTCAAACTCCTCCGCCTGCGTATGAACAGGTTGCCACGCAGAAGTTGCTTCAGTGCGGACTTCGGAACGGCGGGTTCACGGTCAAATACGAGGATGAGCTGCAAAGCGTCGAGATTGTAATTGAGAAGGAGGCTGGTGCATCTGCGGCTAATCTCGATTGTATCCGAGAAGCCGCCGGTTACGAGATCGTCACTTTCAAAGACCCGGTCTTGCAGCAAGCCTATCAGGGCCGGCTGTATGAGGTATTGCGCCCAAAGATGCTGGCAGATGCGAAGGCAGAACTCGAAAAGCGCGGTTTGCTTGACGGCTTCCCCGAACGATCCAAGTTCGGCTCCGACAGTCTGTTCGCTGAGGCGCTGGAACGGCACTGTGGGATGAAGCCAGGTTCGTTTTTCGTCCAAAGCCAGTGGGGCCTGATCGGCCAACCGAAATCTGGTCGTCAGAGCAAAGGCTGACGAAACAAAAAGGTCCTGTCTCATGGCAGCCATTATGTATGTCAGCGCCAAGGGCGAGGACTTGAAATTCGGCTTTATCGGCAAGGAGGCTGTCGCCCCGTAGCGGTGACGGGGAATTTATGGTTAACCCGGCATTGGTGCAACCTGCTTTGCAAGTAAACTGAAAACATTTCGCCGAAGGTCGCAGATCCACGTGGGTTCGGTCGCTATGTAGCGAAAAGCGGACGTTCCGCTGTCGCCCAATTGCAGACGTTAGCTTGCCAGCATATCGTTGCGGCTATGACGGGCAGAATGACCAGAACACCGCTCTTTGGCCTGTTGGCAATGATGTGCGCTTCGGGCTGTCAGAGCGCTCCTCCCATGTCGCACGCCACGTTTACGGACGCTGCTAAAAGGTGTGAGCTATTGGCGACGACCTACACCTATCGTGACGGCATATTTCTAGACGAACCATTGGTCGATTTTACGAAAGAACCAGCGTCCGCGAAAGCATTGACATGCTTCAATTTGGCGTTGGAGAAGATCGACCGTGAAGCGACCGAACGAGGTGCCACGCACATCAGGCGCATATGGGAGTTTCGATCCTAAGTAGAACGGCGGCTAACGACCACTAGCGCCGTTCCAATGCTGACGGCTGGCCCGACCTACCTGAAAGCCGACCGGCAGCTACCGAAAAGGAAAGCCGCTCGACTGGAAGCGCCCAATTGCGGACATTCGATAAACCGGCGACAAGCGAACCTGATGCCTCCTCCTCGCCTCGCCGTACTCGCATTCGTCCTGCTAGAAGCCTGCTCGGCGACCGACATTACCCAATCGCCATGGGAGCCTTCACCTACGGGAGGCTGGCTGACCCGAACAGTCCGCAACAACACGTCGGGTCCGGGCAACAACTATCTGGCGGAAACAATTCAAGTTCGAAGCGTGGCCGCAGATAGACCGGTGGACGTCCTGACACTGGAAGAAATGAACGGGCCAGCTACGATTAAGCTGCGCTGGCGGGATCCAACCCATCTTGAAATCGCCTATGTCAACGGCGAGGTCGTGTTTCAAGCCGTCAAGGTTGGAGATTTAAGCATCGACGCCATCCCAACAGTCCACGTTAGGGAATGACCGCTTTCCACCAAATGGCGACGTTCAGCCGCTTCGAACGCCACCACCGTTCCCGGAAGCCGACCGGCAGCTTTCGGGCGGCGGAGCGGACGTTCCGGAAACGCCCCGTTGCGGACATTCGCAGATAGGTTAGTTTCTCGCGATGAAGCATGTCGCACCCATCCGAGGAATTGGCCGGGAATTGCTGGCAGTCGCCGCAATCGCTTTAATCGGGTTCGTTTATTTGGGGAGCAATTGGGAGACACGCACGCCCTCTGTCGCGCTTGGCCGCGTCATGAGGTTCGGCCTGGTGGAACAGAAGGGTTATGGACAGATCGGCAGCGTCCTTAGGGCTCAGGTCGCGCTTCCTGATAATCAGATTGTCTCTGTTTCGCTCTCCACGTGAGGTTGTGCTCCGATCCGTCCAGGGGTTCCCGCTATTCGTCGTCTGAGTAAAGCCCCGAAAACTTTCCGTCCTTAAGTCCACCAATAAGCCAAGTCTGCGGCTTGCCTTTCTCAAATGTTACCATGTAAGTTTCCTCGCGGCCGCCCGCTAGATCCGATTTCAGGAGAGCCAGTTTCTTGATCGGTCCCTTTTTTGCTAGCGGAGGACCCATTTTAGACATCTGCTGTTTGCACGCCTCGAGAAGTTTTGGCTGCATCATGTCCGCGGGGCAGGTACCGGTAGCCGTTCTAGTTAAGATCGTCCTCAGTGCAGCAGAGTAATTACCCTGCGCAGCGGCGACAGGTGCTGACATCGCAAGTACGGCGCCAGAAAACAGAAACGGGAAGGTATAATTCATTATCAGTCCCCCATTGATCCTGAATATTTTCTAATGTCTCAAAGGGGCGGTGACCATAGCAAAAGCGCGGTGTTGAGCGATTGGTCGCTGACGGCTCGCTTGGTTGTGCCGGCCCGGCGAGCCTTTTTGCAGTGGCACTTAGCGGATTGCCCTTGTTCTGTTTTAGCACTGCCGTTTCCCGCGTGCTGCTGTTCTGCGGTGGGTTCATTCTGCCCCATCCGCCCGGCCCGACCGTCGGCGATTTGTCTGGATTAGCTGTCGCGAGGTGTGGACTGGATCTCGGTCGTCCGCTGGCCTCAGCAACGCTCGCAATCACCATCGTCTTGTTGATCCTGCTTCTGCCGCAACAAGTGGAACCGGACAGAGCAATGCGCGCCACCGATCCTCAAACGACCGCTTCCCATCGTTCACGGCATTTATGACGGACGACCATGCGTCGGGCGCAGTCAGACCGGAGGTGAACGAATGTCTGAAGTCGGCTGGCTGAAAACACGTCGAGGATGGCCGACTTTGGGTCTACGAGCAGGCAAGGATCGTCGTGTCGCCGAAAGCACGAAGTCGAACGCCATTGGGTTCAGGTCCAAACTGCTTCCTGATCCCAGGCCTGCAGAAAACCACCTTGAGCGGGGGTGGCGAACGGCATGACTGGAAATGACTGCCAGTGCGCCTTCATGCGGCTTGGCCAGGATGTCCCGGGGTTAATCCGCCCGACGAAGTAGCTCGCTACCGCCGCAGCGCCATAAACACGCGTCCGGCGCTCCAGGTCGCTGCCGATGTGCACGAGCTGTGGCGCCTCGAAGGGCTTGGGCACCATAGGCTGATTGATGATGCCCGCGTTCCAGAGACGGGCATGATGCGCGCTGATGTTGCGTACGAATGCGAGCGTTTTGATCCAGCTCACCAGCGTGTTGGGGAGAAGACCGTAGCGCTTGGCAACGGCAGCACGATCGTTGGGATGTGCCATCTCGAGTAGCCAGGATAGCGTGCCGAAGTCCCATGTCTCGACCGCCATCCAGATAGGGACGGGCGGGCTGTAGGTAGCATAGAACTCCTTGACCCAATCCTCTTTCGACCGAGCGACCGCCCGGTCAGCGTTGTCGAGCCAGCTTTGATGACGAGTGCCGCCCTGGAATGGCTGATTGGCGCGATGGGCATCAAGAAACGCAGTCGAACGGTGTGCAAAAGGATCGCGCTTCCCGAGCGCGTGCGCGAGATCCACGCGCAAGGCTACCTCAATCCGCTCGACCGCGTCGAGAAATAGGAGACGGAGCTGCTTGTCGAAGAGATAAAGATCGACAGCGTGGCGAAACTCGGCGTTGGCTTGGAACTGCTCACTGCGGACGCTTAGCGTCGCATCGTTAGAATCAGGAACGAACTGCTGGAACGGCTGCCAGTAGGGGGTGAGGCGCCCGTAGCCGATCCGCTGAAGATGGAGAACCGCCTTCCCTTGATCGGTCACGACCATGCCACGTTGCACCAAAAGGGCCAGCTGGTTGGCAAAACTGAGATGGGGCTTTGTGTAGGGCGGAAGCATCCGGCCCAGGTATGAAGAAGGCCGCCCCTTGATGCCAGCGGCAACAGCGGGGACGGCCATGTTGAAGTCGATATATGCGTGAGCGCATGAGGATTCAATTAAAAGTTGAAAGCGGGTCAATCACCGATGGAGGGCTAGCGGCCTGCTGAAGCGGCACCCGTACATCCAGTGGACCCGCACTCGGCAAGCTGCAAACCAGACCTGGAAACGGCATGAATGAACGGCCGGTTTCGGGAAGCGGCAAACTGGTCGCAAACGTCCACTTGTGGGTCTATGCGGAACTCATATCAATTCCCCGGCCCGGTCATATACCGCAGGATCTCCGGCCTCTGTCCTGTCCAGATGCAGGTACGTTGCGGTGAACTGTGCAAGTGATCTCAGACGTCCCGGGTTCGTGACGGTTAGCGTTCGGTTGCGCAGTTCGATCAGCCCATCTTCACGGAAGCGCTGCAGGAGGCGATTGACGTGAGACGGCGTCATTCCGGTCGCATCGGCGAGGTCGGTCTGGGTGATTGGAAAGTCGATGGCGTTGGTCTCTGTTGCGCCGCTGATGCGGTAGCGAACCAGCATTTCATAGAGCAAGTGAGCGAGGCGCTCTGTCGCATCGCGCCTACCTTGGTCGACGATCCGTTCACGCAGAACCCCGAGGTCCGTCATCGTTCCCCACCACAACGCCTCGGCGATCGGCGAGGCTTCTCGCAACAGCGTTTTCATCTCGCTGGAGTGGATCATTGCTGTCGTACTCGCGGTCAGCGTTCCCACTGCATGATCCATCTTTTTCAAAATAAAAATCTCGGCGTCACAAAGGTCTCCCGGAACTAGGAAGGCCATGATCTGGCGCTCACCGTCCGGTAGGATTTTATACCGACAGGCTAGCCCGGTCAGCAGAATATGGCAGTAGTCCGAGTGCGCGCCGTCAGCGATGATGTCCTCCTGTGCTTGAAATCCCCGCTGTTTGAACGCTAATAAGGAATCGAGACGTTCACGTTCGCCCGCGGTAAATGCGGTAAATTGCTCCATCTTCGTCGCCCAGGGATTACTCATTTCCGCCTCGATTCAGTCGTGGCGAAATGCCAACCATCACTGATGGAACGCACAAGCGAGGCTGCCGGCGCTACACGTGAGGTTCGGAAGCGATCACGCAATCGTCGGCTTGGAATTGGGGCACTTACGATGGCAAAGAAAGTGATCAAAGTGTGATCTAGCGCAGAGATTTCCCGCCTAACCTCGCCTAAATCAGTTTTTGCAGCCAAATATTGAACTGCATGGGTTGCGCGTTACCGCAACGGTGTAACCGTCATGCTCGCTCTATCCAAAAACATCCTCGCGCCGGCTTTAAAAAAACTGGAGCAACGATCTGTACTTTCAGCAGCAGACCGCGCCGCATTTCTTGGAATGCCGTTCCATATGAAGAGTATGTCAGCGTCGAACTATATAATTCGCCAACAGGATTTGACAAAAAACTGCTGCGTCCTTCTTTCAGGTTTTGCCTTTCGAAGTAAAATCGTCGGCAATGGCGCTCGACAGATCCTGTCCGTCCATATTCCAGGGGAGGTGCTCGATCTCCAGCATGCCTTCCTGGGAATTGCCGATCACAGCGTTCAGATGTTGAGCAGTGGGAATGTTGCCTTTGTCCCTGCGGAGGCCGTCCACGAGATCGCCGTTGCGCATCCCGCAATAGGTCGGGCCATGTGGCTCGAAACGCTCGCAGAAAGCTCTATCTTTCGGGAGTGGATCGCCAACATTGGGCGACGCAATGCTCTGAGCCGCGTTGCGCATCTGCTGTGCGAAATTGCCGTCCGCCTACATTCTGCAGGGTTGATCGATGGAACCCGATACGAGCTTCCTATGACGCAGGAGCAACTGGCGGATGCTACAGGACTTACGACTGTTCACGTCAACCGTATGCTTCAGAAATTGCGATGCGATGGTCTCATTACCCGTGAAAAGCGTGCCATCACCATCGGGAACTGGAAGGCGCTGTCTGGTGTAGCGGATTTCAACCCTGATTACCTGCACCTGGACGATGCGCTGAGGCCAAATTTCGCCTCAAGTGAAGGGCGTCCGTACGCGTGATGCAATCGCCATGCCCGCTTAGATCACCGCCGTCAGGAGCCAATTGCGTTCCTCGATAACGTTCAGAGTTTTGGCTTCTTCCTAACCTGACGAACGACTGGACGATTGTTCGCGCGTCAGCGAACCTTCATGATTTCCTCGGAACGCACGCTGTACAAGTCATTGGCGTGAAGGCGGACCGCCTTATTGCACGGGAGGCGCTCCACGACGTGCGAAACCTCGGGCAGAGCTGGTCGGGGTAAGTGGTAGCAAACGATTTTACCGCGTGAGGCTTACAACCGACCGGCGGTCGTTTGATCCTGGCTCTGCACTATGCGAGCGACATGCTGATTATCGAGGGGGAGCCCTTCGAACAGGATCAACCCGCGGAGGCCGTGGTTTTGGTGCGATCAATGATTGCACGCCTGCGGGGAGCAGCTCCGATGCCGACACTTTTACGTTTTTACGCGACGCTGTCAGACAGGTCAGGGCGATTACAGGGTTCGACCGGGCGATGATCTATCGCTTCCATGACGATGGGGTTAGCGAGGTTGTCGCTGAAGCTACCCGTCGTAGCGCGCGCCAGACGGCGGGTCTCGCCATCGGACTCGCTTGAATTCACGCTCCTGCTATTGCCCGCGCGTGAATCACATCGGTGCTACAAACGGCATTCTGTCTATGGGGCCGTACCTAGCTCTAGACTTCGGAAAAAACGCTGGGCCGGTCATTGCTAATTATCGCACTGATCGAGGTGCGTGAGTATGGTTTGGTCACAACCGCCGCCTCCCGATGTTCCAACGGAAATTCGATGCCGTCTCCATACCCTGTCGCAAAGATGTAGTGAACGCCTAGCTCACGCAACCGTGAAGCGATCGGCCAGCTTGTCTCAGAACCCAGGTTGATGTCCAGCAGCGCGAAACTGGGGGTCTCCGATAGCAGTAAGCTGAGGGCCTCGGCTACGTTGCCGGCGACAAGGACCCTGACAGCGCCGAGTTGCGTCAGCATCTCTTCTGCCTCTAAAGCGATGATAATATTGTCCTCAACCAGCAACACGACGCCATCGAGTCCAATCGGTAGCCGCTGCGCCTCCGCCTCTGTTACCATCGGAAGCGTTTCACCTCCGAGCGATACAAACTGGGCTGGTACAACGAAGCGCGCGCGCAATCCGGACGGAGCGTAATCCAGGTCTGCTTCGCCCCCTAGCTCGTGGGGAATCGATCGATGGATGATCGTTGACCCGAAACCACGCCTAGTCGGTACCGTTACCACAGGGCCGCCGGTTTCGGACCACTGCAGGATCAGATTGTTATCTACGTCGAGGTGCCATCCAAGCGTGACGTGTCCCGTCGCATTTGCGAGTGCCCCATGTTTGGCGGTGTTGGTCATGAGTTCATGAATAACGAGCGCGGCTGTCGAAAACGCCTGGGGCTCGAGTTGCACCGCCGGACCATCGAACAAAACACGTGCTGCCCCGTCACCCAAAAACGCACCAGCCTCCGTCGCGATCAGGGTGGCGAGCGAACCGGGACCCCAGTTCTTTGCCGTTATCTGATCGTGCGCCCGAGCCAAGGCGTGGACACGGTCGCCGAGCACGGTGGCAAATGTATCGACGTCACTGGCACTCATGCGACTTTGCGCCACAAGCCCCCGGATCAGACCTAGAATGTTTCGCACACGGTGGTTGAGCTCAGCGATCAGCAGTTCCTGCTTCTGCGAAGCTGCCCGGCTTTCCCCCTCACTCATTCCAGCTTGTTGCAGGACAATCTCGATCAGCGTGACGCGCATCATTTCCGCTGCGGCAAGCTCTTCGGGCTTCCAGACCGTCGACTGTCCGCGGACGATTTCGCGCCATGCTGCGAAGCTCTTGCGGGGTGACAGGATCGGTCCGTCCGGACCTGTCGTCTGTACCTTCTCAGGGCGACCCGCCCAAGTGACGGCATGTGCGGCTTCGTGTCGAAAAAATACAAGATAATCGCGGGTGAAGCGCGAAATCGGCAAGACGAGTATCCCGGCAGCGCGATCGACGTAATCCTTCGCTGGCTCATGGTCTCGGCTCAAAGCTGAAGACGAGAAAATGCGGTTGGCGGCATGGGCGTCGAGAAAGTCGCGCAAGAGAGCACATTCGTCGGACGTCGGGGTGTCGCCCACCAATGAGACTGCCCCATCAACGTAAATTGCAAAACCATCGCAAGGTACCAGCCCAGCGATGCGGGCCGCGAGCTGGGCAATGCTGTGAACCATCGCGCCGCGTTCGATCACATCCGCTATAAGCTGCTGGCGAAGCTGCTGCGTATGGGTTGCATAGGCCTCGAGATCGACACGCTCGCGCTTCTCGATCAGCAACGACAGAACTTCCCCGAACAGCTCAGCGGTTGTGCGCTGCTCGAAGCTGACATGGCGCGCCGTTCGATGATGGCAGGAGATTAGTCCCCACAGTTTGCCATCGCGCACCAGTGACACGGTCATCGTCGCACCGACCCCCATGTTCTTAAGATACTCGATATGCATTGCTGAATGCGCGCGTAGCGTGCTCATCGAGAGGTCGAGGGGCGCGTGGAAAGCATCATGCACGGAAACTAATGGGCTTGGCTCAGCGCATACATCGACCAGTATTCGGACGGGGTTTCGAACGAGCAGTGCGCGCGCCTGTTGCGGAATGTCGCTGGCAGGATACCGCAACCCGAGAAAGGGCTCGAGGCCACCACGCACGCGTTCCGCGACAACCTCGCCGGATTCGTCCGGGTGAAACCGGTAGATCATGACGCGGTCAAAGCCCGTCAGCGACTGCATCAGCCGCGCCGCCTGCGCCATAAGATTGGCTTGCCCTTTCATCCGGGCCAGCATCGCGCGAACCATTGCCCCGGCGTTCAGATCACCCGCCGCCACCGTGGGCTCGCCCTCGACGATGATCATTTCCCCGGAGTGGTGGATCGCCAGGTCATAGCTTGGCCCTTCATCGAGCAACTGGACGTCAAAGCTGCGTTCGACACCGTCGAGGGTACTCAAAACGGACAGACGGTTGCGAATTGTGTGAACCGCTTCTGCGCGAAGGACCTGATGCAGGGAGGCACCCAGCAGTTCGCAGATCGGACGGCCTAGAAAGTCCAACGCGTTGTCAGAGACGTACGCGACCCGCCAATCACGTGTAATGGCGATCAGGAAGCCGATCGGCTGTACCGCATTGATGTGCTGTATTTGCTCTCGGTCACAGCTCGCCAGATCGACTAAAACCGGCACGGTGAAGTTCGGTGCTATGCTCATTCAGTCCCTCAAATACCAATTTCGGGGATAGTGCTGAATCGGCATACAGCGGCAGGGCTATGGGGCTTCCAAAAGAAACTAGCCAGTTAAATGATGTCATAACCGAGACATTAAGGCCGGCAACGGAAAACCGGAAACTGGATATTCGCACTTTATAAATACAGACAATATTTCTCAGTGAAGCAATATGCTATATTTGGTAATATCGCCCTTTTGGAATCATTACATGCGCCAAAAAAGATGATTTATGTTACAAAGAAAAATACTCGATCGTTAGGAATATTATATAATTTGGCCGATGAGGTGGGGCATGATATTATCAGCCTCCCAAACATGTTCCACTAAGATTGCAGAGACGACGTCAATGAGCGTCGATGCTCGCCGTCCAGCTGCCCACCCGGTTGTGTCAAACAAGTATGGACCACGCAGCGCCGCTTTGCCGGAAATGGCGACTGCGGTTCTCATTCTGAATGAAGACCGTAACGTCGAATATAGCAATGCGAGCGCTCGAGCAGTATTTGCACCGATCGATCCCGATGGTTGCACACTAGTAGCTCTACTGACCAGTTGCGGTGCCGTGGGTGGGGACAGCGTGTTCGCAGCGATAGATACGGCGACTGACCCAGTGCCAACGCGTCTTAGATTGTCAGACGATCGTCTACTCGATTGCACGGTGCGTGCTTTATCCAGTGGAGGCTTTGTTTTAAGCCTTGACGATGTAACGACCTATGTTCGCAATGCGGAACTTGCCGAACGTGACGCCTTAACTGGTCTTTCTAATCGTAAGGCCTTGCGAGAGCGTCTGATTGAACGGCTCGCGCTGGCCCAACGAACCGGCCAGTCGACCGCAGTGCTGTATATCGATCTCGACCGGTTCAAGACTGTTAACGATACGCTCGGGCACCCCGTCGGCGACTCACTGCTGCAAAAGGTCGCCGAGCGTTTGAAAAGTGCGGTCCGCGAGGGCGATCTGGTGGCTCGCCTGGGTGGCGATGAATTTGCGATCATACAATCCAGCGCGCCTCAACCAGAGGCTGCTACTGCGCTCGCAACGCGTCTGGTTGACCTAGTGGGGCGGGCGTACGCAGTCGATGGCCATATCCTGCATATCGGTGCAAGCGTCGGTATCGCGATTTCGCCTAACGACGGCTACGATCCGGACGGCTTACTGAAAGATGCTGACCTCGCACTGTATCTCGCAAAAGCCGAGGGGCGGGGCTGTCATCGATTTTTCGAGCCAGGGATGAACGTGCGTATGCAGGCGCGCCGATCGATGGAGATCGACCTCCGACGTGCGCTCGCGCTCAAACAGCTTGATCTCGTTTACCAGCCGCAAATTGACCTGATATCAAACACGATCACGGGTTTCGAAGCGTTAATTCGTTGGAACCATCCGATCCGGGGCATTGTTGCGCCTGCAGATTTCATCCCGCTTGCCGAAGAAATTGGCGTCATCACTGTGATCGGGGAATGGGTACTGCGGACGGCATGCAAGCAGGCCGCAACTTGGCCTGCCTCGACGTCCATCGCCATCAACCTTTCGCCGCTCCAATTCCGTGGTGGAAGAATTTCAGAAACGGTGATTTCAGCGCTCGCGCAATCAGGGTTGCCGGCGCACCGGCTGGAACTCGAGATTACGGAAGGAGCCATGCTCGATAATTCCGATGCGACTTGGGAGGCCCTCGGACAGCTGCAAGCTTTGGGCATATCTTTGTCGATGGACGATTTCGGTACGGGCTATTCGTCGCTCAGCTACCTCCAGAAATTCCCGTTCAATACAATCAAGATCGATCAATGTTTCGTCCGCGATATCGAACGACATTCCGATCGCCGGGCGATTGTCTGCGCCGTGAATACACTGGCCAAGGCGCTGGGCATGAGGACCGTTGCCGAGGGGGTCGAGACTGACGCGGAACTGGCCTGTATCCGCACGGCAGGGTGCGACGCGGTGCAGGGCTATCTGACTGGTCGACCAATGCCAGCGGCGCAGACCATGGCTCTCATGACTCCCGAGCCTTCACCATCCGCTATTTAGGATTACCGAGCATGTCCGATCCCCTCTACCGTCTGGTCTATTACAGTCGCAACGCCATTGCCGGCGGCGCAGACCTCGCGACCGCTATCACGTCGATCTTGGCAAAAAGTCAGGCGAACAATTTACGGGTTGGGGTGACCGGTGCATTGATGTTCAATTCGGGCTGCTTCGCGCAGGTGCTCGAAGGTGAGCGCTCTGCTGTCGAGGGGGTATTCGAGCGTATTCAGCAAGATGAGCGGCATGGTGACGTTTCGCTTCTTGCGTTTGATCCCGAACCTTTGCGAGCGTTTGAAAACTGGTCGATGGGATTCGTCGGTGGCTCAGTCGACGATGCGGCGCTTTACGCCTCGTTTGGCCAGAAGAGCGGCTTCGACCCCGCGCGGATGACGGGCGATGCACTGTTCGAAGCTTTGCACCGCCTGGCGCTGGACGAAGAATCCGGGGCGGTTCGCTGAGAGAATGACATCAGCGCGATGTGCAGTCGGAATTAGGAAACGTGAGTTATGCCATTAGACGAGCATGCCGGGTGGCTCGGCAAGGTGACCGGAGTGCCGGTCGACCAGATTCTGGGATCTGGCAAAGCGTCCTCTTATCAGCGCGTCGCAGATGAGGCTGCGCGCTCGGCGGGATGCGCAGCCGCATTCGTCTGCCAGATCCAAGACGGCGTGCTCTGTGCGGTCGCGTCCAGCGGTCATACCGCTCTGGTCGCACTTGCGCCTGCCTTTCTGCTATTGCCGCCTGACGTTTCAAAGCCGAACTTTATCGTTCAGATCGTCAATGCGTCAGACGGAGCGATAGCTGGTCGACTTGGTTTCTCCGGTCCAGGGGCGGGGGCGGTACGGTTCGTCGCTATCACCGACATTCCGTGCGATGGCGGAGGGGTATTAATCGTCGTCCATGATGAATCCCGCCCTAACCTCAATGCGGCTCAGACCTATGTACTGCGCGCTCACGCCGCACATCTAGCGACGCTGTTCGAGGTACGGCGATTGCGCGACATCGTTGACGGAGCGGACCATGCTGACCAGCGGGAACGCTTGGAGCGCTTACGCCTTCTTGAGTCGGTTGCGGTGCATGCGCGCGATTCCATCATCATTACGGAGGCCGAGCCGGTAAGCCTGCCCGGTCCCCGCATTCTCTATTGCAACGCTGCCTTCACACGGGCGACCGGCTATGAGCCGCACGAAGTGCTTGGTCAGACCCCCCGCATACTGCAGGGAGAGAAGACCGATCCAGCGGCGAGAGCTAAACTACGCCAGGCGTTCGAAGCCTGGAAACCGATCGAGATCGAGCTCATCAACTACCGCAAGGACGGTACCGAGTTTTGGGTCGAATTGAGCATCGTACCTGTGGCGGACGATCGCGGCTGGTATACGCATTGGGTGTCGGTCCAGCGCGATATCACCGATCGCAAGGAAGCCGAGCGCTTGGCGACGCGCGTCCTCCTCGCCGAGTTTGAAAACGAGGCGCTGGCATCTGAAATTCAGGAACGCAAACGAGTTGAGGCCGAGTTAGTCTATACTGCATTCCACGACAATCTCACGCGACTGCGAAATCGAGCATTCTTCATGGACCGTTTGTCCGCTGTCCTTCGCCAATGGCGGGAAACAGGGCAGGGGTCTTGCTCTGTCCTTTTTCTTGATCTTGATCGCTTCAAGGTCGTTAATGACAGTCTTGGGCATCTCGCGGGTGACGTGCTGCTCCAAGCGATTGCTCAGCGCCTTAAGCGGTGCGTTCGACCGCAAGACACGCTTGCTCGGCTCGGTGGAGACGAATTTGCGGTGCTGATCGAGGACGCTGACGGTCTTGCCGGGCCAGTAGTCGTTGCCGAGCGAATTATCGAGGCGTTGCGTTTGCCAGTCCAGCTTGGCCGGCAGAGTGTCTTCCCGTCCTGCAGTATCGGCATCGTTAAAGCAGCCGATCCGCGGTGTCTTCCCGAAGACCTCATTCGCGACGCTGACATCGCCATGTACGAGGCCAAGCGTGCCGGATATGGAGACTACGCAATCTTCAACGCGTCGATGCATGACAACGCGGTCGCACTGCTTGAACTCCAAACCGATTTGCAAAAAGCCCTTGAGTGCGACGAATTTCGACTCATGTATCAGCCGATCGTAGACCCGACGACGAACGTTGTGGTCAGCTTTGAGGCCCTGCTTCGCTGGGATCATCCCGAACGCGGCATGATTGCGCCCACAGACTTTATTGCGGTTGCCGAACAGATTGGTCTGATCCGACAGATCGATCGCTGGGTTATGGGCAGGGCATGTGAAACGTTGAAACAGTGGCAAGTCCAGTTCTGCCGCCCCGACCTACGTATGAGCGTCAATACGTCAGCAACTAAATTCGTTGATTCTGACTTTTTGAGCGATCTCGAGGACACACTGGAGGAATGGGGCTTACTGCCGAGCAGCTTGGAGCTCGAAATAACCGAAGGGATTTTTCTGAACCCCTCGCTCGCGATCGCTGGGACGATCAGTCAGGTCCGGGCATTGGGCGTCCGCATCGCGCTCGACGATTTTGGCACCGGCTATTGTGCACGGATCCGCGAACCGGTGCGATTGTCGCGTTAATCATAAAGCTCGGTGCGACACTGGGTATCGGCGTCATTGCAGAAGGCGTGGAGACATTGGAGCAGGCAGAGGCGCTTGGCGCGATCGGGTGCAACGCCGTCCAAGGTTTCTATTTTGCGCGTCCATTACCTCGGGACAAGGCCGCCGCGATATTGGAAGACGCTAAAGGCGTTTGCCCCCTCGATATGACCGTCTCATAACTAGCACCGCGAGCATCACTTCTGGTTTTTGGACGGCATAAATTCAGTAGGGTGGTGCCGGGTGTGAAAGGAACGGTAACAGTGAAACGGGGTTTCTCCTTTTCGCCGGACGCTTCCACCGCACACCTGAGCGAGGGTATCCTTCTCTACTATTTTTCAACAACTCCAGGAGTGGAGGATCATCCCCGGGTGAAGGGCCTTCTGGCGCTATGGCTTAGAAACGCTCGCATTGATCGCGCGACGAGCGGAAATCACGCGATCGCCATATAGCGTAGCCAGAGATCTATGGGCGGCCTTGGCGCACTTGTCTTTCGCCAGGGCGGATGCCTGGCGCTCTGCTTCTTGGCGCTTCTTGCTGTAGGCGAAATCATCGTTGTGAACGTCAAGCATGGCAGGCACTCGGCACTGCAAGCGGAAGCTGATCCCAGCTCTCTATCGTCACCGTGCTCGCGACAAGGGTGATGACGATGACGTAGTATACGCCAATGCGTATTTGGGAGATACAGCGATCGCGATAATTAGCTCGTTCAATATTCCGTCTAGCGCGAATCTGGTCGACGGTCATGCCAGCGAAACCTGAGGCACCTACATCAGCCTTCAGCCGCATTGAGGCGCCAGCATGTCGCAATCGGCCAGCCCCCCTGTTCGCGAATGCCGTGGTTGACTGCATCGGCGAGGGAAGGGCACCTACTTCTGCGGAAATGTTGCTCGCCCCACAGCGCATCTGGTCCGATAGCGCGGCATCCCGCCCTGCATTCTTGTGGAACAGCTTGTCAGTATCCTCGCCCCATCGTCGCTACTCGATGCTGGCGGCCAGCCTTGCCCTGCATGGCTGGCGGTAGTTCGGCGATAGCTGTTGACGTCGTTAATTCTGCGCGGACCGTGCGCAACGGGTGGGTGTCGATGCATCATCGCCCGTCAATGGTTGGTTTTTGGGCGGACGCATCCGATGGTCGTTAGGCCTGTATGGTCGCGCCTGACATGTCGAAGCAGCTGTCGCCGTTCACCTGAGGAAACGTTGAGGAAGAAACCGGCCGCGGGCCGCAAATGTCGGCCATCATGCAGAATGAATGAATATCGGAAGTTGGGGCACCAGGAACTGCGGTTGAATGTCCGCTTGTGGGTCTAACGTGATGTCCGTAGCTATCGGACGGTAGTGTCGTCGAAAGCACGAATTGCGAGAGCGATGGACGTTTGATTTCGGTCCCTGCAGTTGCGTCAGTCGCGATCCACTGGACGGTCGATGCCAGCAGCGACGACCGCATCACGAACCCGTCGAAAGAAGCTCGCTGGTAGATAGCCATAACTGACGGCCGGTTCGCGCCCTGGATCGGTCGGATGTCATAGCCTGGCCATGCGAACCGGTTCCACTCGGTGATGATGATCCACGATCGGTCACCGGACAGGCCCAAGTCGCAGCGAACGGCCTCTGGCACTTCGATCGCTAACTGATCGCGGGTAGGGGCCTTGGTGGTCAGCGGCACGACGTGCACCTGATCGATCCCATCCTTCTGACGGGTCACCAGCACGACGGCAACGGGCCGGTCCTTTATGCCTTCATCGCGGCCTTTAACGTACTCGTATTCCCATAGGTAGCTGTAGTTGAGGACTTCACCCGGTTGCGGCAGCGTTGAGCCTTTTTTCGGCGTCTTCGGCGCCGCGGCCGGGTTCGACGCCGCGGATGGCTTCGAGGGTTTCGTCATCAAGATCCTCCACGCGGCCTGCAACGCGTTCACGACGGCGCAGGCGCTCGTATTCATCGACGGGGACCATGACGAAGCGCACGCGACCGTTCCGACTAACGCCGACCGGGCGGATCATTGCTTCGTCGGAGTAGCGGCCGAACTGCTTTTGCAATTCGCCCGAGGGTACGATTTCCATGCTCGTCGCCATGAGCGGGTGTTCCTGTGCTGGATGCGTTGCAAGCAGTTACCTGCGCGGCGGGATCTCGATCGCATGCAGGCTGCTGCCGGTACGCGGGGGGCACGGTTGCGAGTGCGGCTCAGCCTGCACGCGCGGATCGTGGTAGAAGCACGACCGGCTTAAAGCCGATATCAATGAAATAGGGAAAACAGTGATAAGCGTCAAGACACGTGAAACCGGGACAATCGGTAAGGTTTGTAGGACCGAAATAAGGCGCTAAGCGCGAAACATCTGGCAAATCATTCTAGCGATAAAGCTGATCCCCGCTAGAAAGACGCTGGCGTGAAATTCGGCCATCGTGTACCCGTCGGATGCCGCAAAATGTGGCAACCGGCCTATTTTGACGATCGAGCGAACCGACGTGTCACACGACGCTGAAATTGACATGAGCCTTGCCGGTGACCTCGTCGTGACCGATCAGGTCAGCGCGCTCGCTGCATACCTACCCGATCTCGCACCGGACGATCGCGAACGCGTCGATGGCTATGTCGCTCGCGCGTCGGCAGAAGCGACGTTGCGCGCCTACCAATCCGACTGGCGGCTGTTTTGCGCCTGGTGCGAGGAAAGCGGATATCGCTCGCTGCCCGCGACGCCGGCGATCGTCGCTGCCTTCCTGACGTTACTGGCGGAGCGCGGCTTCGCGCCACGGACGCCGCATCGGGCGCGCGGAGGGCGCGAGGCATTGGCCAAGCCGTTAGGGCGTTCGACGATCGGTCGACGGCTGTCGGCAATCGTCTTTGCCCACCGTGCAGCTGGGTTCGATCCACCGACGCAGCAGCCAGACGGCGCGCGGTTGGAAAAAGCCATGCGTGCCATCCGGCGCGATAAGCGCGACGATCCGTCGGGTAAGAAGCGCCCCGCGGATGGTGACGTGTTGCGTGACATGTTGCGAACGATCGATGGCGAGGATCTGCGATCGCATCGGGATCGGGCCTTATTGGCGATCGGGATGGCGGGTGCGTTTCGTCGCTCCGAGCTGGTAGCGATTACCGTCGGTCGGGTGTCGGACGATACGCGCGGGTTGCTGGTCCGTGTTCCAACGTCAAAGACCGACCAGGAGGGCAGGGGGCATAGTGTTGCCATCCCCGATGGTCGGCGCCTCGAGCCCGTCCGGCATTATCGTGCCTGGCTTGCCAAAGCCGCGATCGACAGCGGTCCGGTGTTTCGCAAGCTGACCCCGCAAGGGCGGCTCACCGAGCGGTCGATGAGCGCGCAGGGTGTGGCCCTTGTCGTCAAAGCGGCCGCCCTATCGGCCGGCTATCCAGAGGCCTTATTCTCCGGCCACTCGCTGCGCGCCGGCTTCCTGACCGAGGCGGGGCGGCAAAATGCCAATCTGTTCAAGATGCGTGAGCATAGCAGGCATGCCTCGATCGATATGGTGGCGGAGTATGTCCGCGATCACGAGCGCTTCCGGGAACATGCGGGCGAGGGGTTTTTGTGATTGCGTTAGCCGTGGTGCGGTAAGAACGAAGGCAAGCGACACCAAAGTTCGTGCTTTCGATGACACTGCAACGGGGTACGACTTGGTCCGCCTGAGGCACACCTAGAAAGCATCATTCCCAGCTTCAAAGCAGACCTTCTGCTTTCGACCCGTAGCAGGACATTCAGGACCGCTTTTCCACCTTCCTAAAGCCGCCATCTAGCCGTGCGAATGGCTGCGGCTGACCTAAAAGAGCCGCGCCTCGGCTTCTCGCTGAGCGAAGCGTAAAGGCGGACGTCGGGGTATCGCAGATGTGCATCAAAACTTCGTACTTTCACGTTAGACATTCGCGACAGCTACGCCGCCAATCAAGTACGCCGGAGTCGGTGTCGCGAAACTTAAAAGTTTAGCGACATAGTCGCTTTCCGCTTTTCGTTTTCCCGTCGCCGCCCAGCCAATTCTGCGAACGTCAAAGGGTCTCAGGTTCCGGAAAACGGCTCTATCGGAGGCAGCGTGGCTACCGCCCGCCTGGGCTGTCCATCTCCGTCTCTAATCGAGAGACCTGGATCGCCGCGTATTCTCGTTATAGTCCAGTGGCGGCTAGGTTTCGGGTCGGTCGGGCATCGACAAATACCCAAGGACGGCGCGACGAACTCGTGCCAGAAGCCCCCCCTGTCCCTCCTCACCCCGTTCGCCGGCAGCATCGAGCATTCCCCGGATGATCGCCAGAACGTCGCCAGGGGCGGATGGCATGTCAGATTGCGAGGGAAGGTCCGGCCGGGCGAGAATATCGGCCAGGAGGGTCACGATCCTTGCCCTTACGATCTGCGTGTCCGCATCGAACGGCAGGCGGGCTTCCTCGAAATCGAGCAGCCGCGCCAATCGAGGACGACGCATCTGGTGCCGAACGGCCGCCTGGATGATCTCATCAAGAGCTTCCCGCCCGGCAGCCACGAGGCTTGCAGCCTCGACCTCCTCGACAAGGCGGGAGGTCTCACGCGCAATCAGCGCGCCGAGTAGCGCATCTTTGTCAGGGAAATATTGGTACAGCGTCCCGATGCTGGCGCCAGCCAATTCGGCCACCGCATTCGTGGTGAAACCACCATGCCCCTGCTCCTCCAAAATGCGAGCAGAGGCTTCGACAATCGCATTCACAGTGTGCTGTGCCCGCGCCTGCCGTGGCTGTTTCCGTGGGCGAGTGCGCTGGTCTTGGAGCTGTGCAGTCATGAAAGCCAATGCGAGTAGCTAAGGTGAGCATATGCTCGCATCCTTCTAGCGTCAATCAACGACGCAAGGATACATCATGGACAAGCAATCCACCCAGTTCGAAGTCGCACTCACGACGTTCTTCATGGTCAAGACCTCGCCGGAATGGCTGGGTTTTACGTTCGAGACGCGATTGGCGCATGCCCGCGAAACATTCCAGCCCATCCTCGAAGAGTTCAAGGATCGGGTCCGGCTCAAGTGGTACGATGTCGAGTTCTACACGGCCAAGATCAGCGATATCTGGATGATCGAATCAAAAGACCATCATAGCTACCAGCTTTTCTGCGAGAAGTTGCGCGAGACGCCGTTCTGGGATCGCTTTTTCCTCGTTCACGACATCTTTCCCGGTGAGCTGAACGCTTGGGCTAAGAACTACGAAGTAGAAGCGCTCCAATCGTAAAGATTGAGCGTTGTATGCCCAATTCGTTGTGGTGCTCCGCTCCGCGCTGAAGGCGTGGAGCGGAGCACCCCCACCCTGCGAAGCGTTCCCGATCACTGGTCGGTTGCCGGAGCGCGATAGTCTCGAGGCAGGCACGTAATGGGCTGCATGCAGACACGCAGCCCATTCACGCTCAAGCAGCTGCAGCCTCGATTGCCGGCTGAAGGGTTTCGATAAACCCTTGCATCGTCGTCTCACGCATATCGACTGCCTTCGCACCGCCACCGGCCACGACGGTCACGTCAGTGATGCCGATCACCCCGAGGACCATGCGGAGGTACTGAGCGGCGATGTCGCGGTCGCGGATCGGCGAGCCTTCGGTGTAGACGCCGCCGCTCGCCATCAGCACCGTGGCGGTCTTGCCGGTGACGAGGCCCTTACCATCGAAGCCGAGCGTCAGCCCCTTGCGCACGATGCTGTCGATCCACGCCTTGAGTGCGGCCGGCACGTTATAGTTATAGACAGGCGTCGCGATCACGAGGTGGTCGCAGGCGAGCAGTTCGCCGACGAGTTCGTCCGACAGGCGCAGCTCGGCCTTCATCTCGGGCGAGTGCTGCTCGGGCGGGGTGAAATAGGCCTGGAGCCACGGCGCGCCAATGAACTGGAGGTCGGTTTCCATCAGGTCCCGGTTGACGACCTCGCCGTCCGGGTGTGCCGCCTGCCACTCGGCAACGAAGAGGCGTGTCATGTTGCGCGAGATCGATTGGTCGCCGCGTGGGCTGGTCTCGATAACGAGAAGCTTGGTCATGGGTGTTCCTCCTTAAAATGGATTAGCCGAAACGAAAGCCGGATATCGGCTTGCCGAGCGCATGGCCGCGGAAGTGAACGGCACCGGTTTCGCCCGACGCCGCGCCTGCCGCCACCATCAGCGGCAGCAGGTGGTCCTCATGGGGCTGAGCAACACGGGCATGAGGCGCGTCTTCCCAGCGGATCAGAGCTTCGTCGCGCGTCGCGCCGTCGATCATGGCGGCGCGCAGCCAGGTGTCGAACCCCTCTGCCTTCTCGTCCACCGCCCCGCCGGCGAAGAAGCCCCGCATGTTGTGGTAAGTCTGGCCGCTGCCGAGGATCAGCACACCCTCGTCACGCAGGGGCTTCAGCGCCCGCCCGATTGCCAGGTGGGCGGCCGGATCAAGCCCGTGCTGCAACGAGAGCTGCACCAGCGGGATGTCGGCACCGGGCACCATCACCTTGAGCGGCACGAAGATGCCGTGATCCCAGCCCCGCTCGGCTTCCCGGCCGTTGGCAATGCCAGCATCCGACAACAGGTCGCGGACGCGCGCTGCCAATTCGGGCGCGCCCGGCGCGGGCCACGTCAGGCGGTAGGTGTAATCGGGGAACCCGCCATAGTCGAACAGCAGCGACGGATGCGCGCAGGCGTTGACGGTTGCACGCCCTCTTCCCAATGCCCGGATATGGCGAGGATGGCACGCGGTTGCTCCGTCAGCGTCGCCATGAACCCGCGCAGATAGGTTTCCAGCTCGCGCCACGTCTCACGCATCTGCCCAGGCTCCAGAAAGAAGCAGGGCCACCACCGTGGTTGATGAAGAAGGTTGGTTGCATGACCGCGATATGTCTGCTCGACTGGCCTCGCGGGAGCGATAAAAATATGATAGTTCCTATCAGCTGGGTTGATGGATGATCGGTAGCCTCACGTTGGACCAGCTCCGCGTCCTCACCACGATCGCCGAGACGGGCAGCTTCTCTGCCGCAGGGCGCAGGCTGGGACGGGTGCAATCCGCGATCAGTCAGGCGGTTGCGACGTTGGAGGACATACAGGGCGTGACGCTATTCGATCGATCCGGCTTTCGTCCGGTTTTGACCGACGTGGGGCGGGTGCTGGTAGCACAAGCGCACTCCGTCCTGGCGAGCGCTGCCCGGTTCGAAGCAGTGGCCGCCAGCACGCGTGAAGGGATTGAGCCCGAGTTGGCCGTCGCCATCGATCCGCTGGTGCCAACCGCTGCCTTCATCGACAGCCTGCACGCGCTGCGCGCCGCGTTCCCTTTCCTGCCGGTCAGCTTTTCTACCGAGGGGCTCGGCGGGGCTGAGCGACGGCTGCGACGAGGGGACGCGTCGCTCGCGTTTTGCATCCTGTTGCCGAGCGTGCCCGATGACGTGGCGGCGCTGCCGCTGCTCGGGATTGACCTCGTGTCCGTGGTGTCGCCGGCCCACCCCCTCGCCAAGCTAGACCGACCGGTGACGTTCGCCGACCTGGAGGAGCACATCCAGCTCGTCCTTTCGGACCCGGCCGCGCCCGATGGCCCAAGCTACGGCATTATCGGCACCAGGGCGTGGCGGTTCGTGGACCTTGCGCGGCGACTGGATTTCCTGCTGGCAGGCTTGGGATGGTGTCGGATGCCCGAGCATCTCGTCGCGCCGTATCTGGCCGATGGTCGCCTGGTTGCTCTGGCGATCGAAAGCGACCCGGCCCGCGCGACCGGTCCGCTGACGATCTATGCCGCTCACATGCGAAATCGGGCTGTTGGACGGGCGGGAAGTTGGCTGTTGCACGAGTTACGGTCTCGGCTCGCCTGATAGGCAAGTCTTGAAACTCCATCGTGTTCGGGACTACCGTCGCCGACAGCTAACGCCGATCCATCACTACCTTGCATGCTCGTTCATTGCGTCGCCGCGCTTTCCGAGAGCGTCTGCTTCTGTCGGGAGCCGCCATTCAAGCCGTTCAACTCAGTGACGGCTTCGTCCCAAAAAGCGTCACTTGGCAGCCGAAGTGGCGGGAAACCCTGTCGCTTTCTCCGATGCCCGACAAACGGGTATTTTGCGACGCCTGAGTGAACCTGTCGGCGCTTAGCGTATTTGAGCCCGTTCAATGTACCGCCCTCTGAATGGAGCTTCAGCGGTGCTGTTTGAATGGGTGCCGTATGGTCCTCTTTGGTTAAGGCTTCAGTCGGACTAGGCGAGCAAATTGACCAGAATTCTATAGGCCGTTTTCTCACGTAAAACGGACCAGCCTGGAGCGGTGATCTGAGGGCATACCAAAAACGTACCGGTTGAATAGGTAATCTGGCAGGGTCGTGGCTGTGCACCACAGAATACCGCCAGAGACACGGGGAGGAGCTGGGGGCACAAGGGTGAAGTCGTTGCCGTATGTGACCGCCTAGGCTATGTGATGTAGGCATAATCTACACGAGCGGATGTGCAAATATGACCTTGCAAATCAACATTACGCCTAACGGGCGAATGAGCCTGCCTGCAGACATCCGGAAGCGTCTTGGTCTGAGTGGCGGTGGTGCGGTTTACTTAGATGAAACTGAGGATGGAGTGGTGTTGCGGACGGCAAGCCAAGCAGTGGCACGCGCCCAGGCTCTGGCCAAGCAGTACACCGGCGGTAACCCCGACGCATCCGTTGACGCTTTTCTTACCCGACGTCGGAAGGAGAGCGGCGAATGAGCGTGGTGCTGGATGCGTCTGCGATCATCGCCTTGCTCAAGGGCGAACGCGGAGCGGCGAAGGTAGCGGCTGAGGTCGAAGGGGCGCGGGTGAGCAGCGTCAACTATGCCAAGGTCGTCAGCCACTTCGTCCATGCGGGCATGCCCGAGCGCGAAGTCGATGCCATGCTCGAGCCACTGCCGCTGATCGTCGTGCCGGCTGACAAGGCGCTCGCGCAGCTCGCCGGGCGGCTGCGGGCAGCAACCGCCGAGGCGGGGCTTAGTCTTGGTGATCGTTTCTGCCTGGCGCTTGCACAGCGCGACGGTTTACCCGCGTGGACCAGCGACCAGAACTGGAAGAAGATCGCCGATGCCGTTGAAGTCAAGGTTGTCGCGATCCGCTAACCCGGCACAGTTGCAGAGTAGGGGGGCAGGACGTCCGGCTCGACAGTCATGGGTGGAAAGCGGAATGGCCGCTTTCGGGCGGTGATAAACGTAGGCGGACGTTCGTTCAGGTGGCAGGGCAGGGGGGCTTCCACCGGCAGTTCGCTGGTGGGTAACATCTAGGCCGTTATCGGGCGGCGATTAGCGTAAGCAGCCGTTCGTTCAATTTATGGGGGAGGAGCCTAAATGGCCGATCTCCGGAAACCGGAATGGCCCGTTTGGAGAGCAGCAGAAGCTTAACTGCCGCCCGTGACGGTTGGTGTCGCACCACTCCTCCTAAGTTTCGGACGTCTAGAATGTCCGCCATTTTGCGACGGAGGCCGATCCGGATGGTCAAGTTGAAAGCGGTATAAGCGTCTTATGTGCCGATAGCAGACAATCCCCTGCAACCGCTGTCAATGGGAGGAGCTTAGAAAGCTGGTCGCTCCTAAACGGCAAGAAACGGCACCCGAAAGAAATTGGCTGTCTCCGGATTGTCATCCCCGGGCCCTAAGTCGCTAGATCATGACTGTGTCCCGCGAACGAGCTGCCTGGCTGGGCCGTCACATCTTTCCGCACGAAGCGGCGCTGAGACAGTGGCTGTCGCGACGACCTAGCGCGGTCGGAATGGATGTCGAGGATGTCGTGCAGGAAAGCTACGCGATCCTGGCAGGGCTCCGTGACATCGAACACATCAACCGTCCCCGCAACTACTTCTTCGAGGTTGCGAAATCGGTCGTTTTGCAGTCGCTCCGGCGGTCACGCGTCGTCACCATCGATGCGCAGTCGAACGTGGAGGTGCTCGCAATCCCGGAAGACGCCCCGACACCTGAGCGGGTTGTCGCCGATCGGCAGGAACTGGCACACGTTGCCGCGCTGATCGCAACGCTTCCCGACCGTTGCCGGGAGGTCTTTACCCTTCGCAAGCTGCACGGGCTGTCGCAACGCGAGGTAGCGAGCCAACTGGGAATTGCTGAAAGCACCGTTGAGAAACATATGGTCAAGGCGCTGGCCATGCTGACCGATGCAATAGGGCGTGGCGGAAATCGTCACGTGGCGTCATCTATGGACCGTGATCCGCAAAACGAAGCAATATCCCATGAGCGAGCGCGACGCGCAGACCGCACTTAGCGAGCACGCCGCTCGCTGGGCGGTGCGTGTCGATGCCGGACAACTAACGGCCGCGGAACAGGACGAGCTTGAGGCCTGGACCAACGCCGATCCTCGTCACGCGGGTGCCTTCGCCCGAGCGATGGCGGCCAATGCCTATTTCGATCGTATGGCGGCGTTGAACCCCCAGGATATCCAGCAGGCAGCTAGTACCACCACGGAGACGCAGACGGTCAGTGATCGACCTGCAATAACACGGCGCGCCTGGTTGGGCGGCGGGCTGAGCGCGATGGTAGCGACAATCATCGCCGCCATTGGCGTCTCCCGCTGGCATACCGGCGAACACATAACGGCACCGCTGGGCAGCGTCCGCCGTGCCGCACTTGCGGACGGGTCCGCCGTGACGCTCAACACGAATGCAGAGATCACGGTGGCTCTGGAGCAATCGGTCCGTCGCGTGCACCTGCTTGCAGGAGAAGTGAACTTCGACGTTGCGAAGGACCGTAGTCGGCCATTCCTGATCGATGCGGGACCGGTGCAGGTGCAGGTGGTTGGAACCAGCTTTCTGGTTCGGCGCACCGATGGCGACACTGTTGCGGTCACCGTGCGCGAAGGGATCGTGGAGGTACACCGGGATGGTGACGCGCCAGTCCGGCTTCTGGCGGGCGACCAGCTGATAGTAGGACCTGCCGTTCCGATCCGGCGCGAGACGCTATCGATGGCGGACGTCGACCGTATGAGCTTGTGGCAGCGTGGCGAGATAGATCTAACAGGTATGACGCTGGGTGAGGCCGCAGTCGAGTTCGCCCGCTACTCCGACCGGCGCATCCTCATCGCCGATCCTCAGGTGGCAGGCCTGAAGGTAGCGGGCATCTACTCGACCAGCGATCCAGCTGGGTTCGCACAGGCCGCTGCACTGGCACTGAACTTGAAAATCCGGGCAGATCGAGCTGACCTCCTCCTCTCGCGATAAATCCAATGCAGAAAGATTTTAGAGCGGAATGGAGGAAATCCTGCGGGGCCGCATCTAGTGATCGAGGCCGGCAGAAGCCGGTTGCTTGGGGGTTTATCAGACATGCAGATCCGGTTTATGTCCGGCTGCGGCTTAGCCGCGGTCGCGATGGTGCTTGCTTCGCCAGCAGTGGCGCAGGTCCGCGCGATCGACATTCCTTCGCAGTCGCTACCTGCCGCCATAGCTACGCTCGGCAAGCAGGCGCGGCTGCAGATCGTGGCACCTGCCGACGGGCTTGAAGCGGTGCGCACCCGTCGCGTAAAGGGGTCATTGGACCCACGGGTGGCGCTTCGCCGTCTGATTGACGGCACCGGGCTGGAGATCGCGTCGGACGATGGCGCGCGCATCGTGTTACGCCGGGCTGCCAGACAGGTGGGAGACAACGCACCGGCGGTTCCCGCCGCAGGTGAGCAAGAGGCGGCTGGCGAGATCGTCGTGACCGGATACCGCGCCAGCCTGCGTACGGCGCGCGAGATCAAGCGTCGTTCCGACGCGATCGTCGATAGCGTGGCCGCAGAGGATATTGGCCAGCTTCCTGACAACAGTGCCACCGAAGCGTTGGCGCGTCTGCCAGGTGTGCAGGTCTTCCGAAATCGCGGCGAAGGGCAGTCCATCACGATCCGTGGCATCTCCAACGTCGTGACCATGATCAACGGGCAGGAAGCCTATACCGGCGCATCGCGTCGCACCCTGCTCAACAGCTATCCTGCCGGCCTGATCCGGTCCCTGTCGGTCTACAAGGCGCTGACTCCCGACCTGATTGAGGGCGGCATAGGCGGTGCGGTAGATGTTCAGTTGCGTCAGCCACTCGATTTCAAACCGGGGGTTACTATCGCCGGCACCCTCCGCGGCAGCTACGACGACCAGGCGGACAAGGTCTTCGGCAACGCGGACATGCTGGTTGCCGGCAACTGGAACACCGGCATCGGCAAGGTTGGCGTGATGATCAACGCTTCGTATCTGAAGCGCGACTATTACGAGATCTACCGCGAAAGCCTACAGCCGCAGGCAAACCGCGCGGGGCAGATCTTGCCTACGGGGATCCTTCTCAAGAACCCGAAGGGCAATTACGAACGACCGGTCATCACCGGCGAGTTGCAATGGCGCCCAACGGATAGTCTGGGTATGTACCTCCGCGCTACCAACGTCACGGATGATAACGAATACACCGACACGGATCTGCAGACTAACATCGCAGCCACGACGCCGCTGAGCAACGTAACCCTCGTGCCCGGCACCAATATCGTGAAGAGCGCCACCTTTACCGCAACCGCCGACTCCGGCCCACGGTCAAATCACACCCGCCAACTGCTCGATACAACGCAGATCGAGATCGGCGCCGACTATAGCGCCGGAATCGCTACATTGACCACCAGCGCAGTCTATACGACATCGCGGATCAACACCGACCAGCAGCTTTTCCTGCTGTCCTTCAACAAGGCGCCGGTCATCGACGCCGTATTCCAAAGCGATAGCAAATTCGGCGGGCTGTCCTACACCTACCGGGACGTCGACTTATCCAATATTGGTGGGTTTCACGTCCGTGCCTATTCCGACACGCGTACACGCCAGAAGGGTGATGGCGTGCAGTGGCGCACCGACCTTAATATCGATACAGGCACCGGCTTCTTCCGTTCGCTCAAGACCGGCTTTCGTTATGCCACGCGGAGCGCTGAATACCGGACAGGCACGGGTCTGGCCGACCTTAATCGCCTCAACCTACCAATGTCGGTCTTCCCCGGTGGCATGACGCCCGTCAGCCTGACAAACGGTGCCTCGGCCGATGATGTGGCGTTGCCGGGTGGATGGGTCGGCTATGATGCCAGCCAGCTTGCCGACATGGGCAATGTGAAGACACTGAACGCCTATGTAGACTCGTTGCTGACTACCAAGCTGTTCACCGATGAGGGGCGTCCTGCAGATGCGCAGCAATCCGCGTTCGACGGCAATGAAACAAGCTATGCCGTCTATGGCCAGTTCAAATATGGGTTGGATCTAGATGGCGTGACCGTTGACGGCATCGCTGGCTTGCGGTTGGTCAACACCAAACTCGATATCGCTGGCACGCAATATTCAGCGACACGCACGCCGACATCGTCCGCCATTGTCTATGCCTACACGCCGGTCAGCGCTCGCCAAAACTACCTGGATCTTGACCCGAGCGTCAGTGCCGTGGTGCATTTCACGCGCGCACTGCAGTTGCGCCTGGCTTGGACGAAGACGTTCAGTCGGCCTGACTTTTCCCAGCTCAATCCGAGCCAGACCTTCGCGCAGGTCCTGGCGGGATCGGGAGCCTATACCGGTAATGTGACTAGCGGAAACCCCGACCTGTTACCGATCCGTTCGACCAATTGGGACGCCTCGCTGGAGGCCTATTTTGGTCGGGCCGGTCTTGCTAGTGCTGCCGTGTTCAGCCGCGAAGTAAGCAATTACATCGTCAACATCGTACAGCCGGACACGACCATCCCTGGTGCGCTGGGGATCGTTAATGTCACTCGGCCGATCAATGCAGGCGATGGCGTGATCAAGGGCGCCGAAGTCAATCTTAGCACCTTTTTCGACTTCGCGCCCGGCATCCTTCGGAATTTCGGCGTGGCAGGCAACTACACCTATGTCGGCTCAAAGCAGGATTTGCCAGCGACCAGCGCTAGTGCAGCTTTTTCTGGGCAAACGGCAGGGATTTCTAAGCATAGCTACAATGCTTCGTTCTTCTATGATGATGGCCGGTTCCGTGCGACGGTTGGCTATTCCTGGCGAGGCCGCTTTACCCTTAGCTATAATCTAACGGACCCGACCAAGAACCTGAACTGGTATCCGATCGAACGGCTGGCTGCGTCGGCGACGTACAAGTTCAACCGTAACCTGTCTCTCACGCTGGACGGTACGAACCTAACCAACCGGCCGCAGCGCGCCTATTGGGGATCGGAAGACGTCCAGGACCGCGTCTATTTCGAAGGGCGAACCTTCTCCGCCGCGCTGCGCTTCAAATACTGAGGTGGTAATGAGCATAAGACGCTTCGCCTTCCTGCTCACCGCGTTGGCTGTGGGCAGCACCGTCGATGCCTCGCCCAAGGTCGCCGAGACCCCTTGGGGTGGCGCCTGGGGCTATGCCACGTCTCCAGCAATTAACGCCGCTCGAGATGTGCTGCCTGCCGGCACCTATCGTTATCGGTTGCGCTCCAGCCAGTCGGGCGACGGCCTGCGCCTTACCTTCACCAATCCGGAAGGTGCGGTGCCACTGGACATCGGTCGCGTCACCGTGGCGCAGGCGGCGGAAAAGGATGGCTTCGCGCTTCTTGGTGCGACTGAGCGGCCGATCGCCTTTGCGTCCGGGCCAACGGTCCGGATCACGGGCGGGAACACGCTCATCAGCTTGCCCGTGGATGTCTCGGTTAGGGCTGGTGACGATCTCATCATCACGGTCGAGACACGCGGGCCTAGCACTACGGTTGGTGGCAATTCGGGCTTTCCGCTGGCGTTCAGCGAAGCACCCGTGCCGGCAAACGGGACCGGGCTGCAACCACGCCGCTTGCGGCCGTTCGTCACGCAGGTTGCGGTGCAGCACCCCTCCGCCCCCTGCACGATTGTGACCTTGGGCGATTCGATCACGGAGGGGGCTCGCGGCACGCGTCTCGGCTGGCGCGGATGGCCAGGAGTTCTCGCGCGCCGGTTGACGGAGAAGACCGGCCCCCATTGCGGCGTGGTCAACATGGGGATTAGCGGCAACCGGCTGCTGCGTGAGGGACGCGGCACCGCCGCTGTCGAGCGGTTCGACCGCGACGTCGCATCCGTGCCGAGTGTGACGCATTTGATCCTACTGGAAGGGATCAACGACATTTGGCGTGCTGGCACGCCGGGGGAACTACCGGTCACGAGCGCAGACCTGATTCAGGGCTATCGCCGCCTCATCGCCCTGGCCCATGCACATGGCATCAGGGTGATCGGCGGCACTATAACGCCGGGCTGGGGTTCCAAATATCTGACGTCGGCGATGGAGCAGACCCGTGAGGACACCAACCGGTGGATCCGTACCAGCAAAGCCTTCGATGCCGTGATCGATTTCGAAGCCGCACTGCGTGCTGATCAGCAGCCTACGGCGATCAAGCCGCCTTTCGACTCAGGCGATCATCTTCATCCCGGCGACGCCGGCTATGAGGCCATGGGTCTTGCCGTGCCGCTCTCCCTCGTTCGTCCGCGCCGATAGCGCACGCCTCCTCTCCTTGCATCGGATCGAAACGCCATGAATACGTCCAAGATCTTGCTACTTGCGATGGTTCCCCCGCTACTGACGGTGCCTCAAGCCGCCCTGGCTTGGGGCCAGACCGGGCATGCAGCGATAGCCAACGTTGCCGAATTAAACCTGCGACCTGCGGTCTGGAACGAGATCAAGGGCCTGCTGGCGACCGAAGGCGCGACCCATATGTCGAAGGTTGCTTCCTGGGCGGACACTCAACGTACCGCAACCGACCCGGTACATACGACACGTATTCCGATCGACGGCAGTCCGGCGCCGGACCATGCTTGCACCGGCACCGCAATGTGCGCCGATCAGGCGATTGCCTTCTATAGAGCCATCCTAGTCGACCGCACCCGGACGGCAGCCGATCGCGAAGTAGCGCTCAAGTACCTGATTCACCTCGTCGGCGATCTTCACCAGCCGCTGCACGGCTCGGATCCAATTGGCTATAATCTGGTGACGCTGAACGGATCATCACCGGTTACCATTCACGCGATTTGGGACGATACGATCATCAATGATCACGGCGTCGCTTCGGCCTTGCTGGCGCAGGAGCTGATCAACAACGGCATCGCTGTCGATGGCGGCGGCACCCCGCGCGAGTGGGCGAGCGAAAGCAGCAGGCTCGCCCGCGAGCAGGTCTATGACATCCTTCCGGCCTGCTGGGACTACAAGGCGCCCTCTTGCCCTGACACGCCGGTCGCATTGCCATCCGGTTATGCGGCGAGCAAATATCCGGTGGCGGCACAACGACTAAAACAGGCAGGCTATCGGTTGGCCGCGCTGCTCAACACCCTGCTCGGCACGTGACCGCGGCAAATGGCTGACGCGCAGCACCGTCCCTTCCGGGTAATTACCGTGGTGGCGATCGGCTGCATCGCCGTAGTGGGTGGGTTCGGATTGCGCAGCATCGGCGTCGAACGATCGCCGGTGACAGACATACGTGTCGTCAAAGTGGGACTCCGCGGCATATCCGCCATGCCGGGGCCGGCCGCTGTGATTGCACCCAGCCGTGTGTCGTTGCCGACGCTCGATTGGCTCGTCGGCACTTGGAGCGAAAGAGACAACAAGGGCGCATCGGGAAGTCGATGCGACCTAGCGAGCGTCATCACCTATCTGACGTCCGGGTATTACGTTTCACCTGCCGGGTCGGGCCGATATGCCCTGGACGGAGCGACAATTATCCTCTGGAATAGAATTACCTTCGACGACGAAGCCGGGGCGGATCGCTCCCACGTCAACGAACGATCGGTCGTGCCCGTCACCCGCTTGAGAGGAAATGCAATGCGAAGCCGAGGAACGGCGCTCTATCGTTGTGACAAAGCCGCCAACAACCGTATCGAGGTCGCCGCATGATCCGCTTCCGCCTGTTGGCCGCGCTGGCGGCGGTGACTGCGCCGGTCTCCGCTCTGGTGCGCGGACCTGTCAATTTGGTTGATCCCTTCATGGGATCGGCGGGGGATCGCGGCCAGCTGGCACCAGCCGCCGCGGCGCCCTTCGGCATGGTCCAGCTCGCGCCCAACGCGGTCCTGCTAACCACATCGGCTATGAGCGTTCCGCCGCGGTGCTGAAGGGCTTCTCGCAGACACGCGCGCAAGGCGTCAGATGTGGCGGGGGTACGTGTGGACCTCAATCGGCGTTTATCCGCTGGTGCCTAGTCAGCCTTCTTACGTTCTCAGTCAGCTCGTAGCGTGGCGTGTCGTGATACAGCTCCTTAACAAACGGACGCTCAAAATCCGGCAGATCACGATTGGTAGGGAATGCACCGTCATACCGAACGGTCGAGATCTATCGTCTCGTAAGGTAAGCCACCGCGACTTACTTAATGGAGGCGTCCGGGCATATTCGATCCTGTGCCGCTCACCGGTCTAACCTTAGACGACGTGATCGTCGTCTCGCCTGTCGCGGAAATGCTGAGTTTCGATCATCTCAACACTTCCGCTCTCTGCGACATCAGATATTGTGTTTGGGTGGAAAGCGGAACGGCCGCTTTCGGGTGGAGATCGGCATAAGAGGACGTTCGTTCAGAGACCTGGGCAGGGGGACTACACTGCCATTTTGGGTGATGGCGTGGACGCCCCCCCCCCCCGACGGCATCGATGTGCGAAAGTGGGTTGTCCCAATCAATAAGGCACGGAGGGGGGCGACTAGACGCCGTGATCAACATGTTCATGTTAGTAACAAAAGCAGGCAGCGGTGGTACGTGTCAGAGCGGGCGGCAAGCTACCAAGTCAGGCGCGACTAGGCGGGGTTATGAAGCTCTCAATACCATGCGACCGAACCCCACGGTAACGATCTTTGGTCGAAGTCCAGTGAACGCAAAAAGGGGCGCGCCGCAATGACTGCGGCACGCCCCTCCCGAGCAGCAAAGCCACCACGCGTTCAGGCGAAGCGGACGCCCGTGGCGCGACGGCGATAGCGCAAACTGCCACCGATCAGGCCGAAGCCCGCCAGCATCATGGCCCAGGTCGCGGTCTCGGGCACGGCGGCGACCGGTGCCGCCATGCTGGTGAAGCGGAAGTTCGCGTCGCAGATGTTGCGCGAGCATATCGTGTCGCCTGCGTTGTTCCGGATCACTGCGCCGCCCGCATAGGCATCGTTCGCGGTATCGTTCGCGGGGTTGGTCGCAGCAGCGGTGTTCGGGCTGAACACCAGCGCGAGATACGATGCGGACGTCGTTACCACCGCACTATAGGTCTCCCCGGGGGTCAGCGCGACGCTGCCGCTGAAGACGTCATAGTAAGCAAAGGACGGGTTCGTCCGGAATTGCAGGCCGTTCAGCAGCGTCGTGCTGCTCGCCAACGTCGCGCCGCCCGACGAAAGAAGCGAGAAGGTGACGCTGGCGCTGGTGTTGGCCCGAACGCTCGAGGCGAACTGGAAAGCGAACCCGGTCAGCAGCGAGTCGCTGGTGCTGAACGTCTGGCCCATCGACGTCGCGCCATTGACGGTAACGCCGTTGCTAAGGATGGCGCCGGTCCGCACGCCGGTGACACCACCGAAAGTCGTTGCCGCGGATGCTGAGCCCGCGGTGCAGGCGAGGAGTGCAGCGGAAAGACAAGCAAGCGAACGAATCATGAGAAAAACCCCTAAACAGCGATACATACTGTAGCAGTTTGAGTCCCTATCCGCGGTTTGTTTCAGTTAGGCGACAGCGGTCCGGGATATTCTTCAACGGTACGACGGTCACATGTCCCGTTAGTCAGACATTCGAAACAATGCTCACGCAACGGGACGATGGCTTGCCGCAGCGCCGGTTTCGATACATGTTAAAATACGGTTTATGAAGCATTTTTCACATCTGTGTCACATGCGCCTCGTAGCCGGCAAATCCAGCGCGTGATTGCGGACCTTTGCACCGAACGAGTCGGATGCGTGGGTCGGCAGAGTTAAGGCGACAGGGGAGTAAGGCGTTGACAACCACCTATTGGAATCTCGGCAGCAGCGACCTTCTGCAGGATTGGTCGAACCTCGGGCTGATCACCAGCAACAACGATTGGTCGGGCGTGCCGTCGATCATGGGCTTCCGGGGCGACGGCCTGCTATCGGGCACGGGCGTCGATCCGCGCACCGTCACCGGTACCAGCACGGTGGTCAGTGTCAGCGCCAATCAGGCCAACCCCAACACCTTCACGACCGGCGGCGTCGCCGAGTTCCAGATCGCCAATCCGACGATCGGCCTCACCGGATCGGGCACCGCAGCCGCACCCTATCTCGCGCTGTATCTTGATGCGACCGGGCGACAGGGCGTCACGCTGTCATTCACGCTGCGTGATCTCGAAAATGGCGTCGACAATGCGGTCCAGCAGGTCGCGGTGCAATATCGTCTCGGCGACACCGGGGCGTGGTCAAACGTCCCGGGCGGCTATGTCGCCGATGCGACGTCCGGCCCCAACAGCTTCGGCGCGGATATCCCCGTTTCGGTAACGCTGCCGTCCGACGCTAACAATGCCGCGACGCTGCAGGTCCGCGTGATCACGACCAACGCAGTCGGCAATGACGAATGGGTCGGGGTCGACGACATCAAGGTCACCAGCAACGGCAGCGTCGGGGTCGTCCCCGGCGTGCTGAGCATCAGCGACGCGAGCACGACCGAGGGCGACGCGGGGAGCCAGATGATCGACTTCACCGTCTCGCGCGTTGGCGGCGCGAGCGGCGCGGTCGAGGCGACCTATTCCGTCCTGCTGCCCGGCGGCAATGGCGGCGCGGACGCCAACGACTTCGGCACGACCGCCTTCACCGGCGTCGTCTCGTTCGCCGACGGCCAGTCGACCGCGACGATCTCGCTCCCTGTGCTGGGCGACCACGCGCCCGAGCCGAACGAGACGTTCAGCATCACCCTGTCGAACGCGACCGGCGGCGCGACGATCGACCGCGCGACCGCGACCGGCACGATCCTCAATGACGACATCCTGCCGCTCCAGATCGGCCAGATCCAGGGCGAAGGGCAACGCTCTGCGTTCGAGGGCCAGACGATCGTGATCGAGGGGATCATCACCGCGGTCGACAGCAACGGCTTCTACATTCAGGACAGGGGCGACGGGAACAGCCGTACGTCGGACGCGGTGTTCGTCTTTACCGGTGCCGCGCCGCAGGACGTCTTTCTCGGCGACCTCGTCTCGGTGCAGGGCGTCGTGAACGAGTTCCGCGCGGGGACGGGCGGCCTGTCGGTCACCCAGATCAGCGCGCCGATCGTCAACTTCGTCGCGTCCGACTATCAGCTCCCCGACGCGGTGCTGATCGGCGAGGGTGGGCTCACCCCGCCGAGCCGCGTGATCGATAACGATGGCCTCACCAGCTACGACCCCACCACCGACGGGATCGATTTCTGGGAATCGCTCGAGGGGATGCGCGTCACGATCGACGCGCCGCTCGTCGTGTCGAACACCACCAGCGACACCTTTGCCGAAACCGACGTCGTGGCGTCGCTTGGGAAGGGCGCGACCGGGATCAACGATCGCGGCGGGATCACCATTTCGGACGGCGACTTCAACCCGGAGAAGATCCAGCTCCAGGGCGACAGGACGATCTTTGCCGGCTTCACCGCGGGCTATTCGATCGGCGACCAGCTCAGCAGCGTGACCGGCATCGTCAACTATGCCGCCGCGCGCTACGAAGTGCTGGTGACCGAGGCGGTCACCGTGACCAAGGACGTATCGCTCGCCAGGGAAGTCACGACGCTGACCGGCGACGCGACGCATCTGTCGATGGCGACTTACAACGTCGAGAACCTCGATCCGTCGGACGGCAAGTTCGACGTGCTGGCGTCGAACATCGTCTACAACCTGCGCGCTCCCGACATCATCGCGCTCCAGGAGATCCAGGATGCGGACGGCGCGGGCAACGGCAGCGATTATTTGGGCGTCAAGACCGCGCAGGGCCTGATCGATGCGATCGCGGCGATCGACGGCGGGCGCTATGGCTATGTCGAAGTCGCGCCGACCGCCAACAACACCACCGGCGGCGAACCCAATGGTAACATCCGCGGCGGCTATCTCTACAATCTCGACCGCGTGACCTATGTCGAGGGCAGCGCCGAGCTGATCGACGGTCCGGCGTACAACAATACGCGCAAGCCGCTCGTCGCGGACTTCCTGTTCCACGGCGAGACCGTTACCGCGATCAACGTCCATCTGACGTCGCGCGGGGGCAGCGACCCCTTGTGGGGCGCGACCCAGCCGCCCGCCGATGCCGGTGACGCGGCACGCACCGCGCAGGCC
Organism: Sphingomonas sp. FW306-05-A; assembly: GCF_058782275.1. Lineage (NCBI taxonomy): Bacteria > Pseudomonadati > Pseudomonadota > Alphaproteobacteria > Sphingomonadales > Sphingomonadaceae > Sphingomonas > Sphingomonas sp. FW306-05-A. The sequence goes on from NZ_JBYSXN010000006.1 coordinate 57,198, forward strand.
GCCGGGGTGAAAGCGTATATCAACGCGCATCTCGCGGACGACCCCGACCTCAACATCGCAGTGTTGGGTGACTGGAACGGGTTCGCCTGGGAAGAAGCGCAGACCCAGCTGACCGATCCCGCAAAGGGCGGTGCCATGACCGATCTGGCCACCTTGCTGTCGGTCGAGGAACGTTACAGCTATATGTTCGAGGGCAACGCGCAGCAGCTCGACCATATTCTCGTGACCGACTCACTGGCCGCCAACGCGCAATATGATGCGGTCCACATCAACGCGCAGTTTGGCGGGGATCGCCCGACCGATCATGATCCTCAGCTTGCCGTGTTCGACTTCGGCAATGTCATCGCACGGACAACTGTGGCGTCGGTCGAGCAGGACAGCGGCATGCACCAGGGTTTCGATTTTGGTACCGCACCGGTCGCTGCAACGGCGGATGATGTGTTCGCCTGGGAGCCCGACGCTGTGGCTGCGGTCACGCAGGACGGCGCCGGCAGCACCGCGGGTCCGCAGGTCGACAGCTTTGGTTACGACCACCACCTGTACGCCCTGACGTCCGTCGATGACATTCATCTGGTGTGATAAATGCTCCCCCGATTCCGCGAGGGATCGGGGGAGCAGCGTATAATCGATGACCGACATTGCAACGCCAGCCACGCAGGCTCTGCCATCCGGGGCATGGTCCCCGACGCCTCCCGGCGACGCATCGTTTCATGGGCGAATGCGCGACGCGTTGCAGCTTTGCCGCAGGCACCTGATCGCCGCGGCAGCGTTCAGCGCGCTCGTCAACTTGCTGTATATCGCCCCGACGTTGTACATGCTGCAGGTATACGACCGGGTCGTGCCGACGAAGGGATTGCAGACGCTCGGGTTCCTGACTGCGGCGCTGTTGTTCGCGCTGGGATGCCTCGCGTTGCTCGACCGGATCCGCAGCCGGTTGCTGGTGCGCGCGGGCGTGCTGCTGGACGCGGTGGTCGCGCCCGCGCTGCTCGATGCGACGCTAGGCCGGCCGGAATCCCCCGTCGCGCGACAGGCGCTGCGCGAACTCGACGTTATTCGCGGGACCCTGACCGGGCCGGGAATCCTCGCGCTGTTCGATGCGCCGTGGACGCCGATCTATATCTTCGTCTGTTTTCTGGTGCATCCGTGGATCGGCGTGGTTGCGCTGCTCGGCGGCTTGGTCCTCCCGTTCATTGCTTGGCGCAACGAGCGCGCCACGCGCGACGGGATGATGCGCGCGCAGGATGTCGCGGCGCGGACCTATGCCGCGCAGGATGCTGCGCTCAATGGCGCGGATGGGATAAAGGCACTCGGGATGCGGCGGGCGTTCGTCGCGCGACAGTTGCGGCAGCGGCTTTCGATGCTCGCGTTCCAGACCGAGGCCGGGTTCCAGGCGAGCGGGTATCTCACCGCGACCAAGTTCGTCCGGCTCGCGTTGCAGTCGCTCGCGCTTGGCCTCGGTGCGATGCTGGCGGTCGACAATCGCATCTCGGGGGGCGCGATCTTCGCGGCATCCTTCCTCATCGCGCGCGCGCTCGCACCGATCGAGTTGCTCATCGGCAGCTGGAAGCCGCTGATGCAGGCACGCGACGGCTATCGTAACATCGACGCATTGCTCGCCGCCGATCCGTTTCATGCCGCGCCGACGCGGCTGCCTGCGCCGACCGGGACGCTCAAGCTCGAGGGGGTCACGGTGCTGACCGCGTCGCGCGACGCGGCGGTGCTCAATGCGGTGTCCTTCGCGCTCGAGCCCGGCGAAGTGCTCGCGATCGTCGGGCCGTCGGGGTCGGGTAAATCGACGCTGGTCCGCGCAATCGTGGGTGCGCTCCCGCTCGACCGCGGGACGGTGCGGCTCGATGAGGCAAGTCTCCTGGACTGGGATCCCGAACTGCTGGCACGGCACATCGGCTATCTACCACAGGACGCCGCGTTGTTCGAAGGAACGGTGAAGGACAACATCAGCCGGTTCGCGGCCGAAACCGGTGCCGATCCCGCTGCCGTCGATGCGGAAGCGGTCGCGGCGGCGGAAAAGGTCGGCGCGCTGCCGTTGATCCTGCGGCTGAACGGCGGGTTCGATCACAAGCTTCAGCTCGGCGGGCGCGGTGTGTCGGCGGGGCAGGCGCAACGCATCGCACTGGCGCGGGCGGTCTACGGCAATCCCGCGCTGTACGTGCTCGACGAACCCAACGCGCATCTCGATTCCGAGGGCGATGCCGCGCTCAACATGGTGATCGCGCGGTTGAAGGCGGAGGGGCGGACGATCATCGTGGTGTCGCATAAGCTCGGCGTGCTCCCGGTGGTCGACAAGATGCTGGTGCTTCGCGACGGGCGTGCCGAACTGTTCGGCCCGCGTGACGAGGTCCTCGCCAAGATCGCGCCGCCCAATGTGCGCCGGATGGTGCCGCCCGTGTCGGATCTGCCCGCAACACAGGGGGGAGCGGCATGAGCGGCTCTGTCAGCGTGCTACGCGCGGCCGATACACCCGCCGACTATGAGCACCGCCTTGCCGATCCGGGGCGTGACATTCGCAATGGGGCGGCGATCGCGATCGTCTTTTTCGTCCTGTTCCTCGGCTGGGCGGCATTCGCGCGGCTCGATGCGGCGGCCTACGCCCCGGGGGTGCTCGAAGTCTCCGGCCAGCGGCAGACGGTCCAGCACCGCGACGGCGGCGTCGTCGGCGCGATCTACGTGCGCGAGGGGCAGCGGGTCGAACGCGGACAGTTGCTCATCCGGCTCGCGGCATCGGAAGTGCTCGCGCAGGAACGCGCGATGAGTGCACAGGCAATCCGGTTGCTGGCGCAGCGCTCCCGGCTCGAGGCGGAGGAACTGGGGACGGGGGGTCTCGTCACGCCGCCCGAATATGCCACGCTCCCGCCCGAGGACCGCGACGATGCGGCGCTCGCGCTCAAGCTTCAACAGCGCGAGTTGCTGGCCCGGCGCGCGACGCTTGCGGCACAACGCGGGGCGCTCGGGCAGCGGGCGGCTCAGTCGACCGCGCAGGGGCGCGGCTATGACACGCAAGTGGTGTCCGCGCAGGAACAGCTGCGGATCATCGACGAACAGCTGAAAGCGTTAGCGCCGCTGGCGGAAAAGGGGTTCGTTTCGCAGACGCGGCTGCGCGAACTGGAGCGGATGCGCGCCGAACTGGTCGGCCAACGCGGGCAATATTCGGCAAGCGTCGCGCAGACGCAGGGCGCGGCACGCGAAAGCCAGATTACCGCGATCGAGGCAGAACGCACGTTCCGCGAGCGCACCGCCGCCGATCTGCGCGATGTCGAGATCCGCTTAGGAGACGTCCTCCCCAAGCTCGCTTCAGCGCGCGACCAACTGCGCCGCACCGACATCCGCGCGCCTGCGACCGGCGCGGTGATTGCGCTGAGCGTCGTTACGCCCGGCGGCGTCGTATCACCTGGACAGAAGCTGATGGACATCGTTCCGGAGCGGACCCCGCTTAAAATCCAGGCGCGTGTAGCGCCCGACGACGCGGACGATCTGGTCGTTGGGCAGCGCACCCTGGTCAAGTTCCCGGGGTTGCATGAACGGACCCTGCCCGATCTAGAAGGGACGCTGACCCGGCTTTCGGCCGATGTGCTAACTGACGAGAAGACCGGCGCGACCTATTTTACGGGCGAAGTTACGGTGCCGCGTCGACAGCTTGCACTGCTCCGCGGCGTAAGGGGAAAGAATTTCGAACTGCGCGCGGGGATGCCGGTCCAGGTGCTCGTCCCGCTGCGGAAGCGAACCGCGTTAAGCTATGCGTTGGAGCCATTGTTTGGCGCGTTCTGGGGGGCGTTCCGTGAACATTGAGCGCATCCGGGATGGGCTGACAGAACGGGCGGGCAGAGTTGTACACAGGCTCTGTGAGCGAGATTAAAGGGCGTTTCCATGGGCGGTCCGACTGAGGTCAACTACTGCGACATACGAACTTACGGAATGGCCGCGAACGGTCTTGGTCCTTCGTAGCTTGGAGTTTGCGCAGAGATTGCGCTTGCGACTATCCAGGAACCAGCGAACCTATCGCATATTGCTCGGTGTAGAAGGCGTCGTGATTTTGCGGAAAGGTATTTGGTGGCACAGGAAGTCGAACTGAAGCTGGTATTGGACGCCGCGGCGGCCGATGCCTTCGCGGGGTCCGACGTGTTCGATGGCCCGCCGCGTACGCGGCAAATGCAAGCGGTCTATTTCGACACGCCCGATCTGGCGCTTTTGCAAGGCGGCGTCTCGTTGCGCATCCGCCAGTCCGGCGACACGCGCACACAGACGATCAAAGTCGCGGATGCGAAGGCGGCCGGTCTCTTCGCGCGGTCCGAATGGGAAATCGAGGTGGCCGACTTGACCCCGGTCATCGACGACCGGACCCCCATTCCGACGCTGCTCGGCGATGAGGCGGGCACCGTCGCTCCGATCTTCACCGTCGCGGTTGAGCGCCTGACGTGGATCGTCGACAGCGGCGAGGCGTCGATCGAACTGGTCTTGGATCGCGGACACGTCTCCGCGGGTGACCGCCAGTCGCCGGTCTGCGAGCTCGAGCTGGAGTTGAAACGGGGAGAGCCCGGTGCCTTGTTTGCGCTGGCCAAGACAATAGCGGCGCATTTTCCGGTCCGCCTTGGCGTAGTGACCAAGTCCGAACGTGGCTACGACCTGCTTCGTCCCGTGTCCAAAGCGTTCAAGGCGGAGCGGGTCGCGTTGAGCCGGACCGCATCCGCAGCGGACGCTTTCGAGGCAATCGCCGGCTCGTGCATACGCCAGTACCGCCTGAACGAAACCATCCTGCTCGACCAAGCCGATGCCGAAGCCCTGCATCAGGCGCGCGTGTCGTTGCGTCGGCTGCGGTCCGCCTTTTCAATCTTCAAGTCCTTGCTCGACAGTGACGAGGTGCAGCATTTCAATAGCGAGTTGCGCTGGCTGGGATCGGTGCTGGGCGAAGCGCGCGACCTCGACGTATTACTGGCGAAGGCGCCGCCCGGCGCTTCGTTGTTCCAGGAGCTCAACCGGGCTTGCGATGCTGCCTATGCCGCGGTCGATACCGCGCTTGGCTCAGACCGGGTTCGCGCCCTGATGCTCGATCTGACGGAATGGCTGGTATGCGGGGCATGGCGCACCGCGCCATCGATGCGCGATGCTCGGGACGCGCCGGCAAGGCAGTTCGCGGCGGAGACGCTGCACAAGCAGCTTCGGCGAGTCAGCAAGCGTGGTAGGTCGCTTGCCACACAGGCGGACGAGGAACGGCACGAAGTCCGCAAAACCGCCAAACGGCTCCGCTATGGCGTGGAGTTTCTCGGCTCGCTATTCCCGGGCAAGAAGCGTGCGCGTCGCTACGGGAAGTTCATGAGATCGCTGGAGAAGCTGCAGGATCAGCTTGGCGCGCTGAACGACATGGCGACTGCGCCAATGGTTCTGGACCGGCTGGGCCTGAGGGATGACCCCGGGGCCAAGAGCTTGCTGGCGCACCGAAAGAAATCGAAGATTATTGACGCCGCAGCCGAAGCGTACGACGATCTCGTGGATCGCAGGACTTTCTGGGGTTAGGGTAGGAGGATTAGCACCCGGTCGGACGATCGAGCGTCAGCGCGATCGGCTGATCGCCCCTTCAAAGTCCGATGATGAGGCGGCACAGGTTGGGCCGTTCGACGATCGCTGTCAGCGTCGCGGCGGCGTCGTCGTCGCGCGAGACTGAGCCATGCGAAATCACGAAATTCACTCGGACGCGGCGAAGTTTCAACCGCATGACTTTTCTTTCGCTGGCTACATGAACGAATGGCAGATTTTAGTAACCTGAGATAGCGCGCGAACGTCCGACTTTGGGTCTTGCTGTCCTAAAAACCAGTCAGGTCGCTGGCAATCTTGCTTGCGGATTACAAACCGCCGTTTTTTGTTTGTTTAGTCAGTTGATAGGCAGCCTATCCGGCAGGGTCGTAGCGGACTCACGCCAGCCAACCAATCTCCTGTTAATCGCTCTGAGCAGAGCGTATAGTGTCCTTGAGGCGATTACCGCCGAGCGAAGGATAGATCGTGCTCATCACGATTTTCGCACCGAACAATGTTCATCTTCTGGAACTTGCTGGCGTGCGCGATGCGCTATTCGAAGCAAACTGCAAGATCGCGAATGGGCAGTCGTATAACGTTCAGCTGGTGACGGAAGATGGGTTTCCGGCGGAAAGCGCATCGGGTGTCCGATTTCTTCCCGACGCCGGGATTGTAGATGCGTTCGGCCCTCCCGATACGCTGATTGTGGTCGGTCCTTACGGCTTACCCCAAACCCCGAGCGAACCGGTCCAGCGTTGGTTGCGTGAGCAGGCTCTGCAATCACGGCGCTTTGGCTCAATCTGTACTGGCGCCTTCGTGTTGGCTGATACCGGGCTCCTGTCGGGGCGTTCCGTTACTACGCACTGGGAATATGCAGATCGCTTGGCGGCAAAGTTTCCTGAGATCCAAGTCCAGGCGGACCGAATTTTCGTCCGCGACGGGCCGGTGTTCAGCTCGGCTGGGGTCGCAGCGGCGATCGACCTGACATTCTCGCTTATTGAGGAGGACCACGGTCGTGCCTTAGCCTTATGGGTCGCGCGTCGTCTCGTAGTGTTCCTCAAACGGCCGGGCGGACAGTCGCAATTCAGTGCCGCCCTTACGGTGCAAACGGGTGCTAGCGGTCCGTTCGACCGAATCCAGTTGCATATCCTGGAATATCCCCGGGCCGATCTCGGTGTAACGGCGCTTGCCGCCCTAGTAGGGTTGAATCCGCGCACCCTGACGCGTCTATTCCATAGCGCATTGGGCACGAGTCCGGCCGCCTACGTCGAGTTGACCCGGGTAGACATCGCGCGAGGGCTGCTGGAGGACAGCCGAGCCCCCATCAAGGCGATCGCGCATGCAGCGGGCTTCGGATCGAGCGCAACGCTGCGCCGCGCCTTCCTCCGCCGGATAGGAGTTACGCCAGCTGAATATCGCAGCCGTTTCCGTACCTCCGGTTCAGGGGCGGGCGATCAGGACGGAAATGACGTTCCTTTGTCCTGAAGTGTCGCCAAGCCGACGTTGAGGAGACGCCCCGGCTGCCGCATTCTGGCACCCGGAGGCTACCATGCTGTTCGCTGCCGTCATCCTACCTCAAATTGATACTGTTGCAGGGCGTCTTGTCATTCGGGAACGTCGCCGCGTTGAGCGGAACGCTTCGCTATGCTCGTAGATCGGTTGAAGTCCTTGCTGAACGTCGGGAAGGCAGAGCCATCCGACCGTCGTGGCGCCCCACGCAGCCGAGTGCTGCTTAAAGCGGACGTGCTGCCGGTGGTAAGCTATGCCAACATGCGCATTGTGAACGTCTCGCGCACCGGCTTTGCCGGGGAGACGACGACACCGCTCCGCGCTACGGACCTTCTTATCTTTTCGATCGTGGGCAATCGTTTCCATCAGGGAAGCGTTCGCTGGGTCCGCGGTCCCAAATTCGGCATCGACCTCGTCGATGCCCTCGATATCCTAAGCTGTTCGGACGCAGTCGATCCCGGTTTTCTCGCATCCCATGCGTCGCGGTCCAAACGGTATCCGGTTGATCTGACGGGGCGGATTGCGATTGGATCGTTATGCTATCACTCAACGGTACGCGACGTCTCGCGCTCCGGCATGCGGCTTGAGATCGACGCGGTTCTCGAAGTAGGCCAGCAGGTCATTGTTCGGCTGCCCGACCGCCCACTTATCCTTGCGTCCGTCCGCTGGGCCGCCAGTGATATGGCGGGAATCGAGACGGCGGACCGGATTCAGACGTTGCGTCTTGTATGCGCTGGCGTTTCATGAGCCCGCGTCAGCGCAAATCGGCCGCAGCCTTGCACCCGGTGCCGTTTAACGCTGGGGTGGAGCCCGCGTCTGATCCTCCTCACACGCTCCTTGCTCCGGCGGCCGAGCCTCAGGTGGACCGCAACCGCGAACATACGTTGCTCCAGACGGTGATCGACAGCGTCGACGATCTCATTTTTGCAAAGGATCGTCAGGGACGCTTCATTCTCTCCAATCGCGCATTGCGCGAGGGATGCGGGCTCGAGACTGGCCTGCGGACAGAAGATCTGTTCGAACCTGATCTCGTGGTCGGTTATCAGGGCACCGATCGTCAGATCTTCACGACGGGGAAGCCCGTGACTGCGGACGAGATCATCCCGATTCATGGCGAACCGCGGCATTTCCAGACCGTGAAGGTCCCGTGGATCGTCAACGGCGACATATGCGGCGTAATCGGCGTATCGCGAGACATCACCGCCCGGAAGGAGGCCGAGGACGCGGTTCGCGAAAGTGAAGCGCTTTATCGTAGCATCCTGGATGCGAGTGCCGATTGTATCGTGGTGATCGCGCTTGATGGTGGGGTGGAATTGATCAACGAGCCCGGGTGTCGGGCGCTGCAAATGCGTAGCGGCGATACCGTACTGGGCCGGCCTTGGTCAGACTTTTGGCCAAAGAGAGTTCGATCGAGGATGGGTGCCGCGCTAGACACGGCGCGTTCGGGCGGCGTCGCGCGCTTCAGCGCTATGCGCCCGGCGAACGATGGGGTCGCGAAATGGTGGGACGTCTTGGTCACGCCGATCAAAGATCCGGACGGCACTGTCTTGCGGTTGCTGTCGATTTGCCGCGATGTCACCGACAGCAAGGCAGCGTCAAACCGACTGAAGTGGACGAGCGAACACGATGCGCTCACCGGCCTCGCCAACCGTAGCGCGTTTCAAGCACATCTTGAGGCAGAGACGATCCGCGCCGCGAGGACTGGCATTCCGTTCGGCCTGCTGTTGCTCGATCTAGATCATTTCAAGCATATCAACGATACATTGGGTCATGCCGCCGGCGATCTGCTTCTTCAGACCGTGGCAGACCGGCTCCGGGACGGTACCCGACCGACTGATTTCACAGCGCGACTTGGCGGCGATGAATTCGCGATCATCGTCCAGCACTTTAGCGACGAGGAACAGTTGCAAAAGACTGGCGATGCCATCGCCGTGCGTCTCAACACACCGGTGACGATTGGCGGACGAGTATTGAACGCAGGCGTCAGCATCGGCGGGGCCCTTTTTCCGCAGGATGCCACGACCGCGCTCGAACTTTTTAATAACGCCGATACAGCGCTGTATGCCCGCAAGCGGTCCGGCCGCGGCGGGCTCAGCATTTTCCGCAACCAGATGCGCCATCAGGCCCAGTGCGCCGCTTCCCAGCTCAGTCTTGCGCAGACCGTGCTTCGCGACGAGAGCATCGTTCCACACTACCAGCCCAAGGTCGACCTGCGCACCGGAGAAATCACCGGGTACGAAGCCCTGCTTCGGTGGATCCATCCGACACGCGGCGTGCAGGGTCCGGATACAGTGGAGGAGGCCTTCAAGGACTATGAGCTTGCGTCCAGGATCGGCGATCACGTGCGGAGGCACGTCCTTGCCGACATCCGGCAGTGGCATGGGCAGGGCTTGCGGTTCGGACGCGTCGCGATCAACGCCGCCCCGGTCGAGTTTTTGCGCGACGATTATGCCGAATGCTTGCTTCGCCATGCGAGCGATGCTGGGGTCCCGGCGTCCTTCCTCGAGGTGGAAGTTACCGAGCATGTATTCTGCGAACGCGGCGCTGGCTATGTTGTGCGAGCACTTAAACTGCTGAACTGTGCGGGCGTACGGATCGCACTTGATGATTTCGGCACAGGCTATTCCTCGCTTTCTCACCTGCGAGACTTTCCGGTAGATGTGGTCAAGATCGATCGCTCGTTTATCCAGCGAATGACCGACAATCAGGAAATTTCGGCGATCGTCTCCGCGGTGATCGGGCTTGCCGACAGCCTGTCGCTAGAAGTCGTTGCTGAAGGTATCGAAACCGAGCTCCAGCGCCAGCTGCTTCGCCTAAAAGGGTGCAGCCATGGACAAGGCTATCTGTTTGGTCCGGCGCAGAGCGGTGCCGCGCTGCACCGCACTGGGTAGCTGCGTCCACCGCAATCGATCCGAAAGTTTGGCAATCGCAGAGCTCGAAGTAAGGGGAAGCAGCGTTGGAAACAAAACCACAGCTCCTGATCGTCGACGATGAACCACTGATCCTCATGACGCTGGTCGATGCATTTGAGGAAGCGGGGTTCTCTATTTTGGCGAGCAGCAGCGGAGCGAATGCGATCACGCATTTGGCAACACGGAATTTTGCCATGGTCGTCACTGATATTCGCTTGGGTGCCGGGCCAAGCGGATGGGATGTCGCACGCATGGCTCGCCAGTGCGATCCGGGCGTTGTCGTCATTTATATGACGGGTGACAGCGGTGCCGATTGGGTATCGGAAGGCGTGCCGAGCAGCGTGATCGTACAGAAACCTTTCGCGCTCACGCGGATGCTGACTGTCGTAGCCAACCTCCTACACACTGTCGTCCCGCCTAAGCACAGCGTCCTCACCTGTTTCTGAAGAAGGACGACGTCACTCTTCGAAATTGGATCGAAAGAGCATGCGCCCGTCGCAGTCAGAGCGCAGGTGAATGAATGTCTGAAGTTGGGAAGCGGCAAAGGGTGCGCGAATGTCCGGATCTGGGTCGTATCAGCCTCAAACCGAACCGGTGGCTAGGCAATGGTAAACTGTCCGCTTTCAGAAGAGATGAGTCGGTACTGAAGATTGAGCTGTTGGCGCAGGCTCTTCGAATAAGGGTCCTGACCGCGACAAACCGAATGTCTGTTAACGCGGTGGGTTCCACTCGCCATCGCAACGCGCTATTAATTGGCCAAAATTAGTTAGTAACAATGCGACAGAAACAGCAGAACTAATAAGTGGCAGTACGGGGATTAGAAAGTCTGGACGCTACCTAGAATTGTCGTAAGACGAATCGAGGTTCGGGTAACGAGCCATGTGTCCGTTTTTCGTGAAACTAATATGAGCTATGGAAGTTACACGATAATCGTCAGCCGTTTTTTGAGCGCTAACGACTGAGAGACATAGCGCTCCCGCTCCTAGCGGGAATTTCAATGGCCGATTTACCAGAATGGATCGTTTCAGCTGATCGTGAGCAGCTAAGCCCTCCACAGTTATTAGCTTGGTCACTATATCGCACTGGTAATGGAGATCGTGAGGCATTTCGCGAACTCTATAAGCTAACTTCGTCTAAGATCTTTGGCATATGCCTTCGTGTTTGTAATGATCGAGGAGCGGCAGAAGATATGGTGCATGAGGCCTATCTCATAATATGGAAGCGCGCGAATACGTTTGATACTAGCCGGGGCAGCGCGATCGCATGGATGTCAGCAATTGCGAGGAATCGCTCGATTGATTGGCAGAGGGCACAATACAAATGGAAGTTCGATCCCATTGACGGGGCTTGCGAGTTTGCAGACCCTGTACCGCTGATCAGTGAAACAATGTTGCAACTGGAAGCCTCAGCCGGCTTACTCGCATCGCTTGCATTGCTACAGCAGTGCCAGCGCGAAGCCATTTATGGTGCCTTTTTTGGTGGTCTTACCCATGCAGCAATGGCTGATCGTCAGGGGGTGCCTGTTGGAACTATGAAAAGCTGGGTTCGCCGGGGACTAGCTAAGCTGCGCGAAGCGATGGATGCCGCAGAACTTGTGACCCAGCCGACCAATTGAATGCTGTCAGCGTCGTTAACCTCGAACCGAACCCGAATTGCCGCTGGAAATAGGTTCGCACTGATCGACGTGTCGCGGTGCAGCCGTTGCCGTCCGCCTTCCGAAAGCGGCCAACGGCTCACCTTCATTTGAGCCGAACAGGTAGCTGATCAAGGTCGCCAAGAGATGCCGTCTGACAATATGAACGAATGTCCGAAAGTGGGAGGCGGGGAAGGGCGCGCGAATGTCCGGGTTTGGGTCTTACCGGCCGCAAAGCGGACGGGCGGTTAGCGCCCAGTTGCAGACATTCAGACAAGCTGACATCGTGTCTGAATGAAAGACTGGTTTACGTTTGGCTTCTATCTTTTTGGCGTGTTCTTATCGCGCATCATTTTCCGTGCAGCGAGAGAACAGGGCTGCGGGGATGCGTCGGCGGTCATAATTTCGATCTTAGCAACTGTGCTAATTTGCTTCTTAATGCTTCGGTTGAGGCGACTTATCGGGTTGCGCCGCGACGTCTGCTAGCCACCGGTTTTGCCGTTCTCGATTCCTTCGCGGTCGGATGACGGCTCCCGCCCAATTTCGGACATTGATAATCGCCTTGGACGACGCATAGTCGCGGTATGGCTTACCGAAAATCAAACCGGGCGGGATGCTTCGTTTCGGTCGCTCTATCTGTCTTTGTCGGGCTGCCGATATGGGCCGTATTGCTACTCGGCGAGCGCTCTTGCGACATGCATATCGGTCCGCCGTGCGCGATAAGCTGGGGCTGGCTAAAGCTGCTCAACGGATTAGCTATAGCCGCTGTTTGCGCTGCCGCTGGTTGGTTCGCTTCATTCTTCGTCCGTTTCGGAGGCAACGACGATACGACCGGTGACGGCAGCTAACCACCGAGGCTGTGTGAAAACGTCCTGATATGCTATGCTTGTCGGCGTCATCTGGAGACGTCGGATGGGTCGTTTCA
>NZ_JBYSXN010000007.1:0-51379 GCF_058782275.1 Sphingomonas sp. FW306-05-A
GGGGCGCGACTCCGCCAAAAAACTGAGATCCGCTATTGGCGTTAGCCGCCCGGTAGCTCGGTGGCCGGCTAGACCCAGAAGTGGACGTTCAGGCCGCCCTGCTCGCTTCCCAGCTTCGGTCGTTCATTCATTTAGACTGATCCGCACGCCGTAAGCGACGTGTCGACGCGCGGTACGGCGAAAAGCGGGACAAAGCCGCCGTTCGGGCAATCGGGCGTGAATGTCGGGTTTCGGATAAACTCGCCATTCGCGCGGCTTCCGAGATCTGCTGGGCAACGGGCCAGCCTTCACGGTGGCGACTTCGCCGAGATTGAATCTCACGCCAAATAGCAGCCTCCTCTTCCCTGACGAAAAACCTCACCTCTACGGTTGTCGCGCACTTTCCCAATCCGACAGGGTATCTCGGACAGTAGTCCGAACATGGAGCACGTAAGCCGCCGCGCACGCCGCCAATCTCCAAAATTTGCGGCCTGCTGCATCGACAAACATGTGTTTTAGGTCGCTTGAACGATATGATCGGATTCCCGTTTCTCCGTTCAAACTGACCATTTCGATAAAATCGAATTGGGTGCGGATGGGCATCGAACCGGGCCCCTGTGAAAAGTTATCTTCTTTCGCATTTTTGAAACTTTGCGCTTCAAAAGGATGGGCCCTCGTTTGGACGCCTACCCACAGTCTGTGAGAACGCGCCGGTGATCCATACCCCCGTTCAATCGGAACGCCCGCAGGGGTGTTCGCTCTTACTCCCGGTTTTGCAGAATCGCTTGAGCGACGATATCGACAAGGTGATCAGCGCGTGAAGCGAATGCAGGTTGATCGCCAAGCCAGCCCAGCGCGCCGATGATCCCGAAAAGATCAATTCCATCAATATCCGCGCGTGCCGTTCCATCGGCCTGAGCCTGCTCGAGCAGACGCGCCCCCGCAGCCCGCAAGCTGGTGCAAGAGGCGTGAAGCGCGGAGTCGGCATCATCTAACGCGGCCGCCATCACGGCAACGACACCATTGTAACTCCGCACGAAGGCGACGGCGTCAGGGAGCCAGAGCGCCAAGGCTTTGGCAGGCGCCATGCCGTTCCCGAGATCGGCAGCCTTGTGCGTCAATTCATCGAGGCTGGTGCGCAGCAGCGCCTCCAGCAGCGCCTCGCGTGTCGGAAAGTGCCGGTAGAGCGTAGCCAAACCTACGTCCGCTCGTCTGGCGATATCACGCAGCGAGGCCTCCGCCCCCTGCTCGGCGATCACGCCGCGCGCGATGCTCAGCAAGTGGCTGTAATTCTTCTGGGCGTCGGCGCGCATAAGCCTCATCTTGACAAACGGATCACTGCTACGGATATATGTAGCACTGCTACGCTTCGATAGCTCCTTTTCTCGATCCTGGAAACCGTCATGAAAAACGCCCTTCGCTACAAGCTCTTCGGTCAACATACCGGATTGCGCGTGTCCGATCTCGTCCTCGGCACTGCCAATTTCGGGACGGCCTGGGGCCACGGGACCGATCCTGACGAAGCCCGCCGCATCATCGACACCTACGCCGACGCTGGCGGCAACTTCCTCGACAGCTCAAATGGCTATCAGGACGGTCAGTCCGAGGAATTCATCGGCGACCTGCTGACCGGGCGGCGCGACGAATTCGTGCTGTCCACGAAATATGCCGTGAAGACGAACGCGGCATCGGGAATCCTCGTCACGGGCAACAGTCGGCAGGCGATGGTGTCGTCGGTCGAGGCAAGTCTCAAGCGGCTGAAGACCGATCGGATTGACCTATACTGGGTCCATGTCTCGGACGGTGTAACGCCGCTGGAAGAAATTGTGCGCGGCTTCGACGACCTCACGCGGGCGGGCAAGATCCTATATGCCGGGCTCTCGAACTTCCCCGCATGGCGGGTAGCGCGGGCCGCGACGATCGCGGAGCTTCGAGGCGCCGTTCCGATCGCGGGCATCCAGGTCGAGCATAGCCTCGTCCAGCGCGCGACCGAGCAAGAGTTGATCCCCGCCGCGCAGGCCCTCGGGCTTGGCGTCGTCGCGTTCTCGCCTTTGGGTGGCGGCGTGCTGACCGGCAAATACCGTGCCGGAAAGGCGCAGGACAGGCGCGACGAGGCCTGGGCCGGTGCCGGCTTCCAGCCCGAGAACAGTCCGCAGCGTACGGCCATCTTGGATACGCTGATCGCGGTCGCTGACGAAGCAGGCGTGACACCTGGGGAGATCGCCATCGCTTGGGTCGCCGCGAAGGGGTCGCTGCCGATCATCGGGCCACGCACGCTCGCGCAACTCGAAGCCAATCTCGCCGCGGCAAACGTAACGCTGTCGGCCGAGCATATCACCCGGCTTGATGCGGTGAGCGCGATCCCGCCCGTCTACCCGTACACGGTCCTCAACGAGCGCCGGATACAGGACCTCATCACGGGCGATATGATCGACAGGATCGATATGCCTGCCAGCCCGGTAGCTTGAGGACTGCATGAGCGGCAGGGCTTGGTTGCTGCTCGCCCGAAGCAGGCGGGCGTCGTTGGGCCATCTCGCGAAAGGAAAACCTAAACCGGGCGTTGGACGATCGCGACGCAGCTTCGGACGCCGCAGCATGGAGCGTCCGCCTGCCGGCTCTATAGCCGTCGATAGAAGGTCATCGGCCCCGCCCGACGCCCCGCGCCTGGAGATCGTAATGACTGAGATAGCCGCTCCAACACCATCCTCGCCGCTGCGCATCGTCGTCATCGGTGCGGGACAAATCGGCAGTACCTTTGCGTCTCGGCTTGCACGCAACGGCGGGCATGAGGTCACGGTCGTGGCGCGGCCCGGCTCGCCGCGCTTGGCACAGCTGCAACGTGATGGTGCGATCGTCGATGTCGACGGCACTCGTGCAGAGGTTCGTGTGCTTGACGAACTCGACGAAGACACACCGTACGATCTCGTCATCGTGACGCTACTGGCCCATCAAGTCGATGCCATACTGCCAACTCTGTCCCGCAGCGCCGCGAAGTGCATCCAGTTCATGTTCAACACGTTCGATCCGTTGCGGCATGAAAGCGTGGTCGGTGCAGCGCGCTGCACGTTCGGGATGCCATTCGTGCAAGCACAGCTCGATGAAGACGGCAGACTCAAGGCGACGATCGGAGCCGGGGGACAGAAAACGTTGATGGCGCGCCAGCAATGGGTCGATGTATTCAACGCGGCCGGCCTTCCAGCCGCGTTCGAGCCTGATATGCCGCTGTGGCTTCGGTGCCATGCCCCTCTCTGCGTCGCCTTCGAAAGCGTGTCGATCGCCGCCATGAAGCGCGGCAATGGCGCATCATGGAAAGAAGCGATCGGCATTTCGCGGGGCGTCCGCGCCAGTTTCGATCTCATCAAGGCAATGGGATACCCAATTTACCCCCGATCGAAGACATGGCTCGACCGCAGTCCCATAGTGGCCTTAGCGGGAACTCTCTGGTTCATGTCCCGCATCCGCGGATTTCGGGAGCTGTTGGCGACTGGCGGGGCGGAATGCGAAGCGATCATCGACGCCATAGTTCTCGCTGCACGCCTACAGCAACGCCCCATCGACGACCGTATAGAGGGCATGCGCCCCTCTGATCATGGCATCCATAGTGCCAACCGTGGTCAACGAGGATCCAAGGCCGGATTGCATACCTGAACCTGGCGGCACCCTTCCGAGACAATGATACGGCATATCGCGAGCGCGACAGCGCTGGAGGCGAGCACGGCTCACTCCGGCCCTGTTAACGTCAATCCCGTCAGGGCCATGCTCATGTCGTGCCCACGTTCGTCAATCTCGTGGCGCCGATCGGAGGACGGCAGCTTCGCCGCATCCGGACGGTCACAGCAGGAGCATCGTCAGCTGCCAATGACGGCAGGTTGCTCGCAGTCGGCCGAAATCGACAGCAAGGGCGTCCGCGAGATCGCCGCCGGCGTCCAGGAAGGTCCGCTACGTGGCCACTGCCTTGGCGAACTCCCTAGGCGAGTGGCCGAACGTTCGTTTGAACGCCGTACTGAACGCGCTTTCGGATTCGTAGCCGACCGCCGGTGCCACAGTCGCTATGGAGACGCGCCCGCTCGCGAGACGATCGGCCGCCACCATCATCCGCCAGCGCGTCAGGTACTCCATCGCCGGTTCGCCTACCGTTTGCTTGAACCGAACGGCAAAGCTCGAGCGCGACATGCAGCCGACACGGGCGAGGTCGGCGAGCGTCCAGCGCCGAGACGGTTCGGCGTGCATCGCCGATATCACCGCACGCATCTGCTTGTCGGCCAGCGCGAACAGCCAGCCTGCGCTGTGCGGCGAGCGCTCGGCAAGGTGCAGTCGCAGTGCTTCGATCAGCAGCGTCTGCGCCAAGTGTCCCGCCATCAGCGTGCTCCCCGGTTGCGGGTCCCGCAGTTCGCGCATCAGCCGCTCGATCAGCCAGCCGAGCGCCGCCTTGGTCGCTTCCGCGCGGATGTGCACGATCGGAGGCAGGATGCCGAGCAGCAGCTCGGTGTGGAGCCCGGTGAAGTCAAAGAAGCCGCCCACACCCGAACAGTCGCCGCCGCCACCCAGGACGCCAGTCTCGCCAGCGGGGAACGAAGAAAAGAAGCTGAAGGCGTCGGTTACCGACGCGCCATTCGCGCTGTAGAGGCTGAACGCGGCCCGGCCGGGCAGCATAATGAAGTCGCCCGCTTGCAGCACCATGGGCTCCTTCCCGCCCTCAAGCGCGATCCAGCAGGTCCCGGTGTGAATGGCGAAGCATTTGACGCCCTCGGCCGGAGGATAGGCAAGCGCCCAGTCCCCCCCGGCATCAAGGCCTCGAAACCCGTAGCTGTTTGGCTTCAACAGGCCAAGCACGTCCGATAAGGGATCCATTTGATAACTCCTGGACGATGGCGATGATCCATCGGCCTTAGCAGCATGGTTCGTCCAGCGTCATCGGGCTATTCCAGATTCTTGCGATGCATCGTCTTATGGCACCGCGGGAGATCGATCATGACCGAAAACACCGCCCTCTGGCTCTCCTCCAAACGTGCCGCCTTTACCCTGGAGGCAGCGCCGTTTCCAAAGGCGGGGTCCAAGGAGATTGTCATCCGCACCCGTGCGATAGCTGTAAACCCGATGGACCGCCTGGTGCAGACCTCGGGCGACTTGATGACCCCTTATCTGCACTACCCAGCCATCGTCGGCTCCGACGTCGCCGGTCATGTCGTTGCCATCGGAACCGATGTGACACGGTTCAAGGTCGGCGACCGGGTTGTCGGCTTTGCCGCCGGCACCGACAAGACGCGTAACCGCGCCGCAGAAGGCGCTTTCCAAACCTATGTCGTCCTGCTTGAGCACATGACGGCAGCGATTCCGGATGCGCTTGCCTTCGAAGATGCTTCCGCCCTGCCGCTCGGCATCTCGACGGCAGCCTGCGCGCTCTTCCAGCGCGATTTCCTCGCCCTGAACGCGCCCGCCAAGCGAGCACCGGCGACCGGTCAAATCGTTCTGGTCTGGGGTGGGTCGACCAGCGTAGGCACCAATGCGGTCCAACTGGCCGTCGCCGCTGGCTACGCGGTAATTGCCACGGCTTCGCCTCGCAACTTCGACCTGCTCAAGCGGCTCGGCGCGACATCCGTGCTCGACTATCGCAACCCGGCTGTCGTTGCCGACATATGCGCAGCGTTGCGCGGGAAAGTGATCGCGGGTGCCGTCGCGATCGGGCCTGGATCGGTGCAGCCGTGCATCGACATTCTGGGAACGTGCAAAGGCAATCGGTTCATCGCCATGGCGACGCCGCCCGCGTCGTTCGACACCGTCCCAGCGGGGCGCGGTCATTGGCGCAAGTTGATTGCCGCGATGGCCGGCACCGTCGCGGGCACCATAACGCTCTCGCTGAGCGCACGCCGCAAGAAGGTGACCCTGAAAATGATCTGGGGCAGCACGCTGATCAGTAATGAAGTGGGGCCGATGATCTTCGATACGTTTCTGCCCGAAGCCCTGGCCGACGGTCGCTACGTGGCGGCCCCTGCAGTCCAAATTGTGGGGCATGGGCTTGCGGCTATCCCGGCTGCGCTCGAGCGGCAGCGCCGCGGTGTCTCGGCGACGAAGCTGGTGGTGACGTTGTGACCGACAGCTTCGTCGTCAGCGTCACCCGCTTCCGCGTTCGCAGCCTCCGCTTTCTACCCTTCTTTCTGATCCATGCGCAGCGCTGTTTGGCACAGATT
This sequence comes from Sphingomonas sp. FW306-05-A, assembly GCF_058782275.1. Lineage (NCBI taxonomy): Bacteria > Pseudomonadati > Pseudomonadota > Alphaproteobacteria > Sphingomonadales > Sphingomonadaceae > Sphingomonas > Sphingomonas sp. FW306-05-A. Next base: position 6,168 of record NZ_JBYSXN010000007.1, read on the forward strand.
AGGAGAAGCGACGGCTACATCGCCGGAGCGCTACGTCACGACCGTGATCGCGCCTATTGGACGACGAGCGTGTGGCGCGATGAGGCCGCGCTTCTGGCCTATGTCACGGGCGGCGCACACCGCACCGCGATGCCCAGGCTAAGCGAGTGGGGCGACGAGGCGAGCACCGTTCGCTGGGTTCGGGACAGCGCCGACCTTCCGTCCTGGCCGGAGGCAATTGAGCGGATGCGCCGCGAGGGACACCCCCTGCCGCTCCGACATCCGGGACCGGCGCATCGCGATGTTGGCTTCGCGACAAGCGAGCCTGCGCAGATGGGGCGGATCTGAGGGTCGCACGCAATTGTCTGGCTGGGGCGGGGTCTCAAATCGGCTGTTGAACTGGTGTATCGGCATGCCTTGCGCACCGGTTGCACCAGAGCGATCCGCGGGGGTTGCTGATCGGTCATAGCCGCTCGACGCCGCGATAACGTGCGGTGCCGAGCAGCACGAACGGCAAGGCGAGCAGATTCACGCCGGCGACCGCAAGCCAGACGGCGCCGGGCCATTGTCGCTGAACCACGAAGTAGAAGCCGGAGAAGCCAAGTGGCGCAATGATCGAAGCCAAACTCACCGACGACGCCAGCAAGCCCTGCAATTGCCCTTGCTGAGCGGCGCTGACCCGCTCGGTCGCGAGCACCTGCAACGCCGGCGTTCCAATGCTGCCCAGGGCGAATATCGGCATGATCGCAAACACGACCCAGCCGTGCGACGCAAACGCCATCACGAGGAGAGCGACGCAGGAGCAGCCGATCCCGGTCAGGGCGGTACCGCGCTGGCCCAGACGCCGGGTTACAGGCCCCCGCAGCACGGCCTGAACCAGCGTCTGCCAGACGCCGAACGCCCCCAGCGACAGGCCGACCCAGAAGCCGTTCCAACCAAATGCATCATAGCCCCACAATGCCCAGCAAATGCCATAGGCCTCGTGCCATAGGCCTCGCCGGCGCCGCTCAGCGCGAAGTAAACGATGACCAGCGGCAGCAAGCTCGGCATCGAGACAAGTCAGCGCAGTGGGCGGAGCGGGTTGAGCGCGGCAAGATCGATCGGGGCGGCAAATGATGGCGGGTGAGATTCGGGCAATGTGAACAGCGCCAGCAGCAGGTTTCCCGCGTCGAGCGCGGCGGCGGCGACGAAGGGCAACCGGACCCATTGTTCGCCGAGCACCCCGCCAAGCACCAGGCCGATGATAAAGCCCGCGCCGAACATGCGCCCATCTGGCCGAACCGGCGCGCGCGTTGCTCGCCGGGCGTGATGTCGGTCATGTAGGCCGTGGCGACCGACATATCGGCGCTGGTCAACCCGGCCACGGCGCGGCCGAGCATCAACATCCAGAGCTGCGGCGCCAGCGCCATCACGCCATAGTTGATCGCCGCACCCACCAGCGCGACCAGCAGGACGGGCCGTCGTCCGAGCCGGTCGCTCAGGGCGCCGAGCACGGGCGCGAAAACGAACTGCATCACCGCATAGAGCGCAGCCATCCACCCGACATAGGGCGCGACATCGGGCGAATGCGTAACTTCCCGTATCAGTTGCGGCAGGATCGGGAACACCAGTCCGGTCCCGGCTGCATCGAGTGCCACGGTTGCATAGATGATCGCAAGCGAGCGGCCGCGCCTGGCGTCAGGCGACACGAACGACCAGCTTGCCGGTGACATAGCCCGACTGGCTTGCCACTTGCGCCTCGCGCGCCCGCTCGAGCGGAAAGGTTCGGTCGATGTGAAGCGTAAACAATCCAGCCGAGCACAAATTAGCCATCTTGGCCAACAGACGTGCCGGGTCGGCCGTCGGCCCGCGCGAGAATTTGGCGCCATATTCCTCCGCTGAGAGGTCGGCGACGGATAAGACATGTGCAGGATCGCCGACGATCCTGATCAGCTCGGCGATGATCCCGGAGCCCGCAACGTCGATTGCGGCATCGACGCCGTTCGGCATCAACGCGCGCGCGCGCTCCTCGAGACCCTCCCCATAGGTAGTCGCGACGGCGCCCAGCGCGCGCAGGTAATCGTGCTTGGCTGCACGCGCGGTGCCGATCACGATGATGCCACGCAGACGGGCGAGTTGGACGATCGCGGTCCCTACGCCCCCGGCGGCTCCGCTGACCAGCAAGGCCTGCCCCTCCATTACGCCGACCTGATCCAGCGCGCGTGTCGCCGTGTCTGATATGACGGGCAGACCGGCCGCAACCTCGAACGACAGGGTGTCTGGCTTCCTCGCCCAATGGGTAAGGATGGCCTGTTCGGCCATCATGTTCCTGCCGAACCCGAACACGCTGTCGCCGACCATGACGTCGGTCACGCCCGGTCCGATCTGATCGACAATACCAGCGCCCTCTACGCCGAGTCCGGCAGGAAAGCGGATGTCCTCGAACGCGCGATATTGGCCTTCGCGGCGCTTCCAGTCTGACGGGTTCACCCCCGCGGCACGAACCCTGATCCGCACCTCGCCGGGACCGGCATTGGGTGGCTCGACATCGACGAGCTGAAGCACGTCGGGTCCGCCATAGTCGTTAAACTGAATTGCCTTCATCGTCGCGCTCCAGGTCTCATGGCATCGGTCGATGCCGAAGACACCACCCGCCCGAAGGCGATGGGTGTCGGTTTTGGGAGACGCTGGCCGAACCGTGCCAGGGCACGGGTGACGTGTATTCGACCGACAACTGGCGAGATCACCTGAAGGGTCGTTTTTCGCGATGACATCAACCTAGATGAGGTGGCAGGACGAAGCAACATTTCGCGCGCGACAGCGACTTTCTCCTGGCGGTCGGAACCTGTCAGCCCGCTCACCACCTCCTGCTGTTGACGTTAAGGCGGCGCGCCAAGCCGTGGCGATGAACCTGGCCGATTGACGGCTTCTGGAATCGGGGCCGATCGCCATGAACTGGCGAGTTGGGCGCGTTGCCGTCGGGCTGGCAGTGCGGCCCATCTCCATGGCTGGTAGGCCGCCGGGATTGGATTTCCGTCCTCTCCACGAGCCGAATGCCGGGCGATCAAGTCAGCAATCTGCAAGCTCGAAACAGCCGTTCGTCAGGCTCGGTCATGCGGTTTACTTGCATATACCTACGCGACTTAAGGTGCGTTATTGAAACCCAGTATCTTCTGTATATCTTTGGAGCATCCCCAAAGGAGGCTCTGCTCTGATGATCCCTACCAACGTCCTGTTTCAACCGCCTCGTCTCGGCACCCACGATCCGCAGCATGGCCGCGGAGGGAACTCCTGACGCGGAGAATACGGCTTACTCTCGCCTCCCTTCAGAAGGGCTGGGTCCAATCGACCGGTCCGCTTCATCAAGTGACAGTGAAGTAACGGGACCGGTTAATCCAGTTACGGCGTCCGGCCGGCAGTCCTAACGATGCGGACGCCCGCTCCCGAGACACGTCAACCAAAATACCTGTTCCAACCAGGTCAATCGACTCAACCACGTCAGGAACTTTCCGTGATCCGCTTCTTCGCCCTCCTCCCCCGCCGCCCGGACATCGACCGCCAGCGCTTCCATGATCATTGGCGCCACCCGCACGGCACCATGGGCCGCCAGATCCCGGGCATGCTCACTTACGTTCAGGGGCACCAGTTCGACACCGACCGCCTCGGCCCGGGTCAGGACCAGTATGACGGTGTCGCGATGCCCTCGTTCGACTCCCACAAAGACGCCGCCGCACTGGTCGACGAGCCCCTCTTCGTCGACAACATCCGCCCCGACGAGCCGTTGTTCCAGGACCTGCCAAATGTAATTTTCTTCATCACCGAGGAGGATGTGATCGTCTCGCGCCCCCCAATCGGCGCCGTATCCGCGGTCGACCGGCAATGGGACGTACTGGAGCGGCCGACGAGCATCCATCTCCTGCAGTTCGTACATCTCGACGGCAATCCCGGCTGGGCGGGCGCGAACGACGCCGAGCTCGGCCTGCGGATCGGTGCGCTGCGTCACGCGGTGAACCGGCCGAGTGTGGAGGTGCACGGCGACGATGCACCGTTCCTGGGCGCCCGCCAGTTGTGGTGGCCCACCCTGACGGCGTTCCAGGACGGCGTGGACGCCGATCGAGCTGCTTTCGACGAGCTCCTCGCGCAGGCCGGTCACGCCGTTACCATGCTGGCGGTCTCTGAGCGGTTCGTGCGCTGATCTTCGTCAAGGGACGCCGGGCGGCTGAGCCTCGAGCCAGCTGCCTTCTTGGCCTTCATTTCAGCAGAAAAGCACGTTCATGATCCTCAAGACTTACACTCGCGTCCTGACGACGGACATCGAAGCCACGGTCGCGACCCTCAAGGCGGTCCACGGAACGGAGCCGCATTTCAGGTTCGACTATGATCCACTAACGCTCGTCGGCATTGGCGATGTGCTTGCGATCGGTGGAGCCGATGCGGCGCTGGAACCGATCCGCGGCAGCTTCGGTCCTTGGATCGTCGAGGACATAGACGCCGCGAAGGGCATGCTGCTCGCGAACGGCGCCTCCGTCCTGCAAGATATCAAAGACATTACGAACGGGCGAATGATGTACATGCGGCATGCCGATGGCAGCGTTGTCGAATACGTCGAGTGGACGCCCGAACTGGTAGAGCGGCATATTCTCGCACCGCTGCGCGCCGGGACGCCCGCCTCCCAGATTTGACCCGAAGGACGGGCGCGATGCTCCCCTGCCGCTTCGTGCAGGCACCGGCATGCGCTGCGCGCACTTCAAAAAAGATCGACCAATTCTCCATTACCCTAGGAAGGACGCAAATGACGAAGCGATTTGAGAACAAGGTTGTCGTGATTACCGGCGGTAGCGACGGCATCGGGCTGACCACGGCGAAGCTTTTCGCCAGTGAAGGTGCTCTGGTGTACATCACGGGTCGGCGGCAGGAGCCGCTCGACAAAGCGGTGGCCGAAATCGGACACGGCGCGATCGGCGTTCAGGGAAACGTTGCCGATAGAGCGGATGTCGCTCGACTGTACGAGCGCATCAAGGCTGATCACGGTCGGGTAGACGTCGTCTTTGCGAACGCGGGGATCTATGAGGTCGCCGGGATCGAGGACATCGACGAGGATCACATCGATCGTATGCTGAACGTGAACGTCAAGGGCATGATTTTCACCGTCCAGAAAGCCTTGCCGCTGATGACGGCGGGTGGTGCCATTGTCCTGAGCGGCTCGATTGTTTCCGTCAAAGGTCTGCCCAACCAATCGCTCTACAACGCCAGCAAGGCAGCGGTCCGATCCTTCGGGCGGAGTTGGACAAACGAACTCAAGGATCGTGGCATCCGGGTCAACGTCGTCGCGCCTGCCGGCACCGAAACCCCGATGATCCGTAATCATCTCGATGAACGACCGGGCGTTGAGGAAATGCTCACGCAAAGTGTTCCGCTTGGGCGATTGGCCAAGACCGAAGAGGTCGCACGCGCCGTGATGTTCCTGGCGTCGAGCGAGAGCAGCTTCGTTGCGGGCCATGAACTTTTCGTCGATGGTGGCGTTGCTGCCGTCTGAATGCTCTGACGTTTTACAATATCCCACAAGAGCTGATCTGCCGACGATCCGGGCGTAACTCCATCCTCGTTGCTCCAGCGCAAGCTGGCAACGCGAAGCATGGGGTATCGCCCGGATTGTTCAAATGTCGGTGCCAACTTGCCCCTGAACGATCCTGAACGGGCAACGCGGATCATGAACCAGGAAGGGTCATCACAATGAAGACACGGCTCAAGATAGACTTCGTCTCCGACGTTTCGTGCCCCTGGTGCGTGATCGGGCTGCGTGGCCTGCAATCCGGGCTATCGCGTCTGGCCGATTCCATCGACGCTGACATCGTCTTCCGCCCGTTCGAACTCAATCCCGCGATGCCGCCCGAGGGCCAGAATATCGTCGAGCATATCGCGCAGAAATATGGCTCGACGCGGGAGCAGTCCGCCGAGACCCGCGCCATGATCCGGGATCGCGCAGCGGCCGTCGGCTTCACGATGGTCACGGATGACGACAGCCGAATCTACAACACATTCGACGCGCACCGCCTGCTCCACTGGGCGGAGACGCAGGGCGTGCAGCAGGCGCTCAAGGAAGCCCTGTTTGCGCTGTACTTCACCGACCACGGCGATCCTTCCAGTCACGAGGCTCTGGTGCAGGTTGCGACGGCCGTCGGGCTCGATCCGATCGAGGCGAAGGCGATCTTGTCGTCGGACCGATATGCGGAGGACGTCCGGAAGGAGGAGCAGCTTTGGCAATCGCGCGGCATAAGCTCGGTTCCGGCCGTCGTGATCAACGGGCGGTATCTGATCTCCGGTGGGCAGCCGCCGGAAGCCTTCGAGCAAGCTCTCCGCAACATCGCGGCCGAGGCTCAGGACGCAACGGTCACCGCCGGAGAATGATGCTGGCGGCTATGCCATGACCGACCGCAGCGCGATCGGTCATGGCATAGCATCGGCGGCTGCCACTGAGCCAGGTTGGTCGTTCTTGGGGCGGGATCAGACCTGCGCCATTCCGCCATCGACCGGCAGCTCGGCCCCGGTGATGAAGCTGCTTTGGTCGCTGGCGAGGAACAGCGCGGCCGCGGCCACTTCTTCGGCACGCGCCATACGGCCGAGCGGGATGAGTTTCGCGAGCGTCGCGCGAACCTCGTCGGACGCCGAGGCCATCATGGCGGTGTCGGTCGGTCCCGGTGCCACGACGTTGACGCGGATGTTGCGCGGCGCCAGCTCGTTGGCCCAGGTCCGCGCGAACGAGCGTACGGCGGCCTTGGTCGCCCCGTAGACGCCATAGCCTTTCGTGCCGATCGCGGCGGCGATCGAACCCACCAACACGATCGAGCCACCGTTTGGCATGATCGGCGTCGCAGCCTTGGCAGCAAACAGCAGCGCGCGCACGTTGAGATCGAAGGTCCGGTCGAAATGATCCTCGCTGATCGCGTCGAGCGTCGCGAACTCGGAGATGCCGGCGTTGACGGCGAGCACGTCCACCCGTCCGGCCTCGCGCCTTACCGTCTCGAAGAAGGCGGCGAGCGCCGTCGGATCCGCAGCATCGACGCGGCGCGCACGCAGCCTGCCGGCCCCATGCTCGACCTCCCCCTCTTCGGCGCGACGGCTGGTGGCATAGACCGTGGCGCCTTCCGCCGCGAACCGCTCTGCGACGGCGCCACCGATGCCGCCATGGCCACCGACCACGACGGCGATTTTTCCTGAAAGCATGCCCAAAATCCTAACCCTGCTGGTGATGACAGGCAGATATAAGTTCTATATCTAATCACAATAAGGCACCGTAGGGTGCGTAGATATTGAGGCGTATACCGATGGCCAAAGACGTGCTCGAACTGCCGCTCGATGTCGCCGCGACGCGGCCCATCCTCGACCATATCGCCAACAAGTGGACGGTGCTGATCCTGAGCGTCCTTTGCACCCAGCCGGCGCGGTTCAACGACCTCAAGCGCCGTCTCGACGGCATCACCCACAAGGCGTTGTCCGAGGCCTTGAAGCGTCTGGAGCGCAACGGCCTCATCAGTCGCAAGGTCCTGCCGACGCAGCCGATCGGCGTCGAGTACACGATCACCGATCTCGGCTGCTCGCTACGCGACCCCTTTGCTGCCCTTTACAACTGGGCGCTCGCCAATGGCTCCGCGCTCGAAAGCGCGCAGTGTGTCTATGACGCATCAAAACGGAGCGACGGTTTGCAGCAGGAGATCTAGCAACGAAAGGGCCGGCTACCGTCGCAAACTACCCCAAATTATGATGCCTTTTGGGACAGCCGGCGCGTAGCGATCGGCAGCTATCCGCCTCGATGTGCCCGATAGCCGCTTGGCGGCAAAGTCCCCGGCTCCGGACCATTAAACGCGCGCGACGGCGAACCCGCATGAACGGCCGGTTTTCGGGATACAGATCGACGCGCTGAACGGCGACAATGGGATGCGTTGCGGCCATACGGCTTCGCGCTGAGCGAACGGCAGGCTCTGGTGGAGGCTGCTGTTCGCGGCCAAGCTGGCAACGACGCATATTGGTCGAGAGCTGCCGCCGATTAGCTACCGATCAAAATCTGAACCATTGATGGTTCAGATTTTGATCATCAAGTTTGGATCCTTTTGACCCGCACCCGGACATCGGTAGGTCGTTTTCGGCTCCCCAAATTCAGCCATTCATGTCCGCGGAAGGTGATGCGGCAAGCACCTTCCTGCCCGATGGCGCGGCAGCGTTCCTGCAAGGATGGTAAATAAGGAAAGACGAATCGAGGCGACCTAAGCCGCGTCGACTGTATCCAACCACCCCGCGCGCGTGAGCAGATCGATCGCATCGTCGATGCGACATGCGGCGGTCGCATTGAGCTGCGCGCGATCGTCGCCAATCAGCGCGCGCATCTGGTGGGGGACGAATACCATGTCGATGAACCGCCCCGCAACATCCGACGCTTGCGCGATCCGGTCAGGCACCGCGTCGGCCCCGGCAATCGCCTGAGCGACGCACGCAACGCCGCCATCGCGGCCGATCCGGTCCACCAGCCGGGCGAGATCGGGCATCCGGTGCACGGTAGTGACAACGACACGCATCAGCGCGACCCCCTCGGGCGTTAACGCATGTTCCAGCAGGCTATGCCCCACCGCGCGCAGCCGGTCTTGGACGGACAGATGCCACGGCACCGCGCCCGACGGAACGAGCGTATGATCCACCATCCGCCGCACCACCGCCGCGAACAGCGCCTCCTTATTGGCATAGCGGGCGTAAAGACTCGCCTTCCCCGCCCCCGCCTGCGCGACGACCTGTTCGCAGCTCGTCGCATCATATCCGAGCCGCAGGAACAGGTCCGTGGCAGCGTCGAGAATCCGGCGATCGACGTCGCCGGCCTGGTTTGCGGACGGTCGACCACCGCGTCGTCGCTTGGCTGAATCGGGCTTCGGGTCGGTAAGCGTTTGCATCACGCAACCATATAGGCCATGCGCCCGTTAAATGGAACTGAACGGTATAGTTCAGTTTGTGCCAAGGGGTTTGGTGATGGCTGCGATGACGCTTGAGGACGTGAACGGTCGCGATGACGGCGGGGTAGCGCAGCGGACGATCGCGCTGGCCGGTACGACGGGCGATCTTGGTGGACGTGTGCTGTCCGCGCTGGTCCGGCGTGGCGTGGATGTGCGGGCGCTGGTCCGCAGCGGGACGCCGGCCGCAGCGCAGGATGCCGTGCGTGTGCGGGGCGGCACGCCGGTCCCGGTCAATTTTGCCGACCACGCTGCGCTCTCGGATGCGCTGGCGGGTGCGGAATGCGTCGTCTCGGTCCTGAACGGGCTGGAGCCGGTCATTCTCGATCTCCAGGGCCGTCTTCTCGATGCGGCGGTCGCGGCGGGCGTACTTCGCTTCCTCCCGTCCGACTTCTCGCTCGATTTCACCAAGACCCGCCCCGGCGAGAATCGCAACATGGACCTACGGCGACGCTTCATGGCGCGCGTCAATGCAGCGCCGGTCCGCGCGACCTCGATCCTCAACGGTGCGTTCGCGGACCTGTTGACCGGCGAAGCGCCGATTGTGCTGCCGCGCTTCCGTCGTATCCTCTACTGGGGCGACGCTGACCAGCCGCTCGACTTCACGACCAAGGACGATGTCGCGGATTATACCGCCGACGTGGCGCTCGATGCCGATGCGCCCCGCCTCCTGCGGATCGCCGGCGACGTCGTGTCTCCGCGCGACCTCGCGATGCTGATGACGCGGCTCGAGGGCCGAGGGTGGAAGCCATTCCGTGCGGGTGGGCTCGGGCGTCTCTCGATGCTGATCCGCGTGGCGCGCAGGCTGTCGCCAACCAGCGATGCGCCGTTCCCGGCGTGGCAGGGCATGCAATATGTCCGCGACATGTCGAGCGGGCGCGGCAAGCTCTCGCCGCTCGATAACCAGCGCTACGGCAAGACCGACTGGACGCGCGCCGAAACTGTCCTCGCCCCGACACTCTGATCGCACCTTCCGGAGTCTTACCATGATCGACGCCATTCAGCCGTTCCCGATCTACATTCCTCAGGCCGACCTCGACGATCTGGCCGATCGCCTCTCGCGCACCCGCTGGCCCGATACCGGCACGGTGCAGGATGGGTCTCAGGGTCCGCAACCGGACCGCATCCGCGCACTCGCACAACGATGGCAGGACGGTTACGACTGGCGTGCCACGGAGAAGCTGCTCAACGCCTGGGGCAGCAGCCGCACGGTGGTCGACGGGCTCGGCATTCACTTCCTGCATGTCCGCTCGCCCGAACCGGACGCGACACCGCTGCTTCTGACGCATGGTTGACCGGGGTCGGTACTGGAATTCCGCGACGTGATCGGCCCACTCAGCGACCCGCGCGCGCATGGCGCCGACGCGTCAGACGCCTTCCACCTCGTCATTCCCGCGCTGCCCGGCTTCGGCTTCTCCGACAAGCCGACCGAACTGGGTTGGGGTGTCGGTCGTACCGCCGCGGCATGGGGCGCGCTGATGCAGCGGCTCGGCTATGGCGATCGCTGGACGGCGCAAGGTGGAGACTGGGGTGCCGCGGTCACGACGGCGCTCGCCCACATGCGCGTGCCGGGCCTCGCCGGTATCCATCTCAACATGGTGATGCTCCAGCCGACACCCGAGGAACGGGCGAATGCGACGCCGGCCGAGCAGCAGATGCTGGACGATGCCGCGCGCTACGACCGCTACTATTCAGGCTATATGAAGCTGCAGTGCACGCGGCCGCAGTCGCTTGCCTTCGCGCTCGCGGACTCGCCTGTCGGACTGGCAGGCTGGATCTACGCGCTGTTCCAGGACGTCTCCGACAGCAACGGGCAACCCGAACGAGTCATTCCGCTCGACCATTTGATCGACGACATCATGATGTACTGGCTACCGAACGCCGGTCCCAGTGCGGCACGCTTTTACTGGGAAGCCGCGCAGGAGATGGCAAAAGGGATGCCAAGCGCGCCCGTGCCGCTGCCGGCTGGGGTGAGCATGGTCCCCGGCGAGCAGGTGCGGCTGTCCCGCCGTTGGGCAGAGGCGCGCTTTGCCGATCTGTGCTATTCTGGAGAGGCTGCTAGCGGTGGGCACTTCGCGGCAATGGAAAACGCCGAAACGTTTGTGGAGCACGTCCGCGCGACGTTCCTAGCTACATAGCACCCAATGGGTTGGAAGCCGTTTGGCAGTTTGCGACTGCGAGGACCCAGTTGTGGACGTTCCCGAGCGGTCTTCGCTTCCCCCATTTGGACATTTGTTCACGCCCGTAGCAAGCGCAACTTAGTGTGGGTCGCCGCCCAGATTTCGGCGATCCTCTGAAAAATCGGGCTTTTACCGAACCCCTGCTCTCCTTCCCCCGCCGGCCGCATCCTTCTATGCCCGTCGAATGGATATAGCTGGCTTCGACCTGAACCTGTTAAAGGCGTTCGATGCCCTCTACGCGGAACGCCACGTCACCCGCGCGGGCCAGCGTATAGGTCTGAGTCAGCCGGCGATGAGCGGTGCGCTCACGCGCCTGCGCGAGGTGCTCGGCGACGAATTGTTCGTGCGGTCGTCGACGGGAATGCAACCGACACCCCGCGCCGATGATTTGGCCGGCCCGATCGCGGCTGCGCTTCGTCTGATGCGGACCGTCCTGCAAGACGACGGCTTCGATCCGGGAACTGCCGATCATGTCGTCACGATCGCCATGACCGACTATGCGGCCTTCGTCCTGCTGCCTACGCTACTGGCGAAGCTAGCCATCGAAGCGCCTTGTCTCGAGGTGCGGGTCCGCGGGATTTTTGGCAAGGACGAGGTTGTCGATCTCCTCGACAGTGGCGAGGCGAGCCTCGCACTCAGCGTTCCCGTCGATGCCTCGGCACGCATCCTGACACGCCCGCTGCTTCGGGAAGGTTTCGTCTGCATCGCCCGGCCCGGGCATCCGGCCTTTGCGAACGAGGCCGACGTCGCGGCGTTCGCGGCGGCGCCCCATCTCCTGGTATCGCCCGAGGGGGATCGTGCGGGGCTGGTCGACCGCAAGCTTGCGGCACTTGGGCTGGCACGCCGTGTCGTGCTGAGCCTGCCGCAGTTTCTGGTCGCGCCGTTCGTCGTCGCTGACACCGACCTGATCGCGACGCTTGCCGCGCGCGTCGCCCGGCGGTTCGCCGCGGCCAATCTGGGTATTGTCGTGCATGAGCCGCCGGTCGCGTTGCCGGACTGGCCGCTGGCGATGATGTGGCATCGACGGGTAAATGACCATCCCGCTACGGTCTGGCTTCGCGACTGCATTGCCGGGATCGCCGCGTCGGCCTGACGCCATCGTCCTCGCTGATAACGGCGTATCAACTTTAGCGATTTCCCGCAGCGCCCCAGTTCCGCTCTACCTCGCGGCACAGAAGCAATGGGATGCTGATATGCGTGTATTGGTAACAGGTGCTACGGGATTGATCGGCGGGGCGGTCGCACGTCGATTGGCGGTGGCGGGGCATGACGTGGTCGGGCTTGCGCGTTCGGAGGCGAGCGCGGTCAGGCTGACCGACATGGGCTATCAGGCGGTCCAAGGCGACCTGGGCGATGCGGTCAGCATCGCCAACGCTGTCCAGAGCGTCGATGCGGTCGTCCATGCCGCGTCGCCGAACGACCAGAACAGCGCGGCTTATGACGAAGCGGCGACCCGCGCGATCATCGATGCGCTGCGCGGCACGGCAAGGCGCTTTGTCTATACGAGCGGCTGTTTCCTGTACGGCGCCACCGGCGATAGGCCTGCAACGGAGGATAGCCCGCTCGATCCGCTGGAGATGGTGCGCTTTCGCCAGACGCTCGAAGCGGAAATCCTCGGCGCCGCGGCCGATGGCGTTCACGGCATCATCATCCGTCCCGCCTGGGTCTACGGCAACCACGCCTGGACCACGATGATGATGTACGGCTCGGCACAGGAACATGGCGCTGCTCGGTACGTCGGCAACGGGCGGAACCGCTGGACATGCGTGCATGTCGACGATCTCGCCGATCTGTATCTGCTCGCGCTCGAGAAGGCGCCGGCGGCCTCGATCTTCAACGGCGCGCAAGGCGCCGCTATCCCGCTGATCGACATCGCACGCGCCGCCAGCGAGGGAGCGGGCGCCGCAGGCCGGGTGGCGGAGTGGCCGCTGGAAGAGGCTCGGCAGGCGCTCGGGGGCTTCGCGGATGCGATCGCGTGCGACCAGCTGGTGTCGGGCGAACGCGCCGAACGCACGCTTGGTTGGCGTCCGTCGCGGCATTCGATCCTCGATGAACTGCGCTCCTACGCCGCGTCAGCCGCCTGACCGCACGTCGTTGCGATGATCGGGTCGTCTCGATCACAGACAGCCGTTCACCTCGACACCAGTCCAGGCAGACCGAAAGTCCGCCCGGACTGGTAGCGTGACGCGGCTACATGCCGGCTGCGGTCGGGCGGACGATGACCTCGTTGATATCCACCCCGTCCGGCTGTTCCAAGGCGTAGCGGATCGCCCGCGCGATCGCGTCGGGAGTGAGCGACTTCTGCCGCCAAATGGTCAGTGCAGAGGCGATCGCCGGGTCCGTGATGTCATTGCCCAGTTCAGTCGCCACGACCCCGGGGGAAATGATCGTCGTGCGAATGTCGTCATGCTCCTGACGCAGCCCTTCGGTGATCGCCCAGACCGCATATTTGGTGGCGCAGTAAACGGCAGCGCTTGGCATCACGAGATGCGCGGCGATCGATGCGACGTTCACGACGTGACCCGCCTTCTGTGCGATGAACCGGGGCAGCACGGCCGCGATCCCGTTCAGCACGCCGTGAACGTTGACGTCGATCATCCGCGTCCACTCATCCTGCTTCAGCGCGGCGAGTGGCGACAGCGGCATCACGCCGGCATTGTTGATCAGCACGTCCACGCGCCCGAACCGCGCTTCCGCCGCGTCGGCGAAGGCGGCGAAGCTCGCTGCGTCGGTCACGTCCAGCGCGTGCCACGCGACATTCGCGCCCAATTCTACCGCAAGCGCTTCGAGCCGCTCGGTCCTGCGCGCACCGATGAAGAGGCGCGCGCCCCTGCCCGCCAGTTCCCGCACGGTGGCTTCGCCGATACCGCTGGAAGCGCCGCTGATCAGTACGGTCTTGTCGATGACGTCGTTTATGATGAGTCCTTTCCTGTGGCCATGAAGGCTGGGCACAGATGGAACCGAACCATCGGCCGGCGTGAGACCGATCCGCCGCGATCCTTGCATGATCCTCCGAAACGACGAGTGCCACGCTTGCCGATGTCCGTAACTGCGGACACAGTCCCTCGATGAGTACGATCGCAGATCTGGCCGTGCTGGCTGCACGCCACATTACCAGAACCGGCATGGTCAGCACGGCAATCGATCGGCTATCGCTTTTCCGGGCCGACGAGCCGACCGTCCCCTTGCCCGCCGTCTACGATGCGTCGCTTTGCATAATCGCCCAGGGCGCCAAGCGGGTCTCGCTCGGAGGACACAGCCTTCTCTACGATGCCGCGCATTACCTGCTGGTCTCGGTCGACCTGCCGCTCGTCGGACACGTCATCCAGGCCGAGCGGGACGCCCCGTACCTTTGCTGCAAGATCGACATCGACCAGGCGGTGCTGGCGGACCTCATCCTGGCGGAAGGCGCCCGGGCACCGAAAGCCGATCTGCCGGCTCTTGCGGTCTATCGCAGCGACGAAGATCTGGTCGACGCGGCGTGCCGGCTGGTGCGTTTGCTGGACCAGCCCGACAGCATCGCCGCGCTCGCGCCGCTGATCGAGCGGGAGATCCTGTATCGTTTGTTGAAGGGGCCCCACGGGCCCGCGCTTCGCTACATGGCGGTAGCCGACAGCCATCTCAACCAGGTCAGCCGCGCCATCGCAACGATCCGCACGGGGTTCGACCGGCCGCTCCGTATCGGAGACATCGCCACCGCCGCGGGCATGAGCCCGTCGTCGCTGTACGAACACTTCAAGGCTGTGACGAGAATGACCCCGCTGGAGTACCAAAAGCAGCTGCGCCTGCAGGAAGCACGGCGCCTGATGCTGTCGGGGGGCACGACCGCGAGCGGCGCGGGTTTTGCCGTCGGCTATGAAAGCCCGTCGCAGTTCAACCGCGAATATGCGCGCTTGTTTGGCGCGCCGCCCCGTCGTGACATCGAACAGCTGCAACGCAGCGGCAATTTACTGACGCCGGTGTAGTCCCGCTTATTTCCGATTCGACCCACAAGTGGACATTTAGGCCGCCCTGCCAGCTTCCCAGCTTCGGTCTTTCATTCAGGTAGACTGATCCGCACGCCGTAAGCGACGTGTCGACGCGCGGTACGGCGAAAAGCGGGACAAAGCCGTCGTTCGGGCAATCGGGCGTGAATGTCGGGTTTTGGTCAAACTGGCCATTCGCGCGGCTTCCGAGATATGCTGGGCAACGGGCTAACCGTCACGGTAGCGACTTCGCCGAGATGGAATTTCGGGCCAAAATAGCAGCCGCCTCTCCCGTGACGAAAAACCTCGCCTCCAAGGTTGTCGCGCACTTTTTCAATCCGACAGGGTATCTCGGAAAGTAGTCCGAACATGGAGCACGTGCGCCAACGCGGACGCCGCCATTCTCCAGAATTTGCGGTGTGGTGCGTCGACAAACATGTGTTTTCCGACAGGGCGCGACGCAAGCCACGATCTGCAACGGACGCACAATGCTGATCCGTCCGCCTCGATACTTCAACCGCGAGAAGGCCGACAGACGTGCGGTGTTTTCGAGATCGAGTTTTCCGACGGCAATTCGGTGCGCGCCGAGATGGCTCGCGCGACAACAAATGTCAGAAAGTTAGTTTTATCAGGACGTTGCCGAACCGTAACGAGCTCGGTAGGATTTATATCCGACAAACTGTATTCGCATAGTTTCTGACAAAGGGGAATTAATCTTGACCTCTCGCGTATGGCCGCTGGAACATTTAAGGTTCGCCGTCGACGCAGCAGATGTAGCTTTATGGTGCTGGGACATCGATACTGATGCGTTAACTATGGACGACAATGGCTTTCGTTTATGGGGGTTGCCATTCAGCGAGACGGTCTGCTTCGAAGACCTCTCCATGCACATCCATCCGGCTGACCGCGAACGAGTCCGGGCTGCGTTCAAAGCAACACGATCGGTGACTGGTCATTATGAGACGGATTTCCGTGTCATGCTTGGCGACGAAATCCGTTGGGTCTCGTCTCGCGGCAAAGGCGCCGACGAAGGCTTGCAAAACCGATCGAAGTTCGGGGTGTTTATCGACGTAACACAACGCAAGCAGATCGAGGAGGCCAGCGAACTGCTTGCTGGCGAAATGAGCCATCGAGTGTTAAATCTGCTCACGATCGCAACCGCTCTGACCACGATCACTGGCCAGACCGCTGAAACCGTCGAAGATATGACGCGGCAACTGGTGCAGCGCTTGACGGCTTTGGGGCGTGCCCACAGTCTGGTGCGTCCATTGCCCGCCAGTCAGGGCACGGCGGCCTTGTTGGGTGACCTGATCTCGGTTCTCCTGTCGCCCTATGACGACGAAGGCGCATTTGCTGGTCGGATCAAGGTATCGGTACCTCGCATGGGTGTCGGCGCAGCATCGGCAAACGCGTTAGCTATGGTCATCCACGAGCTGGCAACGAACTCGCTCAAACACGGTGCCCTATCGTCGTCCACGGGAATGCTCGCTATCACCAGCTTAAGTACGGACGACGACGTCATCATCGTCTGGGCCGAAACCGGCGGACCGCGCATCGCAGGTCCGCCGCTACGCAATGGCTTTGGCAGTCGTGTCCTGCTGCGTTCTGTCGAACAGTTTCTACATGGCAAGTTCGACCTTGACTGGCAGGCCGCAGGGGTGGTCGCGACGCTGCGGGTATCTCGTAAGCAACTTGCCGAGTGATGGGCCTTTCGCGAATGGCCGGATCAACACGTTGCATTACGACTGTGCGACAAACAGGTCAGACTGTACGAAAACTCCTAACCACAACTTCTTAGGGTAATATAGCTGCGCCTATATGTCTACATAGTTTAGCACGCGTGAAACGCTTGCCTCAAGTTCGTCCCGGCGGAACGGCTTTGTAAGGCGGGGAATGTCTGCGCTGACTCCATCATTTTCAGCGTAGCCGGAAACCAGCAATACTGGCGTGCCGGGCCTCAACGATCGAATAGTCAATGCCAGATCTGTGCCGCTCATGCCTGGCATCAAGTGGTCGGTCACCAACAGATCAAAACTTTGACCGGAACGTACGAGGCTCATCGCGTCTTCGCCGGATGCCGCCTCAACCACCGCGTAGCCAAGCTCACTCAGCATGTCCGCAGTGCTTGCCCTGACGAGGTCCTCATCATCGACCAGCAGGGCCGTCCCTTTCACCGCAATGGTTGTAGGTAAGTGTGCGGCTCTTACGGGCTCTGAGGGAGCAATGCCCTGCGGAAGCCATAATTCGACGTTGGTGCCGAGACCGACGCGGCTTTGAATAGTGATTGCGCCGCCCAGTTGGGAGGCAAGCCCATGTACCATCGACAGGCCGAGGCCAGTTCCTTTCCCGACGCCCTTCGTCGAGAAGAATGGCTCCGCAGCTCGGGCTAAAGTCGTTTCGTCCATGCCCGTGCCCGTATCAGCCACCGAAAGGCGGATGTAATGGCCGGTTCGCAGGCCCGAGGGATGGCCTGGGCGGATCGCCTCTCGCCCCGCTGAAATGCGCAGCGTGCCGCCATCCGGCATGGCGTCCCTAGCATTAACGGCCAAGTTCAAGATTGCCATTTCGAGTTGATTGGCATCCGCCATGGCGTAGGCCATGTCTGTCGTTTCGACAGCGACCTTGATTTGCGGTCCTGTGGTGCTCGTAATAAGCTCTCCCATGTCCTGCACGAGTTTGGCTACGTCGACGGGACTAGACTGTAGGGGTTGTCGCCGCGCGAACGCGAGGAGGCGCTGAACGAGCGTGCGAGCTCGCTCGGCGGACTGGATAGCACCGGCAATCAGGCGCTGCTCCCGCTCCCCGCCGAGCCCCTTACGCTGTAGCATGTCGAGGCTGCCGACTATTGGCGTCAGCAAATTATTAAAGTCATGCGCTACACCGCCTGTAAGCTGACCCATGGCTTCCATTTTCTGGCTTTGCCGGAGTGCCGCTTGAACTTCTTCCCGTTCAGCAATCGCAGTCGCAACCCTTACCTCGAGAGTGGCGTTGAGTTCGCGGAGTGCCTCCTCGGCTTGCTTCCGGGCCGTGATCTGCACGACGGTGCCAACGAGTCGCAGGCAGCGGCCCTGTTCGTCGAACACACCTCGGCCTTTGGCTTCTAACCAACGGATGACCCCGTCCTCCTTGCCGATCGTGCGATACTCGACGTCGTAAAGCTCGCGCTGATCAGGATCGGCGGCAGCTGCGAACGCGGCTCTGGTCGCCTCAAGGTCATCGGGATGAAGACCGTCATAGAAGTCCTGTATGGTAACCGGGACATCGGGCGATATACCAAACATCGCCTTGGTCCGCGGCGGCCATATCAGCATGTCGTTGACGACATCGAGATCCCAGAAGCCGACATCTGCATTACCGACCGCCAGGCGCAACCGCTCCTCACTTTCGCGAAGCCGAGCTTCGGCACCAACCCGCTCGACGTGAGCCCAACATCGCTCGACGACTTCCCTTAAAAGTTCAGTCTCGTCCACCGTCCAGGTCCGGGGGCGGTTCTGATGAATTGCCATCATCGCCGTGAGACGCCCGTCCTTGATGAGCGGGAAGCATATGATCGCGTTGATGCCGATCGACTGAAACATTTCAAGCCCCTCGCCAGGACTGAGCTCAGCAGGAACATCATGGACGACCAGCGTTCGGCCAAGCCGCAGATCGTTCGCTGCTCTGGGACCGAACAGTTCAAGCCGGTAGGTGCCGGCTGACGTCTTCAGCCCAGGCGCAATGTAGTCGCTCCGGATCCAGAAATGATCGCCGTCCTCCTGGACGTCAGCATAGGCACAACGCGACGCCCCTAGTTTCAATCCCAGCATTTCGGTAGCGGCGCTCAATGCGTCTGACGCGCCCGAACAACTGAACAGGCGTTCTTCCAGCTTCGTAAAAAAGCGCAGACGTTCTTCGTTTCTTCGAGAGGCGCTTTCTGCAGTCCGCAGCTTATCTATGATTGCCTGCTGTTCACGATGTAGCTGACTGCTTGCTTCAGCTTCGCCCCGCATCCTTATCAGTTCGGTGAGGTCCTCGACACGGTGAATGATGTATTCGACCGTACCGTCTTTATTGAGCACTGGCGTGTTGACCGGCGCCCACCAACGTTCGACGAAATGCCCTTCGGGCGTCGGCAGGGCGTATCGTTGCACCGCCATGACATCGGCTGATCTTGTCCTAACAACGCGCTCCAGCGACACCGTCAAATTGCGAACCCCGTCTGCCGTCGGGTCGCTTGGGTCGTCCGTAAAGACGTCGAAGAGCGGCCGACCGATCTGATCCTCACGTGTCGTGCCGGTAACCTGAAGCCGGGCATCATTTGCGGTGATGATGATCCAGTTTGGTGGGGCGACGACCAGCAACGGGATCGGTGACGCGTCGAACAGCGCCCGATAAGAGACCTCGTCCATGCCCAACGGCGGCGGTGCGCCCATTAGCCTTAACTCTACTTTCTGACGCGCCCTTCGGCCGAGTTTTGTAACCTTAACCCGGTTTAAGCGAAATACGTCATCCAATTACGAAGCGCAGACTGTCTACCCGACGTGACCGACGGTATGAAGATTGGGGCAAAAGCCTAACCTCGAAGCACGCGCCGCCCTCAGACTGCGGGATTAGGACGCGTTAACGACGGGCCGGTTTGCGCAAATCGAATGGCGGGTTTCAGCAAGAGCTGTCGGTCACGTCAACGATGCCAAATGTCTCGAGTTGGTCGAGAGCCGACCCCAGCAGCCGGCGTGGCTGACCCACAAGCGGCCATTCAGACGCACAAAGCCGCTCCCCAAGAGCGGACATCTGTTCATTTGGCCGGGCATTCACCAGCGGCTGCGTCCTGGCTGCGAATGAAGTCGACGAACGCGCGCAGGGGCGGCGGCACTAGGCGGCGGCCCGAATAGTAGAGTAAGGGTCCTGAGAATGCCTGCCACCAGTCCGGCAGAACCGGTTCCAAAGTTCCGCTATCAATCGCTGGCCGCAGCCAGCTTTCGAACAGGGAGACGATCCCGCCTCCTCCAATCGCCACGTCGACCAGCAGATCCGCCGCGCCCGTGACGCTGGCAATCAACGGGCCGTGCGGCTCGACTCGCACGATCACGCCTTTGCGCTCAAACTCCCATGGACTGGTCAGCGCGCCGCTGGTGAACCGGCCGCGCAGGCAGGCATGGTCGAGTAGGTCGCGCGGATGGTTCGGGCGACCATGCGCGTCCAGATAGGCCGGCGACGCCGCCGTTGCGAAGCGCTGCACGCGCGGGCCGATCGGCACCGCGATCATGTCCTGCTCCAGCCGCTCGTCATAGCGGATGCCTGCGTCGCAGCCCGATGCCACCATGTCGACGAAGCTGTCCTCGGCGACGATCTCGACTTGGATCTCGGGATACGCGGCGAGAAAGCCGGGCAGGATCGTCGGCAGCACCAGTCGCGCCGCGCTTACCGGCACGTTGAGGCGGAGCGCACCCGCCGGCCGCTCGCGGAACAGGTCGACCACCTCGAGCGCCGCCTTCACCTCGTCCAATGCAGGCGTCAGTCGCTCGATCAGCCGCGTGCCCACCTCGGTCGGCGTGACGCTGCGCGTGGTGCGGTGGAGCAGTCGAACGCCCAGTTGCGCTTCCAGGCGCCGCACGGCTTCGCTGAGCGTCGAAGCGCTCGATCCAACCGTACGGGCGGCGTCGCGAAACCCCCGCGCCCGCGCGACCGCTAGAAAGGCGTTGAGATCGGCAAGCTCGGCTTTCATCGTTCGGTTTTCCGTACAACCCGTGCGGATCCGTCGGGCTTATCTGCACGATCCGCAAGTCGTATCTCCGTTCCAGCACAGGAGATGACCATGATCGACGAAGCAGGAACCTATTCGCTGGCCGGGCGCAGCGTGAAGCGGCTAGGCTATGGCGCGATGCAGTTGGCCGGACCCCGCGTGTTCGGTCCGCCGCGCGATCCCGACCAGGCGATCGCGGTGCTGCGCGCCGCGATCGTGGCGGGCGTGAACCACATCGACACAAGCGATTTCTACGGCCCGCACGTCACCAATCGACTGATCCGAGAGGCGCTGTCGCCCTACCCCAATGACCTGTTGATCGTTACCAAGATCGGCGCGCGCCGCGGCGAGGATGCGTCGTGGCTGCCGGCGTTCGGACCTGAGGAGCTCGCGCGCGCAGTCGAGACCAATCTCGTGAACCTCGGGCTGGAGGCGCTCGACGTCGTCAACCTCCGCCTGATGTTCGACGTGCACGGCCCGGCGGAAGGATCGCTGGCCGCGCCGCTGAAGGCGGTCGCGGATCTGCAACGTCAGGGGCTAGTGCGGCATATCGGCCTCAGCAACATCACCCCCGCCCAGTTCGAGGAAGCCCGCGACATCGCCGAGATCGTTGGCGTCCAGAACCACTACAACCTAGCCCATCGCGGAGACGATGTCCTTATCGACATGCTGGCAACTGAGGGCGTCGCCTATGTCCCCTTTTTTCCACTCGGCGGGTTCAACCCGCTTCAGTCGTCGGCGCTTTCCCACGTTGCGGAACGGCTAAGCGCGACGCCGATGCAGGTGGCGCTTGCCTGGCTCTTGCAACGCGCGCCCAACATCCTGTTGATCCCCGGCACCTCGTCGGTGGCGCACCTGCACGAGAACCTTGCCGCGGCATCGCTAAAGCTGCCCGAGGAGGCCGTCGTCGAACTCAACGCTATCGGCTGATACACTTGGGCGCAGTAGCACACTGCTGCGCCCTGAACCGCCTTGACCCAGGCCCGGACATTCGAGCACCCCTAGCCGCTTCCCGTTTTCGGCCATTCGTTCATCTCGTTGAACGGCAGGTTCTCGGCGACTGAGTCAGCCGCTCGTACGACCTAAAATGGTGGTAAGCCGACCTTCGGTGTTATTCCTCGGCAGCCAAATTGCCGATGAATGTGCCCGGTAAGGGTGGCTCCGACATGTCCACGTTCGCTGCCCGAAGAAGCGGTTCGACGTTTTCGTAGATCGACGGTTGGTGATGTCGATACCATTCAGGGTGCTCTGAAGAGGAGGCGATCAACGCGAATCTCCAACTTGTCCAAGCGTGCTGTTGCCGAAGCGCAGGCAACCGCGCTTGAATGTCTCTGACGATCAGTCGGTCAGCTTCTTTCCGGTACATCTCTGTAGATGTGGCAGGCTCTTCGAATGTCTGCAATTGGGCGCTTGCGGACTGGCAGCTTTCCCGCCCGATAGCTGCCGGTCGGCTTTCGGGCACGATGGACACCGGCGAAGGGTCTGAACGGCGATAGGTGGTGGAAACCGGACGTTACGCCAGCGAGCGGTAAATCGCTTCCGCGAACAGCGCGACCGTCACAATCGACGTTCCAACAATGAACGCCCAATAGCGGCCCGGATCGCTCGCTCGCGTCGCACGCATATAGGCAGCAGGCGCTCGGTCATGCCAAGATCGAGAGCACCGTCCGCTATCTAGGCGTTGATGTGGAAGACGCTTTGGAACTGTCCGAGCGGACCGAAGTCTGACCGGGTCAGTTTGACCAGTCACGGCCATCCAAGCGGTCTTAGCTGTGTCCCGAAACCGGACCTTCGTTATTTGGCGTCTATCGGCAAATGGTGATGCTGACGCATGACTGCTCCCGTTAGCGGCCGCAACGAGAGCGATGGTCCGACCAACCTCAGCCGGGCCATTTGCGCCGTTGCATTCAGGCGCCGAAAGTGCCGTCGATCGTATGCATTGCACCGGTTACGAAGCCCGCCTTCGGCCCGGCCAGCCAGGCGACCATGCCCGCGACTTCCTCAAGCCGTCCGTGGCGCTTAATCGTTATAAAGTTATGCATCAGATTTTTCATCGGACCGTCTTCGGGGTTGGCTTCGGTATCGATCGGCCCAAGTTAAACGATGTTGATCGTGATGCCGGAAATTGCGTGCAAGCCCCCGCGTCTAGGCAGCAATACCCCAGCAGCATGCAGCCAATTTCGGCCGAACAGCGTTAGCTACAACACAACACCACTTTGGATCAGTACCTTATGACCCTTGCACGTTGGCCGGCTCGTCTCTGGATTGTCCGTCACGGAGAGAGTGCGGGAAACGTGGCGCGGGACGCAGCCCATGCCACTGGAGCCGAACGCATTGAGCTCTCGGGT
The DNA here is from genome assembly GCF_058782275.1 of Sphingomonas sp. FW306-05-A. Classification (NCBI taxonomy): domain Bacteria; kingdom Pseudomonadati; phylum Pseudomonadota; class Alphaproteobacteria; order Sphingomonadales; family Sphingomonadaceae; genus Sphingomonas; species Sphingomonas sp. FW306-05-A. Next base: position 29,334 of record NZ_JBYSXN010000007.1, read on the forward strand.
CGCGATGTCGATATCCCGCTGTCCCCGCTCGGCGAGCACCAAGCCCGCGCGCTTGGGGCGTGGTTCGCGAGCGCGGCCCCGGACGACCGCCCCGACATTCTGCTGGTCTCCCCCTATGTCCGCGCGCGCCAGACGCTGAGCCTTTTTTATGAGCACGGGGGCGCAACCGGCGATGAACCGGTCGGTATCGACGAACGTCTGCGCGAAAAGGAGTTCGGCATCCTCGACGGCCTGACGACCAGTGGTGTTGCGTCGGTATACCCGGACCAGGCTGAGTTCCGGCGTATCCTTGGCAAATTCTATCATCGCCCGCCTGGCGGGGAAAGCTGGTGCGATGTCATCTTCCGCCTGCGATCGCTGATGGACACCATCGCGTTGCACTATGCCGGACGTCGCGTGATGATCGTCGCGCATCAGGTCGTCGTACTGTGTCTGCGCTATGTCATCGAGAACCTGACCGAGGACGAGATCCTTGCCATCGACCGCGAGGGCGATGTCGCGAACTGTTCGATCACCGAATACCGCTTTGATCCCGAAGGTCCCCAGGGTGGAGCGCTCGAGCTCGTTCGCTACAACGATCTCATCGACCAGGAAGGGTCTGCTCCGGTCACCACCGAGCCGGACCATACCACCGGAGTACGAGGATGACCGATACCATTCCGCTCGACAGCAACTGGATCGCGACCAACCCGCCCCCCGTGCACGGCAGCGGCACGACCAAGAACAGCCGCGGACGCGTGCTGGCAATCGGTGGCTCCGCGATGGTTCCGGGCGCGCTTCGTCTCACTGGCGAGGCTGCGCTGCGCGTTGGTGCGGGCAAGCTCCAGATGGCGACGATCGCATCTGCGGCGATCGGACTCGGCCTGCTTGTTCCGGAGGCCGGCGTTCTCGCGCTGCCGCAGGACGACGACGGAGAGATAGGCGACGCCGCCGGTCCTCTACTCGAGAAGTCGCTGAACAGTTGCGATACGCTGGTCGTCGGTCCCGGCATCGGATCCACTGACGCTGCCGAAGCGCTCTTGCGCCTGATCCTGACACAACCCTGCGACAAGGTAACGCTGGTCGTAGATGCGCTGGCCATAGGGTCCGCACGAGGTCTGCGCGAAGCGCTGGCGGCGTTCGACGGTCGAATGGTCTTCACGCCGCATCACGGCGAAATGGCCATGTTGACGGGTCTCGAGGAAGACGTGGTCGCGCAGTCTCCCGACAAGGTCGCGCGCGATGTGGCCGCGCAATACGGGGCTGTCGTGGTTCTGAAAGGCAGCGATACCGTGGTCGCGGCTCCCGACGGAACGGTGCTGCATTATGGCGGTGGCGGCACCGGGCTCGCAACCGGCGGTTCGGGGGATGTCCTGGCCGGGGCAATCGGTGGCCTGCTGTCCCGCGGCGCGGCACCCATCATCGCGGCCGGTTGGGGCGTATGGTTGCACGGCCAGAGCGGACGCCGTGTTGCGACCACCCGCGGCCCCATCGGATTTCTCGCGCGGGAAGTCCCTGCCGAGTTCCCCCGCCTGCTTCCGCAATGACGACGGATCTTGTGGCGCGCGGCGCACGGCCGGTTTCGACCGCATCATACCGCACGCGCCGGATCGGCATAAGTTGAAAATAAAATCGGGCCAGCCGTCTCAAGTTTACGTCGGCTGGCCCGATACGATGGCGTCCTATTTTCAGGATATTGCGCGAGACGCAGCGCCAATCTCGGCACTGCGCGACCGCTTACATGCCCGACATGCTCCCCATCGGCTTGCCTGCCTGCATTTTCATCGCAACATCCAGATGCTGCTTCACGATGGGCACCGCAGCCTTGGCCGACATACGCAAGGGTGCCTGGTCTCCACCGGTCGAGTAGCTCTGGTTGAGATCCAAGGCAGCCTGGTGCGCCGGAATTTGCTGCCCGATGTAAATGCGATCAAAGTCGGCTGCGGATGCGGTCTGCAGTTCGTTGATCGACGCGGTCGCACCGGCATCCAGCGCAGGCGGCGTCGGCGTCAGCCCCGCCTTGGCGGCCGCCTTCATGGTCGCCGCAGTCGTCTTCTGATGGTGCTTGATCATCATTGTCGCGAACTTGCGAATCGCTGGCGTCTGCGACTTCTGCAGCGCGACCTGACTAGAGTTGATCTCGTACAGATCACTCATCCCGGCGGCCATGACATACGGCATCGCGGCCGTTTTTGCTTCGGGTGGCGGAGGCGGGGGCGGCGTCTGGGCAAACGCTGCCGTGCCGATCGTCGCTGCAAGCAACATGCTGATTTGTCGGATCTTCATGGGTTCACTCCTGTTTGATTTGGGACTGTAGATTGGCCGTGTTTGGGTCCGGCAATTCGTTCCGGTCGCTACGAAGTGCTGCCGACGATCAACGACAATGATCCGTCCGGATTGCGACCCTCGCGCGCGAGAGCCGCATCCTGCTGCGCTTGCCGAATGCCTTGCGGACTGCCCTGTCGCGCTGCGGGGACCGCGACTTCGGCAGTCCCTCCGGCGCCAGCCGCGCCATGCAGTGCGCCTGCGATCTCGCGATCGAATTCGCCAGCTTCGATCGCAACCCGCATGTTTACCAGGTAATCGGCGAAGCGGTCTCTCGGAATGAAGTTCGTCGTCTGTCCGTCGATGGTGAGGGGCGCCCCATTCCGGGTTGTGGGCGTAAACGCGACATGGTCACCGTCCCGGACGAACCAGGGACCCGACCGAACCCCGTCCATCGCCCACGCCTTCTCGGTCAGATGCAGATCCTGCAACACCGCGTTGCGGTCCGAAACCGGATCAGCGGATGAAGAGAGCGCATCCTGCAACGCGGATTTGGCCGCGTTAATAATGCTATCCAAGGCCACGTTACATCTCCAAATACTCTAGCAGGAACGCGTTTGCTGCGGAGCGAGCGACTGCGCGCTCCGCAGCGTCACCCTCAGCCGATTTGCTGGTTCTGCGCACCGCTGTCGGGACGCGCCGGCCCCATCACCGGTTCGTCGCCAAGCGGTTCGTTCCGGAACACCGTGAACTCGCCCTTGCCGTCCATTGACGGGCCTGACGTCCAGCGACCTTCCGGAAACGTCCCGTCCACCGACGTCGCGTAGAAATTATAGTTGTTCTGCTGATCTTCCATATCCTGCGGGAAGCTGTTGGGGATCGGAAGGTTCATCGCTTCGGCCCCCAGCTCCTCGATGACGGCGAGCCACTGTTGCTGATGCATCGTGTCGCGCGCAATCATGTAATGGAGCATCTTCTTCATGCCCTCGTCATGCGCCGCATTGAACAGCCGCACCGCGAGAACACGGCCCGCGCTTTCGGCCGCGACGTTGCAATACATGTCCGCTGCGATGTTCCCACTCGCGTAGATGTGGCTCATGTTGAACGGCACGCCATCCGAATCCATCGGCATGGCTGCCATGCCGCCCGATAGTAGATTCTTGTGAATGATCCCCTCGATGCTCTGACGGGGGTTCTCGCCGCCCATCACCGCGCCGACGATGCTGTCCTTGACGCCCTCTTCCTGCAAATGCGTCGGTGCCTTCTCAAGGTTCAATGCAACGGCGGTCGCCAGCATCTCGATATGACCGATTTCCTCGGTTGCCGTGTGCAACAGCATGTCACGGTATTTCGTAGTCGGCGCACGGTTACCCCACGCCTGGAAGAAATACTGCATACAGACACGGATCTCACCTTCGACGCCGCCGATCGCCTGCTGAAGCATTCGCGCAAATGCAGGGTCGGGGTTCGTGACCTGGACCGGGTACTGCAGCTTCTTGTCGTGGTAATACATGTTCGGCTCCGCTGTGATGAATATCGCCAAGAGACAATAAGGCCGAAACGCGCTTTGCCTCGGGTTGATCCGCAGAAAACTAGGGCAGTTGATCTTGGTTAATGCATTCGTAAGTCAGGGTTCTGTTCTACATCGGTCATAGGAAACGATCTTACTGATCCATATTAGTCGGCGGAAACGATTGTGGGTTCCGCCTGTTTGCAACCTTGGCGTCGCGGTTTCGCAAGCTGACTACTGAGCCTGCAAGCCCACGACCCCTGGCAAACGCGTATTCGTTAGTCAGGCAGTTACGGCGACCTACGCAGGGGTTAACATTGATCAGGATCCATCATCTGAACTGTGGAACGTGCTGTCCGATCGGTGGGCGTCTGTTCGACGGCTACAGCCGCGGTCTATCGGCGCATTTGGTGTGCCACTGTCTGTTGATCGAAACGGATGCCGGCCTTGTTTTGATCGATACGGGCTATGGCACCCAAGACGTGACCCGCCCGCGCGAACGGCTGTCCAACTTCTTCCGGGCGCTCAACCGACCGCAACTCCGGCCTGACGAGACGGCGGTAGCGCAGGTGCGCCGCCTCGGCTTTGAGCCAGCCGACGTCCGGCACATTGTTGTCACGCATCTCGATTTCGATCACGCTGGCGGGATCGAGGATTTCCCCAACGCGCGGATCCACGTCACGGCGCGCGAAAAGGAGGTCGCCGATCAGCGTCGCGGCGGTGCCTTCGTCTCCCGCAAACGCTATCGCCCGCAGCAATGGGACGAGGCGATGAACTGGTCGCTGTATCCCTTGGGCGGGGGCGAACGCTGGTTTGGCTTCGATGCAGTCCGCGACCTCGAAGGCCTGCCGCCGGAGATCCTGCTCGTCCCACTCGCGGGTCACACATGGGGCCATGCGGGGATCGCGATCCGGGAAGATGACGGCCGCTGGTTGTTCTATGCCGGCGACGCCTATTTTCACCACGCCGAGATCGACGGCGAACACCGCACCTGCCCGCCCGGGTTGCGCGGCTATCAGCGGCTGATGCAGGTCGATGCCGATGCGCGGATGGCGAACCAACGTCGCGTGCGGGCGCTGTCGAGCGATCACGGCGATCGTGTGCGCATCTTCTGTGCGCACGACCTCACCGAATTCGACGCCCTTACCCGCCATTCTATCACTTGAGGAGGACATCCATGACCACGCATCCTGACGACGTTCTACGCTCCGTTTTCGTCACCGGGTTGAAGAACGTACACGGCGTCGAACATCAGGCGCTTGCCCTGATCGACCGGCAGCTCGACCATTTGACGCATTACGCCGAGGTTGCCGACATGCTGCACAAGCACCGGGTCGAAACCGAACAGCAAATCGTCCGCGTCGAGGAGATCCTCGATGGGTTGGGTGAAAGCCAGTCCTGGTTGAAGGACGCGGCGCTTACCGTGTCGGGAAATCTTGCCGCGATCGCGCATGTCTTCGCGCCCGACGAGATCCTCAAGAACAGCTTCGCCAATTTCGCCTTCGAGAATTTCGAGGCTGCCAGCTACACCTCGCTGATCGCGCTTGCCGAAGCTGGCAGCTTCACGAGCGCGGTGCCGTTGCTTCGGACTTCGCTCACCGAGGAGCAGGCGATGGCTGCGTGGCTCGACTCCAACACCGCCGCCCTCACGCTGCAATATGTCGCACGCCGCGCGGCCGGCGAAACCGCCAGCCACTGATTGGGATAAGGGGAAGCTATCCAATGAACGTCAAGACGCGCCCCGTAGAATTGCCAGGGGTCAGCGCATCGGTACTGACGCTCAAGGCCGAACTCGACGCGCAGTCGATGCAGGCGTTGGGCACGCTCGTTCTGGCCGGGCGCGACGTGCGCGTGATGGCGGGGCGCGACGCGATCTGGGTCATCGTCCGACGCGATGGCCTGGGCGGCGTCGCTTTCCGGGCAGCGCATACGCCCGGCGGTGCGACCGGGATCAAGACTCGGGTCGACCGCGCCAGCACTAGCCTGACGGTCACGATGGACAGCGCGCAGGGGCACCATTCGCTCCAGATCGCGACACACGAAACGACGCTCCCTACCCTGCGCTTCACATCGAAACTGGTGCCCGCGGCCCCCCTGCTAATCGCCTTCCAGCCGCGCGATGTCTATCCGCTAGGCCTGGGTGATGACCCGCTCGTGGCGGTGGGCGAGGTCGCGGCGGCGCAACGGGGGCTCAATTCGGGGCTGATCTTCTTCCATCTCGACGAACCGGCGTTTGGCAGCGTGCTGTACTTCCAGAACCTGACCGCGATAAACGACTATTTCGTCGCGACGAAGACGACGCCCGACACCGCCGTCGGCGGCGTGTGGCCCGAACTCGGCTATCTCCCCCCTACCCCGGCGCAGACCGGCACGCCGGCGGTCGATCCGTTGCCCGCGGACCAGGAAGTGACGATGTCCGACGCGATCATCGTCTTCCACGACGCCGCTACGCGCGACGAACAGGATTCCGGGCTGCGCTTCCTGCAGATGCAGGGCGCCGCCTATCGCTTGCTCGATCTGCCAAGAACCGAATACCGCGACTGGGTCACACGCTCGGAAACGACGATCCGCGACCTCGACACCGCACCCGAAGCCACGATCAGCCACTATGGCCATCGTTATTTCCACCCCTACACTGCGACCGAATATCCTGACATCATGGTGCAGATGTCGCTGTTGTCGGCGATCCGCAATTATGCCGACTGGGCGGGCAAACCCGTTCCGCTCGCTGACGAGATTGAGGCCGGGCTTGGGAAATTCCACGACACCAAGCTCAAGACGATGCGGCGGTATCTGCCCAACGTCGGCAAGGACAAGGACAAGACCGCCGTCGACAGCTGGTATCTCTATCACCCACTGCTCAATCTTGGTCATCTCGCGGTGGACGGCGATGCCAAGGCCAGGCGGCTATTCATTGGCTCCCTCGACTTTGCCATCCGCGCAGCGAAGCATTTCGATTATGCCTGGCCGATCCAGTTCAAGGTCACCGACTTTTCGGTGATCGTCGAAGCGCGCAACGACGATGGACTGGGCCAGACCGATGTCGGCGGACTCTACGCCTATGTCATGCTGCAGGCGTTCCAGCTGACGGACGACAAACGATATCTCGATGAGGCGCGCAACGCGATCGACGCGGCTCGCGGTATGCGGTTCGAGCTCAATTATCAGGCGAACCTGACCGCCTGGGGTGCCGCCGCGTGTATGCGGCTGTGGCGTGTGACGAACGAAGGCTATTACCTGCGGCAGAGCTACGTCTACCTCGCTTCTTTCTTCCATAATTGTGCCATCTGGGAGTCCCGGATCAAAGGCGCCGCGCAGTACAGCAATTTCCTTGGCGTCACTTGCTTGCACGACGGCCCGTACATGGCGATCTACGAATGCTTCGATAGCTTCGCCGCGTTCGAACGTTATTTGAAGGATAGCGGGCCCGACCTCGATCCTGCCGCCCGGATGCTGATCAGCGAATATTGCAAATACGCGCTATACCGGGCGTGGTTTTATTATCCCGATGCCTTGCCCGAGGCATTGCTCGCCGACGAGCAGCGTAATGGCCACATCGATCGCAAGCGGTCCTTCCCGCTCGAGGATATGTACCATGACGGCCAGCCGGCGGGTCAGGTCGGGCAGGAGATATACGGCGCGGGGGCTGCGATGGTGTTCGCAAGCCGCACCTGCCACGACATCGACGGCGCACCGTTCCGGATGTTCTGCGACCATTTCGTAATGACGATGGAGCGCAACGCAGCGACATCGGTCAGCTTCCGGCTCGACGGCGGCGACGGCTGTCTTGCCAGCGTCAGCCTGATTCGGACAGGTCGCCGCGAGCTACCCGGTTTCGTCGTTGAAACCGCGACGGGGGACCGCGTCCGTGCGCATCACACGTCCGCCGATCGGATCGACTTCCATGTCCCCGCCTACGGGGGCGTCACCGTTCGTTGGAAAGAGGATGCCGCGTGAACTATCCCGTCGATACGCTGATCCTGGTACCCGATGACATCGACCTGACCCGATCACCGCTGGGGGGACAGTTGGCGGAGGAAACCTACGTCCTTGGCGCATTCAACCCCGGGCTGACGCGCTTGCCGAACGGCAATCTGTTGATGATGGTCCGCGTTGCGGAAGCGCTGCGTACCCCCATTCGCGACAATGAAATTCGCTCGATCCGATGGACAGACGAGGATGGTGCCGGTCGGTTCGTGCTTGATGCGTGGCCGGTCGACCGCACCGATACCGCAGATCCGCGCAAGTTCACCCTGCGCAGCGGTGGCTGGAAGATCATGGCACTGACCTCGCTGTCCTGGCTCCTTCCCGTCGAACTGACGCCCGATGGCACGCAACGTATAGCCATCCATTACGGTAAGGCGATCGTCCCCGCGTACAGCTTCCAATGCTATGGGATCGAGGATCCCAGGATCAGCCGGGTCGATGGCCGTTACCTGATGACCACCTGTTCGGTCAGCCCCGAACGCCATTCGACCACGCTTTACACATCCGACAACGGGATCGACTGGGATTTCGCCGACATCATTCTAGATCATCAGAACAAGGACATGCTGCTGTTCGAAGGGCTGATCGACGGGCAATATTGGGCGCAGACGCGGCCACTCGGCGATCTGTATTTCGCTTATCCGCCGGGCAGCGAATGGCGCGCGGGACCATCGATCAACCTCGCGACATCACCCGATGGCTTGCACTGGAAGCCTCACCGCCACCCCGGGATCCGCACACGCAACGAAACCGTCGCGACTGCGCGGATCGGTGCAGGCACACCACCGATCCTGACAGAACGCGGCTGGCTGACGCTATGGCATGCGGTCGAACCGCAGGAGATCGTCGGCATCTACCGCACATACTGGTCGATCCTCGATCGCGATGATCCGTCCCAGGTCATTGCGACGGACGAGGTCGCGATCCTCGAGCCGAATGTCGACCTGACGCGCGCGATCGAGCACCAGATGTATCTGCGGGACGTCGTATTCTCGACCGGCATCGCCGAACATGAGGAGCAGTATATCGTAGCGTCGGGCGAGGCGGATCTCGCCTGCCGGATCACGCACATTCCCAAAAGTGCTTTCGGACTAACGCGTTGATCTTCGATCGTGAAAATTCGAGTGCCCGACCGCGCACGCCCAATCCGCTATGCCTAGGGCATCGGACGGCTGAGAAATGCGGAACCCGCCATGCCAAAGCGCCACGGCGTTTCGCTGCCATGCCGTATTCCAATACGGGGGCCGGTCGCGACCGCAACCACCGCAGTGCCGCCGAAAAGTGCAAACGGCGACGCTGCCAGGTCGGCCCCGTTGAAGGTTGCATCAACCGCCAACGCCTGAGCCAACTTTCCCGGGCCGCTGCATAGCGAAGGCAGGCTGTGCATCTGTCGGCGAGCCATCATTTCCTCGATCCCGGTCGTCGGTTGGATTGCGCGAATGAGCACCGCACTCCCCGGCGGGCCATCCGAACATACGAAGTTCAGGCACCAATGCAGCCCATAGATCCGATAGACATATGCCCGGCCCGGCGGACCGAACATCGGTGCGTTCCGGGGCGTCGGCCCGCGATAGCTGTGCGACGCCGGATCTGTCGCGTCGTACGCTTCCGTCTCAACGATGATCCCGCCAATACCATGTACCAGCAGACAGGTACCGATGAGCGCCGCAGCGACAGTCGGCGCATTGCGCGCGAAGAAGTCGTCCGGCAGGTTCGCCGACGGTTTGCAAGATGAACCCCACGGCAACCCGTCCCTCAAATGTTGCGGCTTCAGCATGATGTGCGAACCTTCCGCAAGGAAGATGAGTTCCGCGCCGCACTCCTGTTGAACAACTGCCGTGATGGAACGTTCAATCTACACCCATAGGAGCACGAAATGTCCACCAACCGCGCTAATCCTCCTGCCGCTTCGAAGACGTCGACAGACACGGACATTGGTCCCGACAACGGCGTGCGTCCGTCCTTTGCTACACCGATCGATGAACGACTGGGCGAGATCGGCACGGGCGATGGGTATTCCGGACAGGAGTATGACAGCGCCGGTCAGGCAGAGTGGCGGGCAGAGCAGGAACGCCGGAATGCGTCCGCGGATGGCGTCGTGCGGGGGAGCGGCGCTGGTGCGGCCGGAGGAAACCCGGGGGAAGATTTCGATGTCGCCACGCCAAGTGGTGCCGATCCCGAATAACGGGCGACTTTGGCACCCGGTAGCCCGGAAACCGGTAACAGCAGTACATGCCCCCCGGATGTCGGGGGGACTATCGCGAACAGACCGAGATATGCGAGGCGTCGAGGAAGTTCTACGCCTTGGCGGAGCCTCCCCGTCCCGCGGTAGTCACGCTACCGACAGCAGCTGCAGGACGGAGCAGGCTCCGCCGATCGCCGGGCTTCTGCCGCCAACCGTCTGCGTTCCGTCCGGTTCAATGCGGGAGCCAGCGCGGACACCCCCTGCAAACTTTTCAGGGTCGCGCCGTCCTTGTCCGACAGCGCGGTCAAAGCGCATCACCTTCAGCGATTGCCTGCTCGATCATGGCAGACCAGACCCGGACATCACCCGTGGCCGACATCGCGCTGGACGGTTCGCGGATGGTGCGAAGAATAGCGTTGGCCTGTTCAAGATAACCGCGCCACGTCTCGTCGACACTGTTCGATGCCGACTGCTCGGTTCCGTTGGCGTTGGCACTATGGTCTGATCCCGCCAAGGCGCGCGCGATGCGCTCGGCCAGAGTTGTGGTCGCTACGTCCATGATCGACTCCCGTATTGCATGTCTAACACCGCTCGAACGGCGTGTGAGTTCCACGGAAAGCCGGGAATAGTTCAGATGGCGGCACTGTACAGTGCGCGCTGTTGTCCTGCAGCCTGATCTGCCGACGAGTTTGGAAAACCTGGTCAGCGGGTCAACGAGGCGGGACTGTCCACAGCCCGGCAACGCCGCTGCCGCACAATAAACACGCCGGCAAACAGGGCTTTTCCTCGGCCGCTGCGTTGGGCCCGCGTGGCGAGTGGTATCCTCGGCTCAAAGCAGGGAGAGTGGTGATGGCAGCGCAGCTGACGGTGCGGCGGTCCGTTGTGGTGATCAGCGATTTCGTCGAGGGTGCTGGCGGCCCCCTCCCCGCCGAACGTATGCCCTCAACGCCTGCGCATGCGAACGACCCCCATAGCTTTCCCTGGATCGGCGATACCGGTAAGACCCGCGAGGTCGAGGTCACTGGCGGGTATCTTGAACGATTGCCCTTGGCGCTGATCGCAGCAGGGGTCGCCGAGCAGGCCGAGATTTGGCACCATTACCGTGGCGCGGGCGAACCACCCTTTCACCGTGAGAGCCCGGAACTGGCAAGGCGCGCCTTCCGTCCAGACAGCGAAACCCCGCCTTTGGCATCTGCCGAGATGGCAGACTTTGTGCGGACCTTCGGCGCACCGCATATCCTCGTCGTGCTCGGGCTCGGTGTTTCGCGCGAGCTTCTCGCGCTCTGCGCCCATAGCGTCATCATCTACAATTCGATCGATGCGCCCGCATTGCGCGTACCGCACGAGGTCAGCGCCTGCTTCGATCTCGTTCTGACCGGCGCTCAGTGGCAGTCCGACGCGGTAGAAACGGAGCATCCCGGCATGCGGACCGCGATCCTGCCGATCGGGCCTGAATTCGCCGCGGTCGACCAGTTCCGCCCGCTCGGGACCAACAAGGATATGGACCTGATCTACGTTGCGGCGGCACAGCCCTATAAGCGCCACGACATCCTGTTCGACGCCCTGGCGACATTGCCACGCGACGTGCGGGCGCTCTGTGTCTTCGGCTATGGCGAAGATGGCGATATGCTGCGCCGACGGGCGCATGAGCAAAATCTGTCGATCGAGTTCGTTGGGCCACCCGGGGTGCCCGTCGACGAAGTCAATCGGCTGATGAACCGCGCAAGGTTCGGCGTGGTCTGCGGCGTCGACGATGGCGCCCCGGCAATCCTGACCGAGTATATGCTGGCCGGGCTACCCGTATTGGCAAATACCGACCTGCGCTGTGGATTGCAGTTCATCTTGCCCGAGACGGGGCGGACCGCATCGGCCGACGGCTTTGCTGCGGCGATCCTCGACATGCGCGAGACCGCATCGCGCTACAGTCCGCGCGAAACCGTATTGGACCGCTGGACGTGGCCGCACAGTGTCGCGCGCCTTCGCCCGATTATCGAGCAAATACATGATTCAAAGCAATGACAATTGCATGGCGAGGTTGTTTGTGACCGCATAGGTTGGGTTAACAAGGCGGGTTACCGCGGGTTAATGGAGTGGAAGTGCGTGCACGGTAGCGGACATGATCACGGCTTTTCGCATTCGTTCGACTTCGACCCGCCGCTGATCTGCTTCTCGCATCTTCGCTGGGATTTCGTGACCCAGCGACCGCAGCACCTGATGAAGCGGTTCGCGCAGAAGCAGACCGTGTTCTTCTGGGAAGAACACATCCCATGCGATCACCCGCTGCCGTATCTCGAACATCATCCGTTTCCGGCGGACCGCATCGTCACGCTCCGACCGCGCCTGCCGCACTGGTGGAACCCAGACCAGGTTGAGGCAGGGTTGCGCGAGTTGCTCGACATGTTCGTCAGGACGAGCGTTCGCACGAAGCCACTGCTCTGGTTCTACACGCCGATGATGATGCCGTTCGCCGAGCATCTCGAAGCTGCGGCGGTCGTCTACGATTGCATGGACGAACTGTCCGCGTTCCGCTTCGCCGACCCTGCCCTCCTCGAGTGCGAAGCGCGGTTGCTTGCACGAGCGGACCTCGTCTTTACCGGTGGCTACAGTCTGTACGAGGCCAAGCGCGACCGACACCGCAACGTCCACGCATTCCCCTCGGCAGTCGATGTCGCGCATTTTGGGCAAGCCCGTACGGGCGCTGTCGAACCCGAAGATCAGCGAGGCATCGGTGGCCCGAAGCTCGGTTTCTTCGGCGTGATCGACGAACGCATCGACTTGGCGCTGATCGACGCGGTCGCCGACGCCCGCCCCGACTGGTCGTTCGTGATGATTGGCCCGGTCGTGAAGATCGATCCGGCGCATCTGCCGCGCCGTCCGAACATCCACTGGCTGGGTTCGCGCCATTATGGCGAGCTTCCCGCATATCTGTCGGGGTGGAACGTCGCGCTGATGCCGTTCGCAATCAACGCCGCGACGCGGTTCATCAGCCCGACCAAGACGCCCGAATATCTTGCCGGCGGGTTGCCTGTCGTCTCCACCCCGATCGTCGATGTGATCCGCCACTACGGCGACGTCGCGGCGGTCGCGATTGCGGCTGACGCCCTCGCGTTCGTAGAGGCGTGCGCCGAGGCCCTGGCTCTTCCACGCGAAGGCACGTGGCGCGACGACGCCGATCGACTGCTCGCAACGCAATCCTGGGACCGGACCCAAACCGCAATGGCAAACGAAATCGACCGCGTCCTGCGCACCAAACGATCCTACCAACCCAGCGTGAAGCGCGAACGCTACGACACATTAGTCGTCGGTGCCGGTTTTGCCGGTGCGGTCCTTGCAGAGCGGCTCGCCGCGGACAGCGGACAGCGCGTGCTGGTCGTCGACCGCCGCCCGCATATCGGCGGCAACGCCTATGACGAGCATGACGAGGCGGGCGTGCTGATCCACCGCTACGGACCGCACATCTTCCACACCAATTCCGCCGACGTGTTCGACTATCTCTCGCGCTTCACCGCATGGCGACCGTACGAACATCGCGTCCTGGCGAGCGTCGATGACAAGTTCGTACCGATGCCGATCAACCGCACGACGCTCAACGCACTGTACGGCCTGTCGCTCGAGGACGACGCGGCGGCGGCGGCTTTCCTTGCCAGCCGGGCCGAACCGGTCGGCGAGATCCGCACCTCCGAGGACGTCGTCGTCGCTGCGGTCGGGCGCGATCTCTACGAGACGTTCTTCCAGGGCTATACGCGCAAGCAATGGGGTCTCGATCCGTCGGAGCTCGACCGCACCGTCACCGCGCGCGTACCGACGCGCACCTCGACCGACGACCGCTATTTCACGGACACCTTCCAGGCAATGCCCGCCAACGGCTACACCCGGATGTTCGAGGCGATGCTCGATCATCCCGGGATCACGCTCGACCTGGGCGTCGAGTATCGAGACGTTATCGAGCGCGTCGACGTTGGCCACATCGTCTTCACCGGACCGATCGACGAGTATTTCGACTTTCGTTTTGGCAAGCTGCCGTATCGCAGCCTGCAGTTCCGTCACGAAACACACGACGTCGCGCAGTTCCAGCCGGTTGCGGTCGTAAACTATCCCGACGAGACCGTGCCGCAGACGCGGATCACCGAATACAAGCACCTGACCGGTCAGCTCCACGCGAAAACCAGCATCAGCTATGAATTCCCCAGCGCGGAAGGTGACCCGTATTATCCCATCCCACGTCCGGAGAATCAGGCGCTGTTCAAACGTTACGAGGCGCTCGCCGATGCGGAAGCGGGGGTGACGTTCGTGGGACGGCTGGCGACGTATCGGTATTATAACATGGACCAGGTCGTTGGTCAGGCGCTCGCGACCTATCGTCGGATGGCGGCCAAGGTCGCTGCTCCTGCCGCTCCGGTTCTGGCCGCCGAATGACCCGCATCTGTCTGCTGACCGACAGCCTCGCTCCGTCCGGCGTCGGCGCGCACATGATGGCACTTGCCGAGGGGTTGCCCGCGGACGACATCGTCGTTGCCGCTCGACCCGGTAGCGGTCTGCTCGAGCGGGCCGCCGCCGCGGGCTTCGCCGTCAAGGCGCTTGACGATGATCCGGGCCTTGCGCACTGGTTTCGCCGGGCACGGCCCGATATCGTCCATGTCCACGCCGGTATCGGCTGGGAAGGGCACGCTGCGGTTCGCGCGGCGCACGCGGTCGGCGTGCCGGTGATCCGGACGGAACACCTTCCCTATCTCCTTACCGATCCTGCACAACGCGACGAACACCGGGAGTCTGCTTCCATGCTCGCGCGGCTGATCTGTGTTTCGGACGCCGTCCGGGACACCCACCGCGCCGCCGGCGTGGACCCGGTTCTGATCGACACGATCCACAACGGTGTCATGCCGCACCAGCCCTCCCGATCGCGGGCGGTGCTGCGCGGCGAATGGGCCGTCGGCGATGCCCCCGTGCTCCTGATGGTCGGGCGTTTTGCCGAGCAGAAGGGCCATGCGCTGCTGCTCGCCGCGCTTCCGGCAGTGCGCGCCGTGTACCCGGATGTGATCGTGCTGTTGGCGGGTGACGGTCCTCTGCTGATCCCCACTGCCCGCAGTGTATCCGCAAGGGGCCTTGCCGGCAGCGTACGGATGCTTGGCAACCGCAGCGACGTCGCAGACCTGATGACGCTGGCGGACCTGTTGGTCCTCCCTTCCGCGTTCGAGGGCTTGCCGCTGGTCGCGCTCGAGGCGATGGCCGCCGGTCTTCCCGTCGTGGCGACCGTTGCGCCGGGCAATGCCGAAGCGATCGAGGACGGGGTCACCGGCCGCCTGACCGCTGCCGACCCGGCCAGCTTTGCCGACGCGATTGTCTCGATGCTTGCCGATCGCGACGCGCTCGCGACGATCGGGACCGCGGCGATCGAACGCCAGCAGGCGCAGTTCTCGGCGGACCGGATGATCGCCGAGACACGCGCGGTCTACGCCGGCGTGCAAGACCAGACAGAAACAAAAGAAGGAGACAGTGTGGAGCGTACACGGATCGGGTTCATCGGCGCGGGCGGCATCGCGCACCGGCATTTCGGCGTACTCGAACAGTTCGACGACGTCGCGATCGTCGCAGTCGCCGATGTCGACATGGCGCGTGCGACCGAGGCGGCTGCCCGGTTCGGGGCGCGCGCGTTCGACGACGCCGCCGCGATGCTCGCATCGGTCGAGCTCGATGCGCTCTACATCTGCGTGCCCCCCTTCGCTCACGGCGAACCGGAACGCCTCGCGATCGACCACCGGCTTCCGTTCTTCGTCGAGAAACCCGTCGCGCTCGATCTCGGCACTGCGGAGGATGTCGCTGCGTCGGTCGAGCGGCTCGGCCTCGTCACCGCAGTCGGCTATCACTGGCGGTATCTCGATACGGTCGACGAGGTGAAGGCACTTCTGGCGGCCACGCCAGCGCGCCTGCTGTCGGGCTATTGGCTCGATTCCACGCCACCGCCGCGCTGGTGGTGGCGCAAGGACGCCTCGGGCGGCCAGATGCTCGAGCAGACGACGCATCTTGTTGATCTCGCGCGCTATCTCGTCGGCGATGTCGTCCGCGTCTATGGCCAGTCGGGCCACGTCGACCGTGCAGCCTTCCCCGACCTCGATGTCGCGACGACGAGCACGGCGATGCTGACCTTCGCGAGCGGTGCGATCGCAAATTTCGCCTCGACCTGCCTGCTCAACTGGAACCACCGCGTCGGGCTCCACCTGTTCGGCGAGGGCCTCGCGATCGAACTCACCGACCGTGACGTCATGATCGACATCGGTCGCGGGCGTCCGGTGCGCGGAACGCAGAGCGATCCCGTCGCACTGGAGGACCGCGACTTCATTGATGCGGTCCGCGGGGGCGAGAACCGCATTCGTTGCCCCTACCCCGCCGCGCTCGAAACGCTCCGCCTTGCGCTGGCGATCGAGCGCTCCGCCAGCGAAGGCCGCGCAATCGACGTGCGCGAGCGGGAGGCCGCGCATGTCTGAGTGGCGCCACGTCCGCTCGCTCGGCGTCGAGCGCCCTGGGCAAGCCTATTTCTTCGGCTATGACGAAGCGCCCCCGGGGGACGGGCAGGTCAGGCTCGATCTGCTGTACACCGGCTTTTCCGCAGGCACCGAGCTCACGTTCGTCAAGAACAGCAACCCGTACCTTCATTCGCGCTGGGATGCGGGTCGCGGCGTGTTCGTCCCCGGCGAACCGAGCGCGCACTATCCGGTGCCGTTCCTCGGCTACATGGAATGCGCGCGCGTCAGTGACAGCCGCGTCCATGATTTTGCAAACGGCGACGTCGTGGGCACCGTGTTCGGGCACAAGACCGGCCACACCGCGGACCCTTTCAACGACCTGCTGACGAAACTCCCCGCCGAGATGGACCCCATCCTCGGCATCTATGTCGGGCAGATGGGGCCGATCGCCGCCAACGGCATATTGCACGCGGACGCCGAACTGCTCGGCCCCAATGTCGTCAACCTCGGCGACGGCATCCGCGGCCGTCCGGTGCTGGTGATCGGCGCCGGGATCGTGGGCATGCTGACCGCGCTGTTCGCACAAGGCAGCGGTGCCAGCGAGGTCGTGATCGCCGACCCCTCCCCCTTCCGCCGCCTTCGCGCCGAATGCCTCGGCATCACAGCGATGACCGAGGATCAGGCCTGGGCGCATGCCAAGGCCCGCTGGCTCCACGGTGGCGACGATCGTGGTGCCGACGTCGTTTTCCAGACCCGTGCCGATGCCGCGAGCCTTCACGCCGCGATGCAGGCGTTGCGGCCGCAGGGCACGGTGATCGACCTCGCGTTCTACCAGGGTGGGGCGGACCGGTTGCGGCTCGGTGAGGAGTTCCATCACAACGGGCTCAACCTGCGGTGCGCTCAGATCAACCGCGTTCCCCGCGGCCTGGGGTTCCAGTGGGACCGCCGCAGGCTCGCAAACGAGACGGTCAAGCTCTTGCTCGCGCGCGGTCCCGAGATCCGGGCGCAGTTGATCACGCACGTGGTGCCTTACGACGATGCGCCCGCGTTCATCGCACGGCTGGTCGGCGAACGTCCCGAATTCCTCCAGATTGTGTTCAAGGTCGGCGATTGAAACCTCTACCGATTTCCGACGCTCCCCCGATCCGCATCCTGTTCGTCTTTGCCTGGCTCGTCGTCGGCGGCGAAGAGACGGAGGTGCGGCTGCTCGCCCAGGCGCTCGATCCCGCGCGCTACCGGATCGAAGTCGTCGCCTGCTTCCGCAAGCATGGGATGCCCGAGCAGACGCACGCGCAACTGGAAGCGATCGGCGTTCCCGTCGACCGAACGCCGTACGCGCTCGGCTTCGACGAGACCGTGGCGTATCTCGCCAGCAAGATTCCCGGCTACGACATTGTCGTCTCCTGCCAGAACGTTGCGGATATCTATCCTGCGCTCGAACGAATTCATCTCCGCCCGCCGCTGATTGAACATGGCGGCCTCGTATCCGAGGCACTTGCCGGCCCGAAGCATTTTACCAGCCGCTACGTCGGTGTTTGTGCATCGATCCGCAACGCCGCTGCCAGCCATATGCCGGGCCGCGAACATCATGCGCTCGAGATCCCGTCGATGGTTGACACCCGCGCTTTCGATCCGGCTTGCCGAATGCCCGTTCGTGCGACACTTGGGATTGCGGACGACGTCCCGTTGATCGGATGGCTCGGTCGACTCGATCCCAAGAAGCGAGTCGAGGACTTTATCGACGCCGCGGCGCTGGTGCACCGGCGACATCCTGCCGCACGCTTCGTTGTGATTGGCGGGCCGGACGCGTTCCTCCCCGATTATGCAGTCGCGTTGCGCAGCCGCGCGACGTCTCTCGGACTGGATGGAGCGCTCAGTTTCATCGGCGATCGGGACGACGTGCCCGACCTGCTTGTGGCACTCGACGTTTTCGTGTGGCTGTCGCGCGGCGAAGGGATGCCGCACGTCATCGTCGAAGCCGGTGCAGCCGGCCTGCCCGTCGTAGCGACGCGCGACAACGGGTCCGAGCAGCAGATCGTCGATCAGGTCAGCGGCCTGTTCGTTCCGCACGAGGATCCGTCGGCGGTTGCCGCGGCGATCGAGCGGTTGATCGACGATCGGTCGCTCAGGTCCCGCCTCGGCCGCGCGCTGCGCACGAAGGTGAATGCGGAATATGCGGTCGGCGCCGTCGTCCCGCGGTGGGAAGCGCTGTTCGCCGAGCTCCTGGGGGACCGTACGCGCCTTCCCCGTGCGACAGGACTCTTCCGGAGTTTCCTGCAAGGCGGCTTCGAATGCTCGACGCATCGACGGGCGCACGACCGGAAGCGCGTCGACGTGGTCGCAGCAAGCCACCACGACGTGCTTGCCAAGCATGACTACGCGGAACTCGCCAAGCTGGGCATCCTGACCGTCCGCGACGGCTTGCGCTGGCATCTGATTGAACGCGAACCCGGTCGCTACGACTGGTCGAGCCTCAATCGCCAGCTTGCTGCTGCGAAGATGACCGGAACCGAGGTCATCTGGGATCTGCTGCATTATGGCTGGCCCGACGACATCGACATCTGGACACCGGCGTTCGTCACGCGGTTCGCCGCCTTCGCCGCCGCCGCGGCGCGACATATCGGCCCCGCTGCCGCCGGCGAACGCCGCTTTTACGCCCCCGTCAACGAGATCTCGTTCTTCGCCTGGGGCGGCGGGGACGCGGCGTACCTCAACCCGTTTGCCCGCGGGCGTGGCTACGAGCTCAAGGTGCAGCTCGCCCGCGCTTCGATCGCCGCGATGGAAGCGATCCTCGTGGTCGATCCGGCGGCGCGGTTCGTCCACGCCGACCCGGTCATCAACGTCATTACCGATCCGGGCCGCCCCCATGACGCTCCCGCCGCCGAAGGCCACCGCCTTGCGCAATATCAGGCATGGGACATGATCGCGGGGAAGGCCTGGCCACAGATCGGGGGCCGCGACGCATTGCTCGATATCGTCGGCGTGAACTTCTACCACAACAACCAGTGGATCCATGGCGGCCCGCCGCTACCGTACGATCATCCGCTCAGTCGCCCGCTCCACGCAATTCTCGCGGATGCCTATGCCCGCTATGGCCGCCCGATCTTCATCGCCGAAACCGGGATCGAGGGGAGCGCTCGCCCTGACTGGTTGCGGATGATCCTGCGCGAGGTGAAGATCGCCCGATCGCTCGGCGTACCCGTGGAGGGGGTCTGCCTCTACCCGATTCTGGATCATCCCGGCTGGGACGATGACCGCTATTGCCCCAACGGGCTGCTTGCCTGTTCGGAACACATTACCGAGCGTATCGCGTTCGCTCCGCTGGCCAAAACCATTCTCGACGAAGGTTTGGTTCCGTCGAGCACGACCCTATCGGAGACCGCTTACCGATAGTGGCTCCAGCGTCTGGCGTTCCAGGCCCGCTGCTGCACCGTGTCGCCGAAGCGCCAGAACATGGTCTTGCGTTCGTGCGGACCGGCACGAACGAGCGTCCAGCTTTCTCCCAGCGGCAATGCCACGATCCGGTGAATGTGACTCGCATCGATCCAGTGGCGCGAGTGTGGGTGCCGGTCAACGAATGCGCTTCGCCACGCACCGTCCGGCTGGAAGGTGAAGACCTCTTCGATATATCCACCGGACAGAATGGTGGTCTCGAACGACCAGGGATGATCATGCGGATCGGCGTGCGGCTCAGGCCGAACGAACCGATGCAATACCCTGCCATCATCGAGATGATATTTCACAAATGCGGGGGACATTCGCTCTGCGCGAACGATCGACGTGCCCGGCGAAGCATGATTGCGGGCGACTGCGGGGATACGAATAGGCACATCGCGGACATGGTATCGCGCGTTGCTACCAAGAAGACCTGTATCGATAAATACTAGGTCGAGCTTGGTATTAAAACCGGCAATCTTGCCCCGCGGTTCGGCGTTGAGCGTCGGACCGGGCGTAAGGTTCGATGATCGCCTCCCGGAAAGCGCCTTCAGCCTAGCAGTTAAGATTTGCTGCACAGTGACCATCAGACCCGCGGACTTTAGCGGTACTAGACGACCCGTTAATCGAGGCGAGGTTCAAGCTTTTGATCTCGAATGCGTCGATGGCGGCCATCGCGTTCACTCAGGGCTGTCCTTGGCATTAAGCATCTTGGAGGAGCACGATTGGCTCCAGTTCCTGACATATTCGCTTCACGTCATCGACGGTGACGAACCGGTGCGCGTTGCAGACACATTGTCTCCTTGTCGGAAAGTGAACGAACGTCAGCTTACTGTAGTCGCGACCCGAAAGCGGACTGGCCGCTTTCCACCCAATATGACTACACAGCCCCTGCATAGCTGCCTGAAGGAACGTTCGCTTACGCCGTTCGCCTCCCGAAAGCGGACAGGCAATAATCCACCCATATGACGATACAGCCCCCTGCCTATCTGCCTGAACGAACGTCCGCTTACGCCGATCGCTTCCCGAAAGCGGACCGGCGGCCTTCCCACCCTGATAAACTCTCACCGCGTTCCTGACCCTCTTGAACAAACGACCGGTTGCGGCAAACGTCACCCAAACGCAGCTCGCCCGGTCATTGTCTGAGTGAGCAGAGCTACGCGACGCGCGCTCAAGGTCGCTAGGCGAATGCGCAACGGTGGGATCGCAAGCTCCACCGCATGGGGGCCGCCTACCAGAACCGAAGTTCAGAACGATCCGATATTCACCTGACAATCCCACCATTGCCGCCGCCCCAGGGGGAGTCGGCGTCGCTCGATGCCTTACAGACGTATTAACCCATTGCCGTGATCGTATTGCGGAACCGCACCAAAGCCGCACCAAAGAACATCGCGCCGATCACCCCCAACGCCAGAAACTGCGGCCACACCACGTCGATCCCCGCGCCGCGATACAGGATCGCTTGCGCCAACCGGACGAAATGTGTGGTCGGTGCCGCGAGCATCACGTCCTGCACCATCGCCGGCATGCTCTCGCGCGGGGTCATTCCGCCCGACAGCATCTGCAGCGGCAACAGCACGAGCATCAGCAACAGGCCGAATTGCGCCATCGACCGCGCCACTGTCCCCATGAAGATCCCCATCGCCGTCGTCGCGAACAGGTGCAGCGCAGCCCCTGTCAGGAACAGCGCGAGCGACCCCTCGATCGGCACCCGCAGCACGCCCTGCACCATCACCACCAGCGACAGGGCGCAAGCGACCAGCACGACCAGCCCCATCGCCCAGATCTTGCTCGTCATGATCTCGAACGGCGTGACCGGCATCACCAGCAGATGTTCGATCGTACCGTGTTCGCGTTCGCGGATCAGCGCCGCGCCGGTCAGCACGATCGACAGCATTGTGATGTTGTTGATCACCTCCATCACCGAGCCGAACCAGGATTGCGCCAGCGTCGGATTGAACCGCATGCGCAGCGCGAGGTCCACCGGAAGCACCGCGACGCTGCGCCGATGCTGAAGGAAGGCGGTCGCCTCGTCGTCCAGGATCTGGCGGACATAGCCGCCGCCGGTGCTTTCGTTTGCGGAGGCTGCTTGTGCGCCAAACACACAAAAGCCCCCGTCCGATCGGACAGGGGCTTTTGTGATACCATTGGTTGCGGGGACAGGATTTGAACCTGTGACCTTCAGGTTATGAGCCTGACGAGCTACCGGGCTGCTCCACCCCGC
>NZ_JBYSXN010000008.1:0-49013 GCF_058782275.1 Sphingomonas sp. FW306-05-A
GGTCAGCGGTCGAGACCGCGCCACATCGAAAGCTGAATGAACGTCGAAAGTTGGAGAGGCGAATAAGCGCTGGGAATGGGGGGTTTGGGTCGACGCAGATGCCGGAGTTGCACCGCCACCTTCAAACGGGTCTTAATGCGCAACTGCGCGAATGACCGCCTATGTGTTCCTGAGCGTGACGAGGTTGCCCGAAGCTGCCACAAAGACACCTACCGCTAGACCGGAACGATCGATGCTAACTCAGCTTGAGAAACTACCTAGAATTATCCTGCTCGAGGGGCGCACGCCGATCCAGCGCCTGACGCGGCAACAAGCTCAGAAAACTGGAGTTCCTGATCGGCGAGGCACTGGATCAAGGCTGCGATACGTTCATCACTACAGGCGCGCGGCAGTCGAACCATGCCCGACTGAGCGCTGCCGCTGCAGCGCGCGCAGGGCTCTCCTGCGAGCTGATTCTGACCGATACCGTCCCGCGCGATGACGAAGCCTACCGGTGCAATGGCAACGTAGTGCTCGACGATCTGTTCGGCGCATCTGTCCATCGAAGACCAGGCAATATTGATGCCTTAGCGGTCGCTCAGGAGCGCGCTGGACAACTGTCCGCCAAGGGGCGCCGCGCCTATGTTGTTGGGTCTGGTGGCTCTTCGCCGCTCGGCTGCCTCGGCTACGTTCTGTGTGCAGAGGAGATCATGGCTCAAGAGCTGGAACTGGGGCTTCGCTTCGGCCGGATCATTGTGCCGAACGGCAGTTCTGGGACGCATGCCGGCTTGGCTGCGGGTATGAAGGCGGCCGGAGACGCGCCCGGCCGGATCGAATCATTCACCGTCCTTGCTACAATTGAACGCGCGCGGGCAGTTACCACTGACCTTGCGGCGCGGACCCTGGCGCTCATTGATCCGGCCACTGCATTCGTAGGAGGCGACATAGTCGTCGCTGACGGTCAACTCGGCGAGGGCTACGGCGTGCCGACTGACGCTATGTTCGAAGCCGTTCGACTGGTCGCCCGGTCTGAAGGGCTGCTGCTTGATCCGGTCTATGGCGGGAAGGCTTTTGCTGGCCTCATCGCTGCGATCCGAGAAGGGGAGTGGCGGAATGAGGAACCGGTATTGTTCGTCATGACGGGTGGCTTGCCAGGCCTATTCGCTTACGAGCCGGCGTTCCGGTGCGATTAGTCCCGCTGACCCAGTAAACAATCTCAAGCTTGTGAGCTGAACGACTGTTTGCACGTCGCGACGGGTAAGGATGGCTAAACGTCCGGATGTAAGGCAACCCGCTATCGTTAGCCGTCAGGGGGCTGCCACCTCGTTCGCGACGCGCTCGACCAAGCTCTCAAAACGCCAGCTAACTGGCTGGCTTGATTTGAGGAATCACACCTGCAGCTTGTTGACGTTCGATTGCTCGGATCAACGCGTTAACGGGGTCACGATCCTCTTGAAAGCCAGCAAGGCGGATCTTGGTCATGTCGGAGATCACATCTGCCTCGGTGCCAAAGATAAAGTCGCCAAATCTCCACCCCACCGCCTTCGTGAAATCGTTCTGGAGTAAGCCCGCGCATATCTGCCGCCAAACGGGCTCGAGCGCTGGCATATGGGTAGTGAGCGCGAAGGGGATAGGCTCGCCAGTCTCAATGCCGAAATGCTGGGCAACCTTGTCCCACATGCGCCGCCAGCGGAACGGCGGGTGAACGTAGTTGAACGCCTGGTCCGCTGCTTCGCTAGCAGTAGCGGCCCACAAGCTCGCGCGCGCCAGCGCATGTGCATCCGTCACCTGGACTAAACAGTCATCGTAGGTCGTACGAGAGCCCGGGAAACGGAACGCTGCCCCGTCGGCGGCTGACAATGCGGCGTAGGTGCCGATCACCGTCGCGATATTCATCGCATTTCCGGCTGCGTCGCCAACAATAACGTCCGGCCGGAGGATCGCCCATTCTGGTCCACCGGCGGCGCGACGCAGTTGCAGCTCGCGTTCCTGAGTGAAATAGAAGTTCGGCCCGATGGGTCGCGGGTTTTCGTCCTCATAGAATGGCGTCGTTACTGGTCCGAGGTGAACGCCGTAAACTTTTGCCCCCTGATACAGCACCACTCGCTCGATCGGCGCGCTGGCCGCCTCCAAACCGTCGAGCAGGTTGCGGAGCATGGCCGAATTGCGCTCGTCCTCCTCTGCCAGACCGCCGCCTGGCCCGTAGGCCGCATAAAAAAGGTGAGTGACATCGCTCGCGTTTGCCAGTGCAGTTCGGCTTGCCTCGGCGTCGCTAAGATCCGCAACAATATCACCATGGCTACGCGACAGGGCTACCCCACGCCAGCCTGCCGTTCCGGCGATCTCTTCGAGCAGAGCCTTGCCGATGATGCCGCCTGAACCGGCGACGAGTGCAACGTTGGTCAAGAACCTGCTCCTGGATCAATGCGGGGAGGCTAACCGAACGATCGGCTCCGACAAACTATCCAACCAATCCGTTATGGCGTTAGCGTCCTCAAGACGATTGGTGCCAGCCGCAGCACCTTAACGAACGAACAGTTGTCACCACTGACCGTCTTTCGGTTGTAGCGGTTAAAGGGCAGATGATCCGCGTTCGCCCACTTGGCGCCATTCACTTAATGCGCTGGCGTAGTCATAAGCGCACGATCGTTAACGGTTGGATCCCGTAGGTATGTCTCTCATCAATCGGCTCGAACTCTCGGTGCCCTTGATCCAGGCGCCGATGGCGGGCGTTGCCACACCTTCGCTAGCGGCAGCGGTATCCGAGGCGGGAGCCTTGGGGTCGATCGGAGTGGGCGCGACCGACGCCGCCGGCGCACGTGCGATGATCGAGGAAGTGCGCAGCCGCACGACCCGTGCGTTCAACGTCAATGTCTTCGTTCACGCCGGCGCAAAGGCCGATCCTTCGCGGGAAGCGCAATGGCTGGACTGGCTTGCCCCGCTGTTCGCCGAGTACGGCGCAGAACCCCCGAGGGCGCTCAGGATCATCTACAAAAGCTTCGCAGATGATCCCGAAATGTTGGCGGTACTGCTCGATCTCGCGCCGCCAGTGGTCAGCTTCCACTTCGGGTTGCCGTCCACCGACGTGATCTCGGCGTTGCGAGCGCGCGGTATCTACCTCATGGCGACTGCGACCAGCCTCGACGAAGCACACGCGATCGAGGCGGCGGGGATCGACGCGGTGGTCGCTCAAGGAATCGAAGCTGGCGGGCATCGGGGTGTCTTCGACCCCACCGCGCCCGACGACGCGCTCGGCGTATTCGCGCTGACCCGGCTGCTGGTGCGCAAAAACAACCTACCAGTCATCGCTGCTGGCGGGATGATGGACGGTGCCGGCATCGCCGCGGCGCTCGACCTCGGCGCATCGGCAGCGCAACTGGGAACTGCCTTTGTCGCGTGCCCGGAGTCGGCCGCAGACGATGCATACCGGGCGGCTCTCACCGGTGCGGGCGCTTACCACACCGTCCTCACGTCGCTTATTTCTGGTCGACCCGCGCGTGCGCTGGCCAACCGGTTCACGGCTCTAAGTCAGTTGGTCGATGAACGCCGACCGCCTGATTATCCTATTGCCTATGATGCGGGAAAGGCCTTGCACGCGGCTGCCAAGGCGCAAGGGCAACACGGTTTTGGGGCGCAATGGGCAGGGCAAGGTGCGCCACTGTCTCGTGCCATGCCGGCAGCAGCCTTGGTCGGGGTGCTGCGAAAGGAACTCGAATCGCGACGGATTAGAGGCTTTGTTGAGCGCGACATTCCTTGATCGGACTGACGTTTCCCCTCTCGAAGCCGTCTATGTAGACCGTCCAGCGTACAGAATGCGACCGTACGATCGAGATGAACCAATGGCCGAAGTTGGAAACACGAAAAGGGGTCGCGAATGGCCGCGACTGGGTCTTCGCATCGGCTCACGCTGCCGGTCGTGCGTGGCCGTTATGTTGCTCTTGCTGACCATCCTTGCGTCGACCTTTCCAAACGCGCAATGTAATCGCTTGTGACTTTTCTTGCCCTGCTACGTGTCCATCTCACCTACCTGTGGCAGCACCGTCGCGCTCTGCATTTAAATTCGCCGCAGCGGTTCACTGAATGGGTGCAACACCGCAAGCTTTACGACCGCGATCCTCGGCTGCCGGACCTTGTCGACAAGGTTGCGGTCAAGGAATTTGTCGCCCTCGCGCTCGGGCGTGACTGGGTAATTCCAACACTGTGGGAAGGCCGCGTGCTGCCGAAGGAGCCGCCGGCACCGTTACCGCTGGTGGTCAAGGCACGACATGGCTGCGGGCACATTGCGTTCGTGCGGACGTTGGCCGAATGGGAGGCGGCACGTTCGCAGGCGGAGTCTTGGGGTGGTATGCGCTATGGCCGCTGGTTGGACGAGTGGGCCTATGCGAGCGTGCCGTCGGGGCTGCTTATTGAGCCCTATCTCGGGCAAGAGGAAGTGCTGCCCATCGACTACAAGCTGTTCGTGTTCGGTGGCCGTGCGGCGTTCGTGCAGGTCCATCTCGACCGAGCGACCGCGCACCGCTGGATCGTAATGGACCGCGGCTGGCTTAGAGTCTCACCACCGACCGGCGATCCCGATCCCGCCCGCCCGTGCACCCTTGATCGGCTGATCGCTGGGGCTGAGCGGCTGGCGCAGGGTCATCACTTCCTCCGCATCGACTGCTACGAAGTCGCGGGAAAGTCGCTATTCGGCGAGGTGACCGTTTATCCGGGCTCCGGACTACTGCCGGTCGTGCCGGCTTCTCTCGACCGATACATGGGCACGCTCTGGCGGCAGGCGCGAGAGGAGCTGCGCGATGGTTGACTATTGTACCTGAACGGACGGCTGCATTTGGGAAGCGTCCCTAAGCAGTTGAGTGGCGGGAATTGCGTCCTTTTGGCTGCGAAGCTGCCGTTCCGCTCTCGCCCAATTGCAGCCATTCGATAAACCGGCAACAAGCGAACTTGATGCCTACTTCTCGCCTCGCCGTGCTGGCGTTCGTCCTGCTGCAAGCCTGCTCGGCGACCGACGTTACCCAATCGCCATGGGAGCCTTCGCCTACGGGAGGCTGGCTGACCAGAACAGTCCGCACCGACACGTCGGGTCCGGGCAACAACTATCTGGCGGAAACCATTCAAGTTCGGAACGTAGCTGCAGATAAGCCGGTGGACGTCCTGACACTGGAAGAGATGAACGGACCTGCCACGATCAAGCTGGGCTGGCGTGATCCGACCCATCTTGAAGTCGCTTATACCAACGGCAAGATCGTGTTTCAGGTCGTAAAAGTCGGAGATTTGAGCATCGACGCCATCCCAATGGCCGGTGCCAAGGAATGACCGCTTCCCACCACCTATCGCCGTTCAAACCATTCGCGAGTGCCAATCCTGTCGGAAAGCCGACCGGCAGCTATCGGGCGGCAAATCTGCCAGTCTGCAAGCGCCCAGTTCAAGACATTCACGCACGGTGGGCGGAACGTGGCAGTCCGCCTTCAGCGAGCTGACCGTTGCGGCGCGGCAGGCGTTGAACGATCGCTAGCTACTGGAGGCGGGCTGCAGTTCGGACGTGACCTTAACTGCAGCCCTGGCCAAGTTGATCTTTGGGGGACCCTCGAGGTTATCAGCAGCTTAGACCTATCGCCTGAGGCGGCAACGCGATTCAGGCCGTCATAGATCAAGCGGCTGCCGGAACCATTGCAGTCGGGTTCCCAGTTCTCTCGAACCCCGAACAAACGCGGATCATGAGGAACTACGTTCAGACTTCATGAAGGAACGTCCGGAAGTGGGAGACGGGGAAGGGCGTTTGAATGTCAGAGTTTGGGTCAATGTACATCGCCTTCGTTGCCCAATATCAGCCAACGTTTTGAGCATTTTGACTCTACACCAACCCTCACTTCGGGAGGGGGACGGAAACCGTCGTGGTGAACGTTGCCGATTGGCCGGCCACGCCGGTTCCGGGCTGACCGGAGCCGACTGTCACCCGGTAGCTGCCCGCCAGCACCTTGCGGCTGCCGTCGATCTCGACCGCGCTGAGATCGCGTGGCGAGAGATCAAAGGTGACGGTGCGTCGCTCGCCGGGCTTCAGCATCAGACGCTGGAAGCCACGAAGCGCAAGCCGCGGCGTTCCCGGCACCTTGGGAAATTCTAGATAGAGCTGAGCGACTTCGTCGCCCGCCTGAGTACCGGTGTTGCTGATTTCGGTGACGACCCGCAGCCCTTGCTCGGCACTCCCTTGGGCCGGTGTGACGTTTAGGGGAGAATAGGCGAAGCGCGTGTAGCTCAGTCCAGCGCCGAACGGGTAGACGGGCGTCCCCTCGAAGTAGCGGTAGGTGCGGCCGTTCATGGCATAGTCGTCGAAGGCCGGCAGATCCGCGACACTGCCGTAGAACGTGAGCGGCAGGCGCCCGGCAGGATTGGTCCTGCCGGCCAGAACGTTGGCGACCGCGGTTCCGCCCGACTGGCCCGGATACCACGCTTCCAGGATGGCGGCTGCATTGTCCTTCGCCCAGGACAGGTTGATCGGACTGCCGTTCATAGCGACGACGATCACCGGCTTGCCCGTCGCCTTCGCGCGTTCCAGCAGCGCGACCTGATCGGCTGGCAGGTCCAGCGTCGTCTTGTCCCCGCCCTTGAAGCCCGGCACGTCGAGGCCGGTCTCCTCGGCCTCTAGGTCGGAGGTGAGCCCCACCACGGCGACCAGCACGTCGGCACGACTTGCGGCGGCTGCGAGGTCGGCTTCCGGCTGCGCGGAAACCAGCTTCCAGACGAGATCGGTGTTGCCGAATCCGCGTGCCGTGGAGACGACCCGCAAGCGGTAGCGGTGGCCTTTTTCCAGAGTCACCGTCTTCAGTGATGGCAGGGGGCTGCGATGGTCCTGGCCGACATCGAGGAAGGTCCGGCCGTTAAGTTCCAGCAGTCCGCTGCCACCGATACCCAGCCGGTAGCGTCCTGTCACCGGCGGCACAATGAACCCTGCCCATTCGGTCCGGTGATAATCGTTGACCGCGGGCAGCGTGAGTGCCCGCTGCGCCAAGTCGGCCTCCCGATGGACGACAACGGGCTTCGCCGCGTAGCGCAGGGCAGAGATCTGGTCGCGATCGGTGCCGGGTGCGAACGGCAGGATAGGGGGCACGACCGGATTGAAGTAACGCACCAGCAGGCCCGGCTTGCCGTCCGGCGTCCGCAACGCGCTGGTTGGGATGCGATCCCCGTCGGTGATAGTCTCGCCGAACGGCACCAGCTCCACCTTGGCCGCGCCGATCGCCTTGCGCAGTCCGTCGACTACCGACACCGGCGTAGCGGACTGCGGCGACGAGTAGTTGCCGCGCAAGACCCGCGTGGCGTCGCCGAGCGGTCCGATCACCGCAACGCGGACGCCCGACCGAAGCGGTAGCACGCCGTCGTTCTTGAGCAGGACCAAGCTGCGTTCTGCGGCCTCGAGCGCTAGATCACCGTGGTCGCGCGCGCCGATGACGCGGGCGGGTTCTGGCTTAGGTGCCTCGGTAAGGCCGGGTAGATCACCGTTGCGGATACGGGCCGAGAACAGCCTGACGAGCGATCGGTCGATGTCTTGCTGTGAGATTAGGTTGCGCCTGAGCGCTTCGCCGAAACGGTCGGGCAAGCCCCCTATGTCGCCGATCGTCTGCGTGTTGCATTCGTTATCCACCCCGGCCCTGATCGATGCCGCCACGGCGGTGGCCTGATCGGGGGCATATTTGTGGTTGTCGGCCACGTCTTTGACCGCGTCGCAGTCGGAAACGACGTAGCCTTCGAATTTCCAGGCACCGCGCAGATGCTCTTTCAGCAACAGGTCGTTGGCACAGGCGGGCTGGCCATTGATTCGGTTGTAAGCGCACATGATCGAGCCAGCACGACCTTCAACGATAGTGGCGCGGAAGGCCGGCAGGTACGTGTCTTCCAAATCGTGCGGCGATACGTAAACATTCGCGGCGTGACGCGTCGACTCGGGTCCGCTGTGAACGGCGAAATGCTTGGGGCTGGCGATGACGTTCGGCAGGTCGGGATTTGGCCCCTGCATGCCGCGAACGAAGGCAACGCCGATCGTAGCGGTCAGGAACGGGTCCTCGCCATATGTCTCCTGTCCCCGGCCCCAGCGCGGATCGCGGAAGATGTTAATGTTGGGCGACCACGTGTCGAGACCGGTACCGATTCGCCCCAGCTTGCCGGTCTCCCGCGCCATCGTGTGGAGCGCGCGTACTTCGGAACTGATCGCTCCTGCGATATCGTGCACCAGTGGTGCGTCGAAGGTAGCAGCCAGGCCAATCGGTTCGGGAAAATTGGTCGTCGGTACCGGCCCTAGTGCGCCGTGGAGCGACTCCGTCCACCAATTATAAGCGGGTATCTTTAGGCGCGGGATCGCTGGTGCGACGTTGAGCAACTGCGGCAGCTTCTCCTCCGGTGTCATCCTGGCAACGATCGCTGTCGCGATTGCGTCGGCACGGGCGCGCTCCGGTGATGCCGAGTTAGCCGCGTTCAGGTCGGTCTGAGCGACTGCGGGAAGGCTTATTGCGAGGCTGCCGAGCACTGCGCCGGATAGCAGGACTCGTGTTCGGATGGAGACGCTCATGATGATCCTCTACCTGTTCCGCCAAAGGGCGGCGCATGCCGCTCCTCTGCGATACTCATATCTCGTTGAGCGTTGTGGCCGATTAGAAACGACCATAGTCACGCCGCAGAGATATTAGCGCTACCATCTGGGCCAGGTGTTCGGCGAAAAGCAAGCTGCGATCTCGATCGGCTTGTTAGTCAACATACATCGCTGGATCCACGCGGGCGCTTGCGGTTAGGCCAAAAGGCACGATCCAGATTAGACCGGCCTTCACTGGCACGACGGGGCAGCTCTGGTGCATCGACCAACTGACCGATGGATCCCATTGGATCATGCCCAAGGCTAAAGCGGGCGCGAAGTCGAACGCAGCACTCGTTGCGATTGGTCTTGGTATGCCTGCTCTGACCAACTTCGACCCTGTACGCTATGCCGGCCGGTGGACGTTCGCGAGACCTTGACGTCGTTAGGCTCAAGACTCGTTGATCACAGCTAGAAGATGACGGTCGCAGCGAGCGCGAAGGCGGAGAAGAAGACCGTCGGACATCGATCGTAGCGGGTGGCGACACGGCGCAAATCCTTCAGGCGACCAAACATGATTTCGATGCGGCTACGACTTTGGTAGCGGCGCTTGTCGTATTTGATGGGCACGTCCCGGGATTTTCGTCCTGGAATGCAGGGCATGATGCCCTTTGCCTGAAGGGCGTCCCTGTTCACTCGCGCTTCGATGACACCCGGCAGCGCGAGTGAACCTCTCCCCAGAGACGCCTCGCTCGCTGCGTTAGCCGGACGAGGCAGTTGCGACCTTGCGACCTCGATTAACTTAACGCAACATTTCAATCAGCATTACTGACATAAAAAACACCCGCAACGATCAGGCGCTGCGGGTGTAAAGATTACGGTTGTCGCTGATGTGGGCCAACAGCATGCTCTAGATACGGCCCAAACCTATACATAATCATAACGCCTTTGGACCATCATCGCCGTTCCGACGTTTCGCAGGCGTGTATCGTACCCGAAAAGTCGACCGGCAGCTGTCGGGGGGGGGGGGGGGGGCTGCCAGTCCGAAAGCGCCCAGTTTCGGACATAGCGGAGTGCGCTCTAACCTGTTGCGGTTCTGGCCTGCGGCACTAATTAGCAGACACGAAAGTGGTGGAACTTAGCTCCGCCTCGGACCTCATGGCCGCAGCGCGCGGCAGCAGCTTCGGGCCTAAGCTCAAGCCGAATAGGAAGCCGCCCAACTGCGCTTCCCAAGCCAAACCACCCGCGGTTCCGCTCGTCCACGCTATCAGCGCGAGCAAAGCGCAAAGGAAAGTGCAAAGGATAGCATTCTCCTTTACTAGGTCCCAGCCGATTTGCCGTATTCGCCTCGAGTTTACGTCCAAGACGGCTCCGCCATCCGCAGGCGTCTGAATTAGCAGACCGATGTGGCCGTAGAGTGTACCCGAAGCGCCGACCATCGGCACCGTACCCGTCGGATGTAGCGCTAGATAAAATGCCGCACCGGCCAGACCGCTAAGAAAAAAACATCAGCAGGAAACGCACCCAGTTCAGCGGGGGAAATGTCCCCAGCTATGGTGGTGTGCCACCGCTATCGCTTGCGAGGATCGCCGAACGGGCGTTGCAGGCTTGGCTACTGGCGGCTCGCAATCATGCCCAAGGGGGGTCGAACATCCTTGTTAACCGCGGTCTGCGGCCAGACGTATCATCAACGCTTGCGGACGAACTGCAAGATTGTGGATACTTACTGCAGCCTTTGGGGGAGTGCCATCCCACCGAGGTTGCAAACCGCACCCCTCCCTAAGGGTATAGAGACACCGAAGCTGAATTAGAGGCGGCCCGAAAACAGCGAGCAGGTCCCTTAACTATCAGGCATTAGCCATCAACGGAATCGCCCAGCGTACTGATTACGCTGCTCAGCTGGATGCTGTGCTTATGCGGCTAGTAAAATTCTAACTTCGTTCTCAAGGGACCATAAAGTAAAAGGCTTTTGTATAAATCGGTCGGCATGCCCAGTGCGTTGCGTGCTTTCGCCAGTATAACCCGAAATGATGATCGTCCGAAGGTGGGGGCGGCTGGCGAGTGCTTTCTGAACTAAGTCGAAACCATTTATAGCGCCAGGCATTCTGACGTCTGTTACAATCAGGTCGATGCGAGGCGTCCCTTGCAGTATCTCGAATGCGTCATCACCGCTGGCTGCCAGGATCACTTCGTAGCCCACCGCTTCTAGTTGGTCTCCGATCAACTTTCGAATCTTCTCCTCGTCATCAACGACGAGGATAACCGAACGGTCACGAGACATCGTATGCGTCCCCAGATTTCCCTAGGACACATACTGAACCTAGGATGGTGAGTATGGCTAGTGCTAAACTTCTGATCGTAGATGATAACGCGCTGGTCCGTCAGATGATCGCGAGTCTTGCGCGCGAGCTGGGCTTGTCTGTCGTTGAAGCAGCCTCAATTGACGCCGCACGTGTTCCGCTTGCTGGTGGCGATGTTGACGTGCTGCTTTGTGATGACGACTTGGGTGCGGGCCTGTCAGGCGTAGAGTTCATAGCGAGTGGCTCAGCGAAAATGCCTGCGACAGTCGTGCTGATGTCCGGCAATCCGAAGCCGGATGGGCTGGCTGATCTGCGTATTCACCTGCGTCAGCCGGCGAGGCAGACCCCGGATATCGAGATGGCCGTCCTGGAAGCAGCCGGTGCCGTAGAGACGTTCATCGGGCGGGCTGGCGAAACCCTGCGTTACCGCAAGGGTCGGCTCGGTTCCGATCGTCGATGGTGCGACGTGCCGCGATCCGGGCGCTTCGCTGAGGAGCAGCTTGCTCGCTCCGTCATGGAACGACAGGCATCCCGTCGCTTCGTCCCACACGCATTGCGCGTGCGGGAGTGTCAGTCGCGTTCGGCTGCCTTCGTGCGAGCGCCTGGGGATTGGCGGCTTCGCGATGAGCGCGAGCATTTCGCTGGGCGCTGCGGGAGGCGCTCCAAAGGGCGCAACGCGGACGCGGAACGCGCGATCGCTGAGTGCCGCGACGGTAATCGCCAATTCCCCCGAGGAGATCACGAAATCCGCGGCAACGCTCCGCGTCGCGGCCTGCACCGCGCCGCTCGCCACGATCGCCGCGCCCGCACCGCTGCTGAGCAGCGTCCGCCGGGTGATCGCCCAGCTACGCGGCGTTTTCTCGTCTGTCACGCAGCCTCCCGTTCGCTTCGTTTCCGCACGGCTCGGCTGTCAGTCGGGCCGTCCATCTTCCTCAATGATCGCGACGTCCCAGGCGGCGAGGTCGATCTCCCCGCCACGCTGCACCTTGCGCCCATGCAGCAGTTCGGTGCCCGCGGCCGGCGCAGTCATATGCTGTGGTACAGCCGAATAGTTGAGCACGTACCGGACGGTATGGCCGTTCTTCAACGTGCCGCCGCGGACGATCAGCGGGAATTGCACACCCGCGACCGAGGGCACGACACCTGCGCGCGCAACCTCGGCAGCGACGATCTTCTCGGCCAGCGCGTCGCTCGGCATGAAGCCGACATAGCTGACCTCGCCTTTGCCCCAATGGTTTCGGGTCATGGCGGCAGCGGCTGGCCATGACGGGTGCTGATAGCGTGCCACGACCTCAGCGGTGGTGGGCTTCAGCATCTCCATCCACCAGCGTGGCGCGTTGTCGGCGTCCGCAACCCCGAACGGATTGCCCGCGAGCGTGACCCCCACGGGGATCGTGAACTCCTGATAGGTGACGCCCGCCGCCTCGGCGATCGCGCCCGGCTGTGCGGCATAGCGGACCTTCGTATTCTCGTCCGAAAAGCCGCTCTTGAACGTGTAGAGCAGGTGGCCGCCGCGCTTGGCATAATCGTTGAGCCGCGCGATTTCAGCATCGCTCGCCGCGTACAGCGCAGGGACGACGATGAGTTTGTAGGTATCGAGCTTCTGCGTGCTGTCGGGAGACACGATGTCGGCCTCGACATTCATCCGATAGAGGGCGTCGTAGAAGGGGCGCAGCACCCGGTTATATTCTACGCCATCCGGCTTGAACGAATTGAACGCGGTCTGAGCGGCGTTACTCACATACACGGCGACCTGGTTATGCTTGGTCATGCCTGCCAGCTTCGGCCCGAGCCGGGCTATCTCGGCGCCGATTACCTTTGCCGCCGCATACTCCGCGTTGGGCTTGTAGTCCTGCGACAGCAGCCCACGCCAATAGGTCTCGGCCGCGTTGGCAGTGGTCGCCCAGTGCCAGTATTCGACCATCTGCGCGCCCGAAGCGAGATGGCTGAAGGCCTGGAGGCGAAGCTGGCCCGGAAAGGGCGTCCATTGCGCGAAGCCCTGCGCCTTGGTTTCCAGTACCAGGTAATTCTGTCCATTTCGGATCGAGCGGGCCTCGTCGCCGCCAAAGGCGATCTCCGCGCCGGTCAGCTTTTCCTGGGTTGGATGATAGATGTCGATGCCCGCAATATCGAGCGACCGTGCCGCCTTCCAATGGTCGACTTCCGGCTGAATGCCATAGGAACCCTCCCGCCAGCCCAGGTCGAAATTCTGCGTCATGAACTGGCCGGGCCGGGAATGAGCGCGCACGAGCTTGGCCTGCCACGCCAGGAAGTCGGTGACGAGGCTGCGCTGATAGGCGGTGAAGGCGTTGGACATGCTGGCGTTGATCGAGCCGTTGGTCGACGGGAAGTCCTCCCACCGGTTGATCCGGTTGGACCAGTAATTCAGGCCCCACGCCGCGTTCAGGGCATCGAGGCTCGGCCATTTCGCCTTGATCGACTGAACGAACGCCGCCTGCACCGCTGGGCCGCTGGTGCCATAGGGCTTTGTCTCGTTATCGAGCTGATACCCGATCACCGCGGGATGATTCTTCACATGGTCCACCAGCGCGATGATCACGCGCTCGGCCGCGGCCAGGTAGTCGGGGTCGGTGATGTCCATGTTCTGCCGGGTGCCATATTGCGCGCGGACTCCGTCGCGGCTTGCGACGAGCACGTTGGGATGCTGACGCGCGAGCCAGGTCGGGATCGCATAGGTGGGCGTTCCGACGATCACCTTGATGCCCTGTTTATGCATCGCAGCGAGCGTGCGATCGACATGGCTGAAGTCGAAGACCCCAGGCTGCGGCTCCAGCGTGCCCCATGTCGACTCCGCGATGCGGACGACACTGATGCCCGCCGCCTTCATCATACGCGCGTCCTCATCGACGCGGTCGACCGGCGTGTATTCGTCATAATAGGCGGCGCCGTAAAGGATGGTATCCGGCACCTGCGCTTGCGTCGTTGTCGGCAGCGCCACCATGGCCAATGCGAGTGCTTTCACGACCCTCTGTATGATCCTGCCTTCCATGCCAAGTCCTCCCCGCCTTATGGTTTCCAAGCTATCGGTCGTGTCGTACGAGAAGCATTTTGGTGTCCGGCCTGATGGCGAGCACCAAGGCCACAGTAGTGCCGCTCCGATCACAAGCTGACGCGAGCCACGGCACTATAACGTCGACCGACGTCGCGAAATTCCTGCCTATACCGAACGGTGTTTTCACAATGGAATTGATCGCAGCTAATTCGCAAATTTAGGAGCACTAGTTTAGGTCCGCGGTGACCCGAGATACATGTCGCGCGATGTATGTGCGAAAGACAAAGCGAAGCTGAGTCTTTCATAGAACATGGCTGCGGTACAGAAATTGGCACAGCACCGCGAGGCAGGCGAGCTTTCATACATCTTCTCCCTCTTTACGCTGTCTTCGTTTTCCGAGGGTGTCGCTGAAAACCCTTCCCCGGTTGACGACGTGTATCGTTAACGACCGTTTCTACACGGTGATGTCGCATATACAAATTAGTTTTCACATATGCGTGCCTTGGTCAGGGCGAGCGCGATCGGTCGGCCGCGCTCATTGTCCAGGCAGTGGATCTTCGCATGTCCGTCCGCCGCGCAAACGGCTGGTCTCTTCCTGTGATGCCCCTTTTTGAGCCGGCTGCCGAGCGGCGCGCCTTTGTACGCGCCCTCGATCGACAACGCATCGGGAACCAGCCTGGCGCTAGCGATCTTCTCGAACAGCTGCTGCCATATGCCGCGTGACGCTTATCAATCGTAGCGGTGATAGATCGTTGTCGGCGGACCATAGGTCGCAGGTACGCGCGCCGCCTGCGTGCAATCCCCGGCACGTGCAGGATGCCCAAGATAACGGTCTAATCACGGACCCGCGGCCTACCCGGCTTGTCGAATGGCAAGTGCAACTCGATCGCTGCCCACGCCTCATCAGACAGCCAAACCGATGCCGTGCCATAATCACTGTTGCACATGGTTGGGTTGGAATTTGACCGATAGGAGAAAAGTAAGCGTGCTACTGAATCGTAACCGTCATTATCACGCGACGGTTCGCGGGGGCGACGCTCGTAACGGTGGGATGAAGGGACTCGTCGCGAGGCAGCCAAGGAGCCGGCGATTGACCCAATGCCCAAAAGCCACTTGGCGGCTCGCGGCACAACAGGAACTAAGTCGTGGGTGCGCAACTCCACGAATGGTTTGTTATCGCGCGACCGGTCATTCCCGATACTAAGAGCGATCGGCAGGAATGTCCCACTTTTTGCCCTTCGAGGCCGGCGTTGGTGGCCGGTCGAGCGACCGTCTTGCTACGATTAACGAGCGTCTGAAGTTGGGAAAGCCGGGGGAGGGCTCTGAACGGCGACTTATGGGTCAATCGCCCCTGCTATGTTCAGTAGGCAGGTCGGGGTCGGCCAACACTCCAGACGTCGCCGTGCGCATCAATAGCAGCGGCGATTCTACCGGCAATTACCGTTTCGTCTACGAGTGAGGGATGGGCGTGGCAGCCGGTGAACGATAGCCCGTTCACCGGCACATAGTCGACCAGTTTGTCGCCCGAAGCACGCAGCGTCGCCGCGACTTTGGCCGCCTCCGTCTGGATCTCACCTTTCGCCATGTCCGTTGCCCAGATCACGATCAGCGCGTTTGAGTTGCGCGCGCGGAGGCGCTTTATGAAGCGGACATAAGTCGTCTCGAAGTCGGCATGCAGCACGTCACGGGTCGCCCACCTTTCTCCGGGGTTGAGCGGCGTCGTGAAGTCGTTCGTGCTCAGAGCAATGACGATGACCTGTGGCTGCCAGCCGGGCTCGTTCACAAACGTGCGCTTGTCGAACAGCGTGAACGGGTAAGCCTCTGGCAGCTTGTCCGCCGCGAAACCATTGTAGTTGCGCACCACGCCACGGCCTGAGATTGCGTTCACCTCGTATTCGGCACCGTATTTACGTGCGAGGGCAGGGCCGAACGCTTTGGACGTGTCGGTGGTCTCCCAGACTTCGTCCTGCGTGCAATCCGTCTTGGTTGAAGTGTTGCCGTAACCAACCGTGTGAGAGTCGCCGATGAATTCGATCGCACGTGCCGAAGTTGTGAGCGGCAAGGCTTTGGTGCCAGCGTCGGCAAAGAAGCCCCCGAACATCGTCGGCTTCGCTTGGCTCTCGGACGCCACTTCCACTCGCAGTTTATGCCGACCATGTGCAAGGCCGGTGACCCGGTACATGCCGGGCTGCGGTTTCACCAGCGTGCTAACTTGGGCGCCGTCAACGAAGATGTTTAGCCTGACCTCGCCCGGTCCAATGCGGAAGAGCGCGGCTCGACCTTTGAACGCAGTCTCGAAGTACGAGCCGGGCCATTGCCGCACGAGCGCCCGAGGATCACCCGGTGCGGTAGCTATTCTGCCGCCGACATGCTCTGTCAATGGCGGTGGGGAGCCGGCATCGGGAGCGAGCGCGACCGTGACCCCGGGCAGCGCATGAGTAACCAACGCGACTAGGTATGCTATGGTCGACATCGGTTGGAAGGCCTTCGGATAGAGGATAGGGCCCCCCAATAGGGGGAGACAAAGCAGCGTTTTGCTGAAGATATACGTTGGGTATCATTCTTAACGCCGCTTAGCGCGTCTCGAGCCATAATCGTACTTGGCGGCAGCATCCAAACAATGAACGGGCGTCCGGTTTTGGGGATCGCCGAGCAAGCGCTGAATGTCGCTTTATGGGTCGCAAATCCCGTCGGGCGGTGACTGGTACGCTTCGCAGGCCGGGCAGGTTTTCCGACACCACTGCAGAACAGTACGAGTGCCGTGTCCGCTTGCGTATGCATCCGGGAAGGCAGCTAGAAGCAGCTGCAAGCCTGCATCGAGAGATAGTCTAGTACGGCTCGACGAACCCGCGCCACAAGCGCTTCCTGTCCTTGCTCACCGCGCTCACCGGCGGCATCGATCATACCTCGCATGATTGATGCGACGTCGCCGGCGGCAGCCGCTATGTTCGACGGCTCGGGAAAGTCCGGGCGCGCGAGGATGTCGGCAAGGATCGCCACGAACCTTGATCTTACGACCTGCGTCCCGGCATCCAGCGGCAGACGTGCTTCCTCGAAATCGAGTAGCCTCGCTAAGCGAGGGCGGCGGACCTGGTGGCGCACGGCCGCCCGGACCAGGGCATCCAACGCCTGCTGGCCCGCTGCCAGCATACAAGCGGCCTCGGCTCCTTCGACAAGGCCAGCCGTCTTACGACCGATCAGCGCGCCGAGCAGCGCATCCTTGTCGGGAAAATACTGGTACAACGTGCCGATACTGACGCCGGCCAGTTCGGCCACGGCGTTCGTGGTGAAGCCGCCATGTCCCTGCTCCTCCAAAATGCGAGCAGCGGCCTCGATGATCGCATCCACCGTATGCTGCGCGCGGGCCTGCCGCGGTTGTTTTCGGGGGAGTGTGCGCTGATCGGAAGCCCGTTCAGTCATGAGAACCAATGCAAGTAGTCAGGCTGAGCCTATGCTCACATTTTGTAGTCCTCAATCAAGACGCAAGGAAGCATTATGGATACGCAACCCGCCCAGTTCGAAGCCGCGCTCACGACGTTTTACATGGTCAAAACCTCGCCCGAATGGCTGGGCTTCTCGTTCGACACGCGTCTGTCTCATGCCCGCGAAACCTTTCAGCCCATCCTTGACGAGTACAAGGGACGCGTCCGACTGAAGTGGTACGATGTCGAATTCTACACAGCCAAGATCAGTGACATCTGGATGGTCAAATCCAAGGACCATCACAGCTACCAGTTATTCTGCGAGAAGCTGCGAGAGACGCCGTTCTGGGATCGTTTCTTCCTGGTGCATGACATCTTTTCAGGAGAGCTGAACGCCTGGGCCAAAAACTACGAAGTCGACGCACTGCAATCGTAGCTGCCTTGAATGCCCTAAAGCTCAAGCGGCTGTCGCAGCGTGTCGAGCAGCCAGCGGCCGGCAGGACCCAACACGTGGTCCCGCCGGTGTGTTGCATAGATGACGAGCCCCTCTTTGGGCGTTGGATCATCCTCGATCTCGATCGCGGTCAACCTCCCGTCAGCGATGGGTGCCGCGACGAGATGCTCCGGCATACGGCACCACCCGAAGCCGGCAAGCAGGAAGTCAAACCGTCGGCCCAGATCCACGAAGCGCCATAAGATCGTCGCGCCTTGCGGGGCGGCTCAGCGATGCCAGCGGATGACCGGGTGCCACAACCGGACGCATGCGGATCCGCAGCAGCGGATAGGCGACTATGTCCTCTGGCAAGTCGGGCAGCAGCAGGCAGATCGCCAGCGCTGCCGAACCGTCGCGCAGCCGCCCCAGCGAGCCGCCCAAACCTTCAGCCGAGAAGCTGACCGGCAGGTTCGGAAAGGTCTCTCCCACAGCACGCAAACTGTCGATCAGCGGCGCGGTCGGAACGAGCGGGTCGATGGCGAGCGCCAGTTCGGGTTCGACCCCCTGACGCGTTCCCGCCGCCACCGCCTCGAACCGCGCGGCGCTGGCCAGTACCAGTCTTGCGTGGTCAACGAGGACGCGCCCCACTTCGGTGAGGCGTGGCTTGTAGCCGCTGCGGTCGAATAGCGCGACGCCCTGTAGCGCCTCCAAGGTCGCGATCGCCTGACTGATCGCCGACTGGGCCCGTCCTAGCTTCCGGCCCGCGGCAGAGAAGCTGCCTGCATCGACGATCGTCACCAGTACGCGCAACTGATCGAGGCTAAGGTTGCCGATCATCGTCCATCATCTACGCTGATGGAGACAATCACCATTTGATCTCTCCTGCTTGGCGAGCGTGGAGCCTAGATCAGCATCATGCAACCGACCTTCTTCATCAACCACGGAGGCGGCCCGTGCTTCTTCCTCGATCCCGGTCCGATGCGGGAGGCGTGGTCCGAACTGGAAGTTTATCTCCGGGGTTTTGCCGCAGCGCTCGAAGAGCAGCCGCGCGCAATCCTTGTGATATCGGGTCACTGGGAAGAGGCACGCCCCACGGTCAACGCTGGCGCGGCGCCGCCTCTGCTTTTCGACTATGGCGGGTTTCCCGAGCACACCTACCAATTGACATGGCCCGCGCCCGGGAGTTCGGAGGTGGCGGCACGGGTGTGCGACCTGCTCGATCTTGCCGGCATCGAAAGCGGCGCAGACGCTACGCGCGGCTGGGACCATGGCGTCTTCGTGCCGCTCAAGGTCATGTTCCCCGATGCCGACATTCCCACCGTGCAACTGTCGCTGAAGCAGGGGCTCGATCCCTCAGTACATCTCGCCATCGGTCACGCGTTGGCGCCGCTGCGCCAAGAGGGCGTCCTGATCGTCGGCAGCGGCCAGAGCTACCACAATATGCGAGGCTTCATGGGCGCGGGCCGGCGAACCGATCCCGACGCGGAGGCATTCGATACATGGCTCCGCCAAGCGATGGCGGACGGCAACACGCGGAACCGTTCGCTGATCGCGTGGGATCAGGCGCCCGGCGCCCGTCTGGCGCAGCCGCACGAAGATCACCTGCTGCCGCTAATGGCGGCGGCGGGGGCCGCGTCCGGCGAGCCCGGCCGGACCGTCTTCCACG
Organism: Sphingomonas sp. FW306-05-A; assembly: GCF_058782275.1. Classification (NCBI taxonomy): domain Bacteria; kingdom Pseudomonadati; phylum Pseudomonadota; class Alphaproteobacteria; order Sphingomonadales; family Sphingomonadaceae; genus Sphingomonas; species Sphingomonas sp. FW306-05-A. The sequence continues at coordinate 19,374 of NZ_JBYSXN010000008.1, forward strand.
GACACGTACTCGGTAAGCCGATCTCCGGCTTCCGCTTCGGATAATCATCTCAGGGAAACTATCATGACCAAGCTTCTTGTCGTCGAGACCAGCCCGCGGGGCGATCATTCCATCTCGCGCGCGATGACGCGTCGCTTCATCGCTGGATGGCAGGCCGCGCACCCACACGGCGAGATCATCCACCGGGACCTCATGGAAACCAACCTGCCGTTCGTGACCGCGCCTTGGCTTCAGGCCTAATTCATGCCAGCCGAGCAGCACTCGCCGGAAATGAAGGAGGCACGGCGCCTGTCGGACGAGCTGGTCAGCGAGTTACTTGCTGCCGACCACGTCGTCATCGCAACGCCGGTTTATAACTACAATGTACCCGCGGCGCTGAAAGCGTGGATAGACCACATCGTTCGCAAGGGGCTGACGCTAGGGCATGATGGCAGTGGTCTGGTCACCGGTAAGAAAGCGACGGTGCTGCTCGCCTCGGGCGGCGTTTATACCGAAGGCTCGCCGATCCGAGATCGCGACATCGCCACCCAATACCTGCGCCTTATCCTGAGCGTCATCGGCATCACCGACGTGACCGTGGTAGCTGGTGGCGGAGCGAAGGTGGTCGACCTGGGCGAGCAGACGATGGATGGTTTCATCGCGATCCTTACCCCCCAGATCGAGCGCGCTACAGCCGCCTGAACCTCCCGCGGTGACGCATGCTGGGGAAGCGACTCCTTGCACCGATAGAGCGCGGATGACGATCAACACGTCCTGAACGAACGGCCGGTATTAGGAAGGGGAAAGGCGGGCTTGAACGTCCGGCCATGGGTCTGAGAAGCCAGCATCCTGATCAACGCTTTTTGGAAACGCGCGGAGCCAAGCTCCTTGACGTGTGACCCCGCGGTTCCTGATCCAGCGCGACCATGGACAAGATTACCGCAGGCTGTCGGTCGCGGATCGCTAGTGCCGAGCAGGGCTTCCAAATGCCTTGTCCCCATCAGGAATATCAAGGGCAGCCAAATGCCTGTTCGCGCGTTGCTGCAGCGCACAATCTGGACTCAACTTATGCCTATCCCCCCGCCCGACCGGTCTGCCTCGGTCGGGCTTATCCACTTCGCGCTGGCGCTCGGTGGTTTTGCGATCGGTGTGACCGAGTTCGCGACGATGAGCCTGCTGCCGTACATGTCTCGCGGGTTGCACATCGACGAGCCGACCGCTGGGAACGTCATCAGCGTCTATGCGCTCGGGGTCGTGGTGGGCGCGCCGTTGCTGACCGTGTTCGGCACCCGCCTTAGCCGCCGCACGCTGCTGATCGTGCTGATGTCGCTTTTCGCGCTCGCCAACGGGCTGAGCGCGCTGGCGCCATCCTATCACGCGATGCTTGTATTTCGCTTTCTCAGCGGCTTGCCGCACGGTGCCTACTTCGGCATCGCGTCGCTGGTCGCCGCGTCGCTTGTTCCCCAAGAGCAGCGCACACAAGCCGTGGGGCGCGTGATGCTCGGGCTGACGACCGCCACAATCATCGGCGTGCCCTTCGCCAACTGGCTCGGGCAAGTGGCCGGTTGGCGCTGGGGTTTCAGCGTTGTGACCGTGTGCGCGCTTGCGACCGTGGTGCTGGTGCTGGCGATCGTCCCGCGCGACTGGCCCGACGCCGACGCCAGCCCGCTTCGCGAACTAGGCGCATTGCGCCGCGCGCAAGTGTGGCTGACGCTCGGCGTCGGCGCGATCGGCTTTGGCGGACTATTCGCGGTCTATACCTATCTTGCGTCCACGCTGGTTGAAGTGACGGGCGTGCAATCGACGGTAGTGCCGCTGGTGCTCGCGGTGTTCGGGATCGGCATGACCGCGGGCAATCTGATCGTCCCGCGCTTCGCCGATCGCGCGTTGATGCCAACGGCGGGAGCGTTGCTGTTGTGGAGCGCTACGTCGCTCGCGGTCTACACCGTGGCGGCGCACCATTTGTGGTCGATCGTCCTGGCAGTGTTCGCGATCGGACTTGGCGGTGCGCTCGGCACCGTGTTGCAGACCCGGCTGATGGATGTGGCGGAGGACGCGCAAGGCCTGGCGGCGGCGCTGAACCATTCGGCGTTCAACACCGCCAATGCGCTTGGCCCCTGGCTCGCTGGGATGGTGGTGGCGGCCGGCTATGGCTGGACCGCGACTGGATGGGTGGGCTGTGCGCTGGCGCTCGGAGGATTCGCCATCTGGGCGATCACTTTGCTCTGGACGATTGTGGAACGCCGCCAGAGACCCGTAAGTGGATCGAGCGAGGCGGTGGCATGACCGAGGCTTCCAAGCCACCTGCGGTGCGTCGGGGCTTCGTCCTGGCGGCCGTGATGGCGGCGTCGTTCATGATCGCGATCGAGGCAACGATCGTGTCCACCGCGATGCCGCAAATCGCCGGACAGCTCGGTGACCTGCAATATTACGCGTGGGTGTTCTCCTCCTTCCTGCTCGCGCAGACGGCGACAACGGTGGTGTTCGGCAAACTTGCCGACCTCTATGGCCGGCGATCGGTACTGCTGGTCGGCATCGGCATCTTTTTGCTCGGCTCGGTGTTGTGCGGCTTCGCCTGGTCGATGCCGTCGCTGATCGTCTTTCGTCTCGTCCAGGGCCTTGGTGCAGGCGCGATCCAGCCGGTGTCGATCACGGTCATCGGCGACCTCTACGCAACGCATGAGCGCGGCAAGGTTCAGGGTTGGTTGGCGAGCGTGTGGGGTATCTCGTCGGTGATCGGGCCGCTTGCCGGCGGTCTTATCATCCAGCATCTCAGCTGGGCGTGGATTTTCTGGATCAATGTACCGATCGGACTCGCTGCGGCGGCCGGCTTCTACCTGTTCCTGCGCGAGACCGTGTCGACGCACGAGCGCAGCGTTGACGCTATCGGGGCGGGCTTGTTCACGGTCGCGATCGCGGCGCTGATGGTGGCGCTCACCGAAGTCGGGCCGGCTGGCAGCGGCACCGCCGCGATCGCCGCCTTGGTCTGCATCGCTGCCGGAGCGCTGTTCGTCGTGCAGGAGCGGCGCGCGAGCGATCCGATGATTGCGTTTACGCTCTGGGCACGCCGCACGATCGCCGCGACCAACGCGGTGACGCTGTTCAGCGGCATGGCGGTCATTGGCCTCACGACCTTCCTGCCGATGTACGTCCAGGCTGTGATGGGTCGTTCGCCGCTCGAGGCGGGTTTCATGCTCACCGCCATGGTACTCGGCTGGCCGATCGCGGCAACGCTCGGCGCGCGCAACTTCAGACGTTTCGGCCTGCGACCGATCCTGGTCTTCGGCGCGGCCTTGCTGCCGGTTGGCGCGATACCCTTTGTGCTGCTGTCTCCGCTGAGTTCGCCGCTCGTGGCGGGGTTCGGGTCCTTGGTAATGGGGTTCGGGATGGGATTCCTGAGCACGGCCGCGATCGTGCTGATCCAGGGCAGCGTGGGCTGGGCAGAGCGTGGGGCCGCGACGGCCTCCAACCTGTTTGCACGCAATCTGGGCAGCACGCTTGGGGCGGCTGTGCTCGGCACCGTGCTCAACGCCAGCCTTGCCCGCGGCCACGCCGGGTCGCTGCAACAGGTCCAGCAACTGCTCGCGGGTCATGGGTCAGCGGCAGGCGCACTGGCGAGCCGGGCAGGGCTGGCGCACGGCCTGCATCTGACGTTCTGGGGCGTCCTGCTGATCGCAGGCGTAACACTAGCGCTCTCGGTGTTTGTGCCGAAAGCAACTAAGGACCATGCCGCGTCAACTGATGTCTGATTGTGGGCAGCTGAGGCGGCGTGAACGTCTGCGTGTGGGCCGTTTATCGTACTGGTGGGAAACCGGGCGACAGACCGGCATTGAATTTAATGTCCATTAACGATGGCCGCCAAGTGCGGTGCGGAGCCGCGCACGGATCGGCTCGTCCCAGAATGTATACGACGCCCATGCAACTGCGATGAGGAGGGGAACAAGCGCCAGCCCGATGACTACCAGCGTATCTTGGGTCGGATGGTCGTTCGCTACGAAGTTCATCCAGACATACAGGAATGGAAAATGCGTCATGTAGATCGGGTAGGACATGCGCCCGACGAACTTGCACAGCGTCATCATGCCGCGCCCCGCTTCTGAGTGGCTGCCGGAGAATATGACGAGCGGGAATATTATGACAATGCACGCCGTCTCGTATAGACCGTTGAGCTTGACCGCGCCCACGTCCGACAGTGTCGGGAACGCGGCCAACGCGATCAGGACGACCGTCAGCGGCAGATAACCAAGGCGGAAGAACGGCAGTCGGCCTCGTACGCGGAAAAGCCAAAGCCCCATGACGAACGGGAAGCACAGCCGGACGGGTGCCATCCACAAGCTATCCCAGCCCGAACCCTGATCCATACTGCCAAGTCGGAGCCCGCAGACGACGAGGACGATCCCACTTGCGATCGCGATCGCCAGCAGCGCGCGGGTGGGCAAGCGACGAAGCAGCAGCGCGTAGGCGACATTGCCGATGTATTCCTGCAGCAGACTCCAGCACGGCCCGTTGAAAGGGTGCGTGTCGCTCCAGCGATTAGGGAGCGGCCCGGCGGGCAACAGAAACAGCCCAAGAGTGAACGCCCCAAGCAGCTTGCCCAGCGGGACGCTTTGCGCGCTACCGGCAAACGGGTCGAACAGATAGCTCACGAAGCCCAGCATAACGCCAAGGATCACGAGCGGGTGCAGCCGGATCAGTCGCAAAGTCAGAAAATGGCGGACCGACATACGGTCCCAGCGATCGTCATAGGCGTAACCAATCACAAAGCCGGACAACAGGAAGAAGAAGTCGACGGCCAGGACCGCGTGGTGAAGAATGACCTTGGAGGCATCCCACATCACCGTGATGCCCTGAATGTGGAACAGCACAACGAGCATGGCAGCGGTGCCGCGCAGACCGTCGAGTACCTCGAAATGCTCTTTGCCCGTCGCTGTCTGATCCGATGCCGTATTTGAAACGCCGGGCGGCGATGCTGGTGTATCCGCCACTGCCAATCGCAACACTTCTGCCATGCTCGCTCTCCCGTCGTACCTCAACGCAACGCTGGCCGATGGACCGTTTGACCACAACCATAGATCGCGGTCAGCAGAGGAGCCCCAGATTAGCGCATGTGGTAGATGAATGAACGGCGAGAGTTGGATACGCGATAAGCGGGGCTGAATGACCGCATATGGGTCATCTCACGTCGACGGTAATTCGGTGCCAAGCCGTCGAGAGGTAGCCGGCGAAGTTCCAGACATCTTCTGCCCGCTCGGGCTGCGATTGCCCGGCGTCATCGACGGCACGCACCACTATCTCGTTCTGGCCTGGGGCCACGTCTATATCGCAACGCCAACGCTGCCATGCATCCGGGACGGTTTCTTGGTCGATGAATTGTGCTTGCGCCCAGTGCCGGCCTCCATCAATCGAGAGGTCAACGCGCGCAACGCGGCGGCCGTAAGCTAGCGCATAGCCGGTGACCGCCAGCGGGCCGGCACCGACGATCTCACCATTGCGAGGGACGCAGATGGCAGAGTTGACCGGCATTGCCTCGATCACCATTCCCTTGCTCCAATCGACGTCTCGACCGTCCTCATCGGGCGGGAACAGTTTATAGTCCCGGGCTTGGATCGGCGCAGCGCTGGGCTTGTCGCGCAGTTCGATACGGGTCACCCACTTTACGCTCCGCACTCCCGCATAGCCCGGTACCACCAATCGCATGGGCGCGCCGTGTGCCGGGCTGAGCGGCTCACCGCCAATAGCCCAGGCGATCAAGACGTTGCCCGTCATAGCGCGCTGCAATGAGATCGAGATTTCGTAAGGGTGCGTCTCACCTTCGACCTTGTCCACGTCTGCGGCAGTGCAGGCAATATAGCCCTCACGCCGGTCCCCGATGCCCAACTCGCCCAACACCTCGGCGAGGCTGACGCCCGTCCATTCGACGTTGCCGATTGCGCCGACTTCCCATGGGTCGCCGTTAGTCTTTCCCGCCAACTGGAGATCGGCTCGACGGTTTCCCGCGCATTGCATGGTCGCGACGATGCGTCGCTCGGCGAAGTGTGCTTTGAACTGGGCAAGTGTCAGGTCGGCGTCGCGCAGGCCATTGCCTCCAAACCTGATCGCATGGTCGCCGGCTAGGTGGGGTATAACCCCATGGCTCCGGACGTAGAGCAGGGCCTGCGGGGTGAGGTATCGCTCGATAAGCCGGCTGGGCAGCGGCTCGGCGTTAAACGGCTCGCGCTGCTGGATGATGAAGTCTGCTTCGTTGAAGTCATCCATGATGCCCGCTCCTATGGTCTCGCGTCCTTGCAGCATAGCGGCGGCGGTAATTACTGACTATGCCGGCCGTCGCAGCGCGGCCCGCTCGCGTGCGGTTCATCCCATAACGCGGCGTGCCTGTATTCTGGCCGAGTCCTTAGAAGGTTTATGGGGGAAGGGCCGCTTGCAGCCCGCCCGCTAGAGAAGTTCCCGCGAATATGAACGAGCGGCAGAAGTTGGATAAGCCGTGGGCCCCTCCGAACGGCCATAATTGGGTCTGCCCGGCTTAATGCCGTCAGAGGCTTCCAGGTAAACGTTTAGATCGCCGGCGATTTGAGGATGTCAGCCACCTTCACAGACAAAGCTTCGAGCGTGAACGGCTTGGTCAACAACTCCATGCCGGGATCCAGATGTCCGTTTCCTACTGCCGCATTCTGAGCAAAGCCCGTGATGAAGAGCACTTTCAAGCCTGGCCGCAGCCGTCGGGCCTCGTCCGCCACCTGTCGACCGTTCATTCCATTAGGCAGCCCGACATCGGTAATGAGCAGGTCAACTCGGGCTCCCGATTGCAGTACCTTTATTCCAGCAGCTCCGTCGGCTGCGCCAATGACGGTGTAGCCAAGGTCATCGAGCACTTCGTCCATCAGGTGGCGGATGGTGGCCTCATCTTCGACGACAAGTACCGTCTGTCGATCAGTGCTAGCGGCCAACACGCCCGCCTCCTCCAATCCAATATGTTCAGCTTCGCCGTGATGGCGCGGCACATACAGGCATACCGTCGTGCCCAGCCCCATCTCCGAATAGATCCGGACCTGGCCCCCTGACTGGCGCGCAAAACGATAGATCATGGACAGGCCAAGTCCAGTTCCCTGACCGATCGGTTTGGTAGTGTAGAATGGCTCGAACGCACGCTCGATCGTCGTCGGCGACATGCCCGTTCCGTTATCCGTGACGCAGAGCGAAATGTATTGGCCCTGTGGTAGATCGCGTTCGCGACCCGCCCGATCGTCGATCCACTTGTTGGCCGTCTCGATAGTCAGCTTGCCGCCATCCGGCATTGCGTCGCGACCGTTGATGCACAGATTGAGGATGGCGTTCTCAAGCTGGCTTGCGTCGATACTGACCGTCCATAGCCCGACGGCACCGATGACTTCGATCTGGGCCATAGAGCCGACCGTCCGGTGCAGCATCTCCTCCAGTCCAGCAATCAGTTGGTTGACGTCGGTAGGCTTGGGATCGAGTGTCTGACGGCGGGAGAAGGCGAGCAGGCGTTGCGTCAGAGCAGCTGCGCGCCGGCCTGCGCCTTGTGCCGCACCAATAAAGCGGTCGAGATCGTCAAGGCGGCCGCGCGCCACCCGCATCTGAAGCAGCTCGAGATTGCCCATCACACCGGTCAGGGGATTATTGAAATCGTGCGCCAATCCGCCCGTTAGCTGCCCCACCGCCTCCATCTTGTGCGACTGTCTGAGCGCTTCCTGTGTAACTGCCAATTCAGCTGCCGCCTGCACCTCAGCCGTGATGTCCTTGGCGTGATGAAAGGCGCCGACGATTTCGCCCGATGCGTCGCGAAGCGGACTATATACGATGTCCCAGGATGGCTTGCGCAAGGCCGGATCGCCAAATTCCTGGCGCACGTTGAACGTTTCGCCAGCCAACACGCGTCTCATGAAGCCCTGAACGATAACTGCCTGATCGGGCACGAACTGCTCAATCAGAGAGTCGCCGAGCTGCTGCTCGATACCGTAGACCACACGATAAGCATCGCTGTGCGCCTTGTTGAAAGCGATTAGCCTCAAATTCCTATCCCAAGCGACGATCGGCGCAGTGTCGGACTCGACGATGTCTCCGTAGAGCCGGAGAGAGGCCGCGAGCCCAATCTCGTCGGTGACGTCGCGCGCGACGCAGAAGAAGCGATCACCATCGAGAACCGCTGTCCAGGCGAATGAACGGTATTGTCCATCTTTGGTTCGCAGGCGATTGACGAACTGACGCGTAATGCCGCCGTTCGCCACCCTCTCGACTTCAGCTCGGCTCTTCGCGACATCGTCGGGATGCTCCATCCACTCGGATGTGCGCCCGATCAGATCCTCACGCCGGTAGCCGAGCAGGTCTTGCCAGACCGGGCTGGTGTCCACAAAGCGACCTTCCCGGTCGCAGATTACAAACGGGTCGCGGGACACCTGCCAGAGCCGATCACGTTCCGCCGCTATGGCGACAATCCGTTCCTGAAGCGTGTCGTTCAGAACACGCAGCTCAGCCTCGCTTGCTTTCAGAGCCTCGGTGGCGCGTACCCGTTCGGTACTCTCGACACCTTGATTGAGTAGTCCAACGATGCACCCGTGTTCGCCGTGGATTGCCGACGCGGTGAAGTCCCAAACCGTCTTCTCCAGCGTACCATAACGAACGATATCTATTTCAACGCCTTCGTTAGCGAAACCTTCGCCCGTCTTCAGCGCGTGGAGGAAAGGCGGTGCAACTTGTTTCCAAGCGTCACCCCAAACCTCAGCTACGGGACGCCCTAGCGCAGCGGGATGGCGGTCGTGAAGCGAGGGGGCATACGCATCGTTGTAAAGTAACAGGAGGTCAGGTCCCCAGAGCACCGCGCCCATCATTGGAGACTTCAGACAGACTGATAAAACTGCCTTTAGCGATAGCGGCCAGTTCTCCGGCAAGCCTAGCGACGTTGCTGCCCAATCGTGCGAGCGCATCCGCGCACCCATCTCCCCGCCATCTGTAAGGAATGCGGTAGAGCAGTCTGAAGCGAGATTTGGCTTGGATGACATTTGCACTGTCTAGCGTCGTCACAGGGTTGCGTCAGTCGGAATAAGACCAGGAAGATGCTTTCTACCGGGCATACAGGACAGTATCGACCTAGCAGGGTCGATCGTGTCCCAAAGCAACAGAATTGGGAACGGAAGGCCGGCGAACCAAGCGTCAGGTATCCGCTGTAAGGCTCCTGGCAAACGCTTTGCAGGAGGGCTCCAATCTCAACTGTTTCGCACTGCCGCTTGAGCTCGCCTTACAAGCAGTCCGCTCGCATGAACAAGCGGCAGGTATCGGGTAGCGGCAAGCAGGACGTAAATGGTCGGTATTGGGTCTTGGCAGCCGCAACGCGGACCGGCGGCTAGCGCCCATAAGCGGATGCTATAAGGGTTGCGGCACAACGCGGTTGCCGGACGCCCCATTGGTGATGTGGAACCGCCGGTCGATTTGGCGTCACCAAAAGAGACCGGTACGTGCGGCGGACCCGAACCGTCGTCATAAGGACGGTAACCAAATCAGCAATATCATCATGCCTTACCGCCAGGTGACGTTACCCGATCGCGATCCCGCGCGCATTTGCAAGCATGAAGACTGCGGGTCTGACGATTGTGTCTGGGCTTATTTGAAGAGGCGTGCGAGACGCATCGACCCTATCGCTTATCCTAGTCAGATTCTCATGTCTCGCTGACATAGAGTCGCCTTAACCAAGCAGCAACTTTGCGCTGCAATGGCTTGTTGTCATGGGAGAAAACCATCATCTGTTAGCCATAGCGGAACGCAGAGGCCATGCCATCGGCGTCGACCTGCTACGTTCCCTGCAATCTTACTGTCATGACGTGGTGGCGATCAGCGTTGACCACGACGTCATTCGGCAAAAGGCTTTTTGCCAACAATTAACTGCTGTTACGAGGGGGATGCGACCGCTCATTCCGCTGGCTTTGATGCTCGTTAGCATTGCCCTTGTTGTGTTCTGGCGCCGGGGGAACCAACCGCTTCTCCTTGGTGGTGCCGCAATCATCGGCATTACAGCTATAGTAGCACGAGTGTGGCTGATGACGCCGGGGACCGATCTCAATGCGTTCGCTAGATCGCATCTGCTCGTGGCAATCAGTCTGGGCATTGGGTGGGGTACGCTAGGTTGGGGCATTACTGCTATTGGCGACGCTAATGTTGTGATGATGATCCTGTGGATCCAGATGGGTGTGATCGCATCAGGGTTGGTCATGTACTATTATTTACCCGTAGCGTTCTTGGGGTTTAGTGTTCCAATCGCCATACCTATGACGATCATGTCTGCAGGTTACGGAATTGGGGGGCTGACCAGCGCGTCGGCTCTGACGATCTTGTATCTCACCGTGCTAGGCCGGGCGGCCGTAGATCAATGCCGGGTATTCGTCGCAGCCTCTTGCGCGACTGAACGATTGATCGACAGCGAGGCTGCGACGCGGGCGGCTGACAGTCTCACTGCTGCAGCGCGAGTAGATGCGGCGAATGCTCGCACTGAGGCTGCGCATCTCCGCTCGGAACATATTGCGGCAGCGGCTACGGCGGCAGGTGCCGCAGAGGCACAACGCCGTAATGTCATGATTGAGCTGGCAGAGCATTTTGAAGCCAACGTCTTGAGCGTGGCGCAACAGGTATCTGCCGCGGTCTTCGATCTGGAACAATCAGCGCAGCGCCTCGCCGTGATCGCAGACGAAAGCGCGGGTGCGGTTAGCGAAGTATCCTATCGCGCCAAGGCGGCATCTTCATCGGTATCGACCCTGGCTGCCGCTGCTAATCAGCTCGGCACAACTATCACTCATATCGCGTCACAGGTCGACGATCACGCCACTCTAAGCGCTGGCGCCCATGCATTGGCGGAAGCAAGTTCGGGAGCGATCGCGGGGATGTGCGACCGGGCAACCCAAATCGGCAATATGACGGCTGTTATCACTGATGTTGCCAAGCAGACCAGCCTGCTCGCCCTGAACGCCACGATTGAGGCCGCTAGGGCCGGTGAGGCGGGGCGCGGCTTTGCGGTTGTTGCGGCTGAGGTGAAATCGCTTTCTGTTCATACTCGGGTGACAGCCGGGGATGTGTCCTCCCATATCGAGAACATCTTTGCGCAAGTGGATGTAGCGACCGACGCTGTGCACAAGACGGTTTCTAGCATTGATGGGGTCGCTGCCATCGCAACATCCATCGCAGGAAGCATCGACGACCAACGCAATGCCACCGTCGAGATCGGCAAAGCCGTTGAAGTTGTGGCCAACCATGTTCGCGATATGCGAGATCAGGTAACCTCCTTTGCAGAAAGTGCCGATGCCACCGGCCGCCTAACCGAAGAGGTTGGCGCGACCAGTCGCCGCGTATCCATGCAATCGACCATGCTGCAGCAGGTTACCGTCGCATTTCTTGATGAATTGCGGCTCGCATAGATAGAGGCGATGGCCCATCGTTAGAGCACGCTTTTCCATGATCTGCGCTTTTGCCTCCCTAAGCAGACGGTCTGCAGTCCACCAGTTTCAGGTCGTACAGAGGGCTGATTTAGACGCTCAAAATTTGCCGTCCAACCGCCTGAACGAATGTCCGAAAGTGGGAGGCGGGGAAGCGCACTTGAATGTCCGCGTCTGGGTCGTTGCGGCCAGTGCCGTATGGCGGTTAATGCTTGGGACATAGCCAGCCCTTGCCACTTAGACAGTCGGCAAAGTGAGCTGGCCAATGTTGGATTGAGACGCGGCCGCAACGTCAACGTGATTTTTCGACACCACCTCCTCGCAGCCACGCCTCCGCCGTGTCTAGCGCCGCCTGATCATCGACATCGATCCAGGCTAGATCGCTGCAATCGAGGGTTAACGCGCACCCCTCCTGCGCGAGAATGCGCATGCCCTCGGTGATGGAGGGATCGTCCAGCCCGTGAAGCGCGGCAAATAATCCAGCCCCGATCGCGAATACGCCCGTATCAAAACAGTCGTAGGAAACGAGACCCTTGCCGATCTCCACGATCCGCTCGCCTTCGGTCCGGACGCATGTGACATCGTTCAGGTCGACCCAATCGCTGCCGATCCGACGGTCGATCGCCAATCGCGCCATGCCGGTAGCGCCAGCTTCGGCAGTGCGGCGGTAGAGTTCGGGGTCGACTAGATGATCGCACATTGCCAGCAGCGCCTGCCGACCGGCGGCATGCCCTTCCGCCGCAAGGAGCGAAACACCGTTTGGCTTGCGATAATCCTCGGTTCGCACCGTCTGGACAATGATCGGCCACGTCATCGCCGCAATATGCGCCTCAATCTGCTCGGCACCGTAACCCAGCACCACAATCACATTCTTCAGTCCGGCATTAGCCAGACCGGCGATTGCATGATCGATGAGCGGTCTACCGCCGACCGGGCAAAGAGGCTTGAGCGGGGCGGCGGAACGTAGGCGACTGCCTTCGCCCGCCGCCAGCAGAATCGCGGTGTCGATCATTCCCGCTGCATGATGAAGTCTTCCACCGCCTGTGCTGCGAGGTCGTCGGTCATCTGCGTGCGCGGATGCTTGCAGAAGTAGGCGGATGCGGCATCGATCGGACCAGCCAGTCCTCGATCCTGCGCCAGCTTAGCGCAACGGATCATGTCGATCGCAACGCCCGCGCTGTTGGGACTATCCTCTACAGAGAGACGGAGCTCAAGGTTCATTGGAACCCCGCCGAACATCGTACCTTCCATGCGCAGGAAGCAGACCTTGTTGTCGTTCTGCCAAGGCACGTAATCCGATGGGCCGATATGTACGTTGTCGTCCTCGAGCCGTTCAGCGGCGACCGATTGCACCGCCTCGGTCTTGGAAATCTTCTTTGAGGCTAGCCGGCGATGGTTCGACATGTTGAGGAAGTCGGTATTGCCGCCGGTGTTGAGTTGGTAGGTGCGCTCCAGCTTGACGCCGCGCTTCGCGAACAGATCAGTCAGCACGCGGTGGACGATCGTCGCCCCCAGCTGTGCCTTGATATCGTCGCCGATGATCGGGACGCCGGCCTGCGCGAAGCGGTTAGCCCATTCGGGGTTGCTGGCGATGAATACCGGGATGTTGTTGACGAATGCCACGCCTGCCTCAAGCGCGCATTCGGCGTAGAACTCGCTGGCCGCTTGCGATCCGACCGGGAGATAGTTCATCAGCACGTCCGCCTTGGTAGAACGGAGCGCGGCGACAACCTCTTCCTTGGTCGGCTCCGGCGCGTCGGCGAGGAGGAAGGTACGGTCGTCCGCATAGTCCGCCATATGTTCGGCAACACCGTCCAGAACCTTACCCATCCGCACGGTGGTGCCCGTCGATTCGACCGACGCGCAAAAGACCGTGGTGCAGTTGGGCTTGGTGAAGATCGCCTCGGCAACGTCCTTGCCGACCTTGCGCCGGTCGACGTCCCATGCCGCCACGACTTGAATGTCGCTCGGCCGGTAGCCTCCCAGGTCGTGGTGCATTAGGCCGATCGTCTCGTTCGCCCCTTCGCGGTAATACGACAGTCCTTGAACCAAGGAGCTCGCACAATTGCCGATGCCGATCAGGGCGACGTTGATACTCGTCATTGGTTCTTCACGTCCTTCGGGTAGATGAGGGTGTTACGATCGCGGCGGCATCAGATAGTCGCGCTTCGACCCTACGGTGCCAAAATATTCCAACCAGCAAGACCGCGGAAAGTGGCCCAAGCTCGAACCACCAGAACCAGCGCGGATCGTGAGCAAGGCAGGCGACACCGATCGCGTAGACCCGCACGTTGGCGCTGAGAAGGGTCATCAGGCGCATCGGCCCGACCGCTGCCGCGCCATATGCGGTCGCCAGCTTTGCAGGGTTCGAGTGTGCGCCAAGGACCGCATCGAAGCGACCGGCAGAGCGTTCCAGCGTACCTGCGACGTAATCGTAGAGCCGGACGAGCGGATTGCGGCTCGGTGTCGGCCGCGTGGCTACTGCCACGCCCATGCAGCGGCGGTGGAAGCGGGCGCGCTCGCTTTCATATAGGTTCGATTGGACCGAATGTGCTGCACCCGCCGCCAGCGTCAACGCCCAGACCGCAGCCGTCCCGATCGAGCACGCGAGCACGACGTAAATCAATGTGAACACTCCGTGGTCGCACAGGCCGTCCAGCACTCGGCCAAGCGGGCTGCTGGTGCCGGTAGCCCGCGCGACCATGCCATCAAGCCCGTCCGCAACAAGCCATGCAATCGACAGTAGCAGGCCCAGCATCACGAACGCCCAGCTCTGCCAATGTGCGTAGGCCAGCGCTGCTAACCCGCCAACGGCAAGCCCGCTCAGCGAAACGGCATTGGCTGAAATTCCACGTGCGATAAACCACGGCAGCAGCAGATGTGCTGCAGGATGTATGATCCAGAGGTTTGTCGGATCCTCGATCCGGCGATCCCGCGACCGGTCCGGCGTAGGAGCTGTCATTGAACCGACCCGTACAGGGCAACCGGGATGCGCATCAAGTGATTTTACGAAGCCGGAGTACTTCCCAAAAGCCTTGCTCAACGACAGTCGTACGATAAATAATTTGCCGTTCAACGATGACTTTGCACCAACATGAGGGCCGCCACTCATCATAGTGAATGCACGGCCAAAGTCGGGAAGCGGGCAGGGCGGTCTGAATATCTAACTCTGGTACGACCCGCCCCAACCCCTTCCGCCGAAGCTTGAAGACGTGTTCTACCAAGATGAACGGATGTCTGATGTTGGGGAGCGCGCAACGACGCCTGAATGTCGTCTATTGGGTCTTTGCTGCAATCGTTAACGATCGATGCCGACGGTCGCCTCTGCTCCGCTCCACTTGCCTGCGAGGCCAGGCACTTCTTCCAGCTGGCGCACTTCGTCGAAGCGGCCTCGCTCCTCCCGATACCGGACGATCTCGAATCCGTGTCCTTTAAGCTGCGGCACCTCGTCGAGTTCCGCTGCGGTAGAGGTGTTCAGGTTGATCATGAGAATGTCCATGGAAGCAATCAGGATGAAACAACGTCCGCTTGTGGCGGTCCGCCAAGTGCCGTGCTGCGTCCGAAACTGAGTCCTGTCGCAACCTCAGCTGACCGCTTAGTCGCGATCGGCTGAGGATACGCCGTTAGGGTTTAGGAAATTGGAACGCCACCGGTTACGGCGACGACATTACCGCACATGTAGCTCCCCTCCGCCGACGCGAGCATCACATAGGCGGGAGCGAGTTCGCCCGGCTGTCCAGCGCGGCCGAGCGGCGTGTTCTGGCCGAGTGTTTCCAGTTCCTCCGGTGACTTGGCGATCGGCTGGATTGGCGTCCAAATCGGGCCTGGCGCCACCGCGTTCACACGAATGCCGTCGCTGGATAGAAGGTTGGACAGGCCCACCGTCAGGCTAGAGATAGCGCCCTTGGTTGCTGCGTAGATAATCATGTTCTTGCCAGCGACCTTTGCCTGTTCGCTGGTCGTGTTGATGATCGCCGAACCCGGCTTCATGTGCGGCGCTGCTGCCTTGGCCAAACGGATCATGGCAAAGACGTTAGCGGCGAACGCGGCCTGCATCTCGTCGTCGTCGATGCTATCAAGGCCCTCGTTCATTGTCTGAGCGGCAGCGTTGTTGACGAGCACATCGATGCCACCGAGTTCCGCGATCGTACGCTCGACCAGGGTTACGCAGTGATCCCGGTCGCGAAGATCGCCCGGAAGTAAAATGCAACGTTGCCCCGCCTTCTCGACCCACGTCAGTGTCTCTTCGGCGTCAGCTTGCTCGTCGGCAAGATAGGAGATCGCAACGTCGGCTCCCTCACGGGCATAGGCAATCGCCACTGCCCGGCCGATACCGGAGTCCCCTCCGGTTATCAGCGCCACATTGCCCTTCAGTAGGCCCTTGCCGACGTAGCTCTCCTCGCCGTGATCGGGCTTGGATCGCATCTTCGCCGTCAAGCCGGGTCTCGGCTGCTGCGGCTCATCAGGAAAACTTGTCGGCTGGCTGCTGCGTGGATCGTCGGTCATAGCGGTTCCTGCTGGTGGAGATCAGCAGCAAACGGCTCAGGAGCGATAACGTGCCGGGCCGCCGCACATGAGGACGACGTCCCGTCGGCGTCAGCGTTTCACCGGTTGTCAGCGATAACCAGTGCCAGCCTTGACGATCTGGCCGAACCCTGGGAACGGAAAATGCGGGCTGAACGGCTACGCGGCATGAGCTCGCTCGGGTTGAACCGATTGTCCATTGGGCGATCGGCGGAAAACAAGGTGCCAAAGTGCGTGTGAAGCGCCTCGGGTTCGTAGCTATTGCGGGCACGGTTACACATCCCCTCAGCCTGCAGCAGTTGGCGAATAGTGTCGAGGCCGTAGCGGCTGGTTTCCCGGAGAACACACGCGACGGCAATCATCTTCATGTGGCCACCCGCGGAGGGTCACTTCAAAAACCCTCATATTTCACGGCACACCAAGCCGCGACGTTACCAGGACCGGACGAGTCTGACTAAAGCTGATATTGATCAAACAGATATGGTTGTTCGTCTGCGAGGCAATTCAGCGTGCCGGACGTTCCATGATCAGGACAAAGCATAGACGCTTTTCCAGTAGGAGATCAAAGATGCGTACTAGCAAGATTGTCGGGATATTGGCGTTGAGCACGATGCCAGCGGCGGCGATCGCTGCGCCGGCGATGACCTCGGCGACCTATGTCATGAAGGCAGGAGCGGGCGACCTCTACGAGAAGCAGTCAAGCACGCTTCTCATGCAGTCGACTGCTAACCCCGCGCTCAAGAAGTTCGCCAAGGAAATGATCACCGACCACACGAACAGCACCGCGGCGCTCAAGGCGGCCGCAATGAAGGCTGGGCTGCATCCCGCCCAACCTAAGTTGACCGCGAAGCAATCAAGCGATCTCGCTGCGTTGCGCGCCGCGACAGGCACTGCGCGCGACACGCTGTACATTCAGCAGCAGAAGGCAGCGCATCAAGAAGCACTAGCTCTCCATCAGGACGAGTCGTCAACCGGGACCGCGGCGCCGCTCAAAGCCGCCGCAGCCAAGATTGTCCCCGTTGTGCAGCATCACGTCGACATGCTCGCCGCAATGTAACTGAAGGCCAGGCCCCGGCGACGTTACCCGTTGCCGGGGAGCTAGGATAGGCGCTCACAGCAACCGATGGTTAGGCGAACGCGAAGCAGCTAACCTCGGATGATCAGTTCGTTCACTCGTTTGCCGCCGCCGGAGGATGCAGTCGCAATTGTATAGGTCGTCTCGACCTCAGCGACGTCGAATCGGCCGAACACTTCGGGCGGGGTATCAGTCACGTTGATCGTCAGAATGACGCGTCTTGCGATCCACGCCCGCTGCTTCGGCAAGTGTTCGGAGTTCTCACGAGCGCTCCGGCGTCCGCCGATCGACGCTGAAGTTGTGGCCGTCGACCTTGCCGCCAAACGTCGACGCGCTTTCAAATTAGTTCAGGAGCTTGCTATGGCTGTGACGTGGCGACCCAATTTGACGTCCAGCCGCGCTGTAGACCGGCCCAGATCGATATCAAGCAAACGCTTGCACATCACACTTCAGTAGTGCGTACATGCTTGCTCTCATGGTGAAGGCCGGTCGATGATACATTTGCATTACCCCGATGGACGGGGCGTCGATCTCGACAAGGGTGCAGTCACCTTCTTCGAGCCGGCTCGCAACGGTGGCACGTTGATATGGACCGGGTCAGAGGAGGATAGCCTAGCGATACATGTTCGCGAGGAATATGAAGAGGTGCACAAGGCCGTCATGAAACCTTGACCTGCCAATGTACGCATGCCGGTATCGACAGTGTGCTTCAGATCACAAACTTGAACTCCCACATGCTCTTCTGCGCAACGGCGAGGGAGCGCCGTAGGTCATCAGCATAGGCTTGAAGCGCACTTTTGGACTGTTGATCCGTTACGAGATAGGTAGTGCGCTCGATGCGCTCTAACTCGATACGGATTTTAGCGTCGTCGGACATGATGTATCTCCAGCCCCGCTGTCGATTTGTGAATCCTGGACCACAATAGTTAACAACTAGTAAACTGCGTACTGGCATACGGCCATCAAGGTTAGAATCGGTACACGTGCGTATCGCGCTTAAGCCTTTGCGATTGCGGCAGCAGGAGTGCTCTTGATCTCGTGGGTGGCTCGCCAATGGCAAACCGAGGATGCCCGAATGAAGCCTGTCGCCGCCGCCACACCCGACAAGGTGCACGAAACGCTGCAAACGCATGCTGCCGGACATCGCGTAACCCTCGCGGTGTTAACTCGACTATGGCGCCTGCCACTAGGCTATCTGGCGCGCTCCGCTGGCGGTGCCAGGCAGATCAATTGCCAGCGAACGAAAATCCGTTGCTGGCGCAGTTCGCCCGGGTCGACCCGCGCCTGTTCGGCGAACGGGATGGGTGACAAGTGCTGATCACTCGCCTCCCTTCGTGAGGTGTTTACTAAATACTCCGGCTGCCCTGAAGTGAAGAGCTCGCTTTGCGTTAACTTGTACCGGTTCGCCAGTACGCGGGTTGCGGCCCACGCGTTCTTCGCGTGCGCGAGTGCTAAACGTGCCAAGGCCCCGTAGCTCGACACGACCCCCTTCTACCAATCGGTTCTCAATTTCCTCGAACAAACAAGACACGGCAGCCTCGATGGTGGACAGTGGCAAATCCGGATTGTCAGCGGATACCGCTCGTACGAGTTCAGATCGAATCATGTCGCGCCCTCTGTATTGAGTGAAGCCATACCATTAGGGCACCTACGGAAGTCTCTTTACCCGATATAAATCGCGCCAGTTGCACAAAATGTATGTTCGACACTAACCGTAACGAACGTTCGACTAGGGGTCGGAAGCATGCACAATGAACTGCGGGTCGTAGAGGGCTCAGAGCGATGGGAGGGCCTTTGCGTTAGGGTCGATGTGCTGCTCGATGGCGAACTGAAGCGTCTGCGGCTATGCGCCAGCGCAATTGCCTCGTCGGCAAGGTCAGATCCGGCTGTGACCGTCAGCCGGAACTTTGACGCGTTGGTCCCTGCAATCCTGAACGCGTGTCGAGGCGCGGGAGCTCACATCCGCAACATCTACTGATTATTCTATGCGGATGTTCTCCACGCTCGTTGGCAGAGTCGAGGAGCGGAAAATATACACGATCGACCTTGAAAAGATCCGATGAAAGGTTCGTTTGCGGGGGCGATCCGATCTGGACGATAGCGTCCACCTCTCACCACTAACGTACCTATCGCATGACCAAAATCGAAGCAGTTGCCCGGACGCTATGCCGTTTGGATGGATACGGCACGGATGTGCACGACAAGGGCCGCCCGATGTGGATGAACTACCGGGATCACGCGCGTCAGGTGATTGAAGCAATCGAAAGGGTTGAAACAGAAGCGGCTCGTCGTCCGATTTGAGAGCACTCTTTACGGGAGCGTAGCCTTCGATAGGGAGAACCGAAGATCGTATTGGGGGCGTAAGATGCGTTGGTTGATTAGAGTGCTGGCTTGCAGCGTCGCGTGCGTCGCTTCGGCAGCGCAGGCTGAGGACAGCAACGCGGATCGGCTGTGCAGTGAGCGGCCTGGGTTAACGACTACCGCCTGTATCACTGCGGCCGGCCGCCTTCAGACCGAAACAGGATTGGCCAGTTGGACGCTCGAGCAGGGTGATGGCGAGCGCACCGATACCGTCCTTATCGGCGATACGCTTGTCCGATACGGTGTTGGCGGCAAGACTGAACTCCGCTTGGGCTGGTCTCCCTATGGGTTTGCTCGCGATCGCGATGCCGACGGTAGCGTTAAACGCACCAGCCGCGTCGGCGACGCAACTGTTGGTGTCAAAACATCTGTTGTTGAACGTAAGGGTGATACCGGACTGGCGATGTCTATGCTCGTCGACGCAGTCCTTCCAATCGGGCGACGACCAATTGGCGCTGGGGACTGGGGTGTCACATTTCAGCTTCCCGTGACCTACCGCACGTCAGACAAAATCTCGCTACAGGCGACCCCGATCGTTGCAGCGGCGGTGAACGATGACGGTCGAGGCCGCCACTCCCTCTACGGCAGCGCGGTTGAGATCGAATATTCACTAAGTGACGCGGTAAAGGCAGACCTTAGTGCGCAGGTGACGCGCGACGACGATCCCGATCCGCAGGTACGCGGTACGCCAGCGCTTGGCAGTATCGCTCTCTCCTGGCAGCCAAGCAGCAACATGCAGCTAGACCTTGGTACTAACGTCGGTTTGAACAGAGCTGCGCCGGATGTCGCGGTTTATGCTGGTGTCTCGCACCGCTTCTGACGCTCAGTTCCGAATAATCAGTTCCTTCACACGCTTGCCGCCGCCGCTAGAGGCGGTTCCAATGGTGTAAGTGGTCTCCGCCGCAATCACGTGAAATCGGTCAAACACTTCCCTGGCACCGTCTGTGGCGTTGATCGTCAGTATGAAACGCCCCGCAATTCCAGCGAGCTGATCGGAGAGGCGTTCGAAATCTGCTCGTTCGAACACACTCGGCCCGTAGTCGCCCTCGCAGCCCCAGTAGGGCGGGTCGAGGTAGAACAGCGTGCCGGGCGCGTCGTATCGCCGGATCAGGTCGGCATAGGGCAGGCGCTCGATCACGACGCCGGTCAGGCGCTGGTGGAGCTCGTCGAGCATTGGCCCAAGCTTGGTCACGTCGAAGCGTGCCGAGGCTTCACGCTTTACGCCGAAGTTGCGCCCGTCGACTTTGCCGCCGAACGAAAGCCGCTGGAGGTAGAGGAACCGCGCCGCCCGCTCGAGGTCGGTCAGCGTTTCCGGGGCGGCCGCGCGCAGCCGATCAAACTCCGCCCGGCTGGTGATCTGCCATTTTAGCACGTCCATGAACTGGAAATAGTGCCGCTGTAGGATCCGGAAGAGGGTGGTGAGGTCCGCGGAGATATCGTTGATCACCTCGGCCCGGGGCTGGCGCGTCCGCTTTAGAAACACCCCTCCCATGCCGGTGAACGGCTCGACATAGGTGTCGTGCGGTGTCGCATCGGTTAGGGCGCACAGACGGCGCGATAGGTTGCGCTTGCCCCCTATGTACGGGGCAGGGGGAGACACCGGGCGGACTGACGTCGACGGCAGTTCGGATATTAGCGAAGTTGGAAATTCTTGGCGCATCGATAAGCGTGGACCACAGAGACGATCTTGTAGGAAAGCCCTTTTTAGGCCTTTCGAAACAAACGACCCTGTCTCCGAAACTGACGGGAATGTCTGGAACTGGTGGAACGCGCTCAATCGGCGGCGACGAAAACGATCACACATACGAAAAAGACAAGGAAGACTGCGTAGGTTGCGGCCACGCCCCAAAACCATACTGGCGTAACACTGCGAGTTTCGGAGCCACCGCGAGCCGGTATCCGCCCCGTGGACAGACCAACAAACAGAAACCAACCAAACACCAGCGGCAACATCAGGAAGGCCGTTCCTCCAACGAACGCCCGCCATTCATCCGGAAGCCAACCGAGGACTACCCCCGGGAATGCGGCGACCGCGAGCATTGCTGCTGTAAGCGCAAGCCTCTTCGAACCTGTCCAGTCCCACCAAATCATGGGTCGCAATAAGCCATCTTACTCAATGTTCCGCAATTAGGCGTTAGCGGTCACTCCACCTGAGTGGAATGCGGCTTAATTCGCGACGCCGGTCCGTCCGGTGTTGGGTGGATAGACGACCTTCGGGCGGGTATATGCGGTGTACATCGCTTGACCCGTGGCATCGACTGAGAAGATATCTGCGCGACGGCGCATTTCGGCGAAGCGCAGTTGGATCCGATCGAGCTTCCGCTGCAGCAGGTCCTTGTGGCTTGCAATCAGCGTACCTCCGTCACGGGCCTGCAGGTCTAGTGCTTCGGTACGGAGCGCGATCATTCGCTTGCGATGCATCATGTCCGATGAAATACTGACCGGAGTGGGAACGTAGACGATGCCTTCGGCAACGTTGGGGTAGGGTGCGTCGATTCCACGGCTCGGCACTACGGTCGGCGTATTCGCGGCAGCAGCCGCGGCAAGCAGGATCGGCAGCATGATTTCTCCTTTGGCATTGGAGTCTTGATTTAGGCCGAAGCAATACTGCCATAACGCGCGGTTGCGTCAATTGGCTCCTCCGCGTGGAGCATTGGTGGATTGCAGACATTCGCTGGCAAGGTAGGATGTTGCAATGAGGGACGATCCATCAGCGACTGTGCGCAAGCTGCTGATCGACGGGCAGGGACTGCGAGAGCGCAAGGTCACGCCCGATGCTAGGATATTGCACGACCTTGGTGTGGATGGCGACGACGCTGGAGAACTATTCCAAGCGCTGCATGAGCAGTTTGGGACAGACTTCACAGAACTTACTGGCCAATGGCGCGTGTTTTTTAACACCGAAGGTGCGAGCCTACGAGCATTCCTTCTGGGTATTCCGGCGATTATGGTCTTGGGTGGCTCTGCTGGAGTAGTGGCCGCCGCATTGCAATGGCCACCGATTGTGGCGCTGGGATTAGCGTTGGCGCTGTTTCTAGGTGGGCGATGGTTATTCTCGCGGTGGCCTGGCCGAAAGTTACAGCCTCTTACGGTCGCCGGCCTCGCGGAGATTGTGCAGGCAGGTCGCTGGCCATCTAATCCGGCCGATGTCCGTTAGTGGGCGTCAGCGGCCATGCGATAGGAGAGCAGCAACGTGATCGCGCATCCGCTCGCGCTTCAAGGCGGCGTAGGGTTCATCCCGTTCACGTATGTCATCGTCGTCAGCCCAATGGCTTAATTCTTCCCACGCGATCTTTTCTGCTGGATCAAGCGCGAATGGGTCAAGCACCGCGATGTTGAGCTCGGACTCGGTTACGTCCCCGCCATCAGCAATACGTTGCAGGGCTTCAAGAAGGAAGTCGCGGGCGACCGTCATGAGCGCTTTGTGATCTACATGCGGAATGACCGCAATAGGGCGTTGGCGGTCCGTCCGCTTTTTGCTTCCAGTGGTGGACCGATTTCGTGCCGTTCCCTCCATGCAGCACCCATGCCTGCCGCCATTGCGGTAGCGGTCGTGTTCTTGATCTCGTAGGTGCCATGGGATGCCATGCCGAGGATGTCGAATGGACCAATCGCCGCCGCCGTGCCCGATCAGGTATCGAAGGCAACGCGATCATCGTCTTGCGAAAGCTGGTCTGTCCGTTTCGAGGCTTCCTGATGAATGAGCCTACGAACGGCCTGGTGGACTGCCCCTTTTGTGGCGATAGCGTTTCGATGGTTCGCTACGGGCTAGAAGACGGTCAGCGCAAAATGGCGATAAACTGTGGCGGCGTTTGTCGAGGGATGTTCATTTTCCCAAATGTTAAGTCAGGAGATTGGGATGGCTTGCGTTCAATCTGGAACGCCCGTGCTCCGCAACCTGTTGCCCCCACTCTCCGCGAAGGACATGATATGAGCGGTGACTTCGCTTGGCGACGCATTGAAAGCGCGCCAAAGGATGGAAGCTATGTGGTGGTTCTGTATCAGTCATTAGGCGGTCCCCATGAATATTGGCATGGGCGTTCGTTCGTGGCGCGATACGAAGGCAAAACCGCCGACGGTTATGACTTAGGGTGGAACCTCTTCCCCGGCTACGGCGGTGTCCCTGACATGAGCCTGTCTTACTGGATGCCGCTTCCCCCTCCGCCCCCCGAGGTGACCCCATGACCGCCGCAGCTGATAAGGACCGCAGGCGGGAGGTGGGGTAATTAGGGGGCTGGATGAGTTCGTCGCCTGCTGCGTGATCTACGATAGGCAGTCTCCGGGTTAGAAACCTGAAACAATTTACGAAAAAGGAGGCGCGACGCCTTTCAAGCGTAGCTCGAAGGTTTTGAGTCGAATTGCGCTTGGTAGAAAGCTGGTGCCAATTTGCCAGTACGAGCCCATTTTTCGACAGAACGCTTGTCAGCTTGTGAGCATTTGGCCCCAAAGACTATGGTCGGTAAATCGCGAGGGCAAAACAGCTTATGACCGATATAATTTCGTGACAGCACCCTCCACTCATTCTCATAAGCCCAATAATCGGCCTTAGTGAATAGAGCCTTTTCGATCATCGTGCCTTGGTCTTTAAAAAGCGAATGACTGGCCGGTCATGTTCGTATTGAACACGTTCTGCACCTTCGAGGATTGCGCTGTCCGTATTGAATGCTAGCGCGACGCCAGTGTGGCTCGCGGCATAATGACTCCACATCAATACAACCGATGGATCGCTCCCAAGGCTGAGAACGCCAGT
Organism: Sphingomonas sp. FW306-05-A; assembly: GCF_058782275.1. Classification (NCBI taxonomy): domain Bacteria; kingdom Pseudomonadati; phylum Pseudomonadota; class Alphaproteobacteria; order Sphingomonadales; family Sphingomonadaceae; genus Sphingomonas; species Sphingomonas sp. FW306-05-A. Next base: position 43,498 of record NZ_JBYSXN010000008.1, read on the forward strand.
GTGTCTGATAACTTTATCCAGCGTTTGCCTTAGGAAGTCGTCTCCTGCGTCAGAGCCTGAAAACCCCGGCCGCAGAAACGGGTGAGCGTTTGCAAGTTCGTTTACGAAGCGCACGCGCTCGGCACGCGGAATGTGTGCGTTTTCTGTTGAGATGTGCGTTATAAAATGGGTGCGAACTTGTCGGAGTGTCGCAGTACTATCTATGACTGGCGCGCAATCGTATGGGTCGTTGAACGTTGCTGGGTCAGCAAACCAGAGCTCTTGATGTTCTAATATGGTGCGCAAACGGTCATCGACAGCCCTAAATTTCCAAAGTGTTTGCGGTCTATCCATATGGTCATGGTACCCGATCGTCGCAAAAAGCGAACATACGGTTTTCGGTCTTTCGAATTGGCTATCAGCGCAAATGCCGCCATGGCTGTATGCCATTGCGGTAGCGGACGTGTTCTTGATTTCGTAGGTGGCTCGCCGATGGCGAACCGAGGATGCCCGAATGAAGCCTATTGTCGCCGCCACACCCGGCCAGGCGCGCGAGAATCTGCGCGCGCTAGCCGCGAAACATGGTTTTCCGCTCGCGCCTCTGTCCCGAATGGTCGGGCGTCCATCGGACTATCTGGCAAAGTTCGTACGCGGAGGAGGGAGCGAGCGATTAAAGCCGAGCGAGCAGGAGATGTTGGCGAAGTTCTTCAGGGTCGATCCGCGCCTGTTTGGAGACCGGGACGAGTGAGGGCCTTTCTCAGCTGGCTGAGGCGGCTTCTTGATCTGTGATCAGGTTGCCGACGCTGATTGATATCCAGCATGTCGCCGCTTCCGCGCGAGTCCAGCCCTTGTGCGGATCGATCAGCGCGCCCAGCCTCGGACCATGGCCCAGCCTGATCCCCCCGAATTGAATGACGACCCCGTCGAGGTGTCAGATAGCGACTTGCTGGCGGAGTATCAGCGCAGTGGGGGCGAGCCGGGCGATCCCGAAGTCGAGGCGATCGTTACTGAAATCCAGCGCCGGAACCTCAATTTCTGACAGGCGCCGATATCTACTTGATCCAAAACAATGCGACCGACGCTCAGGTAATTATCATTCCAGGCAACCGGCCCGCTTCCCCTCCCGGCATGCGGGCTAGGGCCGCAGCCTCGGGCCCTTTCCCAGCTGCGGCCCGCTATCGGCGTTATATGGAACGCGGGCTGCCGCGGTCTTCCATCACGTTAGAAAACAGGTTCCTCATAAGGATATTGTCGCCAGTTGTTAAGTTGCTGGCAAGCTAGCCGGTTTATTCGGCCGTTTTTAGCATTGGCCAACCAACAATGTATCGAAAACTCTCAGGCATTAAAACAATTGCGAATGCCGGCTTTGCCGACGCGCTTAGCGACAATACACGCTCCCTCCAGTCTTACGCGCGACGCTTAGCGGGAAACGCCCCTGATGCGGATGATCTCGTTCAAGAAACCATATTGCGATGCTGGTCGGCACGAGAGACTTTCCAGCCTGGGACGAACATTGGGGCGTGGAGCCGCGTCGTGATGAGGAACACGTTCTTATCGAGTCATCGGCGTGACCGCTTTCATGGCGATCTACCGGACGACGCGTTTGATCGCATAAAGGGCACCTCGGGCGGGCAGGATTTGGCGCTTGAACTGCGGGATGTTGGATGGGCGCTCGAACAGCTTAGTCCCGACGAACGTGAAGCAGTAATGCTCGCAGTGCAGGGCCTCTCGGGTGCGGACGCTGCGTCACAACTCGGAATCTTGCCAAGCACCTACAAGAGCCGTTTGGCAAGGGGGCGAGGACATCTGCGCGAACTCATCGACAACCCGGAAGCTCAACCCTACGCCCCGCCTTCAAAACTGCGGCACGCGCTTAAGACGCGCAATTGGCATGGTGTTGTAATTGGATAGCGCACCTAATCGGTAGGCATCGACGTCGAAAAGATGCTGAGGTGCGCGCCACTAAGACGGCAGTGATTTTGCCTCGATCACGACGGTACGGATTGCGTGAAACAGGTTGCCTACCGCCGCTCTGTAGCCGTCCAAATCGGCGCAGATTGCAGCGGGACTACATTTTGTTACGTGGGTATTAACAAGCAATCCGAGTGCCGAGACTTTCTGATCGAGGGATAGGCACACTACTGCTTGCAATGGTGCTTCGTTGCGCAGCCGGGACTAATTGAGAGTACCATGGTCTTTTGTTCATAGCGTCACGTCGTTTTCACAAACTAGTGCGCGCTTTGAAGCTGCGTCCGTCCAAGACTGGGGTACTGGTACTAGTCTGGGCCCAGAAAAGCACGCTTTGTATCCGTGATAGAACTCATTTTGGTCATATTTAGACCCATAGTCGTGACGAATATACAGTCCTCCTTCAAGGTTTCCAGGCCTTTCAAAAGACCTTATGAACGTCGGTCCAACTCCGGTGGCATTGTTTACTAACGCTATTTTGTCGAGACTGATTGTACCATCGGACCAACCAATAACATTAAGGTGTGTTTTATATCGAAGTGTATGAGCGGCAATAGGTCGTTGGAAAGCCGCCGTCTGTCCTCCCGAAGATTTTGTGATTGCGTAGTCCGCAAACCGGTTATCAGCCGAAGTGTGACACGACGTATGCGACCGCGACAATCGCTGCGATAACGACCCACCCTTCCCAAGTGCGTGGCCATAGCCCCCAACCATCGCTTTTAGGCACAAACCAAGTTTTGGGGTGATGAAGCATCACGGCTCCTCCCTTGGTTGATCCTGGAATGACTTATGCTCCACGATCTTGCGCAGCTGATCATCAAATCTAACTTCGCTCTCGTCGCAGATCTCAACGCAGTTATCTACCATGTTAGCAATAAGCCACGATGCGACAACGGCTGCAAGTAGGCGACAGCAGAAGGGCTGCTTCTCCTCCGGCACGGCCCCTCCTTAGCCCCGTTCGCAGCTTCAACGGTGCCGTTTGGATGGGTGCCGTATGGTCCTCGTTGGCTAGCACTCAGCCGGACCTGACGAGCAAATTGGCAAGGATTTTATGCGTCATTTCCTGACGTAAAAAGATCAAGGTAAGGATGTACGCTTAGGATATGCCCGAAAAAAAGACTAGCGGTCCATTAGCCTGCGGCATGTGCGGGGCAGGGGGCGTTCGCCGAGGTGCAGACTGTCCGTTTCTCCAGGATCGCATCAGCCCAGCGACCCAGTGTCGTCAAAAGCACGAAGTCCGCATTCATGATTTAGGCGCGTTATGGGTGTGGCTATCGGATGTGCTCGAGCTTCAAGTTCGTGACTTTCACCTTCTTCCACTCACGATCAGCAGTGAGGGCAGGAACGCCAAGCTGCACGGCAAGTGCGAGACAGGACCGATCACCAAGGCCGCGGCCATATTGGCGCGTCTGTCTATGCAAGGCAGCGGCTGCATAGGCTGCCTCGATATCGTGGGCACGAACATCGAGGCGAAGCTCATCGAGCAGTTCGCGTGTAGTCGCCTCGTCAAGGCCGCTGAGCAGCAGCTCCTTGACGATCTCTTGCAGGTTGACCGCCGAAATCGCAGCACGCCCGATATGGGGAGCGACCTTGTCGGCGCCGGGTTCATCTCGAACCAGCGCCAAAACCGCGGATGCGTCGAGGACGACCGACGTCATTGTACGTCCCGATCCTCTTCGCCGGATGATACCTCTCCGAGATCAGCAGCGGTTTCCGCCTTTCGGTCATCCAGAAAGTTGTCTGTCGTACGCATATGCTTGGCATGTTCACGATAGAGCGCCTGTGCGCGTGATACACCATGTCCGATCGGGGACAGGCGTACCTGATCGTCTTCAACCGTCAAGATGACCTTTGTATCACCGTGCAGGCCCATCGCCTTTCGAACGGATGCAGGAAGAACCATGCGGCCATTGCTGGCTACACTGATATCGATGGTTTGGAAGGCCATTGGCTAGCTCCTTATTTTAACTTCTGCCACAGATATGGCATAACACCCTAAATGACACAACGAGCTTATCGCACAAATCCGGATATGGCTCAGGAGAGATGTGAATAGCAGCGCGCTCCGTTGTCACAAACTGCTGAACACCACTCGTAGTGGCGAAGATAGGTCCGCTGGCTTGGCTAGGCTACGATAGATCGCTAATCGTAGTTGTAGCTGATATCGAGACGACTGGCTAGTAAGGGTATACCCACTGGAGCCGAGGAATGATGACCGATCAGCCGAAACGAGATGCGATCCGAGCAGTCCGGGTATACTTGCGTGTGAGCACCGACGAGCAAGACCTGACGCGACAAGAGGCGATCGTGGGGAGCGCGCGGGCGGCTGGTTTTTACGTCGCCGCGGTCTATCGCGAGAAAGCGTCAGGCGCTCGACCCGACCGCCCGGAACTGTTGCGCATGGTAGCAGACCTTCAGGCGGGCGAAGTGGTCATCGCCGAGAAAATCGATCGCATTAGCCGCTTACCGCTGGCCGAGGCGGAGCTTCTGGTTGCCACCATCAGGGGGAAGGGGGCTCGCCTTGCTGTGCCGGGAATCGTTGATCTGTCGGATCTGGTCGAGGACAGTTCAGGCGTGGCTCAGATCGTGCTGGAGGCGGTGCAGGATATGCTTCTACGGGTCGCGCTTCAGACTGCCCGGGATGACTACGAAACCCGTCGCGAGCGACAGCGAGAAGGAATAGAGCTCGCTAAGCGCGCAGGACGCTACACGGGGCGAAAGCCGGACCTGGCGCATCACCGTCGTATTGTCGGACTTCGGGATGCAGGGATGAGCATTGCCAAAACAGCCGAGTTGGCAGGCTGCAGCATTGCTCAGGTCAAACGTGTGACAGCTCTTCACCGGAGGAACCTTGCGGCATCGGGCACGAGTAACACATCGCTTTCGCCAGTTAAGGCTGATTAGCATCTGGACGATCACATTCCGCGACGAGGCACTGACCACGAAAGTTTATCAGCCCGCGTCCATGCGTGTGATAAATTACAGGCTTGACTTGAATATATACTGTGTTACTGATACAAGTATAAATCTAGGCAATAATTAGTGCATACCAGCAGAATTGGTTGCTTTATGAATACATACATATTTAGCTTTGCTGGTGAGAAAAACATTTACAAGACGATCACGTGTGAGTCACTTTCAGATGCACGAAATCAAGCGGTAAAGTACTTGGCTTCGTATCTTATTGATCATCCGGGTTTTGCGGATGATGGGCATTGGCGGGTTAACGTGGAAGACGAGGCTCATAACGAGCTTTTTCACGTGATCGTCGCAACGGTAACCTCCCGGCATGCAAAGCGACTCAGCCAGTCTGCAGATCTATAACTGGCTTTGACGTTACTGAAGGTCGGTGCCGATCGGGACGTTGGTATGTCCCGATCGGCGTAACAATGCCGTTAGCCTGCGGCGGAGCGTGGCGCCTTGGCAGGGCGATAGCGTAGCGCACCACCGATAACCCCAAAGCCCATAAGCATAATTACCCAGCTTTGCGGTTCTGGTACCGCCTGTGCCATCGTCAGCCCAAACTTGCGGTCCATGTCTTTGTAGCCGGCGGCTTGCACAGCGGCTGT